>URHT01000020.1 GCA_900547745.1 uncultured Eubacteriales bacterium | reverse complement strand
ATGTTCTAAAATCAGTTCTTTGAAAGATGGCGTTTTTCAATCTCTAATGTTATGAGGGTAGCAGTCATTAGATAGAGGACGGCTATGACACATTCCAAGGCAAGCGAATTGATAGGGCGAGGATAAAAATGTACTAACGCCATTGCCAACAGTCTAATCGGGAAATATGCGCCTAACCATGCAGAGACTTTATAAAACCGCTTGCGGAATTGTATTGTTCTCTCATTCTGCTCATTTGCCTTTTTTGATATGCGTATTTAAAGCCTCCAACCATAGCAATAAAAGGAATTAAACTCAAGACACCAAAGAAAATGTTTTGCAGGATAACAACAGACATGAATTGAATTATCAACACCATCACTTCAAGAGTGATCAAAAAAATCATGATCTGGTGGATGCCGTCCGTTTTGACTTCCTTAACTTTCGGCAGGTCATTGTCGCTTTGGTATTCATCATTTAGCAAGTAGTCTGTTGTAACCTGAAACAGCCTACTGAGTTGAAGAATGTTTGTTGCATCTGGCATAGCTGTTACCATTTCCCAACGGAAAATGGCTTGCCTTGATACGCCCAGCTTATTAGAGTAAAGATTCTGACGGCTACCAAGCGCATCATCTATACCCCTACCAACAGCTTCTACCAGGTGCTGTCGGCAGAGGCCTATTCCAAACACGGCTTCAACATCCACGGCGTTGTATTCGATGAGCTGCACACACAGCCGAACAGGAAGCTGTTTGATGTCATGACCAAGGGCTCTGGTGATGCTCGTACGATGTCTGGGAGCGCCAGGGATTTCTCCAGACTACAGAGGGCAATGTCGTCCATTACGGCTACATCGAGAAGTTCATCGAGCGGCTGGGCGAACGCTTCAATATCCGGGAGATTGCCTTTGACCGCTGAGGCGCTGTGCAGATGGTGCAGAATCTCGAAGGCATGGGCTTCACAGTCGTTCCCTTCGGTCAGGGATTCAAGGACATGTCCCCTCCGACCAAGGAACTGATGAAGCTCGTGCTGGAGGAGCGTGTGGCACATGGCGGTCACCCCGTGCTGCGGTGGATGATGGACAACATCTTCATTCGCGGTGATCCTGCGGGCAACATCAAGCCCGATAAAGAAAAATCCACAGAGAAGATTGACGGTGCAGTCGCCACAATCATGGCGCTCGACCGTGCAATACGCTGCGGCAATGACACCAGTGCTTCGGTCTACGATGACCGGGGTATTCTGTTTATATGAAAAATGCACCCGCTGAAGCGGGTGCATCCACTCTTATTCAGTATCGGCTGTGAACTCAACAACGGGGCCATCCGTAAAACGGGTCGCCGTCTTAATGCCGAATTCATCAACCTTGCATCGTTCCTTCTGGCTGGAATAGCCAAGGACGAACTTGAAAACAAAGCCCATCAATGCGCCCATAGCGCGGCTCTCATTTGCGTCAAACTTGAAACCCACCACAGGGTTTACCTTTCGCTTGTAGATAAGGAGAAGAGACTTGACGGGCGGGATTTCAAGGTCGTTGGCAAATGCGATGTTGCTCATCAGGGTTGGATTTTTGATGGTCTTAATGCAAAAGTCCCAGAGTTCTCCGGAGTTGACAAAAGTTGCTGCGCCACGATAGGTCTTAGTAAAGTCCTGATAGATTGCGTCGATGATAGTTTGAGTGTTCATGTTAGTACCTCCATAACCTACATATATTTGATGGTCTTATAATGTCACAGTCTAACAACTGTGTCAATAGTAGATATACAAAAAAATGTAGGTCTTTTGAAAATTTAAGGAGATGATGATTATGGGAATCTTTTCTGGGCTGTTTCGTTCTAGAGACAAGCCCTCAAATAGAATCGTAGGCGGTGGATACACCTTCTTTATGGGCGGCACTTCTTCTGGTAAGGCAGTCACAGAGCGCTCTGCCATGCAGATGACCGCCGTCTACTCCCGCGTCCGCATCCTTGCCGAGGCAGTGGCTGGTCTCCCGCTCCATGTATATCGCCACAATGACCAAGGCAATATGCTTCCACTGAAAGATGCGGGCGCTTTTGCAGATACACCTACTGATGCTGGAAAGGAGGACGAAACCGTAGATGAAGAACAAGAAGTTCTGGGTGTGGAAAAATCAGACGGACGCAGATTACGGCGCCGAACGGGTGCTGGAACTTAACGGCACAATTGCCGAGGAGAGTTGGTATGACAATGATGTAACTCCGCAAATGTTCCGAGATGAACTGTTTGCGGGCAGCGGTGACATCATTATTTGGATCAATTTTCCCGGTGGCGACTGTGTTGCTGCCAGTCAGATTTATTCCATGCTCATGGATTACAAGGGCAATGTGACTGTCAAAATTGATGGCATTGCGGCCTCCGCCGCATCTGTTATTGCTATGGCGGGCACAAAGGTGCTCATGGCGCCTTCCGCCCTTATGATGATCCACAATCCCGCCACCGTGGCTTTCGGTGACCATGAAGATATGCAGAAAGCCATCGACATGCTCTCCGAGGTGAAGGGAAGCATTATCAACGCCTACAAAATCAAGACGAGCCTGTCCAGAGCGAAGCTGTCCCATCTGATGGACGCAGAGACCTGGATGAACGCCAACAAGGCCATCGAACTCGGCTTTGCCGATGATGTGCTGACAGACGCCAAGAAGGCCGCTCCTGAAGTCGAGGCCTACGCATTTTCTCGAAGAGCGGTCACCAATGCTCTGCTCAACAAAATGGCGGTCAAGGGCAAGCCCGAGACCGCTGTGCTGAAGGCCGATCCATTGATTCGCTCATGGATCGGCTCAATCTTTTGAAACACTAAGGAGGATTTCAAAATGACTATTCTTGAACTGCGCGAAAAGCGCGCCAAGGCATGGGAGGCCGCAAAGAGCTTCCTGGATTCCCACCGCAATGACAAGGGCATCCTGTCCGCCGAAGACGATGCCACCTACACTCGCATGGAAAACGAAATCACCGATCTGGGCAAAGAAATCGCCCGCCTGGAGCGCCAGGAGGCTCTGGAAGCCGAACTGAACAAGCCTGTGAACACCCCGCTCACTTCCAAGCCCACCGCCGGGAATCAGCCGGAGGCAAAGACCGGTCGTGCGTCCGATGAATACCGCAATGGTATGCTGACCGCTCTGCGCACCAACTTCCGCCAGGTCAGCAATGTCCTGCAGGAGGGTGTCGATGCGGACGGCGGCTATCTGGTGCCCGAGGAGTATGACCGCCGTCTGATTCAGACTCTGTCCGAGGAAAACATCATGCGCCGCCTGGGCAATGTGATTACCACTTCCGGTGAACACAAGATTAACATCGCAGCCACCAAGCCTGCCGCCGCATGGATCGAGGAAGGCGGTGCGCTCCAGTTCTCCGATGCCACCTTCGCCCAGATTCTGCTGGATGCCCACAAGCTGCACGTCGCCATTAAGGTGACTGAGGAACTGCTCTATGACAGTGCCTTCAATCTGGAGAGTTACATCATCGAGCAGTTCGGCAAGGCTTTGGCCAATGCCGAGGAGGACGCCTTCCTCAACGGCACTGGTGTGGGTCAGCCCCTGGGTCTGTTCGCTGATGTAGGCGGCGGTCATGTGGCTGGTACGCTTACCGCCGCACTGAAGGCAGACGATGTGCTGGACCTTATCTCTGATTTGAAGCGTCCCTATCGCAAAAACGCTTCTTTCATTATGAACGACAAGACTGTGGCTCAGATTCGGAAGTTCAAGGACAACAACGGCGCTTACATCTGGCAGCCTTCCTACTAGGTAGGCGAACCTGACCGTATTCTGGGCTACAGCGTCCACACTTCCGGGTATGTGCCGGAGAACGCCATCGCCTTTGGCGACTACAGCTACTACAACATCGGAGACCACGGCACCCGCTCCTTCAAGCAGCTGACCGAACTGTTCGCAGGAAACGGCATGATTGGCTAGGGACTTTTCGATAGAGAAAGCCACGGGGCGATTAGGGCCTCATCATTCACACCTTTTGATATAGATTCCCTCTTTTTATAAGCACCCCCAATGAGATAAGCTTGTCAACATGCTTCCGGGTGTACTTGGGCTTGAGGTGGATTCTTCTCGCAATCTGCTTGAGGGAGCACGGGGCTTCAGTGATTACAAGTATTGCATCACAACGATTCACACGTCTATGTGCGCAGCGTTCTGGTTCAGCGATTCCATACAACTCCTGTCGTTCTTTGAAATCAAGCCCATCGATTGGACAGAGCGTTGCAGAAGGCCGTGCCATAATCGCTATACTACAATCGTCTTGCGTGTTTTTTGAAATCACTGACGTAAAAGCGTCTTCCAATTGCGCTTTCATTGTCTCGCTACCAATCAAACAGGTTCGATGCATCAGCTTTACTATGACGTGAGCCAGTGTTTTACTAGGCTTGTGATAGAAGCTTTGCTCTGTCCCATCGGACATCAGTACGAAGGCATCCTTATTCTTGAGTTCACCCTTAAACAGACGCATAGATGTGAGTGCTTCGCCTGAAGTGACAAATGTGGTTACATTGGAAAACTCCCCATTATCCGGCATAGAAGCAACTTTCAATTTGTCTCCGTCCAAGTAGCCGATAACGCCATCTCCTATGTGTGCCAAGATGAAATTATTCTCATTAACTGCAGCCAACAATAACGTCGAGGATAAATCTCGGATGCTGCATTCGTGTGCTTGCGCTTCCTCTGACAGGCTTTTTTGGAGCATTTTCAGGAGATTCTGCTTGACCTTGCGTCCGTCATCGCAATTGAAACATTCCTGAAAATGCTCTGCGATGTATTCAGATGCGTCTCGAACCACCCGCTCTGCACCATAATGTGACAGGCTTGCAGACCCCGCACCATCCGCTAGAGCAATGACATAAACACCATTTTTTGCCAGTTCAAATGATTTATCCTGACAAGGAATGCAACTTTTTTTATGCCCGGTTCCCTGAATCTCACAACATACTGACTTCCACATGATATGACATCTCCTAATAACTCCTAGCCACCCCCCGAATGGATCCTAATGACCATTCGGGGGGTATGGTGTTAAAGTTCGCCCCAACCCTTAATCCCTTCGGTATCCAGCTTAATTTTTTCTCCCGGCATGGACATCGATGTGCGGGAAACGCTCTGGCTGAGCCACTGAAAAAACTCTCTGAAGCGCATTCCTTTTAGACGCAACGGTGTTCTCTGCGGAGAGAAACGGGCCAGAGTATCCATGTCCGCCTCATCTCCGATGCCAATTGGGAAAATAGTCAGTTTTTTAGAGTTGACCATATCGACTGTCCTTTGAATTGCACGGTCAAGTTCAGCTGGATTTGACCCCTCCGGAGCACCATCAGTCATCAGAACAAGCCATGGCTGGTAGTAATCCACACCTTTCTCTTGGTACTCCCGTTTCCGTCCTTCAAGACAGTCCAGCGCTAGATTAACGGCCTCACCCATTGGGGTATCTCCGTCAGCGACTAACTGCGGCAACTCCGGCTGTCGGTCAATGTTGGCAAAATCCATAATGAGTTGAGGAGAGGAGCCGCCAAAAGTTACGATGCAAACCTCTGCAGAATACTGTGCTACCTCATCGTTGCGCAACTCCTCATAAAATGCCTTTACGCCCTCAGTCAGTTCATCAATCGCCGAGACTCCCCCTGTCACAACATTCCACATCTGACCGTCCTTGAAAACCTGCTCTCCGGTTTCCTGTATGTCTCCACCAACGACTCTCCCCATGGAGCCGCTGGTGTCAAGGCAGAGACACACGGGGACACGTGCAGTCGGATTGTTGACAAGATCTTGTAATCTGAGTAAATCGTTCATTTTGTGGCCACTCCTCTATATATAATGCAGTCCAGCTTGAGCTTTCTGCCGCTGAATTCCGCATCCTCAAAATTCAGATAATCTCCGGATATCCTACCGTGAAGGTCTCTACCAATACGATTCATAGTTCAGCCCATCCCTGGATACCATCCACATCCAGCGGGACGCTTTCTCCAGGAATGGACTGGGATGTTCTAGAAACGCTCTGACTGAGCCACTCGAAGAATTGGCGAAACTTCAGTCCCTGCAACTTCAACGGGCCGCGCTTCGGTGAAAACCGTGCCAGTACATCCATATCGGCATCCTCGCCAATTCCAATTGGGAAAATAGACAGCTTCCTGTTATTGGCCATTTCCACCGTCCTGCTGATTGCACGGGAGAGTTCGCCGGGATTGCCGTTGGGTACACCATCGGTCATCAGAACCAGCCAAGGCTGATAATAGTCCACGCCCTTGCTCTTGTATTCGTTCTTTCGCTTCTCAAGCAGATCAAGTCCCAGATTGACAGCCTCTCCCATGGGCGTCATGCCACCGGCATTCAACACAGGGGCATCCGGCTGGAGTTCTATACTGGCAAAGTCAGTAATACATTTGGCACCATTACGGCCAAATGTGATGATGCAGACCTCAGCGGCATACAATGCGGTTTCATCTTCCCGGATCGCATCATAGAACATACGGACGCCATCATTCAGTTCCCTAATCGGCTCTCCGTCCATGGAGCCACTCACGTCAAGACACAGGCAAACAGGGACTCGGGCAGTCGGATTGTTTACAAGGTCTTCCATGCGAAGTAAGTCGTTATTCATGTTCAACACTCCTTTAGTACAGTTTGTTTAATATCCTGGACCATCTTCTCGTAGAGTTCGCGACAGGGTTCATAGGCGTTTTGCTCAATCAGCCAGACACATGGCATAATATAGTGATTCCAGATATCCTGGTAAATGGTATCTCGTTGCTCGGAGGCATTCAACGCCTCCACAATAGATGGCGCGATTCGGTAATACTCCCTGATCAATGCCTCACCGCCAGGCTGTACTGCAAGCCAACCATCCCGAAACTGGCGCAGCATCGTGAGTTCATAGCAGTCATCCGGTTTACCAAAGTATTCGCAGGCTGCTGTAGTGATAAAGCACCAACCATTTCCGCTCCCCCCGGATGAAGAAGAACTACTCGAATGAGAATCAGAGGTCCTGCCAGAGGAATATCCAGAAGTTTGGGTATAGGTTCTCTGTCCACGACAATTCTTGCACTTTTTTGGCAGTTGGAAACCCTTTTTGTCAAAAAACTCCTTTTCCCCGTTGGTGATTTCAAAGCTCCTGCCGCACTCTGAGCAACGGATCGTTGTGTAAACCATATTTCTTTTATTTAAACAATCTTTACATATCTCATATCTGGGAGAGTGCTTGATGTACTTTTGATAATTGGTATGTACCATCTCGCACCCGCATCTGGCACAATGATAGATATCCCCCTTCTTTAGACAGTCCTGGCAAATTCCCTGCTCCGCCCTATCCTCATCCACCTCATTGCCGCAAATCCGGCAGCGAATGTAAGTGGCTTTTGGATTCTTTTTCAGCCGCGAGGGAAAAATGTCCATCGACATAGAATCCTGCTTAGCCAGCTTTCCGCTTGTTAATAACTCCAAATAATACTCAAATTTCTTTAGCCAATCGCCGGTGCTGTAGCGGGTATTCTCCGTGCTGTGTTCGCCACCCTTGCGGAAAGTCTCATAAAAGTCATCCTTTAGGTAGCGCGGGAGATGGCTCCAACAGAAGCGCCACATTCCCTCTGGGGCCTTCCCGGTACTCCGACTACCTGACGCATAGGCGAAGTCGCCGTTGATAATGTTGTCAATCTGGTTTTCTCCACCCTGGAGGGAGTAGGGGGGCTTTCCAGGCAACATAATCATGAACAATAGTGTGGCAACGGCGAAACGCTCGTTCCCCAGCGTACGTAAAAATGAGGAGTACTCCTTGCGCTGAATTTCCGGTGCGGTATAGTTAATGGTACCAACAGGGCAGGGAAAACCCTCAATCTGGTAGCTGTCGGTGTCAACAAAGTACACTTCCGTTGGGGATACAACGAGAATGTTATTTGGGTTGATGTCTCCCAAGATAATATTCCGCTCGTGGAGGTATTTCAGTTTTTTCAAAATTGTGACACAAAGTGTGACCGTGTCAATCTTGGTCCAGTTTGGAAAGGTCTTTTTTAAAAGTTGAGGGATAAACACACAGCGTTGCAATTCCTTTCCACACGCCTGTTTCATCAGATAACCAACGAACTCGTTTCGCTGGTTGTACAAGAGCGCAAGAGGGAAACAGACGCCGTCACAGTTGATGGATTTCGTCATCATCAGACTCAGCTTTTCGAACTTCGCTTTGTCAAGTCTTTCTGGCTTGTAGATCTTCGCAACGATGCCGGGAAAGCTGGTCGTATAGATCGTACCTTCCCCGCCTGATGGTCCTGCCTTAACCAGTCTGACCGTTTCTCGCTTTCCATTCCGTTCAGCGGTTAGATTGGCTCCTTCGCCGGGAATGGAGGAGATGGTCAGCTTGCCACTCACGCTCCGAACCGAAGTTGCAAAGGCAAAGCACTCATCGTCTGGAATCCGAGGTCGCTCCTCTGAAATGTGCGGGGGGTTGGGATGCTGACTTGTGGGGAATCGCTGTTCGTCAAAACGGAAAACGCTAAGATATCCGTATTTGTTAATCCGCTCAACGAGAATACGGTTTGTCGTATTGACAGACTTACTTTTTCCTATTGCGATGATATCACTTGCGAGGTTGTAATCCTGCGTAATTAGCATGAGATTGTATTTCAACCGAAACTGGGTAAATACTGTCTGGAAAACGTTGTCTGCAAAGTTGTCGTGCTTGTCCCCAAAAATCGCAACTACACCGGCCTTCCGCAGTTTGTCAATGTTATTGAGCGCAGCTTTCGCACGGTGATTTAGGGTGGGATTTCCTTTTTGCACACAAAGAACAGGGTTTTCTGCGAATTTCTTCACCTCCTCATAAACTCGGAACGGGACGATGATCGATTTTTCCTCGCGCTGGAGTATAGGAACAATGTGCGACCAAAATATATCTGCTTGTTCAGATAAGAGGCTACATGTATCAATAAAAATTTTGAAGGCCTTTACACTTGCTTCCAGAAAAGCTGCAGATCTATCTTCGGAGTTCGGCATATCTCTCGCTTCCTTTCCTTCTACAGATATTCCCAAGATGTCAAATTACCTTGGTCGGTTTCCAAAAGCGCATCTGGTTCATGTGAGGCAATTTCTGACCATGTGTCGGGGGTCACAGATTCACTTAAGGAAAAACTTTCGCTACTAGCGGAGTACATAACGAGTTTTCCATCGCCGTTAATATATCCGGCAGCAATGTTGAAACCGCCCCGGTCACTTGCCTTGTTTAGCCGCAAAACTTCAGCTGCAAATGTTTCTTCCTGCGTAATCAGGCAAAGACGATGTGTTCCACGGAACTTCAAGAACACGGAGAGAATTGTGTCATGGAGGTTGGCATCACTTTCTTCTCCCCGAATCTGCATCAAGTTTTTTTGCTGCATCCAGTTGAGCAGTCGCAAGGCCTTGACTGCTTGCTGTGAGTAGGTGGTATCCTGCGTCCGCTCTTGGATTCGCTCAATTGCTCGGAGGGGGATGATTAGTTTTCCATTTTCCGCAATCAGATAGTCCACCCAAAAGCAAAGGAATTCCTCCGCCTTTTCCGAGAGGAGTACAGTGTCATCGAGGAAGATTTTATAGCCCCTCACTATTTTCTGGATCTGGGCGGCATCCAGTGAGCGTCCATCGTTTTCTATGACCTCAGCTCCTGTACCTTCAAAAAGCAGAAACCACCGCCGGAGTAAAGAGAAACCGCTGAATGAGGTGTCATAGCGGTTCGCCGTTTTTTTTCCATTGCCATCCAGAATTGCTGCAATAGCTTGGTACATATCACCGTTTATTGTGATGTAGTTGTCCACAACAGCTGCAAGAGATAAAAACTGCATGGCAGACATCTTGGATTTACCAGTTTCTAGGTTGTTGATTGTCTGGCGGGTGACACCCACATATTCTGCCAGCTCCACTATACTGTAGCCCATCAGAAGGCGGATTGCTCTCATTGAGATTTGAAAGTTCTCGATAAGAGCTTGACGCGCTTCCCAAAGATAGTCAATCACCTTACTGCTCCCTTCGTAAATTCGTTGTGTTTCCCAAATAAAGCACAGGTATCATATGCACTTGAACCAACGATTACTCTAAATCTATTACTACTATAACAGCAAACTTTTGTGATGTCAATATTTTTTACAAATGATTTTAGTTTTTACTTTTTAAAATTATTTGTACATTTTCTCACTGCCTTGTATCCCCAGGCACCTTCCTAAATATTGGTATAATTCTGCTACTAAACTGCAATTCATTTTGAATTTGCATCACAGAATAGAAAATGCACCCCACCGACCGGTGAGATGCACCCCGCGATTTTCGGCGGTGCACCCCACGGCCACCGCTTTCTATCAAAATTATAGCCCTTTGCCAAAAATCCTCGAAATCATCTGATTTCTAGGGTTTTTGCTTTTTATAAGTTGCCATTTTCGGATGCTGCTTTTTTCTGACCCAAACGCTGACCCCAACGGGAGCAGATAGCGGAAAGCATCAGACAGCACGGGAGAGGATATTGCCCATCGTCTGGGCGGCTTTGAGTTGGGCGTCCGTTGTGACGTGGGCGTAGGTGTCCAGCGTGAAGCCCGCCGAGTAGTGGCCGAGCATACTGCTGACGGTCTTGACGTCCACGCCGTTCTGCAGGGCCATCGTCGCGAAGGTGTGTCGGAAGTCATGAAAGCGTATCCGTGGCAGTCCAGCCCGTTTCAGCACCCGCTGGAGCATATGCAGGACGCTGTCCGGTGACATGGGGCTTCCGGTGGGTGACGGGAATACCCATTCGCTGTTTCCGACTTTGCATTTTTGCATTTTCAGAATGCTTATCGCATCTGCCGACAGCGGCAGGGTGCGATAAGCGTTTTTCGTTTTCAGTGGTGCCTCGACCACTTTGCCGTTTTGCCGCGAGATGGCCCGTCGGATTTTCAGCACACCACGGTCGAGGTCAACGTCCGTTCATTTCAGTCCCAGCAGTTCGCCCCGCCGTAGCCCGGTAGCGAGGTCGAGGTAGTAGAGCTCGTACACGCCACTGTCCCTGGCCTCCCGGAAAAAGGTGCTGAGTTGGTCGGCGGTCAGCGTTTTCATCTCCTTGTGCTCCACCTTCGGCAAGGCGCAGCCCTGCGTTGGATTTTTCGTGACAAGACACTGTTCGATGGCGAGGTTGTATGCCGAGCAGATCATTTGGTGGATGTTTCGCACGGTTTTCGGTGCTAACCCTTTCGGCTTTTTCTTGGCCTCGATGCGGTCAACCCGGCCGCCGTCCAGCAGGTGCTTGTAGAACCGCTGCAAGTCCAGAGAAGTCAATTCTGCCAGTGGAACGCTGCCGATCTGCGGCTTGATGTGGTTTTTCAGAAAGCCTTGCGAGGTTTTGAAGGTCGATGGGCGCAGTTTGATTTTTGCGTAGTTTTCCATCCATATCTCAAGCCAACTCCCCACGGTGTAGTTCTTGGCCCGCCCATAGTCGATGCCGACATTTTCCTCGATGGCTTTCTTCAGCTTTTCTTTTACTTCCGTTTGCATCTTGCCGAGGACATTTTTGATGATGGCCTTTCCGGTTTCCGGATCGTGACCGACAGTGTACCGGCCCTCCCAGCGTCCGTCCTTTCGCTTTCGGATATTGCCCTCGCCGTTTGCTCGTCGCTTTGGCATAAAATCAGCATCCTTTGCCAACGAACAATACCGTAATCAAGGGAACAAAGCTATCCCAAAACGGAACTGTTATCAGAAAGTTATCATTTGCCCCCGGCACCGCGCCATCTTATCTTTGTCTATGGCGGCCCAATTCTTGCGCTGCCGGAGGCGTTCTTCTTTGGTTACAGCGGTGCGATTTTCGAACGGCCAAGAAGCCCTTTCCATTGACTACAGTGGCGCAAAATCATTTGCCTTGCGTTAATTCCCGCCTCTAATCTTTGTCTAATCAAATTTCACCTTCTATGCCATTATTCATAGGCTGAACATTTTTTGTAATCTGCTCATCTTTTTCGTATTTCTCAACACTCATTATCTAAGTTCAAGGGAGCTGGAAATATAAAAATGGAAGTCTTGCTCCTTGCAGTATACTTTTATTTTTTGAATCAGTTTTTGATTAGTTGTATATTCCAACAGATACACTTCCACCCCATCCGCCTTGCACGTTTCCAAATATTTGCAGAAATAATCTCTCGTCTCGCTCGTTTGCTCACGAAAAGTTCCGCTATCAAAATCAATACTGCTCCATACGGATTCCTGATTTACGCCTGTCATAATATGATCAATATCCCCATAGCGTTCCCTATATTCCGCCACATAAGTATCTCCACCGTTGATGATGACCGCTTTTCCAAACGTCATCATGTTTTGTAGAATTGCTGTAAGACCTTCAAAAATACTCTCGTGCGGAGCGTAATCATATACATCACAATTATCTATAAAGAATCCGTCAACACCTTTTTCATTTAGTTCCTGAGAAAGCTGTCCTATAAACTTCTGCCAGTCTGGGTTTGCTACATCTACCCATTCTTCTTCCTTCCAATGCTCATACTCACCGATTGCCAGTTCCGCATAGGTTGTATAGTACTCCCTGAAGTTTTCAATCGACCCAATATTTAGATATGTATATACGACTGTTCCATTTTGATGGAGCAATTCAATATCCCTTTTTGTAAAATACTGTGCGTCAATTACAATCGTTTCATATATTTTAAATCGTTCCAAAGATGAGTCGTCCGCATTTAAAAACACACCATAATCCTTTTTCTCAAATTCCTTTTCTTGATTGGCTTTCACAAAAAAACATCCAGCAATAAACATTAGAACAAATAATACGGACAAGACTACTGATTGCTCAATCCTTTTCCCGCACAATGCCCCCCACATCCTTTCAGTGATTCTCGTTTTTTCCTCATGACTATCACATTTTACACATTGATGATTATGTTTTTCCAGATTTGTTGCACAATTATTGTATTCAAATTATAGAATAAAACCTGTGAACAATTCTACCGCAGCTTTGGACTATATGAGAAAAGTCCGAACAGTTTTCTGTCCGGACTTCCTCGTTCAATCATAAATCAATTCCGCTTTCACAATCTCCCCTGCCTATGCCTTGCAAGCGTTCATCTGCCGCCCCATTCCATTTGGGCCGGACGCAAAACCCACCTTAAAATAGGTTGATTTTTACCTACAATCTGCGTATAATAGGTGCATCGGCGTCAGGGATGGGGCTCTGCTGGAATCCACGTTGGAAAATGTCTTTTCCGGCTTTGGCGGGCAGGAATTCTACCCTACCAAGGAGGGAAAGGGCGCTCGGCTGGGCTATGCGCTCATCTCCAACCATGCCTTTGTGGATGGCAATAAGCGCATCGGTATGTATGTGATGCTGACATTTCTGGAGGTCAACGGTATTCGGCTGGACTGCACCAACGATGAAGTTGTCGAGGTCGGTCTGGCTGTCGCCTCCGGTGCGATGGACTACGAGGCGCTGTTGGCGTGGGTGCGGGCGCACCGTGTCTGACCCACTTTTGACCCAGAACGGAACCGGAGCAGGCAGGGCTGGGCGGAAACAATGGAAGATCCGCCGGGCGAACGGCGGCAAATAGCACAAATCGGAGCCGAAACGGCTCCGATTTGCCCTTGAGACAACCTACGGACCAGAAGGCCGGGGGTTCGAATCCCTCACGGCGTGCCACCCCGAAACCGTTACACAACAACGGTTTCGGGGTTTTGCTTTGCCCTTTTGGGCGGGGAAAGAACGCCGCTGTCTTTCAAATGTTATTCAGACAGCTTGCGAGTTTGTCGGCCATTCCCTGCTTGCGCGGCCTTGATGTCCGCACAGACCCGCTGCATGGCTGCCTGACGCATGGCTGCCTGATCGAAAACCGGTTGCAGTTGCTGTGGCGGTATGGTATGATGAAGCAAAGAAGTCGGAAGCCGGAGAGAGGAAATATCATGCAATGCCCCATTAGTAATGGCGAGATGATAACAGGGGATATTGTCTGCAAGACCGGGGCCGGGCCTACGTTCTATCCGCGAAAGGCGGGAGAGACGGAGCTGAAGCATATCTGCAGAATGTTCTTCGGAAGCAGGGAGTCCATAAAAGCGCATGACCTTGACGAGGGCTTGTATTGTCCAAACTGCAAAAAGGTGATGGTGCTCTGCAACCAGACCTGCTGAGCCGGTGTTCGCCTAACGCGGGCCGGCGCGGGGTTTCTTGCAAATCCGGCGGATATGCGGTATAATGACGCAGAAGGGCGGCGGCGCGGGCCGACGCGGCATGCTGCCGCGTGTGGAGCGCCGGCAGTGCCCACTGAAAGAGACGAGAATGGCGCGGGAAAGGATCATTGTATGGGAGACGGTTATTTTCTGTTGACAAACCTGCTGTCAGAGGATGAGAAAAAGGTCATCACCGGCATCACGAGCCACATCAAGCGGGGCGAAAAGCGGGTGGGTATCCAGCAGATCGCAGGGGAGAATTTCCTGTCTACCACCAGCATCATGAAGATGTGCAAGCGGCTGGGCTTTGACGGGTACAGCGAGCTGTACTACTACCTGAGCCGCCAGTTCGACTCCCACGGGGAGGAGCGCAGCACGGAAAACCTCAAGAGCATGATCGACAACTACTCCGAGGAGCTGGCGGTGCGATTCTGCCGCCTGATGGATCAGTCACGGCAGGCCAAGCTGTTCACCACCGGCGAGGGCTTTTCCAACATCGTGGGGGCTTACATCGCCCAGCGGCTGTCCATCTGCGGGTTCATGGTGTATAACAATGTGCATTTCTATGACTACATGCTGTTCCGCGACGCTCACCATCTGGAGGGCGGGGAGGATCCGGCGCCGGTGATGTTCGCCGTCAGCCAGAGCGGGGAGACGGAGCCGGTGCTCAACGACGTGCGGCACGCGAAGCAGAACGGCCACCGCATCGTGACGTTCACCAAGCGGGGCGACTCCGCGCTGGCGCAGATGTCGGACATCGTGTTCGTAGTGGACGGCTCCAAGCAGACGCTGGCCGGGAGCCTGCCCAACACGTTCTTCGGCCATGTCATTCTGGCGTTTGAGGAGCTGGTGGCGTTCTACTTTGGCGGGGAACGCCGCTGACAAGATGTTACTTTTTTCCTAAAACAGAAAAATTTTCCCGGACAAGGTGTGCTATACTGGGTGACGGTATGGCACGCCTTTCGTGTGCCGTGCCGCAGGTGCGTCCGGCCGGAGAGGCCGGGGCACAGGAACAACACCATTGAATTATGGAGGAAAAAAGATGAAAAAGATCATTTCGCTTCTTCTGGCGCTGGTCATGGCGCTGGGCCTGCTGGCAGGCTGCGGCGACAAGGCCAACACCGGCGACAACGGCACCGGCGGCGATACCGACAGCGCCAAGAAGATCGAGACGCTGAAGGTCGCCTTCGTGCCCTCCCGCGAGCCCGAGGAGATCATCACCGTGACCGAGCCTCTGAAGCAGATGCTGAAGGACGAGTTGGCCAAGCAGGGCTACGAGGTGGGCGACGTGGAGATCACCGTCGGCACGACCTACGAGGCCGTGGGCGAGGGCCTGGAGGCCGGTACCATCGATGTGGGCCTGATCCCCGGCGGCACCTATGTGCTGTACGATGACGGCGCAGAGGTCATCCTGACCGCCACCCGCGACGGCCTGAGCAAGGATTCCGACAATGCCAAGGACTGGAACGACGGTCAGCCCACCGAGGCTTCCGACAAGCAGGCCGTGTCCTACCGCGCTCTGATGATCGCCGGCCCCTCCGACAAGGGACAGGAGCTGGCCGCCAAGGTCAACAACGGCGAGGAGCTGACATGGGAGGATCTGGACAGCGCCAACTGGAGCATCATGGGCACATCCTCTCCCGCCGGCTATATCTATCCCGCTCTGTGGCTGCAGGATCACTACGGCAAGGGCATTTCCGATCTGAAGAGCGCCGTGCAGTCCGACTCCTACGCCAGCGCCTTTGCCCGTCTGGCATCCGGTCAGGTGGACGTGCTGGTGACCTACGCTGACGCCCGCCGCGACTATGCCGAGCGCTGGAATACCGAGTTCGGTCGCGAAGGCAGCATCTGGGAGGAGACCAACGTTATCGGCGTCACCGCTCCCATCTACAACGACACCATCTCTGTCAGCAAGAACTCCGAGATCATGGATGCCGACCTGATCGCCGCGCTGCAGCAGGCGTTCATCAATATCGGCAACACCGATGCCGGTAAGGAAGTCATCGCCATCTACAGCCACAAGGGCTATCAGGTGGCGCAGTCCTCCGACTACGACAACGAGCGCGCCGCGCAGAAGCTCATTCAGGAGCTGACGGCCGCCAACTAAGCACTTTCCCAGACGCGGGGAGGGCTGCACAGCCAAGACCTTCCGCTGTGCAGCCCTCCCCGTCTGCTATTTCAGGAAAAGAGGAGACCGTATGATCGTTTTTGACCATGTATCCAAGGTATATCCCAACGGCACGGTGGGTCTGGATGACGTGAACCTGACCATTCAGGACGGCGAGTTCGTGGCCATCATCGGCCGCTCCGGCGCCGGTAAGTCCACGCTGCTGCGCTCCGTGAACCGCATGCACCAGATCACCTCCGGCACACTGACGGTGAATGGCACGGATGTCAGCACCCTGTCGGGCAAGAGCCTGCGCCGGTTCCGCCGGGGCATCGGCATGGTGTTCCAGTCCTTCAATCTGGTGACGCGCACCACCGTTATCAAGAACGTGCTGTCCGCCTGCGTGCCGGATATGCCCTTCTGGCGGGTGCTGCTGGGGGCCTTCCGGAGGGAGGACAAGATCAAGGCGCTGGAGTCGCTGGATAAGGTGGGTATCCTGGACAAGGCCTACATGCGGGCCGATCAGCTGTCCGGCGGTCAGCAGCAGCGCGTGGCGCTGGCCCGCACTCTGACGCAGGACCCGCGGATCATTCTGGCTGATGAGCCGGTGGCCGCGCTGGATCCCGTCACCGCCAAGCAGGTGATGCAGGACTTCGTGCGCATCAACAGGGAGATGGGCATCTCTATTCTGCTGAACATTCACCATGTGGAGCTGGCCATCGAGTACGCTGACCGCATCATCGGCATCCGGGCCGGCAAAATCGTCTACGACGGGCCGTCCGCCAACGTGGATCAGGCCGTGCTGGACGCCATTTATGGAGACAACGGTCAGGCGGAGGCAAGCGTATGAGCCTGTACGACCGCCTGTTCAAGCCCCGCCGCTATACGCTGCCCAACGGTGCGGTGGTGGAGGAGAAGCGCAGCCGTGCGCCGCTGGTCATTCTGATCGTGCTGGCGCTGGGTGCGCTGTCTGTGCATATCACCGGCTTCGACTTCGCGGTGCTGGTGAAGAAGGGCAGCAAGTTCTTCGACATCCTCAAGGCCATGATCCCGCCCAACACCGGGTACCTGTCCAAGATCTGGCAGCCCCTGTGGGACACCATCAAGATGTCCTTCCTCGGCTCCTTCGTGGGTGCGGTGCTGGCCGTACCCTTTGCCGTGGCCGCCGCCAGCAACATCGTCACCAACCGCGTGGTGGTGTTCCTCGTGCGGCTGTTCCTCAGCCTGGTGCGGACGCTGCCCACGCTGGTCTGCGCCCTGATCGCCACCTATATCTTCGGCCTCGGCACCATGGCGGGTACCTGCGCCATTGCGGTGTTCACCTTTGCCTATGTGGGCAAGCAGCTGTTCGAGATCATTGAGACGGTGGACATGGGGCCCTACGAGGCCATGGAGGCGCTGGGCGCCACGCGGCTGCAAGCCTTTGCCACCGCCGTGTTCCCGCAGGTGCTGCCGACGTACCTGTCCGTGTCCCTGTTCTGTCTGGAGGGCAACGTGCGCTATGCGTCCATCCTTGGCTATGTGGGCGCGGGCGGTCTGGGCCTTATCATGAACGAGAAGATCGGCTGGCGGGAGTACGACAGTCTGGGCATGATCCTGATCGTCCTGTTCGCGGCGGTCATGGTCATCGAGGGCATCAGCCATTGGCTGCGCAAGCGCTTGACGTAAGGAGGGGGCCGCTATGGATCAGAAAATTCTAAAAGCCTACGGCGCCGCGCCGAAAACATGGCTGTGGCAGCTGCTGGCGGCGTTTATCGTGGCCTGCCTGCTGGCGTGGTCGGGCACGGCGGTGCGGGTCAGCAACCCCACCAGCAACGGTATGGAGGTGGCGGGCAACATCATCTCCGGCATCTTCCATCCCTCCGGCAAGCTGCTGTTCACGCTGGGCACCAACGGCGTGCCCTATCTGCTGCTGGAGACGTTCTGCATCGCGTTTCTGGGTACCATCGTGGGCGCGGTGATCTCACTGCCGCTGTCGTTCATCAGCGCCAGTAATCTGGTACCCAAGCCGGTGGCGCTCATCGGCCGTGTGCTCATCGCCGCCATCCGCACCATCCCGGCCTTTGTGTACGGCCTGATGTTCATCCGCGTCACCGGCCCCGGGCCCTTTGCGGGTCTGCTGACCATGTCGCTGTGTTCCATCGGCATGGTGTCCAAAATGTTTATCGAGAGCATCGAGGATCTGGACAAGCGTATTCTGGAGTCGCTGGACGCTGCGGGCTGCACCACGTTCCAGAAGATCCGGTACGGCATCCTGCCGCAGCTGACGGCGGATTTTACCTCCACCATCATCTACCGGTTCGACATGAACCTGCGTGACGCCACAGTGCTGGGTCTGGTGGGCGCCGGCGGTATCGGTGCGCCGCTGATCTTCGCCATGAGCTCCTACCGCTGGAACGAGGTGGGCGCTATCCTGCTGGGGCTGATCGTGCTGGTGCTCATCATCGAGTGGATATCCGCCCGGATCCGGGTCAAGCTGGCGCGGGGGTAGGCTATGGAGAGAAATTTCACCATCTATTTCACCTCCGACCTCCACGGGTACATCTATCCCACGGATTACCGCAGCCGGGAGGAGCGTGACATCGGCCTTTTCAAATGCGCCAACCGCTTTGAGAAGGACGGCAACACCCTCGTCATCGACGGCGGCGACCTGCTGCAGGGCTCGCCGCTGGGGGCGTTCTGCCACGACACGCTGGGAGATGCCGGGCGGTTCGCCCAGATCATGAACCGCTGCGGCTACGACTATGTGACGCTGGGCAACCACGACTTCAACTACGGCATGGCGTATCTGGACAGCTATCTGGATGCGCTGCATGCCCGCTGCGTCTGCGAGAACGTCCGGTGGGACGGCGCGGGCGTCCGGTTCCCCGCACGCATCCATACGCTGGAGAACGGGCTGCGCATCGGTATCGTGGGAATCGTCACCGACTATGTGAATATCTGGGAGAAGCCGGAGCATCTGTCCGGCGTCACCATCAGTGACCCCGTCCCCGCCGCCCGGGCGGCGCTGGAGAAGCTGCGGGGGCAGGTGGATGTGACGCTGTGCATCTATCACGGCGGCTTTGAGCGGGATCTGGCCACGGGCCGGGTGCTGTCCACCACCCATGAAAACGTGGCGTACCGGCTGTGTCAGGAGCTGGACTTCGACCTGCTGCTGACGGGACACCAGCACATGACCGTCCGCGGCCAGTCCGTGTGCGGCACGTTCGTGGTGCAGCCCACCGACAGGGGACAGGAGTTCCTGCGTATTGATGCGGCAATCACTGACAAGGAGAAACACTTCACAAGCAAAACCGTACCCGCAGGTGGTGCGTGCCGCCGGGACTGGCTGGAGGAGTTCGCCGGCATGGAGCACGGTGCGCAGAACTGGCTGGACGAGGTGGTGGGACACCTGCGCGACCCGCTGCTGCCGGATACGCCGCTGCGCATGGCAGCGGAGGGCAGCGGCCTGTCCGACCTGTTCAATGCGGTGCAGCTGTGGGCCAGCGGCGCGCGGCTGTCGGCATCCAGTCTGGCCAACGATGTGGCAGGGCTGCCGCAGGTGGTGCGGCGGCGCGATCTGCTCATCGCCTACCCCTACACCAATACGCTGTCAGTGCTGGAGATCACCGGCGCCGTGCTGCGGCAGGCCATGGAGCGCAGCGCCGAATATTTCACCCGGAACGACGACGGCTCCCTGCGGGTGTCGGACTGCTTTCTGGAGCCCAAGGTGGAGCACTACAATTATGACTACTACGCCGGGGCGTCCTACGTCTACGACATTTCCCGACCTGTGGGGCAGCGGGTCACATCGCTGACCGTGGCGGGGAAGCCGGTGGCGGACAGCGACGTATTCACCATCTGCCTCAATAGCTATCGGGCCAGCGGCACGGGCGGCTACGACTGCTATGTGGGCTGCAAGGTGGTGCGGGAGATCGGCACGGAGATGTCCGAGCTGATCCTGGACTACTTCAAGGTGTACGGCGGCGACATCCCGCCGGTACACGGAGATTACCGGGTCATCTGAGCGGAAAAGCGCTTGACAGCTTGGTTTACATGGTGTAGCCCCACATTAAACTGCATCTTATTCCGGCGGAGCATTGAACATTGAAGGAAAAAAGCGGGCTGTCCCACAGGGACAGCCCGCTTTTTCAGTAAGTGGTCATGACAGAGTGAACGTCATGGCTACCGGGTTGTGGTCGGAATAGGCGAAGCCGGTATCCAGCACCGTGGCCTGCGCCGCCGTCACGTTGGGCGTGACCAGAAAGCCATCCACCGTCAGGACGTACTGCCCCGGATGGTAGGGCCCATCGGCGTTGCGGCAGCTGGGGACGGGGGCGCTCTCATCCAGCGGCGTCACCAGCGTCACATCCACGCCGTTAAAAGTGCCCTCCGGAATGGGCTGCGCCCAGGAGTAGGACTGATCGGCCTCGCCGAACCACGCGGCGGAGTCGCCCAGCAGATCCTTGTTGAAGTCGCCGCCGGCCACGCACCAGTTGCCCGCATCGTACTCCGCCTGCATATCTGCCAGCAGCAGCTTCAGCTGCTCCGTAGCGATGGTGCCGTCGCTGGTATAAGCGGAGAGATGAAGATTGTAAAGGATAAGCTCTTTACCCCCGTTCACGGGGATGCGGCTGACGGAATAGCAGCGATCCAGATCCAGCAGCTTCATGAAGCCGCTCTCCACCGGCAGCCCCACGCGGCCGGCCGATGTGATACCGGCGGCAGACAGGGTCAGCAGGCCGGAGCGGGACGCGCCGTGGGGTCGGGTCAGGGGATACAGCAGGTAGGGGGAGTCGTAGTTCTGGCAGAACACGCTGCTCAGACCGGGCAGGGCATCGGTGATATAGGGACGCTCGTCCACCTGATAGGTACGGGTGGAGCCCATGTCCACCTCCTGCACCAGATAGAAGTCCGCCGCTTGCGCCTGCAGAAAAGCGCCGATCTCCGCGAGGTTGGCAGTCAGGCGTTCCTCGCTCCACGCACGGGATTCGGTGCCGCCGTCCATGAAGAAGCCGTAATCGTCCTCGTAGGCGCCGAAGCCGATGTTATAGGACACGGCGGTGTAGGGCGTGCCGGTCCGAAGGGAGGGGATCGCCGTTTCGGTGTTGACGGGGGTCAGGGGCATATCGCCGATGCGGTGGTAGTCGATGAACACATAGGCCACATAGCCCGCCGCCAGCACCACCAGCGCCAGTACGATGCACAGAAGGGTCTTGAGCCATTTTTTCACATTTATGCGCCTCCTTTGGTTTACATTTTTCGCTCCGTATAGTATAATGGCTTCCATCGCGTTTGAAAAGAGGGAAACTGTTTGAAAAAGATCGTGATACGCTTCAACGCGCCGGTGATCCTGGCATTCGCGCTGCTGAGCCTGCTGGCTCTGCTGCTGGGGAAATGGACGGACGGAGCTGCTACATATCAGTATTTCTCCGTGTACCGCGCCTCTCTGTCCGATCCGCTGACGTATGTGCGGTTCTTCGGGCATGTGCTGGGCCACGCGGACTACGAGCACTACATGGGCAATATGCTGCTGATCCTGCTGGTGGGGCCGGGGCTGGAGGAGAAGTACGGCAGCGGCACCATGGTGTGGACGATCGCCGTCACCGCGCTGGTGACGGGACTGGTGCATTTCGTGTTCTTCCCCGGCTCGGTGCTGCTGGGCGCCAGCGGCGTGGTGTTCATGATGATCGTGCTGTCCTCCTTCACCGCCATGCGCCGGGGGGAGATCCCCATCACGCTGATCCTGGTGGTCATCTTCTATCTGGGCGGCGAGATCATGGACGGCCTTTTCAAGCAGGACAACATCTCCCAGATCACCCACATCGTGGGCGGCCTGTGCGGACTGGTATTCGGCTTTACCATCCGCCGGGGCAGGAGGTGAGAGGATGCGTACCGCCATCGTCCTCACGGCGGCGCTGCTGGTGCTCGACCGTGTGCTGAAGCTGCTGGCCTACCGGGACAAGCTGCACTTCAGCGGCAAAATACTGCGGCTGACCCATCTGGAGAATCCGGGATTCTTCTTGGGCGCGGGCAGCCGTTACCGGTTCATCCTGCGGTGGGTGCCGCTGCTGGTATGGATCGCGGCGGCCATCCTGCTGCTGCCCCATGTGGAGCGGCGGCTGAGTCCGGCGCGGCTGGGTATTCTGCTGGTGCTCACCGGCGGGCTGAGCAACCAGTACGACCGGATGCGCCGGGGGAGCGTAACGGACTATGTGCAGCTGCCCCGCGCCGGGAAAAGGCTGGGACGTCTGGTGTGGAACGTGGCGGACTTCATGCTGCTGGGCGGCGTGGTGCTGACAGTCATCGGTGTCATCCGGGAAATGCTAAAAAGGTAACGGATAGAGGGCCGCGCCGATGGCGCGGCCCTCTCCGCCGTCAGACGGTCACTTCTCCTTGTAGTACAGGCGGCAGTGGCAGTAGCCCTCGAAGCCGGGGTCTGCGATCTGCTCCTTGAACTCTTTGCATATGCAGCGGTTCTCCTCCGTGCGGGCCAGACGGCAGGGACAGTAGCCGCCGGTGCGGCGCAGGCCCTCGCGGATGGTACGGACAATCTCCGTGTCGTCGTTGAGACGTACTTTCATACCGGCACTCCTTTGTTTCTCTTTATAGGGTCAGTATACCCGGTTTCGCCGGCATTTTCAACAGAAAAAGGACAGGGAACGCATTTTGCGTTCCCTGTCCTGCCGGGGTAGGGATCTGGGGTTCGGATCACAGGTGGGAGGGCCTGTATCAGAACGCACGGCGCCGTGTGAGCAGCCGCACGAAAGCCACAACGGCCAGAACGGCGATGGCGGCAGCGGCGCCCATGCTCACGAAGGAGAGCAGCATGCCAATGGCATTGGGCAGAAGGAAGGCCGCCACAGCGGAAGCCAGACACAGAACGACCAGACCGACGATCAGCTTCACGTTTACCATATTTTGTGTTCTCCTTTCTTACAGCGGATAAATGATGTACTATTTCTTCTTGTCTATACCATACCAGAGAAACCGGTACGCATCCTTACAGGAAAAAGACAAAGCGGTGGTAAGTTGGATACAAAATGGTTACATCCGGGTCATTTTGGTGACAATGCACAGGGGGTACAGGTGATTTTTTCTTGTGTTTTGCGGGAATATTTGCTATAATGCAGAGGACTATCGCAGCGGGGTGTATTTTCTGTGCATACGCGCCGCGTTTTACCGGGAGGAACCATCCTTGCAATATCTGACGAATTTATGGGACGCGCTGGACTTCGGCTCGCTGGAGAGCATCCTGCTGCGGCTGGCCGCCGTGTTCCTGTGCCTGACCATCCACGAGACGTGCCACGGGCTGGCGGCCTATGCGCTGGGCGATCCCACGGCCAAGCGGGCTCATCGCCTGAGCCTGAACCCCCTGCGGCACATCGACTGGATCGGCTTTTTCATGATGATCGTGGCGGGCTTCGGCTGGGCCAAGCCGGTGCCGGTGAACCCCAACTATTTCAAGAAGCCCAAGGAGGGCATGGCCATCACGGCGCTGGCAGGGCCGGTGTCCAACTTTCTGCTGGCGCTGGCGCTGCTGCTGGCGGCGCGGCTGGTGTACCTCCGGGCGCTGATGACAGGCACACTGCCGGAGACGCTGTTTTCGTTTCTGGTGAACACCGCGTCCCTGTCGGTGGGTCTGGGCCTTTTCAATCTGGTGCCGGTGCCGCCGCTGGACGGCTCCAAGGTAGCGGCGGTGCTGCTGCCGGACAGGGCCTATAACTGGCTGATGCGCTATGAGCAGCTGGGCATGGTGCTGCTGGTGGTCATCATCTCCGTGGGCATCGGCAGCAACGCGCTGGACGCCGCCATCCGCTGGGTATTCGAGCTATTCTGCCGCATTGTCGGCTTTTGAGGAGTAAACGCCGTTGGACAATCCGATCTTCAAGCTGGAAAAGGTGGTGCAGACCAAGTCCAGCGAGCCGCTGGAGGATTTCGAGGGGCCGCTGGATCTGATCCTGTTCCTGCTGAGCAAGAACAAGATAGAAATACAGGACATCCCCATCGCCCTGATACTGGAGCAGTATCTGGACTATCTGGAAAAACGCAAGCAGATGGATCTGGAGGTGGCCAGCGAGTTCATCACCATGGCCGCGCACCTGATGTACATCAAGACCCGCATGCTGCTGAGCCTGGAGGACGAGGAGGCCCAGAGCGAGATGGACGCCCTCATCCAGTCGCTGGAGGAGCGGAAGCGGGGCGACGCCTACGCCAAGGTGCGCTATATCACCGAGCGGCTGGGGCCTATGGGGGAGTTCGGCCGCAATGTGCTGACCCGTCCGCCGGAGCCGATGGAGCGGGGCAAGATCTACGAGTACGAGCAGGAGCCGGCAGACCTGATCCTGGCCATGCAGGAGGTCACAGACCGCCGGGGGCAGGTGGAGGAGACGCCGCCGCTGAAGGCCTTTGACGAGATCGTCAAGCGGGAGCCGTACCCGGTGGAGACAAAGGCACGGGAGATCATCGACCGACTGAAGCGCAGCGGCATCACCCGCTTTCTGCTGCTGTTCCGGGGCAGCAGGAGCCGCAGCGAGCTGGTAGCCACATTTATGGCCGTGTTGGAGCTGTGCCGGAACAATCTCATCCGGCTGGCCGGTTCCGCCAGCGACTGCACTATCACCTGCGAGGGCGACGTGCCGGAAGAACTGATGTAAGGGGAAGACCATGGATACACGGGAAATGAAGGAGATCGAGGCCGCGGTGGAGGGTATCCTCTTTGCCTCCGGCGAGCCGGTGGGCATCGACCGCATCTGCGTGGCGCTGGATCTGGACAAGCCTACGGCGGAGCTGGTGCTCCAGCGGCTGCAGGACTACTACAGCTACGAGCGGCGGGGCATCCGTCTGCTGCGGATGGAGGACAGCTACCAGCTGTGCTCCGCACCGGAGTACGGCGACCAGATACGCAAGGCATTTGAGATACGCAAGCCCGCCAAGCTGAGCCAGCCGGCGCTGGAGGTGCTGACCATCATCGCCTACTACCAGCCCACCACGCGGGCCTATGTGGATCAGATACGGGGCGTGGACAGCTCCTACACCGTGGGGCTGCTGCTGGATCGCCATCTCATCGAGGAGTGCGGGCGGCTGCAGGTGCCGGGACGGCCCCGGCTGTACCGGACGACGCAGGCGTTCCTGCGGGCGTTCCATCTGGACTCGCTGGAGGATCTGCCCCAGCTGCCGGGTCTGGAGGCCGACGGCCAGATGCGGCTGGACGACGACGGGAACCTCCCGGCAGAGATGGGAGAGGAATAAGGAAAAGAGGTGACGGGCGTGGCCGCGCTGTGGATACTGGGCATACTGCTGGCACTGATACTCCTGCTGCTCCTGCTGCGCGTGGGCGTACACGTCCGCTTCGGCGACGCGCTGTGCGTTACGGCTATGGCGGGGCCTGTCCGGTTACAGCTGGTGCCGAAGCCGGAGAAAAAGAAGCCGGAAAAGCCCAAAAAGGAGAAGCCGGTCAAGGAAAAACCGGCGGAGGAAAAACGGAAAAAGCTGGATCTGACGCCCGGCGATATCCGCAGCGCACTGCCGGCACTGTGGGAGTCCCTGAAGCGGGGGCTGCGGAAAACCCGGAAGCGTCTGCGCATCGACCCCATGCGGCTTTCGGTGTGCTTCGGCGGCGATGATCCCGCGCAGACGGCGGAAACCTACGGCTGGGCCAACGCGGTCATGTGGACGGTGATGCCGGAGCTGGAGAAGCTGACAAACATGCCGGATCCCCGCGTCCATCTGGAGACGGATTTTACCGCCGCGGAAACGCGCATCAGCGGCGAGGTGGGGCTGAGCTTCCGCATCGGCGATCTGCTGGCCATCGGCTTTGCCTTTGCCGGGCCGGCGCTGCGGTGGCTCATGGCCTTCCGTAAGGAGAGATCCGCCAAGGAGAGGCAGGCCGCCGGGGAATCGGTGCAGAATATGAAAGACCAGGCGCCCGCCGGTGCGGACGCGACCCATACAACCAACTGAGGAAAAGGAGCGTACAGCATGGAAATCAACGAGAAGAAGAATGCTATCAGCGCAATGATGGAAGCCTCCATGGGCAAGATCCGCGAGATGGTGGACTCCAATACCGTGGTAGGGGAGCCAATCGTCACGGCGGACGGCGTGACCCTGATTCCCGTGTCCCGGCTGAGCTTCGGCTTCGGCTGCGGCGGCGGGGACTACGGCAAGCAGCCCGACAAGCTGGGGGCCGGCGCGGCCGCCGGCGTCCGGGTGGAGCCTATGGCGTTTCTGGTGGTCAAGGACGGCGTGACCCGCATGCTGCCCGTGGGCACCCCCGCCATCACCACCGTCGACCGCATCGTGGAGATGGTGCCGCAGGTCATGGATCGTGTGGAGGGCTTCATCGACAAGAAGCGGGAAAAGGCGGATTTCTAAGACAAAATACTTTCGCACAGGGCCGAATATACTGGGATGATCTTACCATCAGCTGACAAGGGCGTGTTTGCCCTTGTTAACTGATGGTACAAAAGCAGGGGTGATCCTATGTGGGCCAAGATGCTGCGGGCGCTGCTGCGCCTGTGCCTGCTCCTGTGTATGCTGCCGGCTGTGGCGGAGGCTGTGGAGGTCTCCGCCACGGCTGCTGTCCTGCTGGACGCGGATACGGGCCAGGTGCTGTACGAAAAGAACGGCGATGAGCAGATGCTCATTGCCAGCACCACCAAGATCATGACGGCGATGGTGGTGCTGGAGCAGGCGGGACTGGACGACACCGTCACCGTGACCCGCGACCATATGGCGGAGGGCTCATCCATGTACCTGAAGCCCGGCGAGACGGTGCGGGTGGAGGAGCTGCTGTACGGGCTGCTGCTGTGCTCCGGCAACGACGCGGCGCTGGCGCTGACGGCGTGCGCCGGGGGACCGGAGCCCTTCGTGGCGCTGATGAACGAAAAGGCGGCGGCGCTGGGCATGACCCGTACCAGCTTTGCCAATCCCAACGGACTGGATGCCGAGGGGCACTACTCCACGGCGCGGGATATGGCAGTGCTGGCCGCCGCAGCCATGGAGGAGCCTACGTTCCGACGCATCTGCTCCAGCCGCAGCGTCACTATCGGCCAGCGCACCATGGAGAACCACAACCGCCTGCTGCGGCAGGTGGAGGGCTGCATCGGCCTGAAGACCGGGTATACCAAGGCGGCGGGGCGTACGCTGGTGTCCTGCGCCGAGCGGTGCGGCTGCCGCCTTATCGCGGTGACACTGCGGGACAGCGACGACTGGGCAGACCACGCGGCGCTGTACGAATATGGTTTTTGCCTGACAGCGCCGCGTATGACGGCGCAGCAGGTAGCGGAGCGCATGCACCGCACAGTGACGGAGGTGTGGGCTGCATGGATACAGTGGGAGAGTGGAGACGCATGAAAGAACGGCTGCAAAAACTGATAGCGTCCGCCGGTCTGTGCGCCCGCCGGACGGCGGAGGAATGGATCGCGGCAGGCCGCGTCCGGGTCAACGGTGAGGTGGCCGTCATCGGCGGCCGGGCCGATCCGGAGACGGATACCGTCACGGTGGACGGCAGGCCGCTGCCGCAGACGGCGGCACCGGTGTATCTGATGCTCAACAAGCCACGGGGCTATGTGACCACGCTGTCCGATGAGTGCGGACGGCAGACGGCGGCGGAGCTGGTGGCGGGCTGCGGCGCACGGGTGTATCCCGTGGGGCGGCTGGATCGGGACTCCGAGGGCCTGCTGCTGTTCACCAACGACGGCGACTTCGCCCAGCGGCTGCTGCACCCCCGGCATCAGGTGGACAAGGTCTATCTGGTGACGGTGCGTGGCGACATACGGGGCGCGGCGGAGCGGCTCATGGCCATCACGGAGTTGGACGGCGAGCCCATCGCACCGGCGCAGGCGGAGGAGGTCAGCCGCAGCGGCGGACAGGCCCTGCTGCGCGTGACCATCCATCAGGGCAAAAACAGGCAGGTGCGCCGAATGTGCGCCAGGATCGGCCTGCATGTGGCGCGGCTGCAGCGCGTACAGGAGGATACCCTGCTGCTGGGCGGCCTTCCGACCGGCAAGTGGAGATACTTGACAGACAAGGAATTGCAAAGTATAAAAGGAGGCGCTGCCTGTGAATAAGAGCGTTTTGCAGACCATCCGCAACGGGATGGACACGTTCTCCAAAGGACAGAAGCGGATCGCCCGGTACATTCTGGAAAACTACGACAAAGCGGCGTTCATGACCGCCAGCAAGCTGGGGCAGACGGCGCAGGTCAGTGAATCCACGGTGGTGCGGTTCGCGGCGGAGCTGGGCTATAACGGCTATCCCGACATGCAGAAGGCGCTGCAGGAGCTGATACGCGGCAAGCTCACGTCCATCCAGCGTATTCAGGTGTCCAGCGACCAGATGAGCGGCTCGGACATTCTGGGCAGCGTCATGCAGCGGGACATGAACAGTATCCACGACATCATTGAGGAGCTGGACAGAGAGGAATTCGAGCGGGTGGTGGACAAGCTGCTCCACGCCAAGCACATCTATATACTGGGCGTTCGTTCGTCCTCGTTTCTGGCGGGCTATCTCAACTTCTATATGCACCTGATTTTTGAGAACGTAACGCTGGTACAGAGCAGCGCGGCGGGTGAGATCTACGAGCAGCTGGTACACATCGGGCCGGGAGACGTGCTGCTGAGCATCTGCTTCCCCCGGTACTCCAAGATGGCCATCCATGCGGTGCAGTTTGCCTGCTCCCGCAAGGCGGATGTCATCGCCATCACCGACAGCCCCATGTCGCCCATGTACCAGATGGCCACGCTGTCGCTGCTGGCGCCCAGCGACATGATCTCCTTTGTGGATTCCATGGCGGCGCCGCTGAGTCTGCTGAATGCGCTGATCCTGGCCGTAGGCCGCCAGCGCAGAGAGGAGCTGTCCGCCACGCTGGCGGATATGGAGCAGGTGTGGTCGAAGTACAGTATCTTCGGGAAAGAGGACGATGAGTGAGATCATAGTGATCGGCGGGGGAGCTGCCGGTATGATGGCGGCCATCACCGCCGCCCGACGGGGCGCGGGTGTGACGCTGCTGGAGCCCAACGAGCGGTTAGGCAAGAAACTGAATATTACCGGCAAGGGCCGCTGCAACGTGACCAACGACTGCGATCAGGAGACGCTGATGGCCAACATCCCCGGCAACGGGCGGTTCCTGTACAGCGCCCTGACCCGGTTCACGCCCCAGGACGCCATGGCGTTTTTCGAGGCGTTGGGCGTGCCGCTGAAGGTGGAGCGGGGGAACCGTGTGTTCCCCGTGTCTGACCGCTCCTTTGACATCTCCGGCGCGCTGGAGCGGGAGCTGCGGCGGCTACGCGTCCGCATCCTGCGGGAGCGGGCGGCGGAGATCACCGCGGAGGACGGCCGCGTCACCGGCGTGCAAACCGACAGGCAGCACCATCCGGCGGACGCGGTGGTGCTGGCTACCGGCGGCGTGTCCTATCCGGGCACCGGCTCCACCGGCGACGGCTACGCCATGGCGGCGGCGCTGGGGCACACCATCGTGCCGCCCAGAGGCTCGCTGGTGCCGCTGGAGAGCGGCGATGCCGACTGCGCCGCCATGCAGGGCCTGAGCCTGCGGAACGTGGAGGCCACGGTGATCAACGGAAAGAACAAGCCGGTATTCCGGGAGTTCGGCGAGATGCTGTTTACCCATTTCGGCGTGTCCGGGCCGCTGATGCTGTCCGCCAGCGCCCACCTGCGCCGCTGGGACAAGGAGCAGTACCGCCTGTCCATCGACCTGAAGCCGGCGCTGGACCAGCAGAAGCTGGACAGCCGCATCCTGCGGGACATCGGGGAGAACCCCAACCGGGACATGGCCAACATCCTGTCCGGACTGGTACACCGGAGCATGGTGCCGGTGCTGCTGCGCCGTCTGGCGCTGCCGGAGGGGGAGAAGGCCAACAGTCTGACAAAGGAGCAGCGCCGTGCGCTGGTGCAGGAGCTGAAGCACTTCACGGTATCGCTCACCGGCCCGCGCCCCGTGGCGGAGGCCATCGTCACCGCAGGCGGCGTGAAGGTGGGGGACGTGGTGCCCGGCACCATGGCCTCCAAGCTGGCGGAGGGACTGTACTTCGCCGGGGAAATACTGGACGTAGACGCCTACACGGGAGGGTTCAACCTCCAGATCGCGTGGGCCACCGGATATCTGGCGGGTCTTTCCGCCGCAGAGCAGCGAGGATGAAGCATATGAACGAAAGACGATACGCCGTGGCCGTAGACGGGCCCGCCGGCGCGGGCAAGAGCACACTGGCCAAGGCGGCGGCGGAGCGGCTGGGCATCCTGTATGTGGACACCGGCGCCATTTACCGCACCATCGGTCTGTATGTGCAGCGACGGGGCATCGACCCCCAAGACACGGCGGCGGTGCTGGCCGCACTGCCGGACATCCACATCGCCATGGAGCACGACGGCGACGGCCTGCAGCGCATGCTGCTGAACGGGGAGGATGTGTCGGCGGACATCCGCCTGCCGGAGATATCCATGTACGCCTCCGCCGTCTCCGCCATCCAGGGTGTGCGGGACTTCCTGATGGAGATGCAGCGCTCGCTGGCGCGGGAGCACAGCGTCATCATGGACGGCCGGGATATCGGCACGGTGGTGCTGCCCGACGCGGACGTGAAAATTTTCCTCTACGCCGACGTGGAGGTGCGGGCAAAGCGCCGGGAGCTGGAGCTGCAGCAGCGGGGTACGCCCAAGCCCTACGCCGAGGTGCTGCGGGAGATGGAGGAGCGGGACTACAACGACACCCACCGCGCCGCCGCGCCGCTGCGGGCGGCGGACGACGCCATCATGGTGGACACCAGCTCCATGGATTTCAACGCCAGCCTCGAGCTGCTGCTGGACGTGATACGGGGGAGTGTATCGAATTGAGGAACAAGTTTTATGCCAGAGCGTGGCGCATCCTGCGGCCAATCGTGCTGTTTTTCCTGCCGGTGGAGCTGCGCGGCACGGAAAATCTGGAGGATGAAGCCGCGATCCTGTGCGCCAACCACTCCAGCGCGTGGGACCCCATTTTGCTGGTGCTTTCCATGCCCCAGAGCTTCAGCCTGCGGATCATGGCGAAAAAACAGCTGTTTTCCATCCCACTGGTGCGCTGGTTCCTGCGGAACATGGGTGTTTTTCCGGTGGATCGCGGCAACAGCGATATCGGCGCGGTAAAGACCGCCATCACCAGCCTGCGGGATAACTGGAACCTGCTGATTTTCCCGGAGGGTACACGGGTGAAGCGGCCCGGACAGGTGACGCCCAAGAGCGGCGCCGGCATGATGGCCATTCGCGCCGGCGTGAAGATGGTGCCGGTGTTCATTGGCACGAAAAAACGCTTGTTCCGCAAGACGCCCATCATTTTCGGCAAGCCCTTTACGCCTGCCTACACCGGACGGAAGGGTACAGCGGAGGAGTATCAGGCCAATACGGACGAGGTCATGCGCCGGGTCTACGAGTTAGGCGGTGTGCCATGCCTGTGATATTGGCCAAATCTGCCGGGTTCTGCTACGGCGTGGAGCGGGCGGTGAAGCTGGCGGAGCAGACCGCCCGGGAGAAGGGCGGCTGCGTCATGCTGGGCAGCATCATCCACAACGCGCATGTGGTGCGGGAGCTGGAGGCGCTGGGCGCACGGCAGGCGGACGATGTGCCCCAGATACAGCCGGGGGAGACGGTGATTATCCGTTCCCACGGCGAGAGAAAGCAGGTCTACGAGGCATTGGCGGCTATCGGCGCGGACATCGTGGACGCCACCTGTCCTAACGTGCGGCGCATCCAGCGGCTGGTGGCCCGGGCCGGGGAGGAGGGGCGCATCCCCCTCGTCATCGGCGAGCAGCACCATCCGGAGGTTATAGGCGCGGCCAGCTGGGCGGCGGATTCCGTCATCGTGGACGGGCCGCAGGCGCTGGAAAAATGGCTTGCTGAAAGGCCGGAGCGGCGCACGGCGCCCCTGATGGCGGCGGCGCAGACCACCTGTATCCGCAGTCTCTGGGAGAACTGCGTAAAAATTTTAAAAAAACAGTGTACAAACGCAGAAATCTTTGATACAATATGTGATGCTACGCATAAGCGTCAGTCAGAAGCGGCGGAAATCGCCGCCATGGCGGACGTGATGGTCGTGGTCGGAGATCGTAAGAGTGCCAACACCAAACATTTAACGGAGATTTGCAGCGAGAGGTGCCCCGTCGTCTATCAGATCGAACGGGCGGATGAACTCAAGGGTGACTTTCTTAACGGATGTTCTGTGGCGGGGCTTACAGCCGGCGCGTCCACGCCCGCGGGCATCATTAAGGAGGTATATGCAAGAATGAGCGACGAGATCAAGAACGTGGAAGCTACCGAAGAGAGCTTCGAGGAAATGCTGGAAAAATCTTTTAAGACTTTGAATACAGGAGAGAAGGTAACCGGTATCGTGACTGCCATCGGGCCCACCGAGGTGCAGGTTGACCTGGGCTGCAAGCAGGCAGGTTATATTTCCATCGACGAGCTGTCCGCCGATCCCAGCGTGAAGCCTGAGGATGTGGTGAAGGTCGGCGACGAGATCGAGACTTACATCATCCGCGTCAACGACGTGGAGGGTTACGCCATGCTGTCCAAGAAGCGTCTGGACGCTGTCAAGGTCTGGGAGGACATCGAGAAGGCCCGCGAGGAGAAGACCACCCTCGAAGGCAAAGTCACTGAGGAGAACAAGGGCGGCATTGTTGTCAACGTCAAGGGCGTGCGCGTGTTCGTGCCCGCTTCCCAGTCCGGCCTGCCCCGCGGCGCCGAGCTCAGCGCCATGATCGGCCAGACCGTCTCCCTGCGCATCACTGAGGTCAATCGTGCCCGCCGCCGCGTTGTCGGCTCCATCAAGGCCGTGACCTATGAGGCCCGTCAGGCCGCGCAGGCGGAGATCTGGGAGAATATCGAGGTCGGCAAGCACTACACCGGCACCGTGAAGTCCATGACCTCCTACGGCGTGTTCGTGGACATCGGCGGCGTGGATGGTATGGTACATATCTCCGAGCTGTCCTGGTCTCGCATCAAGAACCCCGCCGAGGTCGTCTCTGTGGGCGATACGCTGGATGTGTACGTCATCTCCTTCGATCCCGAGAAGCGCAAGATCTCTCTGGGTGTGAAGGATCGCTCCTGCAATCCCTGGGATAAGTTCATGTCCACCTATCATGTGGGCGATGTGGCGCAGGTGCGCATCGTCAAGCTGATGACCTTCGGCGCCTTTGCCGAGGTGGTACCCGGTGTGGACGGCCTGATCCACATTTCCCAGATCGCGGATCGCCGCATTGAGAAGCCCGGCGACGTGCTGTCCGAGGGCGACATCGTGGACGCCAAGATCACGGCCATCGATGAGGAGAAGCAGAAGATCTCCCTGTCCATCCGTGCGCTGCTGGCTCCCTCCGCCGAGGACGAGGGCGACGACGAGTAAATTGATCGTGTATAAAACCCAGCGCTGGGCGTAAGTCCGGCGCTGGGTTTTTCTTGTGCCCCTAAGCGGGGAAATGAGCCGTCGGAAATGGTAGATTTTGGCCGAAAAGCTGGAATATATCCCCCCCCTACACCTTGCTTTTTCGTGGAAAACTGCTATAATAAAACCAAATATGTGTCGAACAGGCACAAGGAAGGGGAAGATCAAATTGAAAAAGAGATTGCTATCCATTTTGCTGGCAGCGGTGATGGTGCTGACCATGCTGCCGCTGGGACTGGTGGAAACAGCGTGGGCGGCCAGCAGCGGCACCTGCGGCGATAAGCTGACGTGGAGCCTGTCCGATGACGGTACGCTGACCATCAGCGGAACGGGGAAGATGAAAGATTATGGTGATAACTATGGCATGAGTGTTGCACCGTGGTATGTCGGCAGTTCACAGGTAAAGACTGTCATCATTGAGGACGGTGTTACTAGTATTGGAGATCGTGCGTTCGACGGCTGTACCAAATTGACAAGAGTAGTGATCCCCGACAGTGTGACTAGCATCGGCTACGGCTCTTTCAGGGGGTGCTACAGCCTGCCAAGTGTTGCAATTCCGGACAGTGTGACCAGTATTGGAGACAGTGCATTTGCCTATTGCAAGGTGCTGACTGGCATAACGCTTTCTGGAAGTGTGACCAGCATCGGCTCGTGTGCATTTCAGTCATGCGACAGCCTGACCAGCGTGACGATGCAAAACGGTGTGACGGATATCGGCGATAATGCGTTCACGTATTGCAAGAACTTAACATCTGTGACGATTCCTAACAGTGTAAAAACGATCGGTACCAGTGCATTTTACAACTGTGCCGGCTTGACAAGAGTAACGATCCCCAGCAGCGTGACCCGCATTGAGCAGGATACATTCAAGGGCTGCTCTGGCCTGACCAGCGTAACGATCTCAGCTGGTGTTACCAGTATCGAAAGTGGTGCTTTCAGAGATTGTACCAGTCTGACCAGTGTGACGATCCCTGGCAGTGTGACCAGCATCGAGGGATATGCATTTGCATATTGCAGTGCATTGACCAGCTTGATCATCCATGATGGTACGACCAGCATAGGCATCAGCGCTTTCATGAACTGCACTAGCTTGGGAAGCGTCACCATTCCCAGAAGTGTGACCGACATCGGAGGTTATGCTTTTGGCTCCTGCCGCAGTCTCGCAGATGTTTACTATGGTGGCACGGAGACGGATTGGACAAAGATTACCATCGGGAACGGCAACGGAAACCTGACCAGCGCGACACTGCACTGTGCTCCCGCCGCCCCCGTGGTGCGCATCGGCAACTCCGCCACCAGCGGCAAGCCTGTGCTGACATGGAACGCGGTGTACGGCGCAACATCCTACCGCATCTACCGCTCCACGTCCAAGGGCTCCGGGTACAGCCTGCTGGGCA
>URHT01000019.1 GCA_900547745.1 uncultured Eubacteriales bacterium | reverse complement strand
TCCAAGAAGTCCCGCGCCCCCAAGGCCGAGGGCATCCCCTACGACAAGGGCCAGCGCTGACCGCTGCCCCATCCAGAACCAAAAAGGAACCCGTACCGGATACTGCCCGGTACGGGTTCCTTTTTGGTCACAGCACCCAGCGCCACACCGCCGCTGCCGCCGCCGCCGACAGAAGCGCCTGCGCCGCCTTAGCCGGCAGGTACCACCGCAGGGACACGCCGGAGCCGCTCAGCACCGCCGCCGTCTGACAGTGGACGCTGAGCCCGCCCCAGCCCAGCAGCGCCGCAGCCGAGATGAACCCGGCGCGATCTGCCGTCAGCCGCAGGATGCCGTTGGTCAGCTCCACGAACCCCGCCGCCAGCGGCGGCAGCGGCCCCAGAAAGCTCTCCGCCAGACGCAGCACCACCAGAAAGAAGATGACGAAGCCGCACACCCCGGCCATAGCCGTCACACCGCCCCGAACCGCGCCGATGAACGCGGCGGCAGGGGAGGGGGGCGGCCGCCCGCCGGGCCCCGCCGGGAAATTGCAGTCCGGGCCGGAAACCTGAAGAAAACCTGCAATTTTTTGCTTCAGGTTTAATTTCAGAATGAAACAAAAAATCACCCCCACCGCCGTGGCCGCCGCCGCGTGAATGAGGTACAGCCACACCCCTGCGCGGGGGCTTTGGAACACGCCGCTGCCCGCGATGCCCAGAATGAACGCCGGCCCCGCGTTGTTGCAGAACGTCAGCAGCAGTGCCCCGTCCTCCGGCGGGAGAAGCCCTTGCCGCACAAGGCTTTCCGTGGTCTTGGCGCCCACGGGATAGCCGCCGATGAGCCCTAAAAGAAAGGCGGATGCCCCGGCGCCGCCGATGCCGAACAGCCGGCGGAACAGCGGCCCCGCGCCCCGTCCCAGCACCTCCGCCGCCCCCAGCGACACCAGCAGCTGCGACGCCGCGAAAAAGGGGAACAGCGCCGGTATCACCGAGGTGATACAGAGGTCGATCCCGTCCCGGACGCCTTGTGCCGCAACGCTTTCGCGGCACAGCAGCAGTACGGCCAGCACCCCGGAGAGGGAGGCGGTCAGCGTTATGAGCCATCTTTTCAAATCCATCACCGCTGTCACCTTATGCGCATTTCGCTGCCGGATATGCACGCGGACAGGCAACTTCTCCGTCCGGCGCGCATACGCTTTTCTCACCCACGGAACGGGCATCGGAGGTGGAGAACGTGGCAAAGCTATCCAAAAAGCTGTCTCAGGCCAGCCAGCGGGCCATGGATCGGCTGGATCTGCCGGTGAATCTGGCGTCCGGCGTGGCCCGGATGGAGCTGCTGGGCAACCGCTCCCTTTACATCGACCGGCACCGGGGCGTGCTGTCCTACAGCACCGAGGCGGTGGACATCAACGCCGGGACGGTGGTGGTGCGGGTGCAGGGCGAGGGACTGGAGCTGGCGGTGATGACCGACGAGGAGCTGCGGGTCAACGGTGTGATCCGCCGGGTGGAACTGGTGGAGTAAGGAGCGGCCATGTATCGGAAAGTGCTGAACTACCTGCGGGGACAGGTGACGGTGGAGGTGGAGAGCGCCGCGCCGGAGCGGGTGCTGAACCTCTGCGCCGCCCACGGCATCCCCTTCTGGGAGCTGGAGTGGCTGTCGGAGATACGGCTGCGGGCCGTCACCGCCCGGAGCCAGCTGCCCCGGCTGCGGGAGGTGCTGACCCGGACGGACGCGGCGCTCACCGTGGTGCGGACGGAGGGGGCGCCGGAGGTGTGGCGGCAGTACCGGCGGCGCTATGTGCTGCTGGCGGCGGCGCTGCTGCTGGCGGCGGTGCTGGCGCTGGGCAGCACCCACATCTGGGCCTTTCAGGTGACGGGCAACGACACCGTGCCCACGGAGACGATCCTGCGGACGCTGGAAAAGCACGGGGTGGCGCTGGGAGCCCGAAGCCGCATCGACCAGGAGGCACTGCGCAATCAGGTACTGCTGGAGCTGCCGGACGTGGTATGGCTGACGGTGAATATGCGGGGCTGCACCGCCCATGTGCAGGTGGTGGAGCGCCAGCGCCCGCCCCATCTTTACGCCGACGGCGAGATCGCCAACGTGGTGGCCGCCCGGGACGGCCTTGTCACCAGAATACAGGCGCTGGACGGTCAGGCGCAGGTCATGGCCGGCAGCACCGTTACGGCGGGGCAGGTGCTGATCTCCGGCGTGGTGGACTCCGACCAGCGGGGCTACCGGCTGCTCCGCGGCATGGGGCAGGTGTGGGCGCGGACATGGTATGAGCTGTCGGTGTCCGTGCCGCTGACGGTACAGGAAAAGGGACAGGAGACGGGGGCTGTTACCCGCATGGCGGTGGACATCGGGAGAAACCGCATAAAAATCTACGGAAAGGGTAGCATGACAGACCCGGATTGTGATAAAATGACGGTGTACCGCACGGCGCGTCTGCCCTTTGGGCTGACGCTGCCGGTGACGCTGGTGACAGAACGCACGGTGTGCTATGCCGTCAACGAGACGGAGCGGCCTGTGGCTGCCGCCTGCGCCGAAGGCGAAGCGCAGCTGATGACACAGCTTCAGGCGGCGCTGGAGCAGACCGGCGGCCAGCTGCTGCACCACCGTTTTGACGCGGTGCGGCAGGGGACGCGGTTGGTGGTGACGCTCCATGCGGAGTGTGAGGAACAGATCGGCGTATCATCGCCGCTGGATATACAGGATATGGGGAGGTAAAGACCCGGATATGGAACAACGCATCAGCATTGAACGCATGGAGGAGGCCGTGAACCTGTTCGGCTCCTTCGACGAGAACATCCGCCTGCTGGAGACGGAATTTCAGGTACAGGTGGTGAACCGGGGCGGCGAGATCGTGGTGTCCGGCGAGCCGGAGGACGTAATGCTGGCGGTGAAGGCAGTGCAGGCGCTGCTGACGCTGTCCAACAAGGGGGAGAACATCTCCGACCAGCATGTGCGCTACGTCATCGGACTGGTGCGCTCCGGTCAGGCCGAGCGCATCAGCGAGCTGACCCAGGATGTGATCTGCATCACCAGCAAGGGCCGCCCCGTGAAGCCCAAGACCATCGGCCAGAAGGAGTATGTCAACGCCATCATGAAGCAGACCGTCACCATCGGCGTGGGGCCTGCCGGTACGGGCAAGACGTATCTGGCGGTGGCGGCGGCGGTGGCCGCCTTCCGGGACAAGCAGGTAAACCGCATCATCCTGACCCGTCCCGCCGTGGAGGCCGGTGAGCGGCTGGGCTTCCTGCCCGGCGATCTGCAGAGCAAGGTGGATCCCTATCTGCGGCCGCTGTACGACGCGCTGTTCGATATGCTGGGCGCGGAGACATATCAGAAGTATCTGGAGCGGGGCAACATCGAGGTGGCGCCGCTGGCCTATATGCGCGGCCGGACGCTGGACGACAGCTTCATCATTCTGGACGAGGCCCAGAACACCAGCCGCGAGCAGATGAAGATGTTCCTGACCCGTATGGGCTTCGGCTCCAAGGTGGTCATCACCGGCGACGTGACCCAGATCGACCTGCCGGCCGACAAGGTCAGCGGCCTGAAGGAGGCCATGAAGGTGCTGCGGGACGTGGAGGGCGTGGCCATCTGCAAGCTCACTAAGGAGGACGTGGTGCGCCACGTCATGGTGCAGCGCATCATCGAGGCTTACGCAAAATTTGAGGAGAAAAAGAAATGAAACGACACTATATCCCGGTGACGGCGGACGTCCCCGGCGTCAGCGACGGCACCAAGAGCTTCCTGCGGAGGGTCATCCGCACGGCACTGGGTCAACAGGGTGTGGACGTACCCTGCGAGGTGGATGTATATGTCACCGGCGATGCGGGCATACAGGAATTGAACCGCGAGATGCGGCAGGTGGACAGACCCACGGATGTGCTGAGCTTTCCGGAGTTCGAACTGACGCCCGGCGAGCTGCCCGGGCAGGAGGACGCCGATCCGGGGACGGGCTATGTGCCGCTGGGCGATATGGCCATCTCGCTGGAGAGGGTGAAGGCGCAGGCCAAGGAGTACGGCCACAGCAACCGCCGGGAGCTGGCGTATCTGGCGGTACACTCCGTGCTGCATCTGCTGGGCTACGACCATATGGACGAGGGAGAGCAGAAGGCCCGGATGCGGGCGCGGGAGGAGGCCATCATGGCCGTGCTGGGACTGGAACGGAAGTAAGACGTACACAAAAAATTGCTCAAATGAAAGAAAGTTGAGGATCACCTGATGGAAAACGTAACGAAAACTGCCATGATCACCGTGTGCGGACGGCCCAACGTGGGCAAGTCCAGCCTGACCAACGCACTGGTGGGCGAGAAGATCGCCATCGTGTCGGACAAGCCCCAGACTACCCGCAACCGTATTTACGGCGTGGTGAACCGGGGCGACACCCAGTACGTCCTGCTGGACACGCCGGGTCTGCACAAGCCCCGCAGCCGTTTGGGCGACTACATGGTCAAGGTGGTGCGGGAGAGCCTGAGCAACGTGGAGTGCGCGCTGCTGCTGGTGGAGTCCATCGCCCATGTGGGCGAGCCGGAGCGCATTTTGCTCCAGCGCATCCGGGAGGAGCGGCTGCCCTGCGTGCTGGGCATCAACAAGATCGACACGGTGGAAAAGAAGGACACACTGCTGGAGGTCATCGCCGCGTACAGCGAGGCGTATGACGGGTTCGACGCCATCATCCCCATCTCCGCCCGGACGGGGGACGGACTGGACGACCTGATGACCCAGCTGGCCAAGTACGCGCAGGAGGGCCCGCAGCTGTTCCCCGACGGTATGACCACCGATCAGCCGGACAGTCAGGTGTGCGCCGAGATCGTGCGGGAGAAGATGCTGCGGTGTCTGGACAAGGAGATCCCCCACGGCACGGCGGTGGAGGTGACGCGGTTCTCCGAGCGGGAGGACAGCGGCATCATCGATCTGGATGTGACCATCTACTGCGAAAAGGCCAGCCACAAGGGCATTATCATCGGAAAGGGCGGCGAGATGCTCAAGCGCATCAGCTCACTGGCCCGGCGGGACATCGAGAGGTTCATGGGTACCAAGGTGTACATGGAGACATGGGTGAAGGTCAAGGAAAACTGGCGGGACAATGTGAATTTTATCCGCAGTCAGGGGTATACGGAGGAGTAACCACCAAGCATTCCCAGTGATAATTCCGCCGCAGACCTCCATGCTAATGGCAGGGAGGTGACGGCCATGGACTACTGGGAGCTGTTCCGCGACACCGGCGCACCGGAGGCGTATCTGCTGTGGCGCGGCCAACAGGAGGCGGTATGCAAAACGGAAAAACAGTGACCACCGGCCTTGTGCTGCGGGTCACGGAGACAAAGGAGACGGACAAGATCCTGACGGTGCTGACGCCGGACATGGGGAGGATCCCCCTCATTGCGCGGGGGGCGCGGCGGAAAAACAGCCGCATCGCCGCCGCCTGCCAGCTGCTGGCCTACTCGGAGCTGACGCTGTACAAGCGGGGGAGCTGGTATATGCTGGATGAGGCCTCCACTGTGGAGCTGTTCGACGGCGTGCGGCGGGACATTGTGCTTCTGTCGCTGGCGTCCTACTTCACGGAGCTGGCGGAGGCGGTATGCGCCGAGGAAACGGCGTCGCCGGAGATCCTGTCGCTGCTGCTGAACGCGCTGTACGCCCTGTGCTATCTGGGCAAGGAGCCCCGGCTGGTGAAGGCGGCGTACCAGTTCCGCCTGCTGGCGCTGGCGGGCTTTGAGCCATTGGCGTCAGAGTGCGCCGTGTGCGGCCGGGAGAAGCCGGAGGCCCCTATGCTGGATGTGCTTCGCGGCGTGGTACACTGCGGCGGCTGCAAGCAGCCCGGCGGGCTGAGTATGCCCCTGACGGCGGCAGGTCTGGCGGCGCTGCGGCATATCCTGTACTGCGACAGCCGGAGGCTGTACGCCTTTGCGCTGGAGCCCGCGGCGCTGCGGGGGCTGGATCAGGCGGGGGAAGCCTTCGCCGCCAGCCAGCTGGAGAGGAGCTTCCGGACACTGGACTACTACAAATCCCTTTTGGGGTAACATGAGGACATACATATGAGCGACTTATTTGAAAAATCCATGCGGACGCTGGAGCTGCCCGCCGTGCTGGAGCTGCTGGCACAGCGGGCCGTCAGCGACGAGGCCAAGGAACGGTGCCGCCGGCTGCGGCCTTCCACCGAGGCGGAGACGGTCAGCCATCTGCTGGACGAGACGGATGCGGCCAAGACCCGGCTGGGGCTCCGCGGCAGCCCGTCCTTCACCGGCGTGAAGGATGTGGCGCAGCCGCTGAACCGCGCCGACCACGGCGGTATGCTGAATACCCGGGAGCTGCTGGATATCGCCGGGGTGCTGACGGCCACCCGGCGGGTCAGCGACTACGATGCGGACCGGCAGGGGGAGCCCACGGCCATCGACCGGCTGTTCTCCGCCCTGCGGCCCAACAAGTACCTGGAGGACAGGATACGCGGGGCTATTCTGGACGAGGAGACTATCGCCGACACCGCCAGTCCCGAGCTGGCGGACATCCGGCGGCAGATGCGGGTGGCGGCCACCAAGGGACGCCAGATCCTGCAGCGCATTATCTCCTCGCCGTCCTACGCCAAGGTATTGCAGGAGGCCCTCATTACCCAGCGTGACGGGCGGTTCGTGGTGCCGGTGAAGGCGGAGTGCAAGGGCAGCCTGCCGGGACTTGTTCACGACGTATCCTCCTCCGGCGCCACACTGTTTGTGGAGCCCATGGGCGTGGTGCAGGCCAACAACGAGATGAAGGAGCTGGAGGCCAAGGAGGACAAGGAGATCGACCGCATCCTGCGCATCCTGTCCGGCGAGTGCGCCGCCCAGCGGGAGACGATCCTCTATAACTACGACGTGCTGGTGCAGCTGGACGCCATCTTTGCCCGGGCGCAGCTGAGCTACGCCATGGACGCGGGACGGCCGCTGGTGCGCAAGCGGGGCGGTATCGACCTGAAGCGGGCGCGGCACCCGCTGCTGGATCAGGCCAAGGCCGTACCGGTGACGGTGGAGCTGGGCGGACGGTTTGATACGCTGGTCATCACCGGCCCCAATACCGGCGGCAAGACCGTGACCCTGAAGACCATTGGACTTTTAAGTCTGATGGCGCAGTGCGGCCTGCACATCCCTGCCGGTGACCAGAGCGCCGTGCAGGTGTTCTCCCGTATTCTGGCGGACGTGGGCGACGAGCAGAGCATCGAGCAGAGCCTGTCTACCTTCTCCGCACACATGGCAAACACGGTGGAGATCTTAAAGCAGGCCGACGACAGGAGCCTCATCCTGTTCGATGAGCTGGGCGCGGGTACAGACCCGGTGGAGGGCGCGGCGCTGGCCATCGCCATCATTCAGGACGTGCGGGGAAAGGGGGCGCTGACGGCGGCCACCACCCACTACGCGGAGCTGAAGACCTTCGCCATGACCACGGCGGGGGTGGAAAACGCCAGCTGTGAGTTCGATGTGCAGACCCTGCGGCCCACCTACCGGCTGCTCATCGGCATTCCCGGCAAGTCCAATGCCTTTGCCATCTCCCGGCGGCTGGGACTGGATGAAAGCGTTATCGAAACGGCCAAGGCCCAGATGGACAGCGAATCTGTCCGGTTTGAGGACGTGCTGACCCAGCTGGAGGAGAAGCGCCAGCGGTTGGAGAAGGCCCAGACGGAGGCGGACCGCCTGTGGCAGCAGCGGGAGGAGGACGCACGCAAGGCCCGGACATTCCGGGAGCAGATGGAGAAGGCCAAGGACAACGCCCGCACCAAGGGCGAGGCTGAGGCCCGGCGCATCGTGCGGCAGGCCCAGCAGCAGGCGGAGCAGGTGTTTGCCGAGCTGGACGAGCTGCGAAAGCAGCAGCAGCGCAGCGACTATCAGACGGTGAACGACGGCAAGGCCGATGTCCGCCGCCGCCTGAAGGAGGCGGAGGCGGCGCTGCACCAGAGGGATGAGCAGCAGGAGCCTATCCCGGCCCCCAGCCGCCCCATCGCCGTGGGCGACACGGTGGAGTTGGCCGGCGTCCGGACAGCGGCGGCGGTACTGGCTGTCAACGGTGACGGCACCCTGCTTTTGCAGGCGGGGAAAATGAAGATGACCGTCAAGGCCGCGCAGGTGCGGCTGTTGGAAACGGCGGAGGAGATCGAGGAGAAGAAAAAGCAGGCTGCCAAGTCCCGGGCCGCCAGCGGCGGCACGGTGCAGATCAATAGCGGCACCCGCGCCTCCGCCGAGCTGGATATCCGGGGCTTGGAGACGCTGGAGGCCGAGAGCGTGGTGGAGAACTATCTGGACGCGGCGCAGCGGGCCAAGCTGGGCACCGTCACCATCATCCACGGCAAGGGCACCGGCGCGCTGCGGGCCGCCGTCCACCAGCTGCTGAAGAAAAACCGGGCCGTTAAGAGCTTCCGGCTGGGCCGGTACGGCGAGGGCGAGGCCGGTGTGACCGTGGTGGAGCTGAAATGACCGGCGGAGTTTGTCTAATTCGACGAATTGCTCGGGGAAAGTATGGTGGGGCGATACAAATTTCGTATCAATGCCCATTGCATTTCACAGGGACTTTCGGTATAATGAGAATGCTGTAAGTGACCTTTTTCACAGTTTCTGAAAAAATTGCTGCATAAGGAGTGCTGTTCCATGTATACACGGGAAATCACGGTCAAGAATGAAGTCGGTCTGCACGCCAGACCCGCCACCTATTTTATCCAGAAGGCCAACGAGTTCAAGAGCGGCATCTGGGTGGAGAAGGAGGAGCGCCGCGTCAACGCCAAGAGCTTGCTGGGCGTGCTGAGTCTCGGTATCGTGCAGGGCACCGTCATCACGCTGATCGCCGACGGCTCCGACGAGAAGGAGGCCGTGGACGCGCTGGCCGACCTGATCGAGAACCAGATCGGGGAATAACACACAAGAAAACGGCACCGCACACAGTTTTTCTGTGCGCGGTGCTCTTTTTTTGCCGGGAGCCGGGAAAATTTGCAAAAACCCTTGCGCCGCGGACAGTGGATATGCTATGATGATGGCACACATGCCATGTAAGAGAGAAAGGGGTGGCCGACATGGCGCTGACCAACGCCAGCCTGCCGGCGAAACGGCGGATATTGGCCGTCTGTGTCAAGCTGTTTCTGGAGCAGGGCTACAAAAAAACCACCGTGGCACAGATCGTGCAGGGTGCGGGGGTGTCCAACAGCAGCTTCCAGAACATCTTCCGGGCCAAGGACGGCGTACTGACGGAGCTGGTGGCCTTTATGTTCACCAGCCAGTTCGGCGCGGCGCGGAGCGCCATCGGCGGACGGCTGCCGCCGGTGTACGTCTACGCGGCGGAGACGGCGATCCAGATGACGCTGACGGAGCTCAACGAGAACCTGCGGGAGATATACATCGAGGCCTACACCCAGCAGGAGGCGTCGGGCTATATTTTCCGGGAGACAGCCCGTGAGCTGTACGAGATCTTCGGGCCGTACCAGCCGGAGCGGACGGCGGAGGACTTTTTCCACATGGAGATCGGGTCGGCGGGCCTGATGCGGGGCTACATGGCGTACCCCTGCGACGAGACGCTGACGCTGGAGCGGAAGCTGGAGAGCTTTCTGACACTGAGCCTGCGGGGCTACAGAGTGCCGGAGGAGGAATTGCAGCAGGTGCTGGCGTTCCTGCGCACCATGGATGTCCGGGCGGTGGCCCAGCGCATCATGGAGCAGCTGTTCCACGCGCTGGAGATGCGGTACGACTTCCATCTGGGCGGGATGCCCGCAGAGGAAAAGGAGGAGCAGGCATGAGAAAACGGATCATTTCCACCCTGATGGCGCTGTGCATGGCGCTGACGCTGCTGCCGGTGCAGGTGCTGGCGGCGAACTACGCCATGGGCGAGGACGCCGGCGTATCAGTGCGGGCGCTTGCCGGAACCGCCGGAACAGAATTGAAAGCGGACAACATCGACGCCTATGTCGCCAACGGCCTGGGCAGCGGCGTGTATACGCTGGCGGAGGACGTGACCATCTCCGGCACGCTGCGGGTCACGGGTACGGTCACGGTAGATTTGAACGGCTATGTGCTGCGGTATGCTGACACGACTGCCAATGGCAGCGTGTTTGAGATTGTAAGCGGCGGCGACCTGACCGTCATCGACAGCCGCCCCAATGTGGAACATAAATTTGTCTCCAATGCCGACGGCCTGTGGGTACTGGATGAGCAAAACGGCACAGAGATCGTCAGGGGCGGAATCATCACCGGCGGCACGGGCCTTACAGACAGGAACAACAATGGCTACGGCGGCGGTGTGTATGTGGATGGCGGCGGCCGGTTCACTATGACCGGCGGCAGCATCGTGGGCTGCAAAGCTGAGGGGTATATTGCTTTTGGCGGCGGCGTGTTTGTCGCTAAAGGCGGTCAGTTCACCATGACCGGCGGCAGCATCGTGGGATGCACGGCGGTGGCTGATGAATATGGGCATGCTTATGGCGGCGGCATCCGCAATGATGGCGAAGTGCGAGGTGATATTGGTCGCACCACCCTGTCCGGCACGGCGGAGATCCGGGACTGCCATGCGAAAGGTGGGTTTCTACTGTATGGCGGCGGCATCTCTGACGCCGGTACGCTCACCATCAACGGCGACGTGAAGATCATCGGCTGCACGGCCGGCGGAATGGGCTCGGATGCCATGTATGTTAATGATAACAATGATAGCAGCGTCACCGGCGGCACGTTCTACGGCAGCATCCAAGACCTCGGAAACAAGATCTCCGGCCTCATCGTGACCTACCGCATCAACGACGCCGACTACGCTATCCAGGTTCTGCAGTCCGGCAATCAGATCACCCTGCCCAATCCCGCCAAGCCCGGCTACACCTTCGATGGCTGGTACAAGGACGGCGCGAAGTGGGAGAAAACTACCCTCGTCACCGAGAAACTCACCCTCACCGGCAGCCTGTACGTCCCTGTGACCGATGAGTCCACCCTCACCGCCGCCCTGGCCGACAGCAGCAGCGATGTTATCCGCCTCACGAGCGACATCAAGCTTTCCAACGAACTGCAGATCACCAATAACCGCAAGGTCACCCTTGACCTCAACGGCTATGTCCTCGATCTGGGAGGAAAGCATATCTCAGTCTCAGCCCTTAGTGGCGACCCATGGTATCATTCAAACCAACTGACCATCATCGACAGCGACCCCACTAAACACCACAAGTTCACGGACAACGACGGCCTGTGGAAACTGGATGAAAACGGCGATAAGACCGTCTCCGGCGGCGTCATCACCGGCGGCAGCGACGGCAGCAGCGCTATAATTGCCGGCTCGCGTGGCACAGTTACCATGAACGTCGGCAATATCATTGGTTGCTCTACTTCCGGTGTTGGCGGCGCTGTGTCTGCCAGGAATGGCACGTTTATCATGAACGGTGGCAGCATCATTGGCTGCAAGACCGACTTCGCCGGCGGCGCTGTGTACGTGCTCAACGGCAAATTCATCATGAATAGCGGCAGTATCACAAATTGTGTCGTTACAAGTCCGGCCGGCGATGGCGGCGCTGTGTACATCAGCAACGACAGCACATTCACCATGACCGGCGGCTCTATCGCCGACTGCACGGCAGTCAACGGCAGCGCCCTCTACCTGAAAAACGGCACGATGAACGCAGGCGGCGGCATGGTGGGCGGCACGGTTGTGCTTGAAAGAAACAGTGCAATCCAAGGCAGCGGCAGCACATTCAGCGGACTGATAATAAACAACGACGCGCAGACTCAGTTCAGCGGCGCACACAGCCCCTTGGGCATCGTTGGAGAGGAACCGGTTGGTGCAAACGGTTACAGCTACCACAAGGTCGCCTTTGATACGGCGGGCGGCAATATGTCGCACACAACGCGCTATTTCCTCCAAGGCAAGGATATCTCCAACGAAATCAAACCCGACCCCCGCACGGGCTACACCTTCGGCGGCTGGAACAAGGCCGACGGCACGGCGTGGGATCATGCAAGCGATACAGTTACCGATAACATAACATTGTATGCAAAATGGACAGCGAACACCTACACGGTGACCTTTGATAGCACCGGCGGCAGCGCCGTGGACGCGCAGCCTGTGGCCTACGGCGAGAAGGCAAAGAAACCCGCCGCCCCGCAAAAGACCGGCTATGCCTTCGGGGGTTGGTATCTGGGCGAAGAAGCGTATGACTTCGCCGCCGTCGTGACGGAGGACATGACCCTGACGGCCAAATGGACAGTGTGCGGCCACAAGGGCAGCACGGCACAGCCCACCTGCACAGACGCGGTGAAATGCACGGTGTGCGGCAGTACGCTCCCCGCGCTGGGCCACGAGTGGGGCCCGTGGACGAGCGGCAGCGACAACACCCACACCCGCGCCTGCAAGCGGGACGGCGCTCACACGGAGACGAAGAGCTGCGTGGATGCGGATAGGGACCACATGTGTGAGGCTTGCGGCCAGACCATCTCCGGACACACCGGCGGCACGGCCACCTGCACCGCCAAGGCGGTGTGCAGCGTGTGCGGGCAGTCCTACGGCGCGGTGGATACCGCCAACCACGACCTGAAGCACACGGCGGCCAAGGAACCGGGCGCCTTTGTCACGGGCCGCATCGAATACTGGACGTGCCGGACCTGCGGGAAATACTTTGCCGATGCCGGCGGGGCCAAGGAGATCAGCCGGGACGATATCATCATCCCCCGGCTGGGCACCGCGGCTGACAGCGAGGGCGGCAAGGCCAGCCCCGCCACCTTCGATGCCGGTACCGGCGTCAGCGCTGTGACGGCGGTGACATCGCTGGCAGGTCTGGCGCTGCTGCGCCGGAAGCGCCGTGACGGCGAATGAGCATAAAAATAAGCATAAAAAAGGAACGCACCGGGGTGCGTTCCTTTTTTATGCGGTTCAGCGGGCCTTCTCCGCCTCGCGGGCCACGCGGACGAGCCACTCCGCCGATTCCAGCGGATAGAGGCCCTGCGCCGTCTCGCCGGTGAGCATCAGGCAGTCCGCGCCGTCCAGCACGGCGTTGTAGATATCCAGCACCTCCGCCCGGGTGGGGGTGGGGTGGTCGAGCATGCTGTGCAGCAGCTGCGTCACCACCAGAAAGGGCTTCCGGCGGCTGCGGCACAGGGCGGCGATGCGCTTCTGGGCGGCAGGCAGCTGCTCCAGCGGCAGGCTGCTGCCCAGATCACCCCGGGCCACCGTCACCACGTCGCAGAAATCCAGCCAGTCCGGCAGGGCGTCCAGTCCCGCCCGGTTTTCCACCTTGGCGAACAGCTCCGCATGGCCAAGGCCGTTGGCCGCCATGGCGTCCCGGACGGTGTGCAGATCGCCGGCGCTGCGGACGAAGGGCTGCATGACCGCGTTCACGCCCAGCTGCGCCGCCTGCGCCAGATCGGCAAGGTCGGCCTCGCACAGGGCGGGACGGCGGAGGTCGACGCCCTCCGGCGTCAGGCTCTTATGACCGGTGAGGACGCCGCCCCGGGTGACGCGGCACACACCGCCGTCCATCACGGTCAGCGCCATGGCCCCGTCGTCCAGCAGGACGGTCATGCCGGGGCGCAGCGCCGCCAGCACATCCTTCTCCACAGGGATATCCGCGCCCAGCGTCACCGTATGACCCTCCGCCAACGGCAGGGGGGCGGGCAGCGCGCCGATGCGTACCTCCGGGCCCCGCAGATCGATCATCAGTTGGGCGGGAAGCCCCGTCTTTCTCTGGGCGGTGCGGAGGGCGGCGATCCAGTCCGTCCGTGCCGCCAGCGGCGTGTGGGACAGGTTCAGCCGGAAGCCGGTAACGCCCCGGCACAGCAGCGCCGCCAGCGTACCGGCATCGCAGCAGGCGGGGCCGAGGGTGGCGTAGTATCTCATGGCGTATCCTCCTTGTGAAAATGATCGTAGACGGCGTAGGCGGCGGGCTTGGGCAGTACCTCCTCCAGCTGGGGCAGTTCAGCGGCCCGAATGGCCTTGATGGTGCCGAAACGCTGCAAAAGCAGCTTTTTCCGCGCTTCCCCCACACCGGCAATGCCGTCCAGCTGGGAGCGGTAGGCGTTTTTGGCGTGCTTTTGGTGGTGGTAGGTGATGGCGAAGCGGTGTACCTCCTCCTGCACCCGGCCAATGAGGGCGAACAGGGCGGGAGGCGTCTGGATGCCGATCTCCCGGCCGTCGGCGGTGACCAGAGCACGGGTGCGGTGGCGGTCGTCCTTTACCATACCCAGCACGGGCACGGTCAGCCCCAGCTTTTCCAGCACCTCCTCCGCCACGCGGGCGTGCTGCACACCGCCGTCGATGAGCAGCAGGTCAGGGAGGGGGGCGAACTTCTCGTCGCCGTCCAGATACCGGCGGAACCGGCGCTCCAGCACCTCCGCCATGGCGCCGTAATCGTCGGGGCCGCCGCAGGTCTTGATCTGGAAACGGCGGTAGTCCCGCTTCAGGGGGCGTCCGTCCACGAACACCACCATGCTGGCCACCTGATCGGCGCCGCCGGTGTGGGAGATGTCGCAGCTTTCCATGCGGCGGGGCGGTACGGGCAGTCCGGCCAGCTCCTGCAAAAGTCGGAGAGTGCCGGCGATGCGCTCGGCATCGGAGGTGACGCGCTCCACCTCCTCCCGGGCATTGCGGCAGGCAATATCCAGCAGCTCCCGGCGCTGGCCCCGCTGGGGCACGCGGAGGGTGACGGTGTGGCCGCAGCGCTCCGTCAGCAGGGCGGACAGGGTGTCCATGTCCTCCGCCGGCAGCGGCAGCAGGATCTCCCGGGGCAGCAGCTCACGGCCCAGATAATACTGGGTCACCACGGCGTCCAACAGCGCTGCGGCGTCCTCGGCGGCGGGCAGCACTTCCACCCGGCGGCCCAGCAGGTCGCCGTTTTCGATGTGCAGCACGGCGCAGCCGGCCCGGGCTGGGCCGGTGTACACGCCCCACACGTCGGTGTCGGCGCAGATGCCGGCGATGACCTTCTGGTTCTTGGACAGCACCGACAGCGCCCGCACCTGATCCCGCAGGGCGGCGGCACGCTCAAAGTCCAGCGCCTCGGCGGCATCGTTCATCTGGGCTGTGAGTTCCGCCGTCACCTGCCGCAGCCGTCCCTCGAACAGCCGCACAGCCTGAGCGATGCGGCAGCGGTACTCGGCAGCGTCCGGGCCGTCGGGACGGCAGAAGCCGTCGCACCGGCCGATGTGGTGATTCAGGCAGGGGCGTTCCCTGCCGATATCCTGCGGGAACCGGCGGGAGCAGGTGGGCAGCCGCAGGGCGGCACACACCGCGTCGATGGCCTGCCGCGTCTCGCTGCGGCCGCCGAAGGGCCCAAAGTACCGGGCGCCGTCCTGCGCGGGGCGGGTCACCAGCGAAAAACGGGGGTATTCGGACGCTTCATCCAGCCGTACAAAGGGGTAGCCCTTGTCATCCTTCAGCAGAATGTTGTAGCGGGGCATGTGCCGCTTGATGAGGGAGTTTTCCAGAATGAGGGCCTCGAACTCCGAGCGGACGATGATGGTGTCGAACCGATCCACCTGCGACACCATGCGGCGGGTCTTGCCGTTGTGGGAGGCGGTGTCCTGAAAGTACTGGCTTACCCGGTTTTTCAGTTTTTTGGCCTTGCCTACGTAGATGACCTGCCCTGTTTTGTCCATCATCAGATAGACGCCGGGCAGCAGCGGCAGCTCGTTGGCTTTGGCCCGCAGCTCGTCCTTCGTCATGGCGGCACCTCCTTGCCGGGATGTGTTTTTCCCAGTATAGCACGGCGGAACGGGGCAGGCAAGGGGGAGGGGACAGGGCAGTGGGTAAGAAAAAAGTGTCAGAAAGAGGAAAATTTATCCGAAGAAAACCATTGACAAGAAAAATACCTTGCAGTACAATATGCAAGAAGCATAGTGGTGCGCTTGGTGAATGTGCGCCGCGCTTCGGAATTTGCTCTTCCCCCTGTCGGGCACCCCCCTTTTGCCCGGCATTAAAACGGACGGAGCGCCGCAAGGCGCTCCGTCCGTTTTTTCACATTCTTTTCAGTTCAGACCGCCCTCGTTGGCCGCAAACAGCCGGTCAATGCGCCGGTGCAGCGGCGTGTGGGCGGGCTCGGACAGCGTGGGGTCAGCGTCCAACAGAGTGCTGGCGGCGGACTGGGCCTCGTCCAGCAGCCGCACATCACAGCTGAGATCGGCGGCCTTCAGCGTGGGCAGACCGTGCTGCCGCTGACCGAAGAAGTCGCCGGGGCCGCGGAGACGCAGATCCTCCTCAGAGATCTTGAAGCCGTCGTTGGTCTCTGTCAGCACCTTCAGACGGCGGCGGGTATCCTCGCTGTCGCTGTCGGACAGCAGGATGCACCAGCTTTTGGCGGCGCCCCGGCCTACCCGGCCCCGCAGCTGATGGAGCTGGCTGAGACCGAAGCGCTCGGCGTTCTCCACCACCATCAGATTGGCGTTGGGCACGTCCACGCCTACCTCCACCACGGTGGTGGATACCAGAATGTCGCGCTCCCCGGCGGCGAAGGCGGCCATGACGGCCTCTTTCTCCTTGGCCTTCATGCGGCCGTGGAGCACGGCGATGCGCAGGTCGGGAAACACCTCCTCCTGCAGCTTTTCGGCGTAGGCGGTGACGGCCTTGCGCTCGTCGGGCAGCTGGTCGTCCTCCGCCACCAGCGGACAGACGATGAATATCTGATGTCCCTCGGCTACCTGCCTGCGGATGAAGGCATTCAGCCGCTGGCGGTATTTCTCCCCCACGGCGAAGGTATCCACCTTCTGCCGCCCGGGCGGCAGCTCATCGATGATGGACACATCCAAATCACCGTAGATGATAAGGGCCAGCGTCCGGGGGATGGGGGTGGCGGACAGCACCAGCATATGGGGCGAGCCGGCTTTCCTGGACAGCGCCGCCCGCTGGTCCACACCGAAGCGGTGCTGCTCATCGGTGATGACAAGCCCCAGCCGGGCGTACTGCACATCCTCCGTCAGCAGGGCGTGGGTGCCGATGCACAGGTCGACACTGCCGTCGGCCAGACCGGCCAGAATCTCCCGGCGCTCCCTGGCGCGGGTGGAGCCGGTGAGCAGGGCGCAGCGCAGGCCGAAGCGGGCGAACAGCGGCGATAGATTTTCATAGTGCTGGTGGGCCAGAATTTCGGTGGGAGCCATCAGCGCCGACTGCCAGCCGCTCTGGGCGGCGAACCAGACGCAGGCGGCGGCCACCATGGTCTTGCCGCTGCCCACGTCGCCCTGACACAGCCGGTTCATGGGACGGCCCGACGTCATGTCGGACACCGCCTGCTCCACGGCACGGCGCTGGGCATTTGTCAGCGCGAAGGGCAAGGCGGCGTAAAAGGGCGCGAGGCTCGCCGTCTTGCAGACGGGGCCGTGTCCCGCTTCTCTGCGGGAGCGCAGCAGCCGCAGGCCACAGGCCAGCACAAAAAGCTCCTCGAACACCAGACGGCGGCGAGCGATCTCCAACGCCTCCGGCGAGTCGGGGAAGTGGATATTCTCGTAGGCATAGCCCACATAGCACAGGTGATGGGCTTGCCGCACCTCATCGGGCAGTGCGTCCGGCAGCAGGTCACGGCAGGCGTCCAGCCCCTGCCGCATGGCCTTGGCCAGCATGGTCTGGCTGACCCCGGCGGTCAGGGGGTAGATGGGCATGATGCGGCCCGTCAGCAGCTGCCGCCCCTCCGGCTCCAGCACCGGATTGGTCATGCGGCGGCGCAGCAGGTCGCCCTCCACCTTGCCGTAGAAGATATACGTCTCCCCTTTGTGGAGACTGGTTTTCCGGTAGTCCTGATTGAAAAAGGCTACATCCAGCACGCCGCTGCCGTCCACGGCCCGCACCTTCACCAGCGTGCGCCCTCCGGCGATGCGGCTGGCGGTGGGGTCGCCGGCCAGCATGGCCCGGACGCAGGCGTATTCACCCACCGGCAGCTCCCGGATGGGACGCTCCAGCGTCCGATCCTCCCACCGGCGGGGAAAGTAGGACAGCAGGTCGCCCAGCGTGGTGATGCCCAGCTTTTGCAGGGCCTTGGCCCGTGTCTCGCCGATGCCCTTGATGTACCGGATGTCGGTGTTGAGATCGGCCATGGCGTCAGAAGCCGCTGAAGGCGGAGAAGTCGGCGGGCGGCGCAAACAGAGGCGGCTCCTGCACGTCCTCCGCCGCAGAGGGCAGCAGCGCCTCCTCCGGCGCAGGAACGTACTCCACGAATTGGTACTTCAGGCCGTTCTCCTCCATGAGCTCACTCTCACTGTCTACCTGCCACCGGGGGTCAGCGTCCAGATCGGGGAAAAAGGCGTCGGCGTGGCCGTCGGCAAAAATCTTGGTGATAAACACCCGGTCGCACAGGGGCAAAAAACGGCGGTAGACGCTTTCACCGCCGATGATCCAAGCGTCCTCCCCAGCCTGAAACACCGCCTCCACGGGGAAGTGGACGATCTCCGCGTTTTCCGCGGTAAAGCTCCGGTCACCGGTGAGAACGATGCTGCGGCGATGGGGCAGCCCTCTGCCGCCGGGCAGGGATTGCAGGGTCTTGCGGCCCATGAGGACGGTCTTGCCCTCCGTCAGGGCGCGGAAGCGCCGCATATCGGCGGGGATATGAAACAGCAGGGCGTTATCCCGGCCGATGCCCCAGTGCCGGTCTACGGCTGCAATGGCGTACATGGGCATTCCTCCTTAAATGGCCACGGGGATCTTGTCCTCGAAGGGCTGGGGGTCGTAGCCCTCCAGCGAGAAGCTGTCCCGTGTGAACCGGTAGAAATCGGAGACGGACTTGTCCATCACAAAGCGGGGGGCGGGACGCTCGTCCTGCTCCAGCAGCTTTTCGATGATGGGTACATGGCGGTCGTAGATGTGGGCGTCGGCAATGACGTGTACCAGCTCACCGGCCTCCAGACCGGACACCTGCGCCATCATGTGTACCAGTACGCTGTACTGCACCACATTCCAGTTGTTGGCGGCCAGCATATCCTGACTGCGCTGGTTGAGAATGGCGTTGAGGGTGTTGCCGGAGACGTTGAAGGTCATGGAGTAGGCACAGGGATACAGCGCCATCTCGTGAAGATCCTGAAAGTTGTAGATATTGGTGAGGATGCGGCGGCTGGCGGGATTGTGCTTCAGGTCATACAGCACCCGATCCACCTGATCCATCTCCCCCTCGGGGTATTGGTGCTTCACCGCCAGCTGGTAGCCGTAGGCCTTGCCGATGGAGCCGTTTTCATCGGCCCAGCTGTCCCAGATGTGGCCCCGCAGGTCGTGGATATTGTTGGACTTCTGCTGCCAGATCCACAGCAGCTCGTCGATGCAGGTCTTGAAAAAGGTGCGGCGCACGGTGAGGATGGGAAACTCCTGGCGCAGGTCGTAGCGGTTGACGATGCCGAATTTCTTTACAGTGTGGGCGGGCGTGCCGTCCTCCCAGTGGGGACGCACCTGCTGGTCGGTGTCCCACACCCCGTTTCGCAGGATGTCACGGCAATTTTCCTTAAAGATCTGGTCTGCACGGCTCATAAGCATACCCCCTGTGTGTTTTTCCTCATTGTACCAGATTCACCGGCGATTGGAAACACAAATGTGAGGGATAAGAAAAAAGAAATTGTGTCCTGCCGATACTTCGGGTATACTGTATGCTGGTTGAAAATGTGAAGGAGGTATTCTTCTGATGAAATATGATGTGTTGATCATCGGCGCGGGCCCCGGCGGCATCTTCTCCGCCTATGAGCTGATGCAGCGGAAGCCGGCGTGGAGGGTAGCGGTGCTGGAGGCGGGCAACCCGCTGGAGAAGCGGCACTGTCCCATCGACGGCGACAAGGTCAAGTCCTGCATCCACTGCAAGACCTGCGCCATTATGAACGGCTTCGGCGGCGCCGGCGCCTTCTCCGACGGCAAGTACAACCTGACCAACGAGTTCGGCGGCACACTGTACGAGTACATCGGCAAGCAGAAGGCCATGGAGCTGATGCACTATGTGGACGATATCAACGTGGCCTGCGGCGGCGCGGGCACCAGGCTGTACTCCACGGCGGACAGCGGCTTCAAGCGCCTGTGTCTGCAAAATAATCTCCACCTGCTGGATGCCTCCGTGCGGCATCTGGGCACCGACATCAACTACAAGGTGCTGGAGAATCTGTACGCCCAGCTGAAGGAGCATATCGACTTCCACTTCCTGACGCCCGTAAAGGCCCTGCGCGTCACGGAGGACGGCGGCTACGAGGCGGAGACGGACAAGGGCACGTTCTGCGGCAGCAAGTGCATCATCTCCGTGGGCCGCAGCGGCAGCAAGTGGATGGAGTCCGTGTGCGAGGCGCTGGACATCCCCACCAAGTCCAACCGGGTGGATATCGGTGTCCGGGTGGAGCTGCCCGCCGAGGTGTTTGCCCCCATCACCGATGAGCTTTACGAGAGCAAGATCGTCTATAAGACCGAGAAGTATCAGGACAAGGTGCGCACATTCTGCATGAATCCCCGGGGCGCGGTGGTCAATGAGAACACCAACGGCATCGTCACCGTCAACGGCCACAGCTACGAGGATCCGGCCATGCACACGGAGAACACCAACTTCGCCCTGCTGGTGTCCAAGCACTTTACCGAGCCGTTCCGGGACAGCAACGGCTACGGCGAGAGCATTGCCCGGCTCAGCAATATGCTGGGCGGCGGCGTGATGGTGCAGCGGTTCGGCGACCTGATCCGCGGCCAGCGCAGCACCCCAAAGCGCATCGAAAAGGGCTTCATGACCCCCACGCTGGCGGCGACCCCCGGCGATCTGAGCCTTGTGATGCCCAAGCGTATTCTGGACGGCATCATCGAGATGATCTACGCGCTGGACAAGATCGCTCCCGGCACCGCCAGCGACGATACGCTGCTCTACGGCGTGGAGGTAAAGTTCTACAACATGGAGGTGGCGCTGGACGAGAATCTGGAGACGCCCCACAAGGGCCTGTTCGTCATCGGCGACGGCAGCGGCGTGACCCACTCCCTGTCCCACGCATCGGCCAGCGGCGTCTATGTGGCCCGCTATCTGGCGGACAACGCATGATACGGCAGTAAAAGGAAAGCCCCGGCGCGGGGCTTTCCTTTTTTAGATGGTGCGCGGCAAGAAAACCGCAAAAAGCACTACCAAAACGGCGTGGACTGTGGTATAGTGTACATTGGATATTTACCGAAAGGGGGGAGCCGCCGTGAAGCGCGCCGTGAAAAAGTGCATCCTGCTGCTGGCGGGGCTGGCACTGGCCGCCGCTCTGTCCGGCTGCACCGTGTTCGACTCCTCCGTGGAGCAGCTGTTCACCCTGCCCCGCATGGCGCCGGAGTACGCCGGCCTTTCCCAGCAGCTGGACAGTCTGATCTCCCAGGGCTACGAGTACGCATCCCCCTCCGGCGGACGGAACATCCAGTCCGTGCAGATGGTGGATCTGGAGGACGACGGACGGCAGGAGGCGCTGGTGTTCCTGCGCCGCAGCACCGACGAAAAGCCCCTGAAGATCATGGTGTACCGGCTGGACGAGAACGACAGCTACCGTCTGTTCTGCACCGTGGAGAGCAGCGGCACCATCGTGGACAGCGTGTACTATCAGGATCTCGACGGCGACGGACGCCGGGAGCTTATCGTGGGCTGGCGCATCAGCGCCGATGTCCAGACGCTGGCGGCCTACTCCATGGAGCCGGAGCCGGTGGCCCTTATGTCCTGCAGCTACAGCAGCTTCAGCATTCAGGATCTCAACGGCGATGGCGTGCCCAGCCTGCTGGTGCTCCGGGCCGACGGCGAGATGGGCCCCATGGCGGAGTTTTACGGCTGGCAGGACGAGCAGCTGGGCGTATCCTACCGCTGCCGCCTGTCCAGCTCCATGACCGCCCTGAACCGAGGCAGCGTCGTCACCGGCATGGTGGACAGAGACGTGCCCGCCGTGTTCATCACCGGCGTGGATGCCAACAGCATGGCCGTCACCGACATCCTCATCTACCGGCAGGAGGCGGGACTGGTCAACGTGGCGCTGGACAAGACCAGCGGCGTCTCCGCCGCCGTCTATCCCTACCGCCAGCTGGCCCCGCAGGACATCGACAACGACGGCATTATCGAGGTGCCCTGCCCCTTGGGCGATACTGCCGCCGAGCAGACGGACGGCCTTGTGGCATGGATGACGTGGCAGACGGACGGGCGCTTCGCCCAGACCGGCAAGACCTATTACAGCCCCTCCACCGGGTGGTATTTCACCATCCCCATGAGCTGGTGGGGCTGGGAGGTGGACACCGTTACCGGCGGCATCCAGAACGAGAGCCAGATGACCCTGCGCATCAACGGCGACTCCGTGCTCACCATCTACACCATCACCGGCGAGAACCGGGACAGCCGCAGCCGCATGGGACACCGCATCGTCCTGCGCCGTCAGGCTACCACCGTCTACGCCGGCGAGGTCTACGAGATCGCCCCCTACTACGGTATGGATGAGGATCTGCTGCGCCGCTGCTTCAACCTCATCCTCGGCACATGGAACAATTCCTGAGAAAGGAGCATCCCTATGAAAAAGGTCTTGGTTCTGGAGGACGAATCCAGTATCCGCAGCTTTATCGTTATCAATCTCCGCCGCGCCGGCTACGAGGTGGTGGAGGCGGAGACAGGCGAGGAGGCGCTGGAGAAGCTGAAGCAGCACACCGACGTGCGCGTGGCCCTGCTGGACATCATGCTTCCCGGTATCGACGGCTTTGAGGTCTGCCGCCGCATCCGCGCCACCAACGCCGCCATCGGCATTATCATGCTCACCGCCCGCTCTCAGGAGATGGACAAGGTCACCGGCCTTATGACAGGCGCCGACGACTACGTCACCAAGCCCTTTTCGCCCGCCGAGCTCACCGCCCGCGTCGACGCCCTCATGCGCCGCTCCGGCGGCGCCTCCGTGGATGTCGGCGAGATCGAGCAGCCCCCCTTCCTTCTCAATACCCGCAACCGCACCCTCGAGAAGAACGGCCAGCGCATCAAGCTCACCCAGGTTGAATACTCCATCATGAAAATGTTCATGGAGAACCCCGGTAAAGCCCTCTCCCGCGAGGAGATCCTCGACCTCGTCTGGGGCCACGACTACTTCGGCGAGCTCAAGATCGTCGACGTCAACATCCGCCGGCTCCGTCTCAAGATCGAGGACAACGCCACGAACCCCATATACATCACGACCATCTGGGGCTACGGATATAAATGGGGATTCTGACGCCGGCGCGCAAAATACCTGCCGCGCCGCGGCTGATGCCGCACCTATCTCGTTGAAAAGGAGTTGAGGAATATGCCTGCCAAGCTGCCCAAGGTACAGGGCCTGCGCCGCCGCTGGCTGGCCGGGAGCATCGGCCCCGTGGCCGCCATCCTGCTGCTGGTGGGTGTTCTGATCTCCGTGGGCTTTGCCAGCAACTACTACAACAGCGCCCGCTCCACCCTGCGGGCCAAGGCGTCCTCCGGCGCGGACTACTTCAACACCTACGTCATGACCGGCTACAAGGAGTACTACCGCAGCGCCACGCTGTACGCCGCCACCTTTGACGACGCCGACCGCATCGAGCTGCAGTTCCTCAACAGCGCCGGACGGGTGGAGGTCACGACGCGGGGCCTGACGGCAGGTACCTACCCCGGCACACCGGAGGTGGCCCGGGCCGTGGAGAGCGGCACGGTGCAGGACTTCGTGGGCCTGGACGAGACCACCGGCGAGCGGATCATCGCCGCCTCCAGCCTGCTGAAGTTCAACGGGCAGGTGGTGGGCGTCATGCGTTACGTCACCGGCATCGGCGAGCTGGATCGGCAGGTGTTCCTGACGGTGCTGGTGGTCTGCGGCGTCATGGCCGCCGTCATCTGCCTGATCTTCCTGTCCAGCTCCATCTTCATTAACAACGTGGTGGCGCCGGTGTCGGCGGTGTCGGAGGCGGCCAAGCGTATCTCCGGCGGCAGCTACGGCATCCAGATCCCCAACAAATACGCCGATGAGATGGGCGTGCTGGTGGACAACATCAATGATATGTCCCTGAAGATCAGCCAGAGCGAGAAAATGGAGTCGGAGTTCATCTCCTCCGTATCCCACGAGCTGCGCACGCCGCTGACGGCCATCAACGGCTGGGGCGAGACGCTGCTGGAGGACGAATCCTGCGATGTCCAGCAGCTGCGCCGCGGCGTGCAGATCATTGTGAAGGAGTCCCGCCGCCTGACCAATATGGTGGAGGAGCTGCTGGACTTCTCCAAGATGACCGACGGCCGCTTCACCTTACAGGTGGAGGATACCGACCTGCAGGCGGAGCTGGAGGACGCGGTCTACACCTACCGGGAGCTGTTCCGGCAGGACGGCATCTCGCTGGAGTACACCAGCGACAAGGCGCTGTACGACGAGCCCATCACCGGCGACCCGGAGCGGCTGAAGCAGGTGTTCTGCAACGTGCTGGACAACGCCGCCAAGCACGGCGGCTCCGGCAAACGCATCGTCGTCCGTCTGACACAGGAGAACGAGGCCTATGTCATCACCATCCGGGACTTCGGCCCCGGCATCCCCGAGGCGGAGCTGCCCTATGTGAAGCAGAAGTTCTACAAGGGCTCCTCCCGGGCGCGGGGCAGCGGCATTGGTCTGGCGGTCTGTGATGAGATCGTGCATCTCCACGGCGGACAGTTCGACATCGGCAACGCCGACGGCGGCGGTACGGTGGTCACCATCCGCCTGCCGCTGAAGCGGGAGACGGAAAAAGAACTGTAAAAAAATCGAACAACTGTTGCATTTTTCGGCGAGCTGTGCTATGCTTGCCTCAGAAAGGATCATTCAGGCATATGGAAAAGAAACAGGGCGCCTTCCGCACCACCATCGGCGGACAGGCGCTGATTGAAGGAATTCTCATGCGCGGCCCGGAGAAGGACGCCATCGTGGTTCGCTCGCCGGAGGGATTGGTCACCAAGGTGACGGAGCGGAAATTTATCAAGGACCGGTATCCCATTCTGGGTATTCCCATCCTCCGGGGCGCTGTGACGTTCATCAGCTCCATGATCACAGGCGTCAAGGCGCTGATGTTCTCGGCGGACTATTTCCCCGACGACGAGGATGCCAAGTCCGGCAAGTTCGACCAGTGGCTGGAAAAGCACGTCCCGGCGGAGAAGCTGCAGTCGCTGGTGGTGGCATTTTCCGTCATCCTCAGTCTGGGGCTGACGCTGGTGCTGTTCATGCTGCTGCCCACGTTCATCGCCGGGCTGTTCCACGCACAGAGCGCCGCCGTCCACAACATCATCGAGGGCGTGGTGAAGGTGCTGGTCTTTCTGACATACCTGATCCTCTGCTCCAAGCAGAAGGATGTGCGCCGGGTGTTCTGCTACCACGGCGCGGAGCATAAGACCATCTTCTGCTACGAGGCGGGGCTGCCCCTGACGGTGGAGAATGTCCGTCCCCAGCCCAAGCACCATCCCCGCTGCGGCACCAGCTTCCTGTTCGTGGTCATCATTGTGTCCATTCTGGTGTCCAGCATCGTGTTTCCCTACATCAACTGGCAGAACATCTGGGTGCGCATCGGGGTTAAGCTGCTGCTGCTGGTGCCGGTGGTGGGCGTGACCTACGAGTTCAACCGCTTTGTGGGCGCCCACGACAACGCCGTGACCCGCATCCTGTCCGCCCCCGGTATGTGGATGCAGAACTTCACCACCAACGAGCCGGACGACTCCATGATCGAGGTGGCCATCGAAGCCATGAAGCTGGTGATCCCCGCCGAACAGGGGAAAGATCAGTGGTAAAAGGGGATAACACGACGTATTATGGCGATCACATATAACAATCTGTATTTGGATATACGCCAGCAGCTCCATGCGGCGGGGCTGCCCGCCGCCACACTGGAGGCCCGGGAGCTGGTGTGCTGCGCCGCCGGCAAGAGCCGGGAGGAGCTGACCCGCGACAGCCGACTCTATGTCCCCGACACGGTGGAGCGGCAGGCGCGGCAGCTTGTGGAGCGCCATCTGGCCGGTGAGCCGGTGGCCTACCTCATCGGCGAGTGGGAGTTTTACGGCCTGCCGCTGGACATCTCGGAGCGGGTGCTCATCCCCCGCCCGGACACGGAGGTGCTGGCCGCCGCCGTCATCGAGGGCCTGCGGGGCGCGGAGAGCCCCCGGGTGCTGGATCTGTGCGCCGGCTCCGGCTGCATCGGTCTGGCAGTGGCGAAAAATGTCCCCGGCAGCCATGTGGTGCTGGGGGAGATCGACGAGGGCGCGCTGCGCGTCTGCCGCCAGAACATCCGCCGCACCGGCCTTTCCGGTCAGGCGGTGTCCATGCAGCTCAACGCGCTGGAAAAAGCGCCCAAGCGTCTGGGGGAGTTCGACTGCATCGTGTCCAACCCACCCTACATCCCTGACGGGGACATCGCCGGGCTGGATCCCTCGGTGCGGGATTACGAGCCGCATCTGGCCCTGAAGGGCGGCGTTGACGGACTGGACTTCTACCGCGCCATCTGCGATGGCTGGCGGGAGGCGCTGCGCCCCGGCGGACGGCTGTACTTCGAGGTGGGCATCGGACAGGCCGACGACGTGCTGCGCATCATGCGCGCCGTGGGCTTCGGCGATATCGAGGTGCTGCCCGACCTCAACGGCATCCCCCGGGTGGTCTGGGGCATCCTGCACACGGAGCTGTGAGCTGTCCTGTTTTCGGGACAGCGCGTCTGATAACATACAAGACACAACAAACAGAGGAGGACGGAACAATGGCAGCGAAGAAAGAACCTGCGGCCCAGAGCACGGCAGTGTCCGACAAGAAAAAAGCGCTGGAAACAGCTATGCAGCAGATCGAGAAGATGTATGGCAAGGGCTCCATCATGCGCTACGGCGCGGAGAGTGCCCTGAATGTGGAGGCCATCCCCACCGGCTCTCTGTCGCTGGATCTGGCACTGGGTATCGGCGGTCTGCCCCGTGGCCGTATCGTGGAGATCTACGGGCCGGAGTCCTCCGGTAAGACCACGCTGGCTCTGCATGTACTGGCCGAGGCCCAGAAGATGGGCGGCGAGGTGGCCTTCGTGGATGCCGAGCACGCGCTGGATCCCACCTATGCCAAGGCGCTGGGCGTCAATGTGGAGGATATGCTCATCTCCCAGCCCGACACCGGCGAGCAGGCGCTGGAGATCACGGAGGCGCTGGTGCGCTCCGGCGCCATCGACGTGGTGGTGGTGGACTCTGTGGCTGCGCTGGTGCCCCGCGCCGAGATCGAGGGTGAGATGGGCGACAGCTTCGTGGGCCTGCACGCCCGCCTGATGAGTCAGGCGCTGCGCAAGCTCACCGGCGTCATCAACAAGACCAACTCCATCGTCATCTTCATCAACCAGCTCCGCGAGAAGGTGGGCGTCATGTACGGAAACCCCGAGGTCACCACCGGTGGCCGGGCGCTGAAGTTCTACGCCTCCGTTCGCATCGATGTGCGCCGCATCGAGACGCTGAAGTCCGGCGGCGAGGTCATCGGCAACCGCACCCGCGCCAAGGTGGTGAAGAATAAGGTGGCCCCCCCGTTCCGGGAGGCCGAGTTCGACATCATGTACGGCGAGGGCATCAGCAAGCTGGGTGACCTGCTGGATCTGGCGGTGAAGCTGGATCTGGTGCAGAAGAGCGGCTCGTGGTTCAACATGGGCGAGGTGCGTCTGGGACAGGGCCGCGACGCGGCCAAGCAGTATTTCCGCGACCATCCGGAGGAGGCGGCCAAGCTGGAGAGCGCCGTCCGGGAGAACTTCCACAAGCTGATGGGCGCACAGTCCCGCACCGCCGCCAAGGCGGCGGGCCGCGCGGTGGACGTGTCCGCCGACGACTTCGACGACGCTGACTGATGCGCATTGAACGGCTGGAAAATTCCAAACGTAAGCAGGAGCGCGTGCTGGTGTATCTGGAGGATGGGAGCATCCTCCGGATCACCGGCGCGGAGCTTCTGCAATTTGGCTTATATCAGGGCCTTGACCTGCCGCCGGAAACGTTGGCGGCACTGGAGGCGGCAGCCCGCCGTTCCGACACCAAACGCAGGGGCGCCAACATGGCCGCTGGGCGGATGCTCTCCAAAAAGGAGCTGACGAGCCGCCTGACAAGGAAGGGCGCCTCGCCGGAGGATGCCGCAGACACGGCGGACTGGCTGGAGGAGCTGGGGGCGGTGGACGACGCCGCCTATGCCGGCGCCATCGCCCGGCACTACGGCGCCATGGGCTGCGGCGCCGGCCGCGTCCGGCAGGAGCTGCACCGCCGGGGCGTGCCCAAGGAGCTGTGGGACGAGGCGCTGGCACAGCTGCCGCCGCCGGAGGAGGCCATCCGCAAATTCCTTCGTACCAAGCTGCGGGGTCGTCCGCTGACTCCGGAGGACAGCCGCCGCATGGCCGCCGCCCTCCAGCGCCGGGGCTTTTCGTGGCAGGACATCCGCCCCGCCCTCAACGAGCCGGGGCAAGAGATCGACGAAGCATGAGAGGTACAAAACGTGAAAATTTCCTTTATTTCACTTGGCTGTGCCAAGAATCTGGTGAATACCGAGCAGATGATGGCTCTGTGCCGCGATGCGGGGCACACCCTGCAGGAGGAGCCTGCCGGCGCCGATGTGGTGGTCATCAACACCTGCGGCTTTATCGACAGCGCCAAGGAGGAGGCCATTGACACCATCCTCTCCGCGGCGGAGCTAAAGGCGGCGGGGCAGGTGCGGAAAATTCTGGTCACGGGCTGTCTCACCCAGCGCTACCAGCAGGAGATCCTGACGGAGCTGCCGGAGGTGGACGGCATCATGGGTACCGGCAGCTACGGCGAGATCGTGCCGGCGCTGGCGGAGCTGATGGCCGGGGGACGGCCCTGCCGCTTCGCGGACATCCACGGCATGATCGACGAGTTTGACCGGGTGCTGACCACCCCCAAGCACTACGCCTACCTGCGCATCGCCGAGGGCTGCGACAACCGCTGCGCCTACTGCGTCATCCCGTCCCTGCGGGGCCGCTACCGCAGCCGCCGCATGGAGGACGTGCTGGCTGAAGCGAAGCGGCTGGCGGACGCCGGGGTGAAGGAGTGCATCGTCATCGCCCAGGACATCACCCGCTACGGCATTGACCTGTACGGTGAGCGGAGGCTGGCGGCGCTGCTGCGGGAGCTGTGCAGACTGGACTTCCGCTGGATACGTCTGCACTATCTGTATCCCGACGAGTTCACCGATGAGCTGATCGACACCATCGCCGCCGAGGACAAGGTGCTGCCCTATCTGGATATCCCCATCCAGCACTGCAACGACAAGGTGCTCAAGGCCATGAACCGCCGTGGCGACAAGGCGGAGCTGCTGGCCCTGTTCCGGAAGCTGCGGGCCCGCATCCCTGGCCTGGTGCTGCGCACCAGCCTCATCACCGGCCTGCCCTATGAGGACGAAGCCGCCTTTGAGGAGCTGTGCGAATTTTTGCAGGAGGTGCGCATCGAACGGGCCGGCGTGTTCCCCTACTCACCGGAGGAAGGGACTCCCGCCGCCAAGATGCTGAACCGGGTGGATACCGATGAAGCCGAGCGCCGCGCCGACCTTGTGGTGGACGTGCAGTCCCGCATCATGGATGACTTCAACGACAGCCGCATGGGCGGCGTCACGGAGGTGCTGTGCGACGGGTTCGACAGCCAGGCTATGATGTTCGTGGGCCGCAGCTATGCGGAAAGCCCCGACATCGACGGGCGCATCTACTTCACCGCCGACCACGAGGTGGAGGCTGGCGAGTTCGTGCCGGTGCGCATCACCGGCGCCATGGACGGCGAGCTCACCGGCGAGGCGGCGGAGTAAAAAATCCTTTTCTTTTGCCGCCGCCCGTGCTACAATACCGTCAGCGTCCGGCGGGGAGACCTCCGGAGGCGCGGAAAGACCAAAAAGAAAGGCTGATACATACATGACGACCGCGAACAAACTGACGATCCTGCGGGTGCTGATGATCCCCGTTTTTCTGGTGGTGCTGTACTGGGGCTTCCCCGGCTGCCGCTATGTGGCGCTGGGCATCTATATCGTCGCCTGCCTCACCGATCTGCTGGACGGCTACATCGCCCGCCACTATAACCAGATCTCCGATTTCGGGAAATTCATGGATCCGCTGGCGGACAAGTGCCTTGTGATGGCGGCGCTGTGCTGGTTCGTGGAGGAGGGCACGTTCGCCGCGTGGGTGCTGGCCATCGTGCTGCTGCGGGAGTTTGCCGTGTCCGGCATGCGCCTTGTGGCGGTGGAGAAGGGCCGCGTCATTGCCGCCGGCTGGTCGGGCAAGATCAAGACCGCCAGCACTATGGTGTGCATCTGCCTGATCCTGCTGGGTATCCCCCAGGTACTCAACTATGTGTGTCAGGGCGTGATCCTGGTGACCACTGTCTACTCCGGCGTTGAGTATTTTGCCAAAAACGCCGACGTGTTCAAGAGCATCAAATAGCTTGACACCGAACCAAAATCCTGCTACCATAAGACCCAACCGAATAGCGCGTTGATCGGAAAGAGTATGTCCATCCCACGGGGCAAGAGAGAGGGGGCCGCCGGCTGCAAGCCCGCTCACCCGTGCGGACAGAAGGTGCGTCCGGGAGCGAGGGGGCTGTGGATGCCCTCCGCATGGCCTGCGTCATGGGCCGTACCTGAGTGATAAACGAGAGTGGAACCGCGAAGTATCTATTCGCCTCTCATGCCTGCGGGCATGGGAGGCGTTCTTTTTTACACACATTATAATAATGTAAATCATAGGAGGTTTATCATGTATCTGTATAATTCCGCCACCCATAAGAAAGAGGAGTTCAAGACCCATACCCCCGGCCATGTGGAGATGTACACCTGCGGCCCCACGGTGTACCACTTCGCCCACATCGGCAACCTGCGCTCCTACATCATGGAGGACGTGCTGGAGAAGTACCTGCGCTACGCGGGCTACGACGTGAACCGCGTCATGAACATCACCGATGTGGGCCACCTGACCTCCGATGCCGACGAGGGTGAGGACAAAATGCTCAAGGGCGCCAAGCGTGAGCACAAGTCCGTCATGGAGATCGCCCAGTACTACACCGATGCGTTCTTCAGCGACTGCCGGAAGCTGAACATCAAGCGCCCCGACGTGGTGCAGCCCGCCACCGGCCTGATCGACGACTATATCCGGATCATCACTAAGCTCATCGACACCGGCTACGCCTATGTGGCCGGCGGCAACGTGTACTTCGACACCAGCAAGCTGCAGCGCTACTATATCTTCAACGACCACAACGAGGAGGATCTGGCTGTGGGCGTCCGCGAGGGCGTGGAGGAGGACACCAACAAGCGCAACAAGAACGACTTCGTGCTGTGGTTCACCAAGTCCAAGTTCGAGGATCAGGCCCTGAAATGGGACTCTCCGTGGGGCGTGGGCTATCCCGGCTGGCACATTGAGTGCTCCGGCATCTCCATGAAGTACAACGGCGAGTACCTCGACCTGCACTGCGGCGGCGTGGACAACGCCTTCCCCCACCACACCAACGAGATCGCCCAGTCCGAGAGCTATCTGGGCCACCCGTGGTGCCCCCACTGGTGCCATGTGGCCCACCTGAACACCGACCACGGCAAGATGTCCAAGTCCAAGGGCGAGTTCCTCACCGTCTCCCTGCTGGAGGAGAAGGGCTACGACCCGCTGGCCTACCGTTTCTTCTGCCTGCAGAGCCACTACCGCAAGAGCCTGGTGTTCACATGGGAGAATCTGGACAACGCCACTGTGGCCTACAACAAGCTGCTGGCCCGCATTGCCGCCCTGAAGGACGAGGGCGAGGTGGAGCAGGCGGTCTTTGACGAGTACAAGGCCAGGTTCACCGCCGCCATGGACAACGACCTGAACACCTCCATGGCCGTCACCGTGCTGTACGATGTGCTGAAGGCCAAGACCAACGACAAGACTAAGCTGGCCCTGCTGGACAGCTTCGACACGGTGCTGGGACTGAAGCTGCTGGAGAAGGCGGCGCAGCTGCGGGCCAAGCAGGCAGCTGCGGCTCCCGCCGCCGGCGCGTTCGCCGTCATCAGCGAGGACGGCGAGTCCGATGCCGATGTGGAGGCGCTGATCCGCGCCCGTGCCGATGCCAAGAAGGCCAAGAACTTCGCGGAGGCCGACCGCATCCGGGACGAGCTGAAGACCAAGGGCGTTGAGGTCACGGACATCCCCAACGGCGCCAAGTGGAAGCGCGTGTAAAGCAAAAACAAAAAGAGCCGGGAACTGCTCCGCAGTTCCCAGCTCTTTTATGCGTCTATATTTCGCGGTATTCGGTGCAGGACATGTTCCCGTACTTTTCCTCCCAGATTCGCTGAAGCGCCGCGCCACCAGATAGGGGAGTGCGCCCGCCCGGCGGCACAATATCTGCGTCTGTCAAAACCACTGAAAATTTCAAAGAAATTTTGTGAACAAAATAGAAAAAACCGCTTGACACCGTGCCGGTTTTCCTATATTATATGTGGGTACGCGCGTAACGGGCACAACACACCCGGAGGCGTTTGCAATGCGATGAACCGGGAGATTGCTCCGAAAAGGAGGTAACTTCCGGGGAGTATGTCCGATAATCGGGCGGCTGAGAGATTTCTGTTCGCCGGCGTAGATCGCCGCGCCAGAAGGACACCGGCCAAAGAGCCGGTGTTTCTTGTGAGCCGGAATGATACGCACGGAACGGTGAATAAGAAATTTCCCGCCGTACGGCAGTAGGTCACGCAGAAAAAACCGTACGAAAACATGGAGGAAAAGACCAAATGGCAAAAGAAATGATTCGCATTCGTCTGAAGGCCTATGACCATCAGGTCATCGACCAGTCCGCAGAGAAGATCGTTGAGACCGCCAAGCGCACCGGCGCCAGCGTGTCCGGCCCCATTCCTCTGCCCACCAAGAAAGAGATCGTCACCATCCTGCGCGCTACCCACAAGTATAAGGACAGCCGTGAGCAGTTCGAGCGCCGCACCCACAAGAGACTGATCGACATCACCAACTCCACCCCCAAGACTGTGGAGGCGCTGATGACGCTGGATCTGCCCGCCGGTGTGGAGATCGAGATCAAGCTGTAAACCCACCTTATGCTGTAAACCCACCTTATATAATATCCCCGCAAACGAATTTGCTTGCTACCCGACCGCTCGCCGACTTGCGTGAGGCGGGCGGGGGTTACGTCGGCAGAGCAAGCGATCTGACCCCAATGCAGATTGAACTATGCCGACCAATAACCTTTAAGGAGGATCATACATGAAGGCAATCATTGGCAAGAAAGTCGGTATGTCTCAGATCTTCGACGAAAACGGCAAGGTGATCCCCGTCACCGTTATCGAGGCGGGTCCCTGCACCGTCGTCCAGAAGAAGACTGCCGAGAAGGAAGGCTACGCCGCCGTGCAGCTGGGCTTCGAGGATGTCCCCGAGCGCAAGCTGACCAAGCCCGAGATGGGCCACCTGAACAAGGCCGGCGTTGCCCCCAAGAAGTATCTGCGTGAGTTTGACCTGGAGAACGCCGCCGAGCTGAACGTGGGCGACATCGTGAAGGCCGACACCTTTAAAGAGGGCGACTTCGTGGATGTCACCGGCACCAGCAAGGGCCACGGCTATCAGGGCGTCGTGAAGCGCTGGAACGCCGGCCGTACTCCCATGAGCCACGGCGGCGGCCCCGTGCACCGTCATGCCGGCTCTATGGGCTCCACCACCGATCCCAGCCGTATTTTCAAGGGCAAGATCGGCGCTGGCCAGATGGGCTGCGATCAGGTCACCATCCAGAACCTGGACATCGTCAAGGTCGATCCCGAGCTGAATCTCATCGCCGTGCGCGGTGCGATTCCCGGCCCCAAGGGCGGCCTCGTCCTCATCAAGAGCACCGTCAAGACCCACCGCGTCAAGCATGCCGACACCGGTATCAGCAACAACCCGCAGAAGGCTTCCGGTCGTAACCCGCAGAAGGCTTCCGCCCGTACTAAGTAAGGAAAGGAGTGCTTAAGGATATGTCTACCATCAAAGTTTTGAACATGGCCGGCGCCGAGGTCGGTACTGTTGAACTGAACGACGGCATCTTCGGCATCGAGCCGAATACCGCTGTTGTCCATGAAGTGGTGAAGAACCATCTGGCCAACTGCCGTCAGGGCACCCAGAGCGCTCTGACCCGCGCCGAGGTCTCCGGCGGCGGCAAGAAGCCCTGGCGCCAGAAGGGCACAGGTCACGCCCGTCAGGGCAGCACCCGCGCTCCCCAGTGGACGCACGGCGGCATCGTGTTCGCCCCCAAGCCCCGCAGCTACTCTTACGTTCTGAACAAGAAGGTCAAGAGATTGGCTATGAAATCCGCTCTGTCCGCCAAGGCCGCTGCCGGCGAGATCATCGTCATCGACAGCATCAAGATGGACAGCATCAAGACCAAGGACTTCCGCGCTTTCCTGACCGCCGTCAAGGCTGATGGCAAGTCTCTGGTGGTCACCCCCGCCAAGGACGAGGTCGTCGTCAAGAGCGCCCGCAACATCCCCGGCGTCGTTACTTCCATGGCAAACCTCATCAATGTCTACGACATTCTGAACGCCAAGTATCTGGTGCTGGATAAGGAAGCCCTCGCAGTAATCGAGGAGGTGTTCGCATAATGGCTAACGTATACGACATCATCATCCGTCCGGTCATTACCGAGCGCTCCATGGCCGCTACTTCCGAAAAGAAGTACGTCTTTGAAGTGGCTCCCACCGCCGGCAAGATCGAGATCAAGAACGCCGTGGAGAAGATCTTCGGCGTGAAGGTCGCCAAGGTCAATACCATCAACTACGATGGCAAGACCAAGCGCATGGGCGCGGGCCGTCCCGGCCAGCGCAAGAGCTGGAAAAAGGCTTACGTCCAGCTGACTGAAGATTCCAAGACCATCGAGTTCTTCGAGGGTATGGTGTAAGAGAAGGGAGTGTAGAGAATGTCTATCAAAACTTTTAAGCCGACCACCCCTTCCCGCCGGCACATGACTGTCTCCGGCTTCGACGGCATCGATAAGCACGCCAAGCCCGAGGCCAGCCTGACCGAGGTGCTGAAGAAGAACGCTGGTCGCAACAGCTACGGCCGCATCACCGTCCGCCATCGCGGCGGCGGCGAGAAGCGCAAGTACCGCATTATCGACTTCAAGCGCGACAAGGTGGATATGGAAGCCACCGTCCTGCGTCTGGAGTACGATCCCAACCGCAGCGCCAACATCGCGCTGGTGCAGTACGAGGACGGCGAGAAGCGCTACATCATCGCGCCCGTCGGCCTGACTGCCGGCGATAAGGTGCTCTCCAGCGCCGCTGCCGACATCAAGCCCGGCAACTGCCTGCCCATCGCCAACATCCCCGTGGGTACCGTGATCCACAATGTGGAGCTGCACCCCGGCAAGGGCGCCCAGCTGGTTCGCTCCGCCGGCGCCTACGCCCAGCTGATGGCCAAGGAGGGCGCCAACGCCCAGATCCGTATGCCCTCCGGCGAGGTGCGCATCATCCGTACCAACTGCACCGCCTGCATCGGTCAGGTGGGCAATCTGGAGCACGAGAACATCCAGATCGGTAAGGCTGGCCGCAAGCGCCACATGGGCTGGCGTCCCACTGTCCGCGGTTCCGTCATGAACCCCTGCGACCACCCCCACGGCGGTGG
>URHT01000018.1 GCA_900547745.1 uncultured Eubacteriales bacterium | reverse complement strand
GCTACCTCGACCTTGGCAAGGTCGCGCTCTACCAGATGAGCTACGCCCGCAAACGGCGCCGCTATTGCGGCACCTTGGTGCCTCCGGTCGGAGTCGAACCAACGACACGCGGATTTTCAGTCCGCTGCTCTACCAACTGAGCTACAGAGGCATATGGCGACCAAGAAGGGGCTCGAACCCTCGACCTCCAGCGTGACAGGCTGGCGTTCTAACCAACTGAACTACTTGGCCATGTGGATGGTGGGAACAACTGGACTCGAACCAGTGACCCCCTGCTTGTAAGGCAGGTGCTCTAACCAGCTGAGCTATGCTCCCGTACCTGCCGTCCTCGCCGGACGACGTAGGTTATTATACTAAAGCCATCCCCATCTGTCAATCATTATTTTTCAAAAAGCCAATTTTTTCTTACAGTGTCGCCAGAAGCCCCTCTAAGTCCTCCTTGGAGAAGTCGTACACTGCGTCGCAGAACTGGCAGCTCAGCTGGCAGCCGCCCTGCTCGCGGAGCATGTCCTCCAGCTCCTTGCGCCCCAGCGAGATGAGCGCGCGCTCCACCCGCTCCCGGCTGCAGTAGCACTTGTAGGACACGGGCTGCGTCTCCAGAATCTTCAGGTCGAAATCGCTCATCACCGTGCGCAGCAGGTGCTCCGGGTCGGGATCCTGCTCCAGCAGCGCCGACACCGGCCCGGCGGCCATGATGCCGCCCTCCACCTTGACGATGGTGTCCTCCGTGGCGCCGGGCAGCAGCTGGATCAGATAGCCGCCGGCGGACTTGACGCTCTGGTCGCGGTCCACCAGCACCCCCAGTCCGCAGGCCGTGGGGATCTGCTCCGACTCCACGAAATACCCGGCAATGTCCTCGGCGATCTCACCGCCCAGCAGGTCGATGGTGCCTACATACGGCTCCTTCATGTGCAGATCCTTGATGACGGTCAGCGTACCCTCATGGCCCACGGCGCCGCCCACATCCAGCTTGCCGTCCGCCCGGAGGGGCAGCTCCACCTGCGGGTTCGTCACATAGCCCCGGACGTTGCCCTCGTGGTCACTGACGGCCAGCACCGTGCCCAGCGGGCCGCCGCCCTTGATCTGCAGCGTCAGGCTGGCACCCTGCCCCTTCAGGGCGTTGCCCATCATGGACGCGCCGGCCAGCGTGCGGCCCAGCGCCGCCGTGGCCACCGGCAGCGTCTTGTGTATCTGCCGGGCGCGCTCCGTCAGGTTTCGGCTGTAAATGGCCGCCGCCTGCACCATCCCGTCGCCGGAGATGGCTCTCACGATCCTATCTTCCATGTTATGTAAACCTCTTTTGCTTATTTTCGCACGCAGCAGACATACACCCGCTGCTCGTCCTCCCGGGGACGGCGCAGCCTTGCGTCGCCGTACACCCGGATATCGCCGAAGCCCGCCTCGGTAAGCCACGCCGTCAGCTCCTCCACGGAGTAGGCCCGCTCCCGGTGCAGCTCCTCCCGCCGCTCCCACGCGCCGTCGCCTCGGCGCTGGAACAGATCCATATAATAGGTACACAGGCCCCGGCTGTACGCCGCACGCCAGACGCAGTAGGTATCCTCCGTCTCGTCCAGAAACACCTGTCCGTCCAGCGCCGCCAGCTTGGCCGCCGTGTTCACATCGAACACCAGCACACCGCCGGGGGCGATGAACAGATGCAGCCGCCGGAAGGTGCGGCGCACATCGGCGGGGTCGGTGAGGTAGTTCAGGCTGTCCAGACAGCAGACGGCCGCGTCCACGGTGCCGTAGAGATCCAGCCTGGGCATGGACTGATGCAAAAAGATGGGCGGTACGCCCTGTACCGACCCGCTTTTGCCCATGGCCGCCGCCAGCATCTCCTCCGAGCCGTCCACGCCGATAAGCTCGTAGCCCCGGCCCGTCAGAAGCCATGTCATGGTGCCGGTGCCGCAGGCCAGATCCAGCACCACCTTTACGGGAATGCGGCTGCGGCGGAACAGCTTCTCCAGAAAGTCCGCCCGCTTTTCGTAGCCCACGTCCTCCGTCAGTGCGTCATAGGAGGACGCCAGCGCTTCGTAGCAGCTCATTTCCCCTCTTTCTCCTTCATCTTCTCCAGCACGCTCTCGTACCCGCCGTTGCCGTAGATCAGCGAGCGGTTGACGCGGCTGATGGTGGCGCTGGACGCGCCGGTCTTCTCCAGAATGTCGTTGTAGATCATGCCGTCGTTCAGCAGAGTGGCCACCTCGTAGCGCTGCTCCATGCTGCGCAGCTCCGAGATGGTACACAGATCCTGAAAGAAGTTATAGCACTCCTCCTCAGTTTCCAGCGTCAGAATGGCCTGATACAGGCGGTCGCTCTTTGCCTTCTTGGCGATCTTGGACTTGGCTGCTCTTACCATGTCTCGTTCTCCTCTTTTCCGTGTTCGTTCCGAACTGTTTTACATTGTACCATTTTAGTCCGTGAAAGTAAACCACCGCCGCAAAATATTTTTTTGCCTGTCATACAAAAAAGGAGCGCCCGGCGGGCGCTCCTTTTTGTGTGACGTTCAGCTCTCCGCTTTGCCGTGAAGCCTCTTCTGCAGCCAGTCCTTGCCGTCCACATAGCGGGAGACGATGAAGGAAACCACATAGTCGCCTGCGGCGTTGACCATGGTGGCCGGGGGATCCACCAGATTGCCGATGGCCAGCGCGATGGGGTAGGCAATAGCCAGCTGGTCGGGGAAGAAGATGGTGCAGACCACCAGCTCGCCGGTACCGCCGCCGCCGGGGATGCCGCTCATGGCCACGGAGGAGAACACCGCCACGATGATGGCCAGAATGGCCTTATCCGTGGAGAAGTCCAGTCCGAACACGCCGAACAGGAACGCCACCTTGATGATGGCGGACATAGCCGAGCCGTCCATGTGCATGGTGGCGCCCAGCGGCAGCACGATGTCGCTGACATCCCTGCTGACACCCGTCTCCTCCGCCACCTCCATGTTGGTGGGGATGGTGGCCACGGACGAGCAGGTGCCGAAGGACACCGCCGCCGGACGGAACAGCTTGGAGAGCATGACCTTCGCGCCGCCCTTGCCGCCGCCGAACCGGGCGTAAATGGGGAAGAAGACGAACATGTAGGCAAAGCTCATGACGTAGTAGATAATGAGGGTGCGGCTGTAATCCTTTACCAGCTCCGGGCCGTAGGTGGCCACAAGGTTGGCGAAGAAGCCGAAAAAGCCGATGGGCGCGTAGTAGGTGATCAGCTTCACGGTCTTCATGATGCAGCCCGTGATATCCTCCAGGAACTGAGCGGTCTTCGTCTCCGGGCCGCCGTTCATCTGGATGCCGAAGCCGAACAGTACCGCCGCCACGATCAGGGGCAGGATAGCCCGGCGGCTCAGCAGCTCCATGAAGTCAGGCTTCGTAAAGAAGTTTACGATCATATCCCCGAAGCCCAGCGCCTCGCCGATCTCCCCCTCCACGATGGTGTAGCTGCCGTCCACCAGCGGGAAGATGCGGCAGACGATGTACATCAGCACACCGGCGATGGCGGCGGTGACAAGGAACGTGGCGATGGTCACGCCCATGATCTTGCCGGCCCGCTTCACGCTCTTCATATTGGCGATAGCGGAGGCGATGGAGCAGAACACCATGGGCACCACCACGCAGAACATCATGTTGATGAACAACGTACCGAGGAATTCGATCTTTCCGCCGAAGGCCGGTGCGAACGCGCCCACCAGACAGCCGGCTACGATACCCGTGAGCATGCACAGGATGAACCAGTAGTTCTTCAGGAATTTCTTCATAGCTCTCCTCCTAAAATAGACCTGACAGAAATGTTACTGCACCCATTATACGGGCATTTTTATCAAAGTAAATCGCAATTCTTGCCAACTTTATTGCAAATCGTGCTTTCGCACCATGTCCGCCGACGGCCCCCGGCCGAAGTGCTTCTTGTAGGCGCGGGAGAACGTGGAGTAATCCTGATACCCGGTCTGCTCCCCCGCCTCCGACGGCGACGCACCCTGCGCCAGCAAGCGCTGGGCCAACAGCAGCCGCTTTTCCGTCAGGTAGCCGTGGATGGAGTAGCCCGTCTCCTGCCGGAACCGCCGCATCATGTGGTACTTGCTGATGTAGAACCGCTCCGCCAGCTGGTCGATGGACAGCTCCTCCGTCAGGTGCAGGTTCAGGTACTGCAGCAGCGCCACCACCTTGCTGTCCCCCGCCGTCGCCTGCACCTGATGGCCGCCCAGACAGACCCGGTTCACCTCCACCATCAGCTCCAGAAACTGGGCGCGCTCCAGCAGAGCCGCGCCATAGCCCCCCTCCCGCACCGTCCGGGCCAGCGTTTCAAACAGCTGCCGCACCCGGCTGCCGCCCTCGTCCCGGTACACATAGCGGAACGCGGTCTGGGCCTGACGGAAGCAGCCCTCCAGATCGCAGTCCTCCGTGCCGAGGGACGCCAGATACGCCGGAGAGATGTACAGGATCATCCGCTCGTAGAAATCGTCCTCCCTCACCTCCGGCCGGTGGATGCTGCCCCGGCCCACCAGCACGAAGTCCCCCGGCGACAGGTCGTACCGCTCGCCCTCGATGGCGTACCCCGCCCTGCCCGCCAGCAGAATGATGATCTTGTGAAACGTGTGATAGTGGTATTCGATGTGCTCCCGGCGGCTGTCCGCCAGATGAAACAGCCGGAACGGCTCCTTCAGGTACCCCCGCACCTCGTACTGCATCGGCTCCATAGCCCTTACCTCCGCATTTTTTGCCCACATTATATATGATACTGTGCGGTTCGTGCAACCGTTTTTGTAAATATTACGGTTTTGAAAATTTTGTTGCCGTTTTGTAATTTTTATGTAGCTTTTTTGAAAGCGTTGTGCTATGATAGAGCGCGTGGGGTTCATACCCCTTTGGAATCTATGATACGATCGGCAGGTAATTCCCATGTATTTGAAGCATTTGGCTGCGCTGGGCGCATCCGCCGTCATGGTGCTCACCGGCGGCGCGGTGGCCTCCGGCGCGGAGACGATGACGGCCGTTGATGCCGTCACCCCTTACGAATATACCGCCGCCGTGGAGACGCTGGCGGCCTCCGGCGTGGTGTCCGGCAGCAGTACGGCTCTGCAGGCCGGCGACGGGCTGCGTCTGGCACAGGAATCCGGTCTGCTGGAGAGCGGTGATTCCCTGTCCCTGACGGAGCTGGCCGCTCAGGCCCTCATCCGCGAGACGGAGGAGCTGCAGAAGCAGAACTTTCTGGCGGAGTACGACGGCGCCATGATCGTGTGCGACAGCTCCGTGACCCTGCGGGCCGAGGCGGACGCGGAGTCCGACTCCCTGCGCACCATCTGGACGGGCAAGGTGGCCCATCTGCTGGACGTGGAGGGCGACTGGTACAAGGTCAGCTACGGCACGGACACCGGCTATCTGCCGGCAGAGGACTGCGAGCCGGTGCAGTACGCCGACTACGAGGGCACCTACGCCACCAGTACGCTGGCCGAGGACATCATCGCCCACAGCTACTCCTATCTGGGCACCCCCTACCGCTACGGCGGCACCAGCTACAGCGGCATCGACTGCTCCGGCTTCACCATGAAGGTCTTTGCCCAGTTCGGCATCTCCCTGCCCCACGGCGCCAGCGACCAGTACTTCCTGAGCACCCCCGTCACCACGGAGGAGCGGGCTCCCGGCGATCTGGTGTTCTTCAACACCAGCGGCTACGGAATCGGCCATGTGGGCATCTATCTGGGCGGCGGGCAGTTCATCCACGCCAGCACCAGCCGGGGCGTTATCATCAGCTCCCTGTACGAGAGCTACTACGCCCGTACATACCTGTTCGCCGGCCGCATCATCGACGGCTGAGGCCCGCAGGTATCCGCAAAACGACTTCTTCATACTCCTTTCTGAAGCAGGCAGACCGGCGCGAACCGGCCTGCCTGTTCTCTGTTTATTCGGTATATTTGTATATTTATCCATTTATACAGTGATGCTTTCCGTGATTTTGTTCTATTTCCGTCTACTTATCCCGTCTAAAAGCAGCGTTATGCACAAAATCTGCCGAGATGATGAAAAAATATTCATTTCGCGCTTGACATTTATACACATCAGGCGTATGATAGCCACTGTCAGGAGGGACACCTCCTAAAAATACATCTATATTCCGGTTATCCGGTATAGAGCCATAAGAATTTGAAAGGAAGTACATCCCATGAAAAAGATGATCGCAATGCTGCTGGCGCTGGTCATGGCGCTGAGCCTGATGGCCTGCGGCAGCACCAACGCCAATAACGGCGGCAATGATAACGCAAACAACGGCGACGACGCCCAGCCCGAAGCCAAGACCACGCTGGTGGTAGGCGTCTCCGCCGACTACGCCCCCTTTGAGTTCATGTATCCCGATGCCGGCGGCAACATGGTCTACGGCGGTATCGACATCTCCGTAGCCCAGTATGTGGCCGACGAGATGGGCCTGACCATGCAGGTGGAGAACATGAGCTTCGATAACCTGCTGGCCTCTCTAGACAAGGGCGACTTCGACATCGTGCTGTCCGCCATGGAGGCCACTCCCGAGCGTCTGGAGAACGCCGACTTCTCCGATCCCTACTATACCGACGTGCCCCCCGCCATTCTGGTGAAGGCCGACAAGGCGGATCAGTACAAGACGCTGGCCGACTTCAGCGGCAAGTATGTGGGCGCCCAGACCGCTACCACCAAGCTGGATATGGTCAACGACATGGAGGGCGTCACCCCCGTGCCTCTGTCCTCCGTGCTGGAACTGGTGAACGAGCTGGTGTACGATAAGGTGGACGCCATTCTGGTAGACGGCGGCGTGGCCCAGCAGTACGCTGACGCCAACCCCGAGCTGGTCATCGCCGAGGCTTCCTCCGAGCTGGGCGAGGCTGCCCCCTACTGCATCGCCGTGGCCAAGGGCGACCCCAAGGGTCTGCTGGACGGCATTAACGCCGCCATCGCCAAGATGACCGCTGAGAACAAGATCGAGACCTTCCTTGCCGACGCTGACAGTCTGGCTGATGTGGCTGTGGAAGTCTCTGCCGACTAAATCCCTTCCAAAATGCGCGAGTGCAAAGCCGCTGTGCGACTTTGCACTTCGTGCATCTCCGGAAAAACCAACACAGAAAGGACTGACCGCGTATGTGGTGGAGCAGCCTGTTCACGGATATGCGCCCCTCCGACTTCTTCAATTTCTCCTTCCTGCCCAAGTACGGCGTGGCCTTCGTCCGCGGCATCGAGTATACGCTGCTGCTGGCGGTGGTGTCCGTGCTGCTGGCGGTGATCCCCGCCCTGCTGCTGGCGCTGATGCGCCTGAGCAAGATCAAACCGGTGAAGTGGCTGTCCGGCGCGTACATCGCCGTGTTCCGCTCCACCCCCATGCTGGTGCAGCTGTCCATCATCTACTTCGGGCTGTTCTACGCCATCTCCCTGCCCCGCGTCAACCTGTTCGGCTTTGTGGACATTAGCCGGTTCATTCCCGGCGTGGTGGCGCTGGCGCTGAACAGCTCCGCCTATGTGGCGGAGATCTTCCGCGCCGGCATCCTGGCCGTGGATAAGGGCCAGACCGAGGCCGCCCGCTCGCTGGGCCTCAGCAGCTGGCAGGCCATGCGGCTGGTGGTGCTGCCGCAGGCCATCAAGAACGTGCTGCCCGCGCTGGCCAACGAGCTGGTGACCATGGTGAAGGAAAGCTCCATCTGCTCCATGCTGGGCATGGCGGAGATCATGTTCGCCGCCAAGACCATCGCCGGCTCCACCGGCATCTCGCTGGCGCCCTATACGCTGGCGGCGCTGGTGTACTTCTGCATCAACTACCCGGCCTCCAAGGCGATCGAGGCCATCGAAAGGAGGATGCGCCGTGGCGACAAGCAATAATGTGCTCATCTCCGTGCAGCATCTGGTCAAGGAGTACAATCACGGCGCCGTCCACGCCCTGAACGACTGCAGTCTGGATATCCGCAAGGGCGAAGTGGTGGCCGTCATCGGGCCCTCCGGCTCCGGCAAATCCACGCTGCTGCGCAGCCTGAACCTGCTGGAGCAGCCCACCTCCGGCGCCATCTTCTTCGACGGCGCCGATCTGGCCGCCAAGTCGGTGAATATCGACCTGCACCGCCAGAAGATGGGCATGGTATTCCAGCACTTCAACCTGTTCCCCCACAAGACGGTGCTGCAAAACATCACCATGGCCCCCGTGACCCTGAAGAAAAAGACCGCCGCCGCTGCCAAGGAGCAGGCCTTGGCGCTGCTGGCCCGCATCGGCCTTTCCGACAAGGCCAACGAGTACCCCAACATGCTCTCCGGCGGCCAGAAGCAGCGTATCGCCATCGTCCGGGCGCTGGCCATGGATCCGGAGGTCATGCTGTTCGACGAGCCCACCTCCGCCCTCGATCCGGAGATGGTGGGCGAGGTGCTGGATCTCATGCGCGACCTCGCCAGGGACGGCATGACCATGGCCGTCGTCACCCACGAGATGGGCTTCGCCCGGGAGGTGGCCGACCGCGTGGTGTTCATGGCCGACGGCAGAATTCTGGAGGAGGGCGCACCGGCGGACATCTTCGACCACCCCAAAGACCCCCGGCTGCAGGACTTCCTCAGCAAGGTACTGTAAGCAAAAAAAGGACTCCGACCTCTGCGGTCGGAGTCCTTTTTTGCTTATTCGGCCGTCTCCTGCGGCGGCTGTTCGTCCTTCGCCGCCTCGCGGGCGGCCTTTTGGTTGACATACAGCTCCTCCGGCTTGTGGGGATGGAGCTTCAGGTTGTACAGCAGCATGAACGCGGACACCAGCACCATCACGAGGCTCAGCGCCTGACTGACCCGGATGGGCTGTCCGCCGATGGTCCAGTTGAACAGGTACAGGCTGTCGGTGCGCAGGCCCTCGATCCAGAACCGGCCCAGACCATACCACAGGAAATAGAACCATGTGTTCTCGCCGTCAAACCGGCGGGCGCGGGACACGATGAACACCAGAAGCAGCAGTCCCACCACGTTCCACAGGCTCTCGTACAGGAACGTGGGGTGTACGGAAACACTTGTCCCCAGCGTGGTGGTCAGCTCCATGCGCCACGGCAGGGTCGTCTCGGTGCCGAAGGCCTCCCGGTTCATGAAGTTGCCCCAGCGCCCCACAGCCTGTCCGATGAGGAAGCCCATGACGACCAGGTCGGTGAGGGCCCCCATTTTGACGCCCTTTTTCCGGCACAGCACGAGCGCCGTCAGGAACGCGGCGATGACGCCGCCGTAGATGGCCAGCCCGCCGTCCCAGATGGCGATGGCACCGCCCCAGTCAAAGGAGCCGTCGTCGTTTCTGAACAGGTCGAGATAGAAGATGACGTAGTACAGCCGCGCGCCCACGATGGACAGCGGAACACCCCACAGCACGGCGTCCAGCAGATCATCCTCCGTAATGCCGTATTTCTCCTTCTGTGTCATGCAGAACCACAGCGCCAGCACCACGCCCAGCGCGATGAGGATGCCGTACCAGTAGATGGCCTTCCCGCCGATGTGGAAGGCGGTGCTGGAAGCGGTGAACTCCCAGTCGCCGAAAAGTCCCGGAAAGCGGATGGGACTGTCAGTCATGATATGCATGGGTCACCCCTCCTTCGGGTAAACGATGGAGAGCGCCATACGGCTCTCCGCAAAGCTGTCGCGAATGAAATCCAGCACGTCCTGCTGGGTGATGCCGTCGTAGACCTCCGGAAACCGGTAGGGGTCGTAGCGGCGGAAGCACCCCTCTACCATGGACACGGCGATAGATTCAAAGGAGTTCAGCGCCCGCAGCGCCGCGCCGAAATTGGCGTTGACGATGCGCCGGTAGTACGCCTCGTCCAACCCCTCCGCCGTCAGCCGCCGGGCCTCGGCCAGAATGGCCTGCGCCACGGCATGGGGGTCCTTGCTGTCGCCGCCGGCGTAGACGTAGGACGCGCCGGGCAGGATGTCGTAGCTGGCGCCGAAGGAGCCGTTGATAAGGCCCTGGCTGTACAGCCGAGCGTACAGCGGGCTGGATTCACCCATCATCAGGTCGCAGGCCAGCTCCCCGATGGCGGTGGCGCGCATCTGCTCCGGCCCATCGCCCTGCGGCGCACACTTAAAGCCCATCAGGAAGGTGGGCATGGCCACCTCCATGGTGCAGCTGACCTCCGCCTGCGCCGCCGTCAGCTCCTCCGCCGGGCCGTGATCCCGCGGGATGTCCGGGCCGCTGGTCCGGGGCAGGATGCGCCGCGCCGTCTCCAGCACCCTGTCCGCATCCACGTCGCCCACCACCACAAGGCACATGTTGGCCGGGGTGTAAAACGCCTTGTGGCAGTCGTACAGGGTCTGGGCCGTGATCTGGCGGATGCTCTCCACCGACCCGGCCACGGAGGTACGGGCGGGGCTGGTGTGGTACAGCGCCTGCATCAGCCGCTTGTACACCTGCCACTCCGGGTTGTCCTCGATCATGTTGATCTCCTGCGCGATGATGCCCTGCTCCTTCTCCACACTCTCGTCGGTGAAGTAGGGCACGGATACGAAGGACAGCAGGATCTCCAGATTCTCGTAGAGCTTCTCCGTGGAGTCGAAGTAGTAGCAGGTAATGGCGTTGGACGTGAAGGCGTTTGGCTCCGCGCCGTTTTTCGCCAGCTCCTGCAATGCGTTGCCCTCCTCGGTATCGAACATCTTATGCTCCAGATAGTGGGCGATGCCGGCGGGGGTGTCCAGCCACTGGCCGTTCAGCTGAAAGCGCATGTCCATACCCCCGTAGCGGGTGGCGAACATGGCGTATTTGCGGCGATAGTCCTTCTTGGGGACGATGAACACCGGCAAGCCGTTGTCCAGCGTTGTGCGGATGACCTCCTCGCCGATGCGGGGATAGAGCGTCTTTTCAGAATGTGCCACGTTACGCCTCCTCCTTTCCGTGCAGGAAGTACACGGTGTCCAGCTTGGCGGACCGGGCCGCCTCCATGATGCGCTCCCGCGTGACCTCCCGCAGCGCTGCGGTCAGCTCCTCCGGCGTCTCGCCGGCGTCTGTGGCGATCTGACCCAGATAGTAGTTCTCCAGCGCACCCTGGGAATCCGGCAGGGATGTAAGGGAGCTGAGCATGGCCTGCAGAGCGCCGTCCTGCTCCCAGTCCTCCCACTCGCCATTCTGCACGGCGGCAAGCTGGCAGGCGATCTCCTCCATGGCGCGGTCATAGTCCTTCTGCTCCACACCGCTGGAGACGGTCATGATATTCTTGCTGCGGGCGTAGCTGCTGGAGGCGTAGTAGCACAGGGACAGCTTCTCCCGCACGTTCATAAACAGCTTGGAATTGCTGGTGCCGCCGAAGATCAGGTTGGCCAGGATCATGGCAGGCACATCCTCCGTGGTGCAGCGGTAGCCCAGCGCCAGCTTGCCCTGGTTCACGTCCATGACCTCCGTAACTACCCTGGGCGTTTCCCGGGGCGGCAGCTGCGCCACAGGCGGCAGAGACGCCGCCGCGCCCCGGGGCAGAGCCGCCAGCGCCGACAGCACCGCGTCCTCCACCCGCTGCCGCTCCGCGCTGCCGCAGTAGAGCACCTCCACCCGGCTGCCCGCCAGCAGCGTACTGCTGTGACGGTACAGGCAGTGGTTGTTCAGCTTGGCCGCCGTCTCCTCGTCACCCAGACGCAGGATGCTGTACGGCTCACCGGCGCACATCTCCTGCATGAGCCGGATCTCCGCCCAGTCCCGCTTGTCGTTGCGCAGGGAGCGGATGGCGTCGATGAGATTGGCCTTTTCGCTGTCCACATACTCCGCCAGAAAGCTGCCGTTTCGGGTCAGCGGCTCCAGCAGCATCTCCCCCATCAGCTCCGCCACCGGCTCCAGCAGCCTTTCGCCGTGGGGCGTGAAGGCATCGTCGATGAAGTCCGCGGCAAAGCCGATGCACTGGCGCTCGCCCTTCTTGCGCACGACGCTGTCCACCGTGGCGCCGTACAGCGTATCCATGGCGGCGGACAGACTCTCCATATCCGGATGGCGCACGGTGCCCCGGCTGAGCACGGCGGGCAGCAGCGCGTTGGCCGATGCACCGGCGCGCTCCAGCCCGGTGATAAGATTCACCGTCAGGCGGCTTGTCTTGAATTTTCTGGCGGGCAGATAGGTCAGGAACACGTCCTGCATGATCTCCCGGCGGTTTTCATACATAGTGAGCCCTCCTGCATGTTTCATTTGCACAATCGCTGATATTATACACCACTCCCGCGCAAAAGAAAAGCGGCAAAAAAGGAACTCCCGCCGAGGCGGGAGTTCCTTTTTCGTCAGTCAACGATATCCACCGAAACCTTTGCGCCGGTGCGCTGGGCGTAGGAGCGCACCACGGTGCGGATCTCCTTGGCAATACGGCCCTGACGGCCGATGACCTTGCCCATGTCCTCAGGGGCCACACGCAGCTGCAGCGTCAGCTCATCGCCCTCCTCGACCTCGGTGACGGACACCTGGTCGGGATGCTCCACAAGGCTTCTGGCGATATACAGCAGCAAATCCTTCATGGCTTTGCCCCCGGCTTACAGAACGTCGACCTTCTTCAGCAGCGCACGGACAGTCTCGGTGGGCTGGGCGCCGGTCTTGATCCACTCGCGGGCGCGGTCAGCGTCGATGCTGATCTTGGCGGGGGACACGCAGGGATCGTAGGTGCCGATCTCCTCGATGAAGCGTCCGTCACGGGGATAGCGGGAATCAGCGACGACCACACGGTAGTAAGGAGCCTTCTTGGCGCCCATTCTTCTCAGACGAATCTTGACCATAGTTCTTTTTCCTCCATGTATTTTTGTATGTTTTATTTGTTAAATGCTTCTGCACTTACACACTTATTTCAGCCGCTTCTTCCGGCCGAAGCCGTGCATCCGGCTCATGTTGGGCATACCGCCGCCCATCATACCGCCAAGACCGCGGAACTTGCCCTTGGTCATGGCCTTGGTCATCTGCTGCAGCATCTCGAAGGATTTCAGCAGCCGGTTGACATCCACCACCTCCAGACCGCAGCCTGCGGCGATGCGCTTTTTGCGGCTGGCGTTGAGGATCTGGGGGTTCTCCCGCTCCTTGGGGGTCATGCTGCGGATGATGGCCTTGTTGTGGGCCATCTGCTTCTCGTCGATCTGGCTGGGGTCGAAGCCCTTTGCCATGCCGCCGGGCAGCATGTCGGCGATCTGGCTCAGGTCGCCCATGTTTTGCAGCTGCTCCAGCTGGTCTAAGTAATCGCTGAGGGTCAGCCGGTTTTTCCGCAGCTTCTCCTCCAGCTTCTTGGCCTGCTCCTCGTCGTACTGCTGCTCCGCCTTCTCGATGAACGTGAGCATATCGCCCATGCCCAGGATACGGGAGGCCATGCGGTCGGGGTGGAACGGCTCGATCATATCCAGCTTTTCGCCGGTACCCACAAACTTGATGGGCTTGCCGGTGGCCGCCCGGATGGAGAGGGCCGCGCCGCCCCGGGCGTCGCCGTCCAGCTTAGTCAGCAGCACGCCGTCGATGCCCAGCGCGTCATCGAAGGCCTTGGCGGCGTTGACCGCGTCCTGACCGGTCATGGCGTCCACCACCAGCAGGATCTCGTTGGGCTTCACCGCGGCCTTGACGGCCTTCAGCTCGTCCATCAGCGCCTCGTCGATGTGGAGCCGTCCGGCGGTATCCAGAAATACTATGTCGTTGCCGTGGTCGGCCGCGTACTTGACAGCCTCCCTGGCGATGGTCACGGGATTGATCTGCCCCATCTCGAACACGGGGATATCCAGCTGCTTGCCCACCACCTGCAGCTGGGTAATGGCGGCGGGGCGGTACACGTCGCAGGCTGCCAGCAGCGGACGCTTGCCGTACTGGCGGCGCATCAGGCCCGCCAGCTTGGCGCCGTTGGTGGTCTTACCGGCGCCCTGCAAGCCCACCATCATCACAACGGTGGGCCCCTTGGAGGCGGTGGTCAACCGGGCGTTGGTGCCGCCCATCAGCGCCGTCAGCTCCTGGTTGACGATCTTGACGATCTGCTGGGCGGGAGTCAGGCTGTCCAGCACATCTGCGCCAATGCACTTCTCGGTGACGGACGCCACAAAGTCCTTGACGACCTTGTAGCTGACGTCGGCCTCCAGCAGTGCAAGGCGCACCTCGCGCATGCCCTCCCGGACGTCGGCCTCGGTGAGACGGCCCTTGCCCCGGAGGCGCTTGAAGGTCGCATTCAGTTTTTCGCTCAGTCCCTCAAATGCCATGGATTACTCCTTCAATACGCCGGCCCCGGCGATGATGCTGTCAGCCAGCTCCTCCAGCCGGTGGTTCTCATACTGCCGGTAGTTGATGGTCTTGATCTCGTTGGCCGCGGTCACGATGGCGTCCACGCTGTCCTGCATGCGCATGAAGCGCTTGAGCAGGCCGGTCTTATCCTCCAGCTCGTTCATGGCGGCCTCGGCCCGGACGATCACGTCCCGCACCCCCTGCCGGGAGATGCCGCAGTTCTCCGCGATCTCCGCCAGTGACAGATCCTCATTATAGTAGAGGTCGAACAGCTCGCGCTGCCGGTCGGTGAGGATGTCACCGTAAAAATCGAACAGCATGGTCATGCGGTAGGTCTGGTTTTTCACGGGAGTTCCTCCTTCTGTAAAGTTATACGCCTTTACAACACTGAATATCTTACACGATACAGCCCTAAAAGTCAAGGCGAAATGTGGCGGCGGCTTAAAATTTTTCAGAAAAAAGGACGGCTGTGCCGTCCCTTTTTCAAATCAGCCCTGTTTCGGCCGAAAACCGGCATTTTATTCCACGGTCACGCCGCGCTTTTTGAACTCCTCCACCATCAGATCCAGATCCGGCTCGATGTGGATGGGCTCACCGGCGGACTTGATGGCGTTGGCCACATCCTTCAGGCCGTTGCCGGTGACCACGGACACCACGGTAGCGTCGTGGGGGATGAGCCCCTCCTCGCAGGCCTTCTTCAGCGCCGCCGCGCCGGTGACGCCGGCAGGCTCGCCGAACACGCCGCAGGTACGGCCCAGCAGCCGCTGGGCGGCCAGGATCTCCTCATCGGACACGTTGACGGCGATGCCGTTGGACTCGCGGATGGCCATCAGCGCCTTGTCGGCGTTGCGGGGCACGCCCACGGAGATGGAATCGGCAATGGTGTTCTCCTCCATGGGCTGCCACGGCTCATCGTTCTGGATGGCGCGGTTGATGGGATAGCAGCCCAGAGACTGGCCGGAGATCAAGCGGGGCAGCTTGTCGATAAAGCCGATGGCATACAGGTCCTTGAAGCCCTTCCACACACCGGCGATGGTGCAGCCGTCGCCCACGGAGATGGCCAGATAGTCGGGCATCTCCCAGTTCAGCTGCTCGGCGATCTCCAGCGCCACGGTCTTTTTGCCCTCGGACAGATAGGGGTTAATAGCGGCGTTGCGGTTGTACCAGCCGTACTTGTCGATGGCGGCGGCAGACATCTTGAATGTCTCCTCATAGTTGCCCTTGACGGAGATGACGTTGGCTCCGAAGATCATCAGCTGGGCCACCTTGCCCTTGGGGGCGCGCTCCGGCACGAAGATGTAGGTCCTGATGCCCGCGGCGGCGGCGTTGCCCGCCAGCGAGCTGGCGGCGTTGCCGGTGGAGGAGCAGGCGATGGTCTTTGCCCCGGCCTCCATGGCCTTGGCCACCGCCATGGCGCTGGCGCGATCCTTCAAAGAGGCGGTGGGATTCTGGCCGTCATCCTTCACCCACAGCTTTCTGATGCCCAGCAGCTCCGCCAGCTTCGGCTCCTCGTACAGGGGGCTCCAGCCCACCCGCAGCGGCGTGTCGGGGGTAGTCTCCTCCACGGGCAGCAGCTCCCGGTAGCGCCACATGGAGCGGTTATCCCGCTTTTGCAGCTTCTCCTTGGTCAGTACGGACTTGATGTAGTCGTAGTCATACACGATGTCCAGAATGCCGCCGCATTCACAGTTGGTCAGATCGGGTACGGCGTCATAGGTCTTGCCGCAGCGGACACACTTGCCGTATTTTACGTTTCTCATGTTCTCTCTCCTTACTCAGAATTAAAAGGAAATCAGGGCGGGGCGACTGCCCCGCCCTGAAGCGATCATGTGGTCAGCAGGTCAAATTCATTTTTTCGGCGGCGTGTACGTCGAAAAAATACATTGACCCAAGCGCCTTGGGCGCGTTCGCCAGTCCGCTGACTGGCGGTGGGGGATCTAAAGGGGGAGCCTGCTCCCCTTTTAAGAGATCAAAGCGCCTTCAGCAGGCCGGTGGCCTCGTTGAACTCGTTGATCAGCTCGTCCAGATCCTTGGCCTGTGCGTGGACGGCGTCCCAGGTGTTCTTGGTGTCGTACCACTGGGCGTTCAGATCCTCCACGTTCATCTGCTGCTGCTCCACCCAGGTGTAGTACTTCAGGTTGTGGACGCGCTTGCGCTCGGTGTAGGTCAGCTCCAGCATGGAGTCGGTCTTCAGACCCAGCATGTGCAGGTTGTGATCCAGCGCCGCCTCGTGGGCGTTGTACGCGCCGTGCATCTGGTTCAGCTCCTCGATGCGGGACTGGTACATCACGGCGGAGTCGGTCAGAACGGTGGCCACCACATCGTTCTCGGTCAGCTCATAGTACTTGGCCATCTTGATGCAGCACAGCACGTTGGCGATGCCGGAGATGCCCAGCCACGTCATCTTCCGGACTTCCTCATCGGACATGCCCAGCTCGTCCTTCATATACTTCTGGCCCTCGGGGGTGTTGAACAGGCGCAGCAGGCGCTGGCTGTCCTCGTCGTCGATGGCGATGGCCATGTCGGTGTTCTTTACGTTGTGGATCCAGGGGATGTGCTTGTCGCCGATGCCCTCGATACGGTGGCCGCCGAAGCCGTTGTCCAGAATGGTGGGGCACTGCAGGGCCTCGCCCACGGCCAGCTTCAGGTGGGGATAGCGCTCCTTCAGCAGATCGCCGGCGGACATGGTGCCGGCGGAGCCGGAGGTAAAGCAGGCGCCGGCAAAGCTCTGGCCGGGCTTCTTGATGGCCTCGAACAGGTCGGCCAGCGCGTAGCCGGTGACGTTGTAGTGCCACAGGGGGTTGCCCATCTCGGCGAACTGGTTGAAGATCATCATGGTGGGATCCTGCTTCAGCTCCCACGTCTTGTCGAAGATCTCCTTGACGTTGGACTCGCAGCCGGGGGTGGCGATGATCTGACCGGCGATGGACTTCAGCCAGTCAAAGCGCTCCTTGGACATATCCTGGGGCAGAATGGCCACGGACTCGCAGGCCAGCAGCTTGGAGTTGAACGCGCCGCCGCGGCAGTAGTTGCCGGTGGAGGGCCACACGGCGTGGTGATAGGTGGCGTCGAACTGGCCGGTCACCAGACGGGGGGCCAGGCAGCCGAAGGAGGCGCCCACCTTATGGCAGCCGGTGGGGAACCACTTGCCGGACATGGCCACGATGCGGCAGGGTACGCCGGACAGCTTGCTGGGGATCTCCACATAGTTGGGGACCTTCTGGAACAGGCCGCCGCTCTCCTTGGCCTCGTTGTGCCAGGAAATACGGAACAGGTTGACGGGATCCACGTCCCACAGGCCGGTATGGCTCAGCTTGGCCTTGATCTTCTCGGGGATCAGGTCGGGGTTCTGCATCTGCGCGATGGTGGGGATGATGACGTTGTTCTCCTTGGCCTTCTGGATATTATGCTCCAGGCCAACCTTGTTGATGGACAGATCGATCATTTTTTCTTTTCCTCCTGTTGCTTGTTCGCGTCAATGTAAGAGTATAAGGTATATTTGGAAATACCGAAGTATTTTGCCACCTTGTCGCCGGACTTCGTCACCAGGAACGCGCCTGCGTTGTTCAAAAACCGGATGGCGCGCACCTTGTCGTCCTTGTTCATCAGCGCCGCCGGCTTGCCCACCAGCGCCACAGACTGCTGGATCAGCTCATCCAGCACGTCGTTGACGTTGATGATCTTCTCCGGCTCCGTCTGCTCCTTGTCACGGGTGGACAGCAGCTCGCCCAGCTGCTGCTGCATCATCATCAGGCCCGTCACGTCGTAGTTGATGGAGAAGATCGCCGTCACGGCGCCGCGGCTGTTGCGGATGTACAGCGACGAGGACTTGAGGATCTTGCCGTCCGGCGTCCTCGTCAGGTAGCCCAGATGATCCTTGGGCTGCTCGTGCTGGTGCTCCAGCTGCTCCAGCACCACCATGGAGGCGCCGTCGCCCACCTTGCGGCCGGAGACGTGCCCGTTTTCGATATGTACGATGGTATGCTCCGGATGGCTGCTGCTGACGTCGTGGATCACGACCTCGCACTTGTCCCCGAACTGCGCCGCGATGCCTGCGGCGATCTGCTTCAGGCTCTCCAGTCGCTTCGTCTCCAATGGCATGCCCTCCCATAATCTTCTTTCTGATTTTTCTCCTCTACTATCATACCACACTTTGCGGAGAAAGCAACGATTTTTTCAGAATATTTTTTTGGTTTCATAAATTTTTGTTTGACATCCTGTGCTTGTGTGTTATGATAAGAGAGGCAAAAAAAGAAGAACCTTGTTTGTGTGAACAGAACAATAGGAAACCATAGAAAATATGCGGAGGTACGTTATGGATTTCGAAGCCATCAGAAAAGCTGCCGAGGGCTATAAGCCCGCCATGGTCAAATTCCTGCGGGACATGATCGCCATCCCTTCCGAGTCCTGCGAGGAGGAGGGCGTCGTCAAGCGCATCGCCGAGGAGCTGAAGTCTCTGGGCTATGATAAGGTGGAATTCGACAAGCTGGGCAACGTCATCGGCTGGATGGGCGAGGGCGACAAGATCATCGCCATTGACAGCCACATCGACACCGTGGGCATCGGCAACATCGAGAACTGGGAAGCCGACCCCTATCAGGGCTACGAGACGGACGACATCATCTACGGCCGCGGCGGCTCCGACCAGGAGGGCGGCATGGCCGCCGCCGCCTATGGCGTGAAGATCATGAAGGATCTCGACCTGCTGCCCAAGGGCTACAGGATGATGGTCGTCGGCTCCGTGCAGGAGGAGGACTGCGACGGTATGTGCTGGCAGTCCATCGTCAACGAGTATTTCAACGGCCCCGAGGACGCCCGTGAGAAGATCGAGTTCGTCATCTCCACCGAGCCCACCGACGGCGGCATCTACCGCGGCCACCGCGGCCGCATGGAGATCCGTGTGGACATGCACGGCGTCTCCTGCCACGGCTCCGCCCCCGAGCGCGGCGACAACGCCATCCACAAGATGGCCGAGGTCATCCTCAATGTCCGCGACCTCAACGAGAACCCCGCCGACGGCTCCACCGAGATCAACGGCCTCGTGAAGATGCTGGATCCCAAGTTCAATCCCGACCACTACGAGGATGCCCGCTTCCTGGGCCGCGGCACCTGCACCACCAGCCAGATCTTCTACACCTCCCCCTCCCGCTGCGCCGTGGCGGACAGCTGCTCCATCTCCATTGACCGCCGCATGACCGCCGGTGAAACGTACCAGTCCTGCCTGAAGGAGATCGAGGATCTGCCCGCCTGCAGGAAGTACGCCAAGGACGTGAAGGTGTCCATGTATATGTACGACCGTCCGGCATGGACGGGCCACGTCTACGAGACGGAGTGCTTCTTCCCCACCTGGATCAACAAGGAGACCGCGCCCCATGTGCAGGCGCTGGTGGACGCCCACCACAGCCTGTGGGGCGACAAGCGCCTGATGCCCACCGAGCTGGCCGCCTCCAAGCGCGAGGGCCGTCCCCTCACCGATAAGTGGACGTTCTCCACCAACGGCGTGTCCATTCAGGGCCGCTACGGTATCCCCTGCGTGGGCTTCGGCCCCGGCGCCGAGTCTCAGGCTCACGCCCCCAACGAGGTGACGTTCAAGCAGGATCTGGTGACCTGCGCCGCCCTGTATGCCGCCGTTCCCGGCCTGTACAAGCCCGAGAACAAGGACGGCTCCGCCACCAGCTTCCGTCAGGAGCTGACCGGCAACGACATCAAATAAGCATTTCTGTGAAACCACTTACTTTTTATAAGGAGAAAAAAGAAAATGAGCAAGACTGTTGAGCTGGCACGTCATCTGTCCACCCTGAACATCAACAATATGTACAAGAACGATTTCTATTGGACTTGGGACAAGACCGATGACGAGATCGACGCCATCTTCACCGTGGCCGACGCCCTCCGCGACCTGCGTGAGCGCAACAAGAGCACCCGCGTGTTCGATTCCGGTCTGGGCATCTCCATCTTCCGCGACAACTCCACCCGTACCCGCTTCTCCTTCGCCTCCGCCTGCAACCTGCTGGGCCTGGAGGTGCAGGATCTGGACGAGAAGAAGTCCCAGATCGCCCACGGCGAGACTGTCCGCGAGACGGCCAACATGGTGTCCTTCATGGCCGATGTCATCGGCATCCGCGACGATATGTTCATCGGCGAGGGCCACAAGTATCAGAAGACCTTCATGGACGCCGTGAAGGAGGGCTACCGCGACGGTATTCTGGAGCAGCAGCCCACGCTGGTCAACCTGCAGTGCGACGTGGATCACCCCACCCAGTGCATGGCCGATATGCTCCATGTCATCCACTACTTCGGCGGCGTGGAGAACCTGAAGGGCAAAAAGGTCGCCATGACCTGGGCCTACTCTCCCTCCTACGGCAAGCCTCTGTCCGTACCTCAGGGCGTCATCGGCCTGTTCACCCGCTTTGGCATGGATGTGACGCTGGCCCATCCCGAGGGCTATGACGTCATGCCCGAGGTGGAGGAGGTCGCCCGCAAGAACTGCGAGAAGTACGGCTCCAAGTTCCACAAGACCAACGACATGAAGGAAGCCTTCAAGGATGCCGACATCGTGTATCCCAAGAGCTGGGCGTCCTACGCCGCCATGGAGGAGCGCACCAAGCTGTACGCCGCCGGCGACAAGGAGGGCATCGACGCGCTGGAGAAGCGCCTGCTGGCCCAGAACGCCGAGCATAAGGACTGGGCCTGCACCGAGGAGATGATGAAGCTCACCAAGGACGGCAAGGCGCTGTACCTGCACTGCCTGCCCGCCGACATCACCGGCCTCAGCTGCGCCGAGGGCGAGGTGGACAACTCCGTGTTCGACCGCTACATCGTGCCCCTGTACAAGCAGGCCTCCTACAAGCCCTACATCATCGCCGCCATGATCTTCATGGCACAGGTGAAGGATCCCGTCAAGGCTCTGATGGAGCTGGACGAGGGCAAGAGCAGCCGCAAGATCTTCTAAAATAAATACACCACCCGCAACAGCGGCGGCATCGCCGCCGCTGTTGTTTTGTATTCACTCACATTACATTTTCATTCAAAACGAGGTATATCACTATGTCTAAGAGGATCGTCATCGCTCTGGGCGGCAACGCACTGGGCAATACCGCCGCCGAGCAGCTCCAGCTCGTCACCGAGACTGCCCGTTCCATCGTGGATCTCATCGCCGCCGGCAACGAGGTGGTGGTGGCCCACGGCAACGGCCCGCAGGTGGGCATGATCAATCTGGGTCTCAGCACCGCCGCCGAGGCCAAGGCCATCAAGGCCGACATGCCCTTCCCCGAGTGCGGCGCCATGTCCGAGGGCTACATCGGCTATCACCTGCAGCAGGCCATCGGCAATGAGCTGATGAGCCGCGGCATGGACAAGCCCGTGGCCACCATCGTCACCCAGACCGTGGTGTCTGAGGATGACCCCGCCTTCCAGAACCCCACCAAGCCTGTGGGCGCTTTCTACGACAAGGAGACGGCCGACCGCATCGCCGCCGAGAAGGGCTACACCATGGTAGAGGACGCCGGCCGCGGCTACCGTCAGGTCGTCCCTTCCCCCAAGCCCTTTGACATCGTGGAGAAGGCCTCCATCAAGGCGCTGGTGGACGCCGGCCATGTGGTCATCGCCGTGGGCGGCGGCGGCATCCCCGTCATCCGCAAGGACGGCAGGCTGTCCGGCACCCCCGCCGTCATCGACAAGGACTTCGGCAGCGAGCTGCTGGCCGAGCTGCTGGATGCCGACATGCTCATCATCCTCACCGCCGTGGAGAAGGTGGCCATCAACTTCAACAAGCCTGACCAGAAGGGTCTGGACGACCTGACCCCCGCCGAGGCGTACAGGTATATGGAGGAGAACCAGTTCGCCAAGGGCTCCATGCTGCCCAAGGTGCAGGCCGCCGTGAAGTTCGCCGAGTCCAAGCCCGGCCGCACCGCCCTCATCACCCTGCTGGAGAAGGCCAGGGACGGCATCGAGGGCAAGACGGGTACCCGCGTGCATCAGTAACCCGCTGCCCCCCTGTCTGCCCCGCGCTGCCGCGCTTTCCCGCCCTCGATGGCCGTCCGCCATCCGATCATGGGCCTTCGCGCAGCGAAGCGCCAGCGGCGCCGCCGCTGGCATCGAGGGCAAGACGGGTACCCGCGTGCATCAGTAACGCTTCTCCCACAGTCGATTTGGCCTTTATGCCAAACAAAAGTTTTTCTTATAGCACACATTTTTAGTTGAAATCCGAAGCACTTTCCTGTATAATACTGCCATCCTGTCGGATGTGAATGCCGGGGTCGGCCCCCGTTATTCAGGCGTGCGGTAAATTTACCCTTACCTTCAGCCGCATGTCACATATTTAAAGGAGGAAAACAAGAATGAAAAAGTTCCTTGCACTGATCATCGCTCTGGTCATGGCTCTGAGCCTGGTGGCCTGCGGTGAGCAGAAGCAGCCTGACGCGCCCGATGTCCCCGATGACGGCGAACAGCAGCAGACTGCTTCCATCAAGGTGGGCTTCATCACCCTGCACGATGAGAACTCCACCTACGACCTCAACTTCATCAACGCTGCCAAGAAGGCCATCGCCGACCTGGGTCTGACCGAGGATAACTACATCCTGAAGACCAATGTCCCCGAGGGTCAGGAGTGCTACGAGACCGCCATGGACATGGTGGACAAGGGCTGCAACATCATCTTCGCCGACAGCTTCGGTCATGAGCCTTACATGATCGACGCCGCCAAGGAGAACCCCGATGTCCAGTTCTGCCACAGCACCGGCACCCGCGCTCACACCGAGGGTCTGGCCAACTACCACAACGCTTTTGCCTCCATCTACGAGGGCCGCTATCTGGCCGGTATCGCTGCCGGTATGAAGCTGAACGAGATGATCGAGGCCGGTAAGTTCACCGCTGAGGAAGCCAAGATTGGCTATGTCGGCGCCTTCACCTACGCCGAGGTGGTCTCCGGCTACACCTCCTTCTTCCTGGGCGCCCGCTCCGTCTGCCCCACCGTCACCATGGAAGTGACCTTCACCGGCAGCTGGTACGATGAGACTCTGGAGAAGACCGGCGCCGAGCTGCTGATCGACCGCGGCTGCAAGCTGATCAGCCAGCACGCCGACTCCTACGGTGCTCCTACCGCCTGCCAGAACGCCGGCGTTCCCAACGTCTCCTACAACGGCTCCACCAAGAATGTCGGTGCCGACACCTACATCATCTCCTCCCGTATCGACTGGGCCCCCTACTATGAGTACGCCATCAAGGCTGTCATGGACGGCACCGAGATCGCTACCGACTGGACCGGCACTCTGGCCACCGGCTCCGTGGTTCTGGAAGAGCTGAACACTGACGTCGCCGCTGCCGGTACCGCCGAGGCCATTGCCGCGGCCACCACCAAGCTGGAGAACGGTGAGCTCCACGTCTTCGACGTGAGCACCTTCACCACCAGAGCCGACGACACCATGAACACTTTCAAGGTCGACTTCCTGAAGGTCGATGCTGACGGTCACATCACCTCCTATCTGGCTGACGTCGATACCGACGAGGCCTATACCGGTGATACCGAGGTCGTTCACGACGGTTACTTCTCCGAGTCCGAGAAGCGCTCCGCTCCTTACTTCGATCTGCAGATCGACGGCATTGAGCTGCTGAACACCGCCATGTAACACCGTCCCGAAAGGACAATATCCCGCACCACGACGAGGTGGGCTGCGAAAGCAGCCCACCTTTTCTCCTTATCCCACAAGGCTTTTGACGAATTCCACAAAGGGAACAAGTTATTCTTGTGTAACCTCACATTCTTTGTATGTACCTTACAATTTTTTTGCTGTTTTTGATTTACAACCTTCGACATATATGCTAAAATGACGCGTACGGGTTTATACACCCTTATGCATTACCAGGTGTTGCAGCCCTCTGCGACGAAAGAAAGGATGACAGCCTTGGAAAACAAATGCGCGATCAAAATGGAGAACATCACCAAGCGGTTTGGCTCCGTGGTGGCCAACAACGCCATCAACATGGAGCTGCGCGAGGGCGAGATCCTGTCCCTGCTGGGTGAAAATGGCAGCGGCAAGACCACGCTGATGAACATGCTCTCCGGCATCTACTTCCCCGATGAGGGACAGATCTACATCCACGACCAGCCTGTGACCATCGCATCTCCCAAGGATGCCTTCGACCTCGGTATCGGCATGATCCACCAGCACTTCAAGCTGGTCGACCTGTTCACCGCCACGGAGAACATCATTCTGGGTCTGGAGGGCAAGCTGGATCTGGCCAACGCCCGTAAAAAGGTGCAGGAAATCTGCGACCGCTACGGGTTTGACATCGACCCCGACATGAAGATCTACGACATGTCCGTTTCTCAGAAGCAGACCGTCGAGATCGTCAAAGTGCTGTACCGCGGCGCCGACATCCTCATTCTGGATGAGCCCACCGCCGTGCTGACCCCGCAGGAGACGGACAAGCTGTTCGCCGTCATGCGCAACATGAAGGCCGACGGCAAGTCCCTTATCATCATCACCCACAAGCTCCACGAGGTACTGGACGTGTCCGACCGCGTGGCCGTGCTCCGCAAGGGCGAGTACATCGGCGACGTGCAGACCAAGGACGCCGACCAGCAGTCCCTGACGGACATGATGGTGGGCCGCAGCGTGTCGCTGAACATCGACCGTCCCGAGCCCCAGAACGTGGCCACCCGTCTGAAGCTGGAGGGCCTCACCGTGTTCGACGAGCTGGGCGTCAAGCGTCTGGACAACGTCAGCTTCGAGATCCGCTCCGGAGAGGTACTGGGCGTGGCCGGCGTGGCCGGCTCCGGCCAGCGTGAGCTGCTGGAGTCCATCGCGGGCCTGTACCCCATCGCCTCCGGCTCCGTCACCTACTACGCCCCCGACGGCGGCGCGCCGCAGGAGCTGGTGGGCAAGGATCCCATGGATATCCGCAAGGCCGGCATCGCCATGTCCTTCGTGCCCGAGGATCGTCTGGGCATGGGTCTGGTGGGTTCCATGGGCATGACCGGCAATATGATGCTGCGCTCCTGGCGCAAGGGCCACAGCATCTTCCTGGACCGCAAGAACCCCGAGGCGCTGGCCCAGCGCATCTGGCAGGAGCTGGAGGTCGTCACCCCCAGCACCAGCTTCCCCGTCCGCCGTATGTCCGGCGGCAACGTGCAGAAGGTTCTGGTGGGCCGCGAGATCGCGCAGGAGCCCGCCGTTCTGATGACGGCCTACGCCGTCCGCGGTCTGGATATCAACACCTCTTACACCATTTACAACCTGCTGACGGAGCAGAAAATGAAGGGCGTCGCCGTTGTCTACGTCGGCGAGGATCTGGACGTGCTGCTGGAGCTGTGCGACCGTATCGTGGTGCTCTGCGGCGGTCAGGTGTCCGGCGTTGTGGACGGACGCACCACCAATAAGATGGAAGTGGGCGCACTGATGACCCGCATGGGAGGAGGCAAGGCAGATGAATAAAAAAGGATCGCTCTTTCACATTTCCAAGCGCGATGCGCTGCCTCTGCCCAAGGCACTGGCCATCCGCGTCGGCGTCATCCTGCTGGCGCTGGTGTTCTGTGGCCTCATCACCACCCTGCTGACGAGCCAGAACCCCCTCAGCGTCTACGGCACTATTCTGGACGGCGCCTTCGGCTCTTCCCGCCGTATCGGCGTCACCTTCCGCAACACGGCCGTGCTGCTGGGCATCTCTCTGGCCGTGACCCCCGCCTTCAAGATGCGCTTCTGGAACATCGGCGCCGAGGGGCAGACCCTGATCGGCTGTCTGGCCACCACCACCTGCATGATCCTGCTGGGCGGCAAGGTATCCACCCCCGTGCTGATCCTCATCTCTCTGGTGGCCGCCCTGCTGGCCGGCGCCCTGTGGGGCTTCCTGCCCGCCTTCTTCAAGGCCAGATGGAACACCAACGAGACGCTGTTCACCCTGATGATGAACTATATCGCCATGCAGCTGGCCTCCTACTTCATCATCGTCTGGGAGGTGCCCAAGGGTGCCGGTAAGATCGGCATCATCAATCAGTCCACCCGCGCCGGCTGGCTGCCCGAGATCGGCAACGCCTACCTGCTGCCCATCATCGTTGTGGCGTTGATGACCGTTTTCATGTATGTGTACCTGAGCTACAGCAAGCACGGCTACGAGATCGCCGTGGTGGGCGAGAGCCAGCGCACCGCCAGCTACGCCGGCATCAAGGTGGATCGCGTCATCATCCGTACCATGGTGCTCTCCGGCGCCCTGTGCGCCCTGATGGGCTTCATGATGACCGCCGGCATCGACCATACCCTGACCACTACCATCGTGGACAGCCGCGGCTTCACCGCCGTCATGGTGTCCTGGATGTCCAAGTTCAACCCCTTCGTCATGATCGCCGCCTCCCTGCTGCTGGTGACCATGGATCGCGGTGCCAGCGAGGTGGCCAGCGCCCTGAGCCTGAACCACTCCTTTGCCGACATTCTGACCGGTATCATCCTGTTCTTCATCATTGCTACCGAGTTCTTCATCACCTACAAGGTCACTCTGCGTAAGAGCAGCAAAAAGGAGGCGTAACGGATGGGCTTTGACTTTGTATCTTTCTTCCCCCGTGCGGTCATGCAGGGTATCCCCCTGCTGTACGGCAGCACCGGCGAGATCCTGACGGAAAAATCCGGTAACCTGAACCTCGGTATCCCCGGCATCATGTATGTGGGCGCCATCAGCGGCGTTATCGGCTCGTTCTTCTACGAGCAGGCCGCCGGCGGCGATCTCAACGGCTTTCTGGCCGTGATGATCCCCATCCTGTGCTCCCTGCTGGGCTCCCTGCTGATGGGTCTGGTGTACTGCTTCCTGACCGTGACCCTCCGGGCCAACCAGAACGTCACCGGTCTGGCCATGACCACCTTCGGCGTGGGCGTGGGCAACTTCTTCGGCGGCTCCCTCATCAAGCTCACCGGCAGCGAGGTGCCCTCCATCGCCCTGTCCAGCACCAGTGTGTTCTTCAAGACCACCCTGCCCGGCGCCCACAGCACCGGCTGGTTCGGCCAGCTGTTCCTGTCCTACGGCTTCCTGGCCTATGTGGCCATTCTGGTGGCGCTGGGCTCGTCCTACTTCCTGAACCGCACCCGTCCCGGCCTGCACCTGCGCGCCGTGGGCGAGAGCGCTTCCACCGCCGACGCCGCCGGCATCGACGTCACCCGCTACAAGTATCTGGCCACCTGCATCGGCTCCATGATCGCGGGCCTCGGCGGTCTGTACTACGTCATGGACTACGCCAACGGCGTCTGGTCGAACAACGCCTTCGGCGACCGCGGCTGGCTGGCCATCGCGCTGGTCATCTTCACCATCTGGCGTCCCAACGTCAGCATCCTCGCCTCCATCCTGTTCGGCGGCCTGTACATCATCAACATGTACCTGCCCACCGGCGGCCAGATGGCCGTGAAGGAGCTGTACAAGATGCTGCCCTACGTCATCACTCTGGTAGTGCTGATCATCGTGTCCCTGCGCAAGAAGCGGGAGGATCAGCCCCCTGCGTCCCTCGGTCTCTCCTACTTCCGCGAGGAACGCTGACTTCACACAAAAAGAGTAGGCCGCTTGCGGCCTGCTCTTTTTCTCTACCCATTTACATCTGTCAAGGAGGAACCGCCATGTCCACCCTGCTCATCCGGAACATCGCTCAGCTGGTCACCTGCGACGACGGTGACCGCATCCTGCAAAACGCCGATATCTACTGCGAGGACGGCTTCATCAAGACCATCGGCTGCGGTCTGGATATCCCCGCAGGCCGCGTCATCGACGGCAGCCGCATGTTCTGCTACCCCGGCCTTGTCAACACCCACCACCACCTCTATCAGGTATTCTCCCGCAACCTGCCGCAGGTGCAGAACATGGAGCTGTTCGACTGGCTGCGCACCCTGTACGAGATCTGGAAAAATCTGGACGCCGATGTGATCCGCCTGTCCAGTCTCACCGGCATGGGCGAGCTGATGAAGCACGGCTGTACCACCTGCTTCGACCACCACTACGTTTTCCCCGCCGGCAGCGGCGACCTGCTGGGCGCGCAGTTTGCCGCCGCCGATGAGCTGGGCATCCGCATGTACGCCAGCCGGGGCAGCATGGATCTCAGCAAAAAGGACGGCGGCCTGCCGCCGGACAGCGTGGTGCAGACTGTGGACGAGATCCTGCGCGACAGCGTCCACGCCATTGAGACGTACCACGACCCGTCCTACGGCGCCATGCACCGCGTGGCGCTGGCCCCCTGCTCCCCCTTCTCCGTGTCCGCCGACCTCCTGCGGGAAAGCGCCATTCTGGCCCGGCAGTACGGCGTGCGCCTCCACACCCACCTGTGCGAGACGAAGGACGAGGAGAACTTCATGCTGGCGCGGGAGGGCGTCCGCCCGCTGGCCTACATGGAGCGTCTGGGCTGGATCGGCAACGACGTCTGGTTTGCCCACGGCATCCACTTCAACGATGAGGAGCTGCGCCTGCTGGCCCAGACCGGCACCGGCGTGGCCCACTGCCCCATCAGCAACATGAAGCTCGCCAGCGGCGTGGCCCGCATCCCGGAGATGCTGGCGCTGGGTGTGCCGGTGGGTCTGGCGGTGGACGGCTCCGCCTCCAACGACGGCTCCAGCCTGCTGGAGGAGCTGCGCGTGGCCTTCCTGCTGCACCGCCTGACCGCCAGCCGCAAGGCCCCCACCGGCTACGACGTGCTGAAAATGGCCACCCGTGGCAGCGCCCGGCTGCTGGGCCGGGACGACATCGGCCAGCTGGCCGAGGGCAAGTGCGCCGACCTCTTTATGATCGACAGTCGCCGGCTGGAGCTGGTGGGCTGCGGCTGCGACGCCGGCTCGGTGCTGGGCACCGTAGGCGTCCGCGGCCCCGTTGACTGCACCGTGGTGCAGGGCCGCGTCACCGTGGAGGGCGGCCGCCTCGTCACCGTGGACGAGGAAGCGCTGGCCCGCGAGGCCGACGCCAAGTGCCGCGCCTATCTCGCCCTGTAACGCAGGAAAAGAGGGGGGACTTCCTGCGGAAGTCCCCCCTCTTTTTTCTCTGTCTCATTCCAGCTCGCTGCGGTTGTCCGCCATGGTCTTGGCAAACAGCGACGCGCTGCTGGGCGGCGTGTATGTAATGGCGTTGGCCCCGGCCTGTATGGTGGACAGGATACTCTCCTCCGTAGGCCCGCCGGTGGCGATGATAGCCAGCTCCGGGTACCGCGCCCGCAGCGCCGCCACGATCTCCGGCGTCCGGGCCGCACCGGACACGTTGATGATGTCCACCCCGGCGTCCAGGTACGGCTGTATATCCGTTTTCTCCGAGATGACCGTGTACACCACCGGGATCTCCACCGCGTCCTTGATGTCGTGGATGGTCTCCAGCCCGATCTTGCTGTTGCACACCACGCCGTAGGCGCCCTGATGCTCCACATATGCCGCCATGCTGGCCGACCGGATGCCGTTGGTCAGGCCGCCGCCCACGCCGCAGAACACCGGCACATCCGACACGCCGATAATGGCCTGTGTGATAGCCGGTTGGGGCGTGAAGGGGTACACCGCGATAATCGCATCAGCGTTGATATTCTTGATAATGGCCACATCCGTGCTGAACACCAGCGACTTGATGCGGCGCCCGAACACACGGATGCCGCTACACTCGCTGATGCAGCGGGGCACCGACAGCGTGTGCTTGCGCAGGTTCCCCTCGTAGGCCGGTACATACTTTCTCACTGGTTTTCCTTTCCCGCTGTTGCATACCTGTTCTAACCGTACTATAATAACACAAATGAACAAACCTGTAAATATTTTTGTCGGTGATCTGAACATTCCCTTTATATTGTCTGCTATCCGTACTCTTTTGTGAGGTGAATTCATGCTTTCCATTGTTCAGGGCGATATCACCCGCTCTCATACCGACGCCATCGTCAACGCCGCCAACACCTCCCTGCTGGGCGGAGGCGGCGTGGACGGCGCTATCCACCGCGCCGCCGGGCCGGGACTTTTGGCGGAGTGCCGCACCCTCCACGGCTGCGAGACGGGGCAGGCCAAGCTCACCGCCGCCTATGATCTGCCCTGCCGGTATGTCATCCACACTGTCGGCCCCATCTGGCGGGGCGGCGGACACGGTGAGGCGGCGCTGCTGGCCTCCTGCTACCGCAGCGCCCTGATGCTGGCGGCGGCTCACGGCTGCCGCGGCGTGGACTTTCCCTCCATCTCCACCGGTGTCTACGGCTACCCGGTGTTACAAGCCGCCCATGTAGCGCTGAAGGCCATCATGGACTTTCTCCGGGAGCACCCGGACATGGAGGTGCGCATGGTCTGCCGCGGCGCGGACACCCTCCACGCCTATCAGGTGGTGTGGAACATGCTCTATCAGGACGTAAAGCCCCATGAGGACTGACGCAAAAAGTCTCCGGCATAGCCGGAGACTTTTTCACAGGCATTTTCAAATCTTGATAAGCTCGTATTCCCTTGTGCCGATGCCGAGCTTCTCACCGTGCTCCAGACAGCTGCGCCAGTCGGTGTCCGGGTGGATGCGCTGGAAGTGGTCATGCGCATGGCCCTCCCCGCCGTCGGCGGCGGAGCCCCGCAGGGGCGTCTGGGCGTTGACCGCGTCCACGCAGGCCATGTCCAGCGCCACCGGGTCGAAGGAGGCGAACATACCCACATTGGGTACGATGGGCATATCGTTTTCCGAACGGCAGTCGCAGTTGGGAGACACGTCGATGACCAGCGCGATGTGGAAGCATGGCCGCCCGTCCACCACGGCCTTGGTGTACTCGGCAATTTTCCGGTTCAGGTTGGTGGTCGTCTCGTCCCAGTTGATCTGCACCGCGTTCTTGGGGCAGACGGCGATGCAGCGGCCGCAGCCCACGCATCTGTCGTGGTCGATGACGGCCTTGCCGTCGGTGATGATCGGCGCGCCGTAGGCGCAGACCTTCCGGCACTGGCCGCAGCCCACGCACAGCTTCTGCTTTACATGGGGCTTGCCGGCATTGTGCTGCTCCATCTTGCCGGCACGGCTGCCGCAGCCCATGCCGATATTTTTCAGGCAGCCGCCGAAGCCCGCCTCCTCGTGACCCTTGAAGTGGGTCAGGGAGATAAACACATCGGCATCCATGACGGCCCGGCCGATCTTGGCGCTGCGCACATACTCGCCGCCGGCCACCGGCACCTCCACCTCGTCGTTGCCCTTCAGACCGTCGGCGATGAGGATCTGACAGCCGGTGGTCATGGGGCTGAAGCCGTTGAGCATGGCGCTGTCCAGATGATCCAGCGCGTTCTTCCGCCCGCCCACATACAGGGTGTTGCAGTCCGTCAGGAACGGCTTGCCGCCCCGCTCCTTCACAAAGTCCGCCACGGTCTTGGCCCAATTGGGCCGCAGGAACGCCAAATTGCCCGGCTCGCCGAAATGCATTTTGATGGCCACATACTTCTCGCTGAAATCGATATCGCCCATGCCCGCCGTTTTCATCAGCCGGGTCAGCTTCTGCTGCAAATTCTCGTGATAGTCCGCCCGCAGGTCGGCAAAATACACCTTGGATGCCATATTGCGTCCTCGCTTTCGTAGAATATTTTTTTATGATACCACATTTTCCCCCGTTATGCTATACTGTTTTTCACCGGAAAGGAGGTGCCGCCCGTGCGCGTTTTGTCCCATACCGTCTCCGCCGCCGAGGATGGCCGCACCGTCAAGGAGCTGCTGCGGGGCCTGTGGCACATCTCCGGCAGTCTCCTCAGCCGCCTGAAATTCCGGGACGCCCTCACTGTCAACGGCGTACCCGTCCCGGTGAACCGCCTCCTCCGCGCCGGCGACATCCTCCGGGCGGACGTATCCGACCTGCCCGGCGAGAATCCCCACATCCTGCCGGTGGACTACCCCCTGACCGTCCTCTACGAGGACGAGGATCTTCTGCTACTGGACAAGCCCGCCGGCATCGCCATCCACCCCGCCGCCCTGACGGAGGAGACGGCCACCATCGCCGGCGCCGTGGCCCACTACCTGCAAAGCGACAGCTTCCACGCCGTGAACCGGCTGGATCGGGGCACCACCGGTGTCATGGCCGTGGCCAAGACCGGCTTCGTCCACGCCCGCTGCATGACGCTGCTCCATACCGACGGCTTCCAACGGGACTACCGCGCCGTGTGCGACGGCCTGCCCCCTCACCCGGAGGGGGACATCGACCTGCCTCTGGGCCGGGCGGAGGGCTCGCTGCTGAAGCGCTGCCCCGCCCCCGGCGGGCAGTCGGCCCACACCCACTATCAGGTTCTCTCCGCCGCCAACGGACGGGCGCTGCTGCGTCTGACGCCCACCACCGGCCGCACCCACCAGCTGCGGGTACACATGGCCGCCATCGGCTGCCCCCTCACCGGCGACTGGCTCTACGGCACGGAGGACAAGTCTCTCATCGCCCGTCCCGCCCTCCACAGCTATCACCTGCGGATGACGCACCCCGTCACCGGCGCGGTCATCGACGTCACCGCCCCTCTGCCGGAGGATATACAGCGGCTGTTGAAGGAGGAATGTCTATGAATTTTCGCCTGTTAACCGCAAAGGAATACCCCCGCTGGTATCACGACCAGCTATCCGAGGCTTTTGTCCCGCAGGAACGCAAGCCTCTGCCCGATATTCTCCGTCTGCTGGAGGAAGGACGTTACGAGGTATGGGGACTGTTTGACGAAGATGAGCTGCTGAGTTACGCCGCCCTGTGGAAAAATGCGACAATACCTCTGGTACTGCTGGACTATCTGGGAACCACACGCGCTCGTCGTAATGAAGGGCTGGGCAGTGATATGCTTTTGCGGCTGGAGCAGCAGGGACGGCCTCTGGTAGCGGAGGCGGAGTTTCCTGTGCCAGGAGGCAGTGACGCGGAAAACGCACTGCGTCTGCGGCGTATCCAGTTTTATATTCGCAATGGGTTCACTCCCGCCTATATCATGTCCACCTGCGGCATGGTCTGGCAGGCGCTGCTATGTGGCACTGTCGAACCGTTGGAAAATATCATGGCGCAGCACAAGACGCTGTACGGCGACGTGCGGACAGACGTGGTCATTCCCCTACCCGAGGGGCAGACTCCTCAGCCTCCCTACTGGATGATCTAATAAAGCAATGACCGGCTCACGCCGGTCGTTGTTGTCACAGATCCACTTTTTCGTAGGCTCTTTCCGATGCCCGGCACGTCAGCGCCGCGCACCCCGCGTACACAAGGCTGCTGCCGATGAGGATGGGCAGCTGCCGCAGCTGGGCGGCGCGGTCAAGATCGTCCAGCCAGCCCAGCGCCGGGAGGTGGGGCAGCGCCTCGCACGCGATCATGGCCGCCGCCATGGGGATCACGGCCTTCAGATACGACACGCCCACCTTGTAGCCGCTTCTGTAGAACGACGGCAGGAACACGGTGTTGAACACGGCGTACAGCAGAAATCCGGCGGCCAGCAGCGCCGCGTTGGGGTCAAGCCCCACCAGATTGTCCTTCCCCGGCTGCAGGTGCACCGCCAGCGCGGCGAACGGCGCCAGCAGCACCAGCGACAGCAGCTCGATAAGCACCGTGAACAGGCACCCGGCCTTCACTGTGTCCCGCTTGGGCACCGGCAGCAGCGCCGAATAGTAGATGTCCTTCTGCTCCCGCATGTTCAGGAACGTGAAGAACAGCCCCAGCGTCACATAGAAAAAGATGACGGTATAGGGGTAGTTGGGGATGAGCACCATCACGCCGAACAGGCAGAAGACGGGCGTCATGGGATGGCACACCAGCCGGAGCTGCTTATATAATAGCGCTGTCATCCAGCTCCCTCCTCTCCACGGCCACGATGATGTCCTCCATTGTCTCGCCCTTGTCCCGGAACCTCTCCCTGAAATCCGCCGCGCCGCCGTTATACAGCATCTCGCCGTCCTTGATGAAGGCGATGTGGCTGGCGCACTTCTCCAGATCGGAGGTGATATGGGTGGAGAACAGGATACTCCGCGTCCCGTCCGCCACGATGTGCCGGAACAGCTCCACCAGCTCGTCCCGGGATACGGGATCCAGCCCGCTGGTAGGCTCATCCAGAAGCAGCAGCTCGGCGCCGTGGCTCAGCGCCAGCGCGATCATGTACTTCACCTTCATGCCGCTGGACAGCTGATCCACCCGCTTGCTCTCGTCGATGGCGAACAGCTCCAGATAGTGGCGGTACTTCTTCTCGTCCCAGTTGCTGTAAAACCGCCGGGTCACATCGGTGATGACCCCCACCCTCTTCTTGGGGTAGAAGTCGATGCCGCCCAGCACCACACCGATGCGCCGCCGGATGGCCGCCTCGTTGGCGGCGTAGTCCAGCCCGAAGGCCCGCACCGTGCCGCCGTCCGGATGCACCAGCCCCAGAACGGACTTCAGCGTGGTGCTCTTGCCCGCGCCGTTGCGGCCGATGAAGCCCACGATGGCCCCCTGCGGCACGTCCAGCGACACGCCCTTCAGCGTAAACGCGGGATACGTCTTGCGCAGCTCCCGCACCTCCAGCACGTTCACGGCTCCTCCACCGCCCCTTCATCCTCCGGCAGTGCGTCGAACGCCTTGCGCAGCAGGGGATTCAGCTTGTCCGTGGTCTGCAGGGCGATGCCCTTCTTCTTGTCCGCCAGCAGCACCAGCGTATCCCCCGGCTCCAGCCCGAACATGGCCCGCGCCTCCTTGGGGATGACGATCTGCCCCTTGGGCCCCAGCCTGACGCTGCTCATAAAATACCGCTCATCCTTGCCCATATTGCCGCTCCTCTCCGTATAACTGGTATAACTTTTCTTACTTTTGCAACTATACCACCACCGCTGCCTGTTGTCAAGCCCCGGTTTCTGTGGTACAATACGGACAACGAACCGTAAAGGAGCACCGCTATGGATCTCTGCGACCGCAACGACATACAGGCCCTGCTGGCGCGGCACGGCTTCCGCTTCGCCAAGTCTCTGGGACAAAACTTCCTCATCGAGGGCTGGGTGGCGGAGGATATCGCCGCTGCCAGCGGCGCGGACGCCGATACCGGCGTGGTGGAGGTCGGGCCCGGCATCGGCTCTCTCACCACCCGGCTGGCCCGCCGGGCCGGAAAGGTGGTGTCCGTGGAGCTGGATCGCCGCCTGTACCCCGTGCTGGCGGAGACGATGGCGGACTACCCCAACTTCACGCTGGTGGAGGGCGATGTGATGCAGCTGTCCCTGTCCGCGCTGGTGCGGGAGCACCTCGCCGGCCTGCGGCCCGTGCTGTGCGCCAACCTGCCCTATAACATCACCACCCCGTTCCTTACCGCCTGCGTGGAGGCCCGCTGCTTTGACAGCCTGACGGTACTGATCCAGAAGGAGGTGGCCCAGCGCATCTGCGCCGCTCCCGGCACCGCCGACTACGGCGCGTTCACCCTGCTGATGCAGTATTACACCCGGCCGGAGCTGCTGTTCACCGTGCCCAACACCTGCTTCCTCCCGGCCCCCAAGGTGACGTCCGCCGTCATCCGCTGCGCCACCCGCACAGCCCCGCCGGTGCAGGTGCGGTCGGAAACCGCCTTCTGGCGCACGGTGCGGGCGGGCTTCGCCCTGCGGCGGAAAACGCTGGTCAACAGCCTGCAGACCGGCTGGGAGCTGCCCAAGGACACCCTGACGGACATCATCGCCGCCTGCGGCCTTTCCCCCACCGTCCGGGGCGAGCGGCTGGGTCTGGCGGAGTACGCCCGCCTGTCCGACGCGCTGCTGGACGCCGTCCAATAGGTTCACATAATAAATATCCCCCGGCGAAGCCGGGGGTATTTATTTTGCGGGCGAAGCCCTATG
>URHT01000017.1 GCA_900547745.1 uncultured Eubacteriales bacterium | reverse complement strand
CTGGAGGTTTGGGGCGGCACAGTCGAGCTGTACGGCGGAAAGATTTCGAGAAGCGATCTGCGGCTAAATAATGGCATCACATTGGGCAATCTGCTTCCCGGGCAAGCGGGACTGGCTTACTACAATGGCGACACGCAGCTTACGCTGGAGGAAGCCGCTACCCAGACCTGCGACCTGGTGGTAAAGTCGTGCAGCCACGGCGGCAAGAACGGCTTTGATGGCACCAACTGCCCCTACTGCAACGCGCCCGCGGTGGCTGAAACAGCCTTGAACAATGGCGAGGGCAACCGCCCGTGGCGGAGATTTGCTGATTTGCAGACAGCCCTTGACGCAGACAGAGACGGCGGCGCAGAATTTAAGCTGCTGGCCGACGTGACCGGCGATTATACCATCAACGGCACGCAGGACACGGGACTTGATCTGCAAGGCCATTCCATCAAGGGCATGGTGACGGTCAAGGCGGCTACAGGCAACAATACCACCACTTTCAGCAACACACAAAACACCACCACAGCCAGCATTGACGCGGTCGTTGCCTACAGAGGAGCAAAACTCGCCGGGTCGAAATATCCCGCCGTGATCGGCGAATTGACGTTGGCAGAGGGCGCGACGTGGAAAAATATTCTGAATGACACAGCACTTGGATACAAGGTGCTCAACGCGGACGGCACCCACAAGTGGTATGCCCGGGATGATGTCAAAGGCTCGCAGTTGAACAATGTTATCATCAATAGACTGCCCATCACCTCCAAGACCCTGTATCTGAAGGTCGGTGGCAAGAACCTGACCGGCAACTCGCCGAAGGTGGAGCGCGGCACGACCGTCCAGCTTTGCGCCAGCTGCAATGCGAAGGGTGCGACGGTGGAATTCTCCATCCTGAAGAAGGGCGAAACAACGCCCATCACCTTGACGAAGCCGAGCTATGCCGATAGGAAGTATACAAAAGATTACTCCTTCGATACGATCGGAGAATACACCATCTATTTCACCGCCACCAAGGACGGCTATTCGGTGACGAGCAGCCACAAAAAGCTGACCGTCACCAAGCCGAACTTAAGCAATGCCGAGATCACCTTCCGCAGCAGCAACGAAAGCACCTATGAGCCTTATCAATCCACCACTACCGCGCCGGGCTTCACCGTAACGTACAACGGCAAGACGCTGAAATTGGGCGTTGATTACACCGCCAGCGGCACTGCTTCCTCTGCTGGCGTAAGCACCCAGACGCTGACCATCAAGGCAGTCGAAGGCAGCGACTACACCGGCTCGAAAACCGCCGAATGGAGAATCGTTCCGCACAAGGCGAAGGTCGAGGTCGGAGACGTGATCAAGGCTTACGACGGCACGACCGATCTGCCCGACGGCAAGATTTCGCTTGTAAGCGCAGCAGGCTCCGCAGGCTATCAGGCCGGACTGCCGCTTCCTCTGTCGGAGGGCAACGGTTTCGAGCTGACCGACGCCAAGTATGATTCCGCCAACGCAAGCGAAACAGAAAAGAACATCTCCTTCACCGTCAAGCTGACAGATACGAACTATACCTTTGAAGACGGCACGACGGAAAAGGCCTTTACGCTGAACGGCGCGGAGCTGGAGGATAAGTCTTTCAAAATTAACAAAGCCGCTGCGCCCACAAATATCCAGTCCGGTACGCTGAACATAATCAACGGCACACAGCAGACGTACACCTATGACTTCAAGGAACTGCTGCCCGAACTGTCCGAGAGCGAATATGGCACGATAAGCTATGGTAATCAGGCTGCTATTTCCCTTGTTAGCCAAAGCGGATATTATTACGACGAAACGATCGTAGAGTTTAAAAACGGCGTGCTGATTTTGGCACAGTTCTATGCGAAAGATGGAAACATGACCGGCCAGATCGGCACCGTCAAGGTGAAGGTCACCACCACCAACTACGAGGACTTTCAACTGACGCTCGTCCTCAACGCGGTGAACCAGATCAAGCCCACGCCGGACGGCGAAATCACCGCAGCCGAGATCACCTACGGCGACGCGCTGAGCAAGAGTACTATTTTGGGCAAGATGAAGGATCCCGACACCGGCGCAGAGGTCGAGGGTTCCTTCTCGTGGCAGCAGCCGGGCGATACGATTCTGGACGCGAACACGCTTGGTCATAATATCGGATGGAAGTTCACCCCGAAGGATGGGAATACCTATACGGAAGTGACCGGCATCGTGAAAGTCCCCGTCGCCCCCAAGTCCATCGAGGGCGCAACCATCACGCTGGAAAAATACGAATTCCAGTACAACGCGGTGGAGCAATCGCCGAGGATCACCGGCGTGACACTGGAGAACTGGGATGAAACAAGAATCACCTATGTTATCAAAAGCGGCGACAAGGCCACCGATGCCAATGACAGCATCACCCTGACCATCGAAGGTACCGGCAACTACACCGGTAAGGCCACGGTCGAGTGGAAAATCACGCCAAGAGAGGTGACGCCCACGATTGAAGTCGCGTCCTGCACCTACACCGGCGATGCGCTGGAACCGACCGTGACCCTCAAGGATGGGGCCGTGGTCATTTCGGAGGGAGAATACACGGTAGAGTATTCCAACAACACCAACGCCGGTACCGGCCGGGTGGCCATCAAGGACGTTGAAGGCGGCAACTACATCATCACGTCGATAAGCCGGGACTTCCCCATCGATCAAGCTGCCGCACCCACGAATATCCAACATGGCACGCTGAGCGTGATCAACGGCACCCATCTGACGTACACCTATGACTTCCAGCAGCTGCTGCCCGAAGCGCCCAATGGAGATTACGGCACCGTGCACTACGATTTGGGGAATCGGCAGACTGCTATTAGCTTCACCGCTCATGGATATTATATCGACCCGGAGATAGTGGAATTTGAGGGCAGCAAGCTGACTTTGGTAGGGCTCTATGCGAAAGATGGAACAGCGACCGGCCAGATCGGAACCGTCGAGGTGAAGGTCACCACCACCAACTACAAGGACTTTAAACTGACGCTCGTCCTCAACGCGGTGAACCGGATCAAGCCCACGCCGGACGGCGAAATCACCGCAGCCGAGATCACCTACGGCGATACACTGAGCAAGAGCGAAATTTCTGGCAAGATGAAGGATCCCGATACCGGCGCAGAGATCGAGGGTTCCTTCTCGTGGCAGCAGCCGGGCGATACGATTCTGGATGCGAACACGCTTGGTCATAATGTCGGATGGAAGTTCACCCCGAAGGATGGGAATACCTATACGGAAGCAACCGGCACCGCAACGGTCAAGGTCGACAAGGCTCAGCAGTATGGCAAGATCAGCATGGCGGGCTATACTTACGGTCAAACGCCAAGCACACCGACCTTGACAGACCAGACGGGTGATTTGAATGCTCAAGTGACCTACGGCTATGCCGTTGCTGGCAGCGGCTCCGTTCAGACGTGGGATATTCAGAATCCGCCTGCGCTGAACGCCGGTACCTACCGTATGTACGCCAGCATTGGTGATACGGATAACTACTACGGATTTGAAGCTGTGTATTGCGAATTTGTGGTAGCGAAGGCAACGCCGACCTACACCGCTCCCACCGGGCTGACGGCAAAATACGGTCAGACGCTGGCGGATGTGACGCTGCCGGACGGCTGGAGCTGGATGGACAGCAGCGAATCTGTGGGCGGCGCTTCGACTGCCGCCAAGACCTTCCAGGCGACGTTCACCCCGACAGACACCGAAAACTACAACGCAGTGGAGAATATCGAGCTTGAAGTCATGGTGAATAAGGCGGATGGCGGCAGCCTTAAGACGGTTGAGCTGGCGCAAAAGTACACGGACGCCTCCGTGCATACCTACACGCCAGACTGGTCGGGGCTTCCCAGCGGACAAGCGTGGAGCTATAATAGCGATTACAGCGTCAGCACCGGCTCGAATGTCACACTTGCCAAGCATGATTTCGCAGCGGACGGCAGCTTGCTGACCTACGCGATTTCCGGCGGCAAGGCCGGTGACACCGTCACCATCACCCTAAAAGCCTCCTGCAACAACTCCGAGGACTTCACCATCATTCTGAGCATCACCCTGACAGAAAAGGATCGTCAGGAGGCACTTGTCATCACCGGTGCGGACAGTGTGTTCTATGGTCAGACGCTGACATTGACCACCAGCGGCGGCTCCGGCACAGGCGCTGTGACCTACCGCATTGGCACTGCTCACAGCACCGGCGAAGCGACCATCGATCCCGAAACCGGCGTTCTGACTCCCGTCAAGGTCGGCTCTGTCAGCGTCATCGCGACTAAGGCGGGCGACAACGACTACAACGACGTCACCAGCGCTCCCTTCGTGCTCATGATCAAACCGGCCACGCCTACCGGCGAGCCGAACTACACCAAGATCACCACCAGCGGCAAGACGCTGAAGGACGCGGCGCTGACCATCGAGGGAAGCACTCTGAATCCCAGTGACGGCAAGCTGGAATGGGTAGATGACAAGGGCAACGTCCTGCCTGATAGTACCAGAATCGAAGCCAACACGACCTACAGGTGGCGCTTCACGCCCACGGGCGCCAACTACGCGACACTGACCGGCAAGATTGAGCTGTATCACGAGTCCAGCAGCGGTGGCGGCGGTTGGTACGACAGCTACTACACCATCGAGGCAACTGCCGGAACTGGCGGCTCTATCTCCCCCTCCGGCAGCGTCAGCGTCCGTGAGGGTAGGGATCAGACCTTCACCATCACTCCGGATAAGGGCTATGCTGTCGCCAACGTCAAAATCGACGGAGAGAGCATCGGCGCGGTGAAGTCCTACACCTTTGAGAATGTCAGCAAAGCCCATGCCATCGAGGTCATCTTCGTCAAGGGCACTGCCAGCGCCAGCACCGGAGACAGCAGCAATCTTCTGCTGTGGAGCGCTCTCCTGCTGGCAAGTACCCTTACTTTGGCCGGCGCCGTCCACTATAAGAGAAAACGCGCACGGTAATCGTCTTGTCACGGATTTAAGGCCAGCAAACAGCGCAGCCTCCAGGCAAATACCCGGAAGCTGCGCTGTTCTCTTTTCACTGCAAGAAGCTGATGATTTCATATTCCTGTCGGAGAAAGTAATCAGCTGCTCATATCGACTGCGGTAATGCCAGCGCAGCCGGCTCTCGTTTCGGATCCCCTCCTCGCACGCAAAAAAGCCATTCCCAAATGGGAATGGCTTTTCTGTGACTGCCCACAGGTTCTGTTGTCCGCATGCCCCCCCCGCATATCGCAAGGAAAGGAATGTGTGCAAGGGAAACCTTTGCCGGGTTTCCCTTGCGCGTTTAATCAAAGGGCCGCCGTTGGCGGCGCTGATTTTTGCTCCGCAAAAATCAGCAGCACCAAAAGAGAGCCACCCTTTGGGTGGCTCTCTTTTGGTGCCTCGTCGGGGATTCGAACCCCGGACACCCTGCTTAAAAGGCAGGTGCTCTACCTACTGAGCTAACGAAGCATATATGAAAGGATGGCTGGGCCATCCGAGCTTGTCTGGCAGGGATGGCTGGACTCGAACCAGCGGATGAGGGAGTCAAAGTCCCTTGCCTTACCACTTGGCTACACCCCTATGTGGAAAAGCAGATGAGGGATCGGGATCTCCTCCCAATCCCTCATCTTTTTGTGGGGTGGGTAAAGGGACTCGAACCCTCGACACCCGGAACCACAATCCGGTGCTCTAACCAACTGAGCTACACCCACCACATATACCATCCGTCTGGGATCGCGCTGACACCCCGCCGGGGGAAAATGGCACGCCAGAAGGGACTCGAACCCCTGGCCTACTGCTTAGAAGGCAGTTGCTCTATCCAACTGAGCTACTGGCGCATACTGTCAAGTTGGAGCGGGTGACGGGAATCGAACCCGCATCCCCAGCTTGGAAGGCTGGTGCCCTGGCCATTGTGCTACACCCGCGTACGCCCTCCGCTCAAATCGTCAGCTTGATTATATTAGCACACCCACCCCATATCTGTCAAGAATAAAATCGGAAATCTGAAAAATACTACCATCACATCGAATGGGAGGTATCCAGCATGTCCGACATGTTTTGTTTCCAGTGCCAGCAGACCGCCGGCAACAAGGGCTGCGTCCGCACCGGCGTATGCGGCAAGCAGCCCGACACCGCCAACCTGCAGGACGCGCTGCTGCACGAGCTGATCCGTCTGGCGGAGGCGGCGGAGCGCCGGGGGCAGCACAGCCGCGAGGCGTCCCGCCTGCTGATGGACGGGCTTTTCACCACGCTGACCAACGTGAATTTCGACAATGACGCCATCCGCCGCTTCACCGACCGCGTCGTCGCGGAGCGCCGCCGTCTGGGCGGCGGCGAGACGGCGGTGGTCGACCTGTGGAAGGGCGAGACGGACATCGTGTCCCTGCGCTCCACCCTGCTGTTCGGCATGAAGGGCATGGCCGCCTACGCCCACCACGCCCTGAACCTCGGCTATGAGGACGACACGGTGACGGACTGGTTCTATAAGGGCCTGTGCGCCGTCAACAGCGACCACACCGTGGAGGAGTGGCTGGCGCTCATCATGGCGTTCGGGCAGGTGAACTTCCGGTGCATGGCCCTGCTGGACAAGGCCAACACCGGCACCTTCGGCGATCCCGTGCCCACGCGGGTGAACACGGACATCAAAAAGGGCCCGTTCATCGTGGTGTCCGGCCACGATCTGGCGGATCTCCACCAGCTGCTGGAGCAGACGCAGGGCAAGGGCATCAACGTCTACACCCACTGCGAGATGCTGCCCGCCCACGGCTACCCCGGGCTGAAGGCCTACCCCCATCTGGCGGGCAACTTCGGCACCGCGTGGCAGAGCCAGCAGACGGAGTTCGACGCCATCCCCGCGCCGGTGCTGTTCACCACCAACTGCCTGATGCCGCCCCGTCCCAGCTACGCCGACCGGGTGTACACCACCTCCGTGGTGGGCTACGACGGCCTGACCCACATCGCCGCCGACGAAAACGGCCGCAAGGACTTCTCCCCCCTCATCCAACAGGCGCTGGCGCTGGGCGGCTACGACCACGACCACAGCATGAGCGGCATCAACGGCGGCCACATGCTGACCACCGGCTTCGGCCACGCGGCGGTACTGTCCAACGCGGAGGCGGTGATCGCCGCCATCAAGAGCGGCGCGGTGAAGCACATCTTTCTGGTGGGCGGCTGCGACGGCGCCCACCCCGGCCGCAATTACTACACGGAGTTCGTGAAAAAGACGCCCATGGACTCGCTGGTGCTGACGCTGGCCTGCGGCAAGTACCGCTTCAACGATCTGGATCTGGGGGAGATCGGCGGCCTGCCCCGTATCCTGGACATGGGCCAGTGCAACGACGCCTACAGCGCCGTGACGGTGGCGCTGGCGCTGGCGGAGGCCTTCGGCTGCACCGTCAACGACCTGCCGCTGACGCTGGTGCTGTCGTGGTACGAGCAGAAGGCGGTGTGTATCCTCCTGAGCCTGCTGGCGCTGGGCGTGAAGAACATCTACCTGGGGCCCACGCTGCCGGCGTTCCTGTCGGAATCGGTGGTGAAGATCCTGGTGGACACCTACGGGCTGCAGCCCACCACCGCCCCGGAGCAGGATCTGGACGCCATCCTCCGCCGCGGCTGAGCCGCTAAAAAAAGAGACGGACGCCTTCGCGTCCGTCTCTTTTTTATGCCTGACCGCCCCGCAGATAGCGGTAGTCCATGCGCAGGATGTTGCGGATCAGCGGCACGCTGAGCACCGTGTCGGCGGCGATCCACGCCATGGGGTCGGCGGCGCACAGCGCATAGAACGCCAGCGGAGGCGCTGCGGCGCTGACCGCGCCGCCTGCCGCGGCGGCGGGCAGCAGCAGGCATACCGCGATGCGGGCCACCAGCTCCGCGCCGCCCGCGCCCAGCACAAAGGTCGACCGCCCGATGCCCTGCACGCAGTTGCGGATGAGGAAGATGCCGCCCAGAAACGGGTACATGGCGAAATCCACATAGAGGAACGTATTGCCGAAGCGCACCGTCTCCTCCGTCACCTTGTCGGCGCTGAGAAACACATGGAGATACAGGTCGTTGACCGTCAGCAGCAGACCGATGCCCGCCGCGCACAGCACCATGATCCCCATGACCGCCATGCCCTGCAGCGTACCCTTCCTGATGCGGTCGTACCGCCCCGCCCCCAGATTCTGGGCGGTGAAGCTGGTCATGGCCGTGCCCAGCGCGTTCATGGGCGTCGCCACCAGACTGGACAGCTTATTGGCCGCACCGAAGCCGTTCTGGGCGGCGCTGGACACCATGCGGCCGTCCAGCATGTCGAACTGCACCACCACGCTCTGCATGACGATGATACCGATGGCCAGCACGGAGAACTGCAGCCCCAACGGGATGCCCCGGCTCACATGGCGGCGCACATCGTACAGCGTGATGTGCCAGTCCTCCCGCTTCAGCCGGATGTCCGGATAGCGGGCAAAGGCGTAGCAGAAGCAGGCCACGGTGCTGATGAGCTGGGCGGCCACGGTGGCGGCGGCCGCACCGGCCACGCCCCAGTGGAACCGCAGGATGAACAGCAGATCCAGCCCCACGTTCAGCAGCGTGGAGAACAGCAAAAACACCAGCGGCGTCACGGAGTCGCCCATGCTCCGCAGGAACGAGCAGATGAAGTTGTAGAACAGCTGCGCGCCGATGCCCACGAAGATGATGAAGCAGTAGGTGTACGCGGCGCGGTAGACCTCCGGATCCTCCGGCGTCACGTTGATCCACGCCAGCATGGGATCCAGCAGCACCAGTGCCAGCGCCGTCAGCACCGCCGTCAGCGCGGCGGACAGCACGATCTGGGTGGCAAGGCTGCGGCGGACGCCGGCGTTGTTCTGCGCGCCCACATGGCAGGATGTCACCACACAGAACCCGGCACTGACGCCGAAGGCGAACTGCAAAAAGATGAACACCAGCGAGGCCGTATCGTTGACGCCGGCCACCTCCTGCGCCGTCAAGGTCTGGCCCACGATGGCGGCGTCGCTGATGGAGTAGACCTGCTGGAGCAGGTAGGACAGGATCACCGGCAGCGAGAACAGCAGGATGGTCCTCCAGCAAGCTCCCTGCGTCAGATCCATCGGATGGAACAGTTGAATATTGGTCTTTTTTTCAGCCACAAGGGACACCTCCCCGTAGTTTTCTTTCCAGAATGGGTATATTATCCCCGAAAACCTGAAATGTCAATGTGCAGAATGCACGATACCTGCGAACCATCCCCCCTACCCGCTTGTGCGAAATTCGCGTTTGCTGTATAATGTGATATCTTACATCCCGCACGGAGGAGGACACACATGGACGGCAGGAGCGCTCGGACACGGAAAAACACGGTGGTGGTCGTCATACTGGCCTGCGCCGTGGTGCTGGCCGCCTTCGCCTGCCTGCTGGTGGGCTCGTCCCGTATGAGCGCGGCGGAGTGCCTGTCCGCCCTGCTGGGCCGGATAGACGGCACGGCGGCGCGGATCATCTGGAATATCCGCATCCCGCGCCTGCTGGCGGCGCTCATCGCCGGGGCGGGCCTGTCGGTGTCGGGTCTCATCATGCAGACCACACTGGGCAACACCATGGCCTCCCCGTCCACGCTGGGCGTGTCCAACGCGGCGGTGTTCGGCGCCAATCTGTCCATCATCGCCTTTTCCGGCGGTTTTCTCTCCACCGGCAACAATCTGGCCAACTACGGCGTGGGCGTCAGCCCCTTCGCCACGTCGCTGCTGGCGTTCCTGTTTGCCGCCGCGTCCATCCTGCTGATCCTGGGGCTGTGCCGCCTGCGGGCCTTCTCCCCCAACGTGGTGGTGCTGGCCGGCATCGCCATCGGCGCCATGTGGACGGCGGCCACCACCGTCCTGCAGTTCTACGCCACGGACGTGGGCCTGTCGGCGGCGGTGATCTGGAGCTTCGGCGATCTGGGCCGGGCCACCTACCGCACGGACTGGATCATGCTGGCCGTGGTGGCGGCGGGCACGGCGCTCTTCATTCTGCTGTCGTGGCGCTACAACGCCCTGCTCAGCGGCGGCGACACCGCCGGGACGCTGGGCGTCAACGTGGCACTGCTGCGCTTTGTCTCACTGCTGACCGCCTCCGTCATGACGGCGGTGTGCGTGTCGTTTCTGGGCGTCATCGGCTTTGTGGGCATCATCTGCCCCCACACCGTCAAGCGCCTGCTGGGGCAGGATCACCGCTGGTCGATCCCCGCCTCCGCCCTCAGCGGCAGCCTCCTGCTGCTGCTGGCCGACGTGCTGTCCCGCAGTCTGGGAAGCGGCTCCGCGCTGCCGGTAGGAGCCATCACCTCCCTGCTGGGCGCGCCGTTCTTCCTGACCATCCTCTTTGCGCGAAAGGAGATGACCGCATGCTGACCGTGGAGCATCTGACCTTTTCTTACAGCCGCCGCAGCGCGCCGGTGCTGCGGGACGCGGCGCTGACGCTGCGGGACGGCGAGATCGGCATCCTGCTGGGCCGCAACGGCTCCGGCAAGACCACGCTGTTCAGGAATCTGCTGGGCATCTGCACCCCCGACAGCGGCTCCATCCGCTTCGATGGGCAGGAGCTGACGGCCCTGCCCCGGCGGCAGCGGGCACGGTGCATCGCCTATGTGCCGCAGGACATCCGGTTCGGCGATCTGACGGTGTTCGACTCCGTGCTGCTGGGCCGCCTGTCCCGCTTCGGCCTGCAGGCCGGCCCAGCCGACCGCGCCGCCGCCGCGCAGGTGCTGGCCGACATGGCCCTTTCCCCGCTGGCGGACCGTCGCGTCACGGAGCTGTCCGGCGGCGAGCGGCAGAAGGTGGCCATCGCCCGGGCGCTGGTGCAGGAGCCTCGTCTGCTGCTGCTGGACGAGCCCACCGGCAGTCTGGACGTGTCCAACGAGCATCTGCTGCTGCGGGAGGCAAAAAAAGCGGCTCAGGAGCGGCATATCGCCGTCCTGAGCTCACTGCACGATCTGAATCAGGCTCTCGCCTTCGGTGACCGCTTCTTCTTTCTGAAGGACGGCGCCATCCGCTGGGCCGTCACCCGCGACGCCGTCACAGAGGCTATGCTCCGCGACGTGTTCGGTCCGGAGCTGCGTCTGGCGGAGGTAGACGGCGAAAAGGTCGTCCTGCACCGCCGCGCCGTCTGACCCGTCACGCCCGCCGCCACAGCATGCGGTTCTCCGCGAACTCCGGCGTCACCCGTCCCGTCTCCTTCAGCCATGTCAGATATGAGCGCACCGTGGCGCCCACCAGCGCGTACTGTTCAAAGGTCATGGACATGCCGTACCGGGCGAACAGCGCCTTCAGCAGCTCCTCCCATGTCACCGGCTGTCCGCACAGTTCCGTGATGCAGTCCCCGATCTCCTCCACGACCTCCCGATTGTACCGGGCCAGCGGCGCGATGTCCTCCGTCACCTCTGCGTGGGCGGGGACGAACGCTCTGGCCTCCATTTTTTCCACCGTCTCCAGCGTGGCGAGGTACGCCCCCACGTCGTAGATATAGCCGATGCGGTACTTCTCCAGCGTTTCCCGGCTGGACAGGCAGTCCGCCAGATACACCACGTTGTCCGGCGTCCGGAAGCCTGCCATGTCCATGCAGTGGCCCGGCAGCGGCAGCAGCTCCATGCCCTGCGGCAGCACCTCCGCCGTCAGGTACGCCGCGTCGCTCTCCTGCGCCATAAGGAACTTATGCCGCAGCTCTCTGGGCGGACAGCCGCCGTACAGCAGAGACGGCTCCAGGATCGGATGGCGGGTGAAGGCGCACTCCGCGCCGGGGGCGTAGATGCGGCAGCCCGTCTGGCCCTGGAGGTACCGGTTCCCTCCGATGTGGTCGGCGTGGGAGTGGGTGTTGTAGATGGCCGTCAGGCGCCAGCCGTTCTTATCCAGTATCTGCCGGGCCTTGCGGCCCGCGTCCTTGTCGCTGCCGCTGTCGATGAAGCACACGTCCGTGTCGTTCAGCCGCACAAGGCCGATCTTGGCGGGACTCTGCACATAGTAGCTGCTGCCGGATACCTGTATCAGTTCGTACATCGTAAAACCCTCCTGCCGTATTTTTTGTCATTATACGGCATTTTTCCGCGATGCGCAAGCCAAAACGCCGCACGGAACAGGAGATGGGCCCCCATGCTTGCCTCATACGTCACCTTGTATTTTGTGCCGCTGAAGATCTCCCCGATCAGCCGCTCATTGGAGGGCGCGGACGGATCGTGGACGCGCTTTTGCACGGGGCGCAAAGCTGCTCCTTGTGGGCAGCGGCGAAGTCGAAGTTATCCAATCTTCCCTCGCAAAAAGCAGTTAGAGTGTACTAACCCGTGTGCTTCGGAAAAGCCGCATCGCTGCGGCTTCCGCGGGCATCTTCCCTGTTCGAGGGGGATTGTATCACCGTTTTTCCCCTTTTGCAAAAGCGAAATCGCTTTTTCCGCCGGAATCCCCGGCTTTTGCTTCCGCCGCGCTTTCACCTGTAAAAGCCGATGACGAAATCCAGAAACTGACGGGTCTGCCGGTTTACCGGCGCGCCCCGCCGGCTGGCGGCGTACAGCTCCCGACGCGCCCCGCCGTCCGGCAGCTCAAACGTCATCAGCCGCCCCGCGCCCCGTGCGTCCTCCGCCGCCTTTTCCGAGATGATGGACACGCCCAGCCCGCCGGCCACCAGATTCTTGATGGACTCCTGATCGTTGAGCCGCGCCGTCACCGTCAGCCGGCTCTCCTCCACCCCCATCTGCCGGAGGTAGGAGGAGATGCACTTCTTGCTGCCGCTGCCCTTTTCCCGCAGGAGGATCGGCTCCCGGCAGATGTCCTCGATGGTGACGCCGCGGGCCGCCAGCGCCCGGAAGTGGTCATTCACCGGCGTGATGAGCACCATGCGATCCTCGTAGAACGGCGTCAGCTCCAGCGCCTCCCCGTGGATGTGCGCACCGATGAGCCCCACGTCGAACGCGCCGGTGAGCAGTCCCTCCACGATGCCCTCGCTGTCGCTCTGGAACACATGGAACTGGGGGGCGGGGTGCTCCCGCCGGAAGGCCGGTAGGATCTGGGGCAGGATGTACGCCGACGGGATGGTGGACGCGCCGATACGGATGATCTGCTCGTCCTCGTCGTTCCAGCTGCGCAGCAGATCGTCCCGCAGGTGCACGATGCCGCAGGCGCAGGCGTACAGCTCCTGCCCCCGGGGCGTCACCTCGATGGACTTGGTGGTGCGTACGATGAGCCGGGAGCCGAACTCCTCCTCCAGCTGGCGGATATGGGTGCTCACCGTGGGCTGGGAAAGGTACAGCTTCTCCGCCGCCTTGGTGAAGCTGCGATACTGCACCACGGCGCAGAAGGATTGCAGCTGCTTCAGTTCCATACGTCCCTCCCGCTCAGCTCCCGCAGCGCCGCCAGCGCCGCGTCCGCGTGCGCCTCCGTGTTCCACGGGCCGAAGGAAAATCGTACCGTCCCGGCGGGGTAGGTGCCCAGTGTTCTGTGAGCGTTGGGGGCGCAGTGCAGCCCCACGCGGGTCAGCACGCCGTACTCCCGGCCCAGTGCGTCCGCCAGAAAGGCGGGGTCGATGCCCTCGCAGGCCACCGACACCACGGCGGCGCGGCCCTCCGCGCCGCGCCGTCCCACAGCCCGCAGCCGGGGAATGTCCCGCAGGCCCTCCAGAAACCGGGCCGTCAGCGCCAGCTCATGTTGGCGGATGCGGTGGATGCCCTCCCGCTCCAGCCATACCAGTGCCGCGTGCAGCCCCATGATGCCCGGCAGGTTCAGCGTCCCCGCCTCGAAGCGGTCGGGCATGAAGGCAGGCACCTCCTCGGAGTGGCTGACGCTGCCGGTACCGCCGGACAGCAGCGACTCCATACGCCTGGCCAGCTCCGGCCGGAGGATAAAGCCGCCGATGCCCTGAGGCCCCAGCAGGCCCTTGTGGCCGGTAAAGGCCAGCGCGTCGATGTGCATGGTCTCCATGTCGATGGGGAACGCTCCCGCCGTCTGGGCGGTGTCCAGCACGAACAGCAGTCCGTGGTCGCGGCAGAACGCCCCCACCTCCGCCGCCGGCAGCAGCGTGCCGCACACGTTGCTGGCGTGGAGCATCACCACCGCCCGCGTCTCCGGCCGCAGCAGCCCTGCCAGCTCCTCCGTGCGCAGGCTGCCGTCCGGGCCGCAGGGCACACGGTCAAAGGCGATGCCCCGCGCCGCCAGCTGGGTCAGGGGCCGCATGACGGCATTGTGCTCCATGGCGGACACCAGCACATGATCGCCGCTGTGCAGCAGCCCCTTCAGCAGCACGTTCAGGCTCTCGGTGATGTTCTTGGTGAACACCACGTTGCGGCAGTCCGGGCCGTGGAACAGGCGGGTCAGCCGCTGCCGGGTGTCCAGCACCAGCTCCTCCGCCTGATACGCCTCGTCGTAGCCGCCCCGGCTGACGTTGCAGCCGCAGCTCTTCACATAGTCGTACATGGCCTCCGCCGCACCCGGCGCCTTGGGAAAGCTGGTGCTGGCGTTGTCCAGATAGATGCGCTCCATGGGTATCCCTCCCTTTTTCCCCACCATATCATATATTTATTTGGAAATCAAATAGTTTTAGTGGAATCATCAATAATTGCTATTAGACTTTTCCCCCATACCGGTGGTACGATAAGGCTACATTATATGAAAGAGGAGAAAATCACACATGAACGTCAAACGCGAAAGATGGCAGATCGTCATCGCCGGTCTGATCATCGGCGTCATCGCCGCTCTGCTGGTCTACTTCGGCAATCCCTCCAACATGGGCTTCTGCATCGCCTGCTTCCTGCGGGATACCGCCGGCGGTCTTGGCCTGCACCGCGCCGCCGCCGTGCAGTATATCCGGCCTGAGATCATAGGTCTGGTGCTGGGCAGCTTCCTGGTGGCCCTGTGCCGCAAGGAGTTCTCCGCCAAGGGCGGCAGCGCCCCCGTCACCCGCTTCGTGCTGGGCTTCTTCGTGATGATCGGCTGCCTGATGTTCCTCGGCTGCCCGTTCCGCATGATCCTGCGTCTGGCCGGCGGCGACCTCAACGCCTTGCTGGGCCTGCTGGGCTTCGCCATCGGCATTCTGGCCGGTGTGTTCTTCCTGAAGCGCGGCTACTCCCTGAAGCGGACCTACGTCCAGACCAAGCTGGACGGCGTCCTGTTCCCCGCCATTCAGGTGATCGTGTTCATCCTGCTGGTGGCGGCCCCCGCTTTCATCTTCTTCACGGAAGCCGGCGGCGGCCCCGGCGCCAAGCACGCTCCCATCCTCATCAGCCTTGCCGCAGGTCTGATCGTGGGCGGCCTTGCCCAGCGCACCCGCCTGTGCATGGTGGGCGGCATCCGCGACGTGGTGCTGTTCCGCGAGCCCAAGCTGCTCATGGGCTTCGGCGCCATTCTGGTCAGCGCACTGGTCTGCAACCTGATCCTCAACGGCGTGAGCGACACCGTGTTCTTCCATCTGGGCTTCGCCGATCAGCCCGTGGCCCATACCGACGGCCTGTGGAACTGCCTGGGTATGGTGCTGGTGGGCTTCGGCTGTGTGCTGTTGGGCGGCTGCCCCCTGCGTCAGCTGGTGCTGTCCGGCGAGGGCAACTCCGACAGCGCCGTGACGGTGCTGGGTCTCATCGTGGGCGCTGCCTTTGCCCACAACTTCGGTCTGGCCTCCAGCGCCGCCGGCCCCACCGGCGCCGGTAAGCTCGCCGTGGTCATCGGCCTTGTGGTAGTGGCCCTCATCGGCTGCCTGAACACCTTCAAGAAGAAAGCGTAAGGAGGAACGAACTATGAAAACCATCGACGCACGCGGCCTTTCCTGCCCCGAGCCCGTGGTGCTGCTGCGCAGCGCCATGTCCACCGGCGAGGACAGCTATCAGATCATCGTGGACAACCACGCCTCCCGGGAGAACACCACCCGCTACGCCCAGCACATGGGCTACAAGGTCAGCACCGCTGAAAACGACGGTGAGTGGACGCTTACATTTTCGAAATGATTTACTTCGCCACGTTCTTTTCTCACTTTGGCGCCACCCGCTACAAGCTGCTGTGCGACGGGGCCGGTATCCCCTGCCGGGTCATGCCGGTGCCCCGCGACCTCAGCAGCAGCTGCGGCACCTGCGTCCGCTGCGAGGAGCGATGGCTCCGTCCGGAGGGCGAGGCCGCGCAGGACGTAGAGCAAGTGGCCGCATGGGACGGCACCGGCTATACCACGGTGTACCACATTGACGAAACGGAGGACTGACCATGGAAACGGAGGTCAAACTGACAAAGCTGGCGTCCTGCGCCGGCTGCGGCGCGAAGGTGGGCGCCGGTACGCTGGTACACCTGCTGGAGGGCTTCCGTACCCACAGCGACCCCCGGCTGCTGGTGGGCTATGACCGCTCCGACGATGCCAGCGTCTACTATCTGGACGAGAATACGGCGCTGGTGCAGACCACCGATTTCTTCCCGCCCATCGTGGACGACCCGTTCCTGTACGGACAGATCGCCGCGGCCAACGCCATCAGCGACGTATACGCCATGGGCGGCGAGCCCAAGCTGGCCCTGAACATCCTGTGCCTGCCGGAGTCCATGACGCAGGACACGGTGCAGGAGCTGCTGCGGGGCGGCTACGACAAGGCCTACGAGGCCGGGGCCATCATCACCGGCGGCCACACCATCCACGGCGCGGAGCCCATCTACGGTCTGGCCGTGTCCGGCTTCGTCCATCCGCAGAGGATCCTGACCAACAGCGGCGCACGTCCCGGCGACGTGCTGCTGCTGACGAAGCCGCTGGGCGTTGGCGTGCTGACCACCGCCGCCAAGGCGGATCTGGTGCCGGATGAGGTGATGCAGCGCATCTACCGCCAGATGGCCACGCTGAACAAGGCGGCCCGGGACATCATGGTCAAGTACCGCGTCCACAGCTGCACCGACGTGACGGGCTTTGCCCTGTTGGGCCACAGCTTCGAGATGGCGCAGGGCAGCGGCTGCACCGTCCACATCCGGACGGCGGACGTGCCCTATCACCCGGAGGCGTGGGAGCTGGCGGACATGGGCTTCCTCCCCGCCGGCGCGTACCGTAACCGGGAGTACGCCGAGGGCGGCGTCACCGTCCGTGGCGGCATCTCCCGCACCATGCAGGATCTGCTGTACGATCCCCAGACCAGCGGCGGCCTGCTGATGGCCGTGGCGGCGGCGGACGCCGGCGCCTGCCTGCGGGAGCTGCGGGACACCATCCCCACCGCTGCCGCCGTGGGCTACGTCACGGAGAAGCAGGATAACTGGATCATACTGGAATAAGGAAAAGAGACGGACGCTCGCGTCCGTCTCTTTCCTTATGTGCGCCGGTAGGCCGTGGGGAGCTGACCGAACTGCTCCTTGAACGCCGCCGTGAACTTGCTCTGGCTCTCATAACCCACCTGTCCGGCGATCTCCGCCACACTCATGTCCGTCTCCCGCAGCAGCGCCGCCGCCTTTTCCATGCGGTGCTCCTTCATGTGGGCCGCCAGCGAATTACCGTAGACCTCCTTGAATACGGTCTTCAGCGTGGTGGGGTTGATGAGATAGCGGTGCGACAGCTCCTCGATGGTCACCCGCTGCTCCATGTGCTCCGTCAGGTGGTCGTGGATCTCCCGGATGATCTTCACCTGCTCTGCCTCCTCCCGCCACTGGGGGCAGGCCACGTCCATCACCTGCTCGATCATCTCGTGGAGCAGACGGCTCTGGGGCGCGTCGGCGGCACGGTAGTACACCTCCCGCCCATCCCGGCGGCTGTCCAGCAGGCCGCTGTCCTTCAGCACCCGCAGGTGGTGGGACACGGCGGGACTGGACATATCCACCATGTCCGCGATGTTCACCACACACTCCTCGCAGTGGCACAGCAGCCAGAAAATACGGATGCGGCTGGGGTCGCCCAGCTGGCGGAAAATGTCCGCGATGCGCTGGAAGTGTCCCTCATCCCGGAGCAGCTCCCGCATAGCGGCGGTGTGGTTCTGCTCCTCCCCGTGGTCGTGGGGCAGTCCGGTATGTTCCATGTCTCGTCCTCCTTTTCGCCCGATCGGAAATGGTTTTCGCCGCTTTGGGCATCTTCGCGCCGATGTCATTGACTTTTCCCTCTGCCCGCATTATACTACGGCCATGATGATTAAACAAGTGCTTAATGATTTACGCACATGAAAGGAGCTTATCTTGTGAAAAAGACCTATGCCATCGAAGTCGACTGCGCCAACTGCGCCAACCTGATGGAGGAAGCCGCCAGGAAGACCGAGGGCGTTGCCTCCGCCGTGGTGAATTTCATGACGCAGAAGATGATCGTGGAGTTCGCCGAGAACGCCGACCCCAAGAAGGTCATGAAGGACGTGCTGAAAGCCTGCAAGAAGGTGGAGCCCGACTGCGAGATCGAGCTTTGATCCTCCCACGGCGCGGGCGTCCCGTTTGCACGGCAGGCGGGACGCCTCGCTTACGCTTTTCCCCATTTCACTGTGAAAGGAGCGCAGACCCATGACAAAGAAGCAGAAAAAGATGCTGCTCCGCATCCTCATCGCGGCGGTGATGCTGGTGGCCCTGCACTTTATCCCCGTCACCGGCTGGCTGCGGCTGGCGCTGTATCTGGCGGCATACATCGTCATCGGCTACGACATCATGAAGAAGGCTGGGCAGGGCATCCTCAACGGCCGGGTATTCGACGAGAACTTCCTGATGGCCGTGGCCACCATCGGCGCTTTTGCGCTGGCCATCTACGAAAAGAGCGGCGACTACAACGAGGCTATCGCCGTCATGCTGTTCTACCAGATCGGCGAGCTGTTCCAGAGCTACGCCGTGGGCAAGAGCCGCAAAAACATCAGCGCCCTGATGGACATCCGCCCTGACTACGCCAATATCGAGCAGGACGGCCGACTGGTGCAGGTCGATCCCGATGAGGTGGCTATCGGCACGGTCATCGTGGTGCAGCCCGGCGAGAAGGTGCCCATCGACGGCATCATCACCGAGGGCGCCTCCACCCTGAACACCAGCGCCCTTACCGGCGAGAGCCTGCCCCGGGACGCCCGCGAGGGCGACGAGATCATCAGCGGCTGCATCAACATGACCGGCCTGCTGAAGATCCGCACCACCAAGGCCTTCGGCGAGTCCACCGTGTCCAAGATCCTGGAGCTGGTGGAGAACTCCAGCTCCCGCAAGTCCCGCTCCGAGGACTTCATCGCCAAGTTCGCCCGCATCTACACCCCCGCCGTGTGCTACAGTGCGCTGGCACTGGCGGTGCTGCCGCCGGTGATCCGGCTGGTGGGCGGTATGGACGGCCAGTGGGAGCAGTGGATCTACCGCGCCCTGACGTTCCTCGTCACCAGCTGCCCCTGTGCGCTGGTGGTCAGCATCCCCCTGAGCTTTTTTGCCGGTATCGGAGGTGCCAGCAAGGAGGGCATCCTTATCAAGGGCTCCAACTATCTGGAAACGCTGTCGCAGGTGAAGTGCGTGGTGTTTGACAAGACCGGCACCCTGACCCGGGGCGTGTTCGAGGTCACGGCCGTCCATCACAATGAAATGGACGAGGCCAAGCTGCTGGAATACGCGGCGCTGGCCGAATGCGCCTCCTCCCACCCCATCAGCAAGAGCCTGCAGCAGGCCTACGGCAGGCCCATCGACCGCAGCCGCGTCACGGAGGTGCAGGAGCTCAGCGGCCACGGCATCACCGCCGTGGTGGACGGCGTACCCGTTGCCGCCGGCAACAGCAAGCTCATGGCGCAGCTTGGCATCCCCTACCACGACTGTCACAGCGTCGGCACCATCATCCACATGGCCGTGAACGGCCAGTACGCCGGTCACATCGTCATCTCCGACGTGGTGAAGCCCCACGCCAGGGAGGCCATCGCCGCCCTGCATAAGGCCGGTGTGGACAAGACCGTCATGCTCACCGGTGATGCCAAAAGGGTGGCGGAGTCCGTGGCGGCGGAGCTGGGCGTGGACGAGGTTCACAGCGACCTGCTGCCCGCTGACAAGGTCAGCAAGGTGGAGGAGCTGCTGACCTGCCAGCACGGCAAGGCCAAGCTGGCCTTCGTGGGCGACGGCATCAACGATGCCCCGGTGCTGAGCCGTGCAGACATCGGCATCGCCATGGGTGCCATGGGCAGCGACGCTGCCATCGAGGCCGCCGACATCGTACTGATGGACGACGAGCCGCTGCAGATCGCCAAGGCCATCAAGATCTCCCGCAAGTGCATCGGCATCGTGTACCAGAACATCGTGTTCGCGCTGGTCATCAAGTTCGCGTGCCTTGCGCTGGTAGCCATAGGCGTGGCCGACATGTGGGCCGCCATCTTCGCCGACGTAGGCGTGATGGTGCTGGCGGTGCTCAACGCCATCCGCGCCCTGCGGGTACACGATCTGTAAGCTCCGCTTATTATATTATATGTAAAAAAGAGACGTCCCCGGGCGTCTCCTTTTTTATATACGCGCACCTCCCCGCACCGGCGCATACAATGGGGTGCGGGATGATGTCCCGCCAACCCGACACAGGAGGTCATTTCATGGCAACATTCACCAATCAGGCCACCCTGACTTACAGCGGCGGCACTGCCAATTCCAATATCACCACCGGCCAGCTACTGGAGGTGCTGACCGCCTCCAAAACGGCGGTGGTGCCCACCTACCGCACCGGACGGCCCATCACCTATCTCATCACCCTGATCAATTCCGGCGCGGCGGCACTGACCGGTCTGACCGTCACCGATGATCTGGGCGGCTATGCCTTCAATGGCAATACCGTCTATCCCCTGACCTACACCGCCGGCTCCGTCCGGTACTATCAGGACGGTGTGCTGCAGGCGGCTCCCACCGTCACGGCAGGCCCGCCGCTGACCATCGCCGGCATCTCCGTTCCCGCCGGGGGCAGCACCGTCATCGCCTACGAGGCGGAGCCCAGCGCCTTCGCCCCTCTGGGCGCAGAGGGCAGCGTGGTGAACACCGTCACCGTTACCGGCGGTGGACTGCCCGATGCCGTCACCGCCACGGAGACGGTGTCCCCCGTGACCGGACCGGTGCTGACCATCGGCAAGGCCCTGTCCCCCACAGAGGTGGCCGCTAACGGCCGCCTGACCTACACCTTCGTCATCCAGAACAGCGGTAACACCGTGGCCAGCGCCGCCGACAGTCTGGTGGTCACGGATGTGTTCTCCCCCATCCTCCGGGATCTCACCGTGACGCTGGACGGCACGGCCCTGACCGCCCCGACCCAGTACACCTATGATGCCGCCACCGGCCGGTTCGCTACCGTAGCCGGCGTTATCACCGTGCCCGCCGCCAGCTTCACGCAGGATGCCGCCACCGGGGCCTACACTGTGGCCCCCGGCACCGCCACCCTCACCGTCACCGGTACGCTCTGATCCCTTCGGACAGCGACGCCCCGCGCTGAGGTACAAAAACGCCGCCATTTTCATGGCGGCGTTTTTCTGCGTCTATCAGCCTACCTCCCGGATAGGCGGCGGCAATTTTCAGTATATACGGTTTCTTTGTGAAAATCAACCGAAAATTTACATAAACTTAACACTTAAAAATTGTAGAGTTTTGCCCCTTGAAAGTTGAAAAATCGTGGCGTATAGTATGGGACGTAATTTAGACGGCTCGGTAACGTTTTTGTTATGTGAAAAATGTAATTTTTTCCGACAGTTCCTTTCACAGTTTTCATTACGAAAGAGCGCAAAGAAACCGTTTCCAGCCGTTAAGAACTTAACGCGAGAGGAGGCCGCCGCATGACCCGCGAGGAAGCCGTTGACCGGCTGTGTACCATTTATCAGAGCCAATTTGATATCACCCGTTGCCAGGAGGAGCAGCAGCCTCTGGCTGCTACCATGGACTTCTACGCCACATCGGAAAAGTACGTCCTCTCCAAAAAGGCAAAGCTCTGGGAGGCCAAAAGCTTCGAGTATGTGTATTTGTTCAGCGTCCCCCATCTCACCAAGGCGATCTATGATGCCTGCGAAAAGCTGGCCTACGAGCAGGGCATGGCCCGTATTCAGCCCGGCCCCACCCATATGTACACCTACATCACCACGCTGTTCGTGTGTGACAGCTGTGATGATGAGGCGCGGAAAGCGCTGAAGCGCTGTAAGCTCTACAAGAGCTTCCGCCTGTCCTATTGGGGCTGGATGGATTTTCATACCGCTCTGGCGGTGCTGCCGGAAAACTCGGTATGCACCAACCGCAGCGGACACAGTGCAGCACAGGTTCTGAATCAGGGCCTGTTTCATAAGCAAATGAAAAAATTGTTCAGAAAGGAGAGAGCTTTATGAATGCTGCTTTGTTCCTGATCATCGGCTGTGCCGTTCTGGTCGTAGGTTACATTTTCTACGGCGGTTGGCTGGCCAAAAAGTGGGGTGTGGATAACTCCCGTCCCACGCCTGCTCATACCATGGAAGACGGCAAGGACTACTGCCCCGCCAAGGCCCCCGTGCTGATGGGCCATCACTTCTCCTCCATCGCCGGTGCCGGCCCCATCAACGGCCCCATTCAGGCCGCTGTGTTCGGCTGGGTGCCCGTGATGCTGTGGGTGCTGATCGGCGGCATCTTCTTCGGCGGTGTCCATGACTTCGGCGCGCTGTTTGCCTCCATCCGCCACAAGGGCGAGTCCATCGGCGAGGTCATCGGTGACGCCATCGGCGCCAAGGCCAAGAAGCTGTTCATCGTGTTCGCTTACCTGACCCTGATCCTGGTGGTGGCGGCCTTCGCCTCCATCGTGGCCAACACCTTCAAGGCCACCTATACCGCTGACGGTCTTGTGGATCTGGAGGCTTCCGCCGCCAATGCTTCCACTGCCATCATCTCCATCATGTTCATCCTGATGGCCATCATCTTCGGCTTCTTCGTATACCGCCGCAACGCCCCTCTGGGCATCTCCACCATCATCGGTGTCATCGGTATCGTGGCCTGCATGGTCATCGGCCTGAACTGGCATCCCATCTACCTGAGCTACACCGTGTGGATGATCATCGTAGGTCTGTACATCGGCGTGGCCTCCGTCACCCCCGTGTGGATCCTGCTCCAGCCCCGTGACTACCTGAGCTCCTTCCTGCTGTACGGCATGATGGTGCTGGCTGTCGTGGGCATCATCGGCGCACACCCCATCGTGGACATGCCCGCCTTCACCGGCTTTTATGACACGCTGGCTCCCTCCGGCACGTCTCTGGGCTACATGTTCCCCGCTCTGTTCGTGACCATCGCCTGCGGCGCTGTGTCCGGTTTCCACTCTCTGGTGGGCTCCGGCACCACCTCCAAGCAGTTGGATCAGGAAAAGGACGCCAAGCCCATCGCTTACGGCGGCATGCTGATCGAGTGCGCGCTGGCGCTGATTTCCGTCTGCGCCGTGGGCTACATCTGGGCCTCCTATGCTGACGGCACGACCACTACGCCTACCGTGGTGTTCGCCACCGGTCTGGCCTCCATGTTCTCCAAGGTCTTTGGCCCCGGCTGCTACAACGCTGTGTACTCCATGCTGATCCTGGCCGTGTCCGCCTTCTGCCTGACCTCTGTGGATACCGCCACCCGTCTGGCCCGCTACATGTTCGCTGAGTTCTTTGTGGAGCCCGGTCAGTCCGCCGAGGACCTCAAGGGCTGGAAGAAGGTCATCACCAATCCCTATGTGGCGACCGCCATCACCGTGGTGGCCGGCGTGGCGCTGGGCCTCACCGGTTACGCCAAGATCTGGGCTCTGTTCGGCGCTGCCAACCAGCTGCTGGCCGCTCTGGGTCTGCTGGCTGTGTGCTGCTGGCTGGGCAAGGTCGGCCGCAACAACAAGATGTTCTACTTCCCCATGTTCTTCATGCTGGTGGTGACCCTGACCTCTCTGGTGTTCACCATCAAGGCGCAGGTCACCGGCATCATGGCCGGCGGCGACGGTGTGGTGTGGTGCTACATCCGCGGCATCATCGGCGTACTGCTGGTGGTTCTGGCCATCGACTTGGTGGTGCAGGGCATCAAGGCGCTGAGCGCGCAGAAGAAGACGGCTGCTGCGAAGTAACTCTGTCTCCTCACAATTCACAATATTCCAAGCAAAAGACCTCCGCTTCGGCGGAGGTCTTTTGCCCGCTGATAACCCCCACCCCCGCTTGCATATTCTCCGCGTTTCCGCTACAATACCATCAGTTGGCAAGGAGCTTGACGCGGTATGGGCGCATTTCTGCCCGTCAATACCGTGCTTGCCTTGTCTGCTGATGGTATCATTATCGCCAAAACAAGGAGGAACCCTACCATGCCTATGAAACGGATCGCCGCGCTGCTGCTGGCGCTGGCCATGACGCTGACCCTGCTGGGCTGCGGTCAGGTGCGGGATACTACCCCCGGCAATACGGCTACCGATGGAGAGCCCGTCACCGTCACTGACATGATCGGCCGCCAGGTCGCCGTCACCCCCGGCAGCTACCGGCGCGTGGTGTGCATCGGCGCCGGCGCCCTGCGGATGTACAGCTACATCGGCGACACGGCGCTGCTGTGCGGCGTCGAGGACATCGACAACACCACGCTGGACGACCGGCCCAAGATGTTTGACGCCGTGGCCCGGCCCTACGTGCTGGCCTACGGCGACGTGTTCGCCGCCCTGCCCTCCTGCGGCGTCGGCGGGCCCAACGCGCAGGCCGCCGAGGCGGAGAAGATCCTCTCCTGCCAGCCGGACATCATCATCTCCGAGTACGAGGACGTGGAGAAGGCTGATGCCCTCCAGCAGCAGGTGGGCGTGCCCGTCATCACCCTGCGGACCGGTGTGGACGGCGTGTTCGCCGAAGCCTTCCCCGGCTCTCTCCGTCTGCTGGGCCAACTGTTCGGCCGGGAGGATCGCGCCGAGACGCTGATCTCCTTCATCGAGTCTGAGACGGCGGAGATCACCCGCCGCGCCGCCGGTGCGGCCGATGACGACCGGCCCGGCGCCTACATCTGCGGTCTTGGCAACTGGGGCACCACCAACCACCTGATGACCTCCCAGAGCTACGCTGCCTTCCGAGTGGCCAACATCCGCAACGTCGTCACCGATCTGGGCACTGACGCCGTGCAGGCCATCGAGGCGGAGAAGTTCGCCGCGCTGGGCGGCAGCATGGATGTCATGCTCATTGACGCCGCGGCGGTGAAGAACATCGCCCCGCTGATGCAAGAGGATCCTACGCTGCTGGACACCTGCAAGGCATGGCAGACCGGCGAGGTCTATCTGGAGATGGCCTATAACGCCTATTACACCAACTATGAGATCGCGCTGGCCAATACGTGGTTCGCCGCCAAGTGCGTCTACCCCGACCTGTTCACCGACGTGGACATGACCGCCAAGACCAACGAGATCACCAAGGCGTTCCTCGGTCAGGAGCTGGCGGAACAGATCTTCGCCTGCCCCTCCAGCTTCGGCGGCTACCAGCAGATCGACACCGCGTCCTTCTTCCGTTGAACCTGACGCAAAAACAGGGCGCATGCCGGTTGGTCGTAAAGCAGTAAAATCAAAAAATGGTGAAAACCTTGCGTTTTCAAGGGACGGCGTGGCTTCGGTCACGCCGCTTCCTTTTTTATCGGCTCATTTAGCGGGATAGCAGTTGCCGATGGTCAGAGGGGCGTTATACAGCGTGGCTAAAAGATACTGGCGCATATTGCGGCTGCGGGTGGTGTTTTCCTTCAGTTATATACGTTGCAGCTTCACGACTTCCCACATCGTGGAGCGGGTGGACTCCATCGAAACCACCCTTGCCCACCTTCTGCCGGAGATGACAGCCAACATTGCCGGTGCGCTGGCGGTGCTGGTGCTGCTGTTCCTCGAGGACTGGCGCACGGGCCTTTCCATGCTGATCGTTGTCCCGCCGGGAACTCTCTGCTTTGCGTCCATGTTCAGCGGTTATAACGAGCAGTTCCAGCGCGCCGTCACCGCGGCAAAGGCGCTGAATGACACCGCCGTGGAATATATCAGCGGCATTGCGGGCATCAAGGCCTTCGGCCAGTCCAAGGCCAGCTACGAAAAATTCCTCAATGGTCTGCGGTAGCTTTTTCTTTGGCATGGGTAGTCGCTCCTTTCTTGATTTTTGGCAATAAAAAGCCCGCTGACTTTGCGCATACGGCATAGTCAGCGGACTGGATGTGTCACATAGTCCTCATAAGTCCCCGCAATTCTGGCGATCCGCTTATGGACTGCGCTGGCGGTCTTGTAGCCAATCTTGTCTGCAATCTCCTGTTCGGTCAAGCCGCCCATGCGCGGCTTCAATATCTCCCGGTCTTTCTCGGTAATGCTCTGCTCGGCAAAGGCGGCAATCTGCATTTCGGCGATAACCTTTTGCTCAAGCGCGCCGCGAGGATCGGCAACCTCGAAAATGTCGCCATCCTCGTTCTCCATCATCCCGTCAAGAGAGATCGGTTTGCCGGAGCCGTTGTGATGCCACCTCCGCATGAAATCCGTCTTGACGGTGCTGCCGGTGGTTTCTGTGAGCACCCATGTGTGCCTGTGAGCTTCTTCAAAAGACCTTGCGGCAAAAGCTCATCACATCCGGCAGGGACAAACGCCTTGCCAGCGACCACAGCATCACGATCCGTGGCTGCGAGTGGTTCGGCCACGCCGCCGAACAAGGCGGCAGCGCCATCAGCTTCGTCAAGCGGTTCTATGGACCCAGCTACCCCATTTTTCACGGGAAATTTCTCACTTTTTTCGCCGCGGGTCACGCCTCCTGCCGGAAGTATTCCGCGCCCGCGCCGCACAGCGGGCACTTGTAGTCCGCCGGCAGCTCATCACCCTCGTAGACATAGCCGCACACCTTACACACATACCGGTGCTTCGCCTCGCCGGAGGCATCCTCCTCCGCCTTTTCCGCCAGCACGTCGGCGGCGAGGTTGTCCGCCAGCCGCTCCATTTGCGCGGCCTGATCGGGCCGCAGCGCCGACTTCACCGTCAGCACCGGCTCCACCTCCGACCAGCCCGGCAGCGGAGCCAGCAGCGTCTGCATCTTCCTGCCGCTTGCCGGCGACCATGAGCCGTTTTCGATGAGGGCGTACCGCCTGGACGCCAGCGCGTGGGCCGCAATGTCGTGGAGCAGCTGCTCCATGGTGACGAAGATGCCCATGTTGTAGGTGGTGGATGCGAACACCAGATGGCTGTACTGGAACGCGGCGGACACGATGTAGGACGCCGGCGTCACCGATGCATCGAACATCTTCACCCGGACACCCTTTTCCGCCAGACGGCAGGCCAGCACGTTGGCGGCGTTCTCCGTGCCGCCGTACACCGAGGCGTAGGCAATCATCACGCCCCGTACCTCCGGCTCATACCGGCTCCACAGGTCGTACTTACCCAGCAGATAGCCCAGCTCCTCCCGCCACACAAAGCCGTGTAGGGGCAGCAGCATCTCGATGTCCAGCGCCGCCGCCTTTTTCAGCACCGCCTGCACCTGCGGCCCGTACTTGCCCACGATGTTGGTATAGTACCGCCGTGCCTCGTCCAGATAGTCCCGGTCGAAGTCCACCTCGTCGGCAAACAGCGCCCCGTTCAGCGCGCCGAAGCAGCCGAAGGCGTCTGCCGTCAGCAGCAGCCGGTCTGTCTCGTCGTAGGTCAGCATCACCTCCGGCCAGTGTACCATGGGGGCCGCCACGAACCGCAGGGTGTGCCGCCCGGTGCACAGCGTCTCCCCCTCCTTGATAACGGTGATGCGGCCCGCCGTCTCCGGCCCGAAGAACTGTCCCACCATGGTCTTGGCCATGGCACTGCACAGGATCTGCGCCTTCGGATAGTCCTCGGCCAGCTCGGCCAACTCCGCCGCGTGATCCGGCTCCATGTGGTGTACCACGATGTAGTCCAGCTCCCGCCCCGCCAGCGCGTGGGTCAGGTTCTCCCGGAACGTGCGGCGCACCGCGCTGTCCGCCGTGTCGAACAGCACCGTTTTCTCGTCCGTCAGCAGATAGCTGTTGAAGCTGATGCCGTCCGGCACGCCGAACACGCCCTCAAACAGCGCCAGACGCCGGCAGTCGGCGCCCACCCATGTATAATCATCATTGACTTTTCTCGTGCAATACATACTTTTATCATCCTTTCCACGGCTTATGCCGGTGAATTTATTTCCTACTATACCTTTTATCGCATTATAACAAAGCCCCTCGCATTTTTCCACTGTTTCTTGCGCGGCGAATGGAAAAACAGCGTCCTGCCGAAGCAGAACGCTGTTCGCTGATTCAGATAGCCTTCTTGGCGATGTCGCACAGAGCGGCGAACGCCACGGCGTCGTTGATCGCCATCTCGGACAGCATCTTACGGTTGATCTGGATGCCGGCGACCTTCAGACCGTGCATGAAGGTGGAATAGTTCATGCCCTGGGGCTTGACAGCGGCGGAGATGCGGGTGATCCACAGCTGACGGAAGTCCCGCTTCTTCAGGCGACGACCCACATAGGCGTAGGTCAGGGACTTCATGACCTGCTCGTTGGCCATCTTGAAGTGCTTGGACTTGGCGCCCCAGTAGCCCTTGGCCAGCTTCAGAGTCTTATTTCTTCTTTTACGCGCCATCATTGCGCCTTTAACACGTGCCATATTTCAATTGCCTCCTATTCTAACGATTCCGTCTCTTATTTGTAAGGGATCATCTTGCGGATGGTCGCATCATTGGTGCAGTCAGCATAGGTGGTGCTGCGCAGACGACGGCCACGCTTGGTGTCCTTCTTGGTCAGGATGTGGCTCTTGAACGCATGAGCTCTCTTGACCTTGCCGGATTTCGTCAGGTTGAAGCGCTTCTTTGCGCCGCTGTGGGTCTTCAGTTTAGGCATAATATTACTCCTTCCAAAATGATGCTTTGGGAAAACGCGGTTACTTGCCGGCCTTGGGGGATAGGAAGATGGACATATTCCGTCCCTCCAGCTTGGCCGCCTTGTCGAGGGTCGCCACTTCGGTACACAGGTCTGCAAACTTGCTGAGAAGATCGCGGCCGATGTCGGTGTGCGCCATCTCACGTCCGCGGAAGCGGACGGACACCTTGACGCGGTTGCCGTCGGACAGGAACTTCTGCGCGTTCTTCAGCTTGGTGTTGAAGTCGCCCACGTCGATGCCCGGGGACATCCGGATCTCCTTGATCTCCACGACGTGCTGGTTCTTTCTGGCTTCCTTCTCACGCTTGCTCTGCTCGAATTTGTACTTGCCGTAGTTCATCAGCTTGCACACAGGGGGCGTCGCCTGCGGGGAGATCTTCACCAGATCCAGCCCGTGCTCCTCCGCGATGCGCAGGGCCTCTTCACCGGACACAATGCCCATCTGCTCCCCGCCTTCGCCGATCAATCGGATCTCCTTGTCGTTGATCTCGTCATTCAGTTGATGCTGTACCTTGCTAATACCGAAGCACCTCCAATCCAAAATAACAAAAAACGCGAATGCTCTCCGCATCCGCGCAACAACGCAAACCGCCCGTCCGGACGCTCTGCTGACGCTGTTGACCTCTTTGCCGCGGGCGTGAGGTGAGGCGGATGCACCGACCTTCTTTGTTTTCTAAGGTATTTTACCGCACTTCCCGTCTCTTGTCAACCACAATTTTTGAGTTTTCCCCGTATATTTCCGGCGCTCCCGGTCATACTGACGCTGTACCTGCCGCTGCGGCGGCAGCCAACAAAAAGGAGGTGCCCCACATGGAGGAGCGCAAAAACGCCAAAAACGAGCAGAACACCAGCGAGCAGAATACCCAGAACATCAACAAGAACGCCAAGAATACGAAGAACGCCAAGAACTGCAAGTAACGCAGAGTAAGAGCCGCGGCAAAAGCCGCGGCTCTTATTTTTTCTCAATGCGTCACGCCCAGATACTCCTCCAGCGTGATGCCCTTGTTGAAGATCTCCTGCGCCGCGTCCTTGCCTACATAGCGGTAGTGCCACGGCTCGTAGATGATGCCGGTGATGTCGCTCTTGCTGTTGGGGTAGCGGTGGATGAACCCGTACCGCCACGAGTTGGCCATCAGCCACTTCTGGGTGGGGGTCTTTTCCTGCTCCTCCGTCAGATTCTGGTTGTTGACGTCCACCACGTCCACGGTCAGTCCCAGCTGGTGCTCGCTGGTGCCCGGTACGGCTACCACTGTCCCGGCCTCCTGCACGGCCTCGTCATGGCTCTTGCCCCCGGCCTCCAGCTTGGCCACCTTGTTGTTGAACAGATCCTGCTGCGTCTCCTGCGTCCGGTAGGCCGAGCAGATCAGCGGCTCGTACCCTGCCTCACGGCAGGCGTCCATCATCTCCTGCAGCGCGTCGTAGCACCGCCGGTCGATCTGCAGGCCGTTGCTCAGTGTCACAAGATCTACCTGCCAATCCTCCGGCAGCTCATTCCACGGGTTCACCAGCGTCAGCAGCTCGTTGTCCGCCGCCGACGGCTTGGCAGGCTCCGGCTCCTGCGGCTCATCCTGTCGGGCCAGCGCCTCCGCCGCCTGTTGCTGCTGCTCCTCCTGTGCCTGCTTTTTGTCCTTGCACCCCTTCACGATGAAGATGATGCCCACGATCAACAGCACCAGAAATGCCGCCGCGATGATGCGGTTGCGCATAGCCTCCCGGTAGCGCCGCTGCCGTCTCCGTTCTCTTTCGTCCATTGCTTTTTACCTCAATTTCTGCGGGTATACCCCCGCCTCGTGCAGCTTTTGCAGTTCTCCGGCCACCCGCGCCCGATCCTCGTGGTACGTCATGCCGAACCATCGGTCTCTGGACTGCTGTACGGACACCTTCAGCCGGCCCTCCTGCAGCAGCTCCCCCACCATATTGGGCAGCAGGCACTCCGCCTTGACGTTCTCCCCGGCATCATGGCGCAGGAAGTCCTCAAAATACCGCTCCATCTCATCGAACACCGACGGCATGAAGCCCCAGAAGTTCATGGACACCACCGTGTCCGGCTCCAGCAGCACGCCGCTGTCCTCATCGCCGATGGTGCCGTCCTCCCGCAGGCGGATCTTCAGCGTCTCATGGATGTCCGTGAGATATCCGTCCCGCACATGGCACACGCCCCGGGACACCGTGCCGTACTTCGTCACCGTGTTCTTCAGCAGGTACCCCACCATGGTGGCCGCCCCCTGCGGCGGCAGGCGCTGCAGCTCCTCGTAGATGGTGCGGTAGGCGTCCACGCCGTAGTAGTCGTCGGCGTTAATGACGCAGAACGGCTCACGGACGAACTCCCGTGTACACAGCACCGCGTGGGTGGTGCCGAAGGGCTTTGTCCGCTCCGGCGGGATGCGGTAAAAGTCCGGCACAGAGGAGAAATCCTGAAAGGCGTAGCACACCTCCACCGGCGTGCCCTCCGGCGTCCGCAGCCGTGCCGCCATGTCGCCGCACAGCCGCTTCATCAGCGCCAGCATATCCGGCTTGATGATGAACACGATCTTGTCGAACCCGGCCCGCACCGCGTCGTAGACGCCGTACTCCATCAGGATCTCCCCGTTGGGGCCTACGCCGTCTGTCTGCTTGTTGCCGCCGTAGCGGGAGCCCAGCCCCGCCGCCATAATGATCAACGTCGCTTTCATGCGCTTTCCTCCTATTATCCCCCTGTTGTTCCGCCTCCAGACCGGCGGCATATCTGTCAGTATAGCACAGTCTTTGCCGCGCTTCAACCGCTTTCGCCCCGCCGGACTCTTAAGTTTTGCCTAATTTCGCAGAAATTCGCCCTTTGCCTCAATTCCTGCTGGATTTTTCTCCCTGCTTCCGCTATAATATATGCTTGTGAATTTTCTCCGGCCCGCCTGCGCGCCGGAAATCGACTTGTTAGGAGCGAACGATCATGTCAACTTCCCAGAAGGTGATGGGCCATGTCTACGCCATCTTCACCATCCTCGTGTGGGGCAGCTGCTTTGTGCTGACCAAAGAACTGCTGAAGGGCTACACCGCCATCCAGATCATCCCCCTGCGCATGGGCCTCGCCTATGTGGCCCTGTGGGCGCTGCGCCCCAAGACCCTGAAGCTCCCGTGGAAGGATGAGCTGATGTTCATTCTCATCGGCATCACCGGCGGCAGCTTCTACTTCTTCCTGCAGAACACCGCCCTGACCTACACCTACGCCGCCAACGTCAGCATCATCGTGGCTCTGTCCCCCATCCTGACGGTGATCCTGGCCCAGCTATTCTCCCGCAGCGGCGAGCGTCTGGGCAAATACGTCTACATCGGCGCGGTCATCGCCATCGCCGGTGTGGTGCTGGTGGTGCTCAACGGTCAGATGTCCTTCCACCTCAACCCGCTGGGCGACCTGATCGCGCTGGGCGCCGCCCTGATGTGGGCCGTGTACTCCATCCTCATCAAGAAGTACACCGAGCGGTACGACAACTTCGTTGTCACCCGCCGGGTCATGCTCTGGGCGTTCCTCACCGCCCTGCCCCTGATGCTGCTGACCGACGGCATGCCCGACCTGAAGCCCCTGTTCACCACGCCCACCATGCTGCTGAGCTGGCTGTTTCTGGGCGTGTTCGGCAACGCCGTGTGCTTCGCCATCTGGAACATCGCCTTCAAGCGTCTGGGCGTGGTGGTCACCAACAACTACCTGTACGCCTCCCCCTTTGTCACGCTGGTGGTGGGCTATCTGGTGCTGGACGAGCAGATCACCGTCATGAGCGTCGTAGGTGCGGCGCTCATCACCGCCGGCGTCATCGTGGCGCTGAAAAAGCCGCAGGAGACTGCCTGATCGCCCGTACATACAAAAACCGTGCGCCGCACAGCCGCGCACGGTTTTCTTGTTGCTTTTCTCCCCGTTTTTGCTATACTTACAGCAGGTACAACACCGTAAAGGAGGACTCCCCATGCGACAGATATGTACATCCCGCAAGGTCTGGCTCCCCATTCTGCTGTTGTTCACCGCCGTACTCATTTTCGCCTGCTGGGACAGAGGCGTGTCCATCGACTACGACGGCACCGGCTGGCTCTGCGCCGTCCCCGATGACGGCACGGCGGTGGAGATCCCCGTGTCCTTCCACGGCACGCTCCGCCGGGGTACATACACCGGCAGCTGCGACATCCCCGGTGTGCTGTCATGCGCCCAGCTCCGCGCTCAATTCCACGGCGGCACCGCCGATTCCCTCTTTGTCGTGGGCGGCTCCGGCTTCTGGTTGGCCGCCCCCCTCCACAGCATCTCCGCGGCGTCCGACCGCTCCTGCGCCGTGATCCGGCTATGGACAGCGCACACCGTTACCGACAACCATATCTCCGGCCGCTGGGATGCAGACGACTTCTCCTACATCGCCATCGGCGACATCGACGCCGCCCGCGCACTGGCCATCATGCAGTAAAGCACCGCCCCCGCTCCGATGATCTTGGAGCAGGGGCGGTTTTGTATTTCCTTATCTTCTCCCCAGGCGGCTGAAGCCCCAGAACGTCAGGGGCCATACGCACCCGGCGAACAGCACGATCAGCAGGTAGCGGATACCCCCGGCGAGCTCCGCCGCCCCGCCGCACAGAGCGATGAGCGGCGCCTTCAGCCCCGCCCGGATGGCCAGCAGCAGCCCGAAGCCCACCGCCAGCTTGATGAGCTGCGCCCACCATACCGCCTGCGTCTCAAAGCGGATGTATTTCCGATCCAGCACGTTGGTGGCCAGCAGGCCCAGCGTCGCACCCACGAACTTCCACCCGTTGGACAGGGCGCTGGCGTAGTTGGCGGCATCCTCCGCCGTGGCGCCGGTGTCGCCCCGCAGATAGAGATACGCCACGAAGGCCCCGCTGCACACCACCATGAACGCGATGACCCACGTCAGCACCCACGGACGCCGGTCGGCCTCCTCCATCACCGGATAGAGCGCCAGCACCAACACACCGCCGATGGCCAGCGCCACTCCCACGTCCAGCGGCGTGTGGACGCCCAGATACATCCGGCTGAAGCAGATCAGCACCATCACCGCCAGACACGCCCACCGCAGCCACGGTCTTCTGGTGTACCGCGCCGTGCCGCCGAACAGCGTCACCGCGTTCTGCGTATGGCCGCTGGGGAACGAGTACCCCGACGCTCCGGCCCGTGCGCTCTCCACAATGGTGAAGTCGGGGTCTTTGACCCACGGACGCGGCACGGCGCACAGAATTTTCAGGAACTGGCTGAGGATGGTGCCGAAAAAGCCCACCGTCATCAGGTAGTAGCCCATGCGCTTGCTGACGCACCAAAACACGCCCACGGCGAACACCATAAAGCAGATCTCGTCGCCCAGATACGTCACCGCCCCCATCAGCTTGTCCAGCAGCGGTGTCCGGATGGCCTCCAAAGCATATAAAAACCCCATATTTCCCTCACTTTCCCGCCGTTTTCCGGCGGCAAGTTCATCGTACGTTTTATTGTACACTATTTTTCTTTCTCGCGCAAGCATTGACCGCGCCGCTGCGATTTGCTATACTTGCCCCAGAAACCACACAGGAGGATACGCCGATGAAGCCCGCCGAACTGCTGCAGATCCTGCACACCGCCGAGAAGCTGAAGGACACCACCCGCCACTGCGACACCTCCGGGGGCCGCCGGGAAAGCGTGGCGGAGCATAGCTGGCGTCTGGCACTGATGGCCTACCTCCTCCGGGACGAGTTCCCGGCGCTGGACATGGACAAGGTGGTGCGCATGTGCCTCATCCACGATCTGGGCGAGTGCTTCACCGGCGACATCCCCTCCTTCCTCAAGACCGGCGCCGACGCCGCCAGGGAGGACTCGCTGCTGGCCCGCTGGGTATCCTCCCTCCCCGTCCCGTACTGCACCGATATGGCGGCGCTGTACGCGGAGATGGACGCACTGGAGACGCAGGAGGCCCGGCTCTACAAGGCGCTGGACAAGCTGGAGGCCGTTATCCAGCACAACGAGGCCCCCATCTCCACATGGCTGCCCCGGGAGTACGCCCTGAATCTGACCTACGCCGACGAGAACGTGGCCTTCTCCCCCTACCTCACCGCTCTGCGGGAGGCCGTCCGGGACGAGACAAAGGCCAAGATCGCCGCCCACGGCGGCATGCCCGCCGCGGACTGACCCCGCAGCCGCAAGGAGGTACTATGCTGAATCATGAAGGCTTTGACCTATGGGCCGACACCTATGACCGGAGCACCGCCTGCTCCGATGAAAACGGCAGCTATCCCTTCGCGGGATACGGCGCCGTTCTGCGGAACATCCTCCGCCGCGTCCTCGCCCACGGCGCTGGAGACGTATTGGACATTGGCTTCGGCACCGGTGTGCTGACCGCCAGTCTCTATCAACAGGGCTGCCATATCTGGGGGCAGGATTTTTCCGAAAAAATGGTGGCACTGGCACGGGCAAAAATGCCGTCAGCCGAGCTCTGCTGCGGCGATTTTACGGTTGGTCTGGCTGAACCGCTGACGCAGCGTCAGTATGATGCCATCATCGCCACCTACTCTCTGCACCACCTGACGGATCGGCAGAAGATCGCTTTCATCCGCAGCCTTCTGCCGCTGCTTCGCAAGGATGCCTGTCTCTATATCGGCGATGTGGCTTTCCAGACCCGGGCCGATCTTGACCGTTGCAGACTGTCCGCCGGGGACGCATGGGATGCGGATGAAATATACTTCGTGTTCGATGAGCTGCGGCAGTCGTTCCCCGATATGACGTTTTTGCCCCTCTCTCCCTGCGCCGGAGTGCTGTCCCTGCACCGGTAAATACACGCAAAAAAGCCGCTGCACCGCAGCGGCTTTTTTCTGTCTATATCCCTCTCCGGGCCGTCTGTATATCCCGCTCCATCACGATGTAATGGCCCTCGTCCACCTGCTCGAAGCCGTTCTTCGTCCAGAATGCGAAGCTCTGCGGGTTGCCTCTGTCCACGCCCAGCCGCAGCCGCGAGAGCCCCGCCGCCCGCAGGCAGGCTGCAGCCTCGCTCACCAGCCGGGAGCCAAGCCCCGTGCCCTGCCGTGCCGCGTCCACCATGAAAAAGCCGATCAGCGCCGTCCCCTCCTGCGGATACCCCAGGATCAGATCCAGCACCGCCGCCAGTCCGCCGCTGTCAAAATACCCGACGTAGTATTTGTCCGCCGCCGTTTTCTCCGGCGGCAGCGCCTGCATGTCCGCCCGGATGCCGTCCTCCGACGCCATGGGCGGGTGATAGCGGTAGAACTGAGGATTCCCGCTGCACAGCGTCAATATCTGCGGCACATCCTCCGCCCCCAGCCGCCGCACCGCCAGCTCCCCTGACAACTGCGCAATGTCCAGCGCCATGTTTTCCTCCTTACTGCCGGTAGGGCCGTACCGGGGGCTGCGCCGCCCGGTGCGCGCCGATGAACTTCTCCATCCAGACCATGTGATACCACCGGCCGAACTTGTATCCGCATTCCCGGAACAGCCCCGCCTGCCGGAACCCCAGATGCTCGTGGAACTCCATGCTGCTGCGGGTCAGGTATTCGTCCTCCTGCTCCGGGCAGGCAATACAGGCGTAGAGGTTGCAGACCCCCATCTCCCGCAGCGCCTGCTCCAGCGCCTCGTAGAGCCGCCGCCCCATACCGCACCTCCGGGTGTCACGGGCCACATACACCGTCAGCTCGCAGCACCAGTCATAGGCCGCCCGTGGATGGAACGCCCCGGCGTAGGCATACCCCTGCACCACGCCGTCCCGCTCCGCCACCAGATACGGATACCGGGCCATGACTCGGCGCATCCGCTCCCGGAACTCGTTCACTGAGGGCGTCTCATACTCAAACGTGATGGCCGTGCGCCGCACATAGTGGTCGTAGATCTCCACCAGCTGCGGCGCGTCCTCCGACCGCGCATCCCGTATCACGATATCTCCCCGCTCTGCCATCTCCGGCATCTCCCGTCCTCTCGCGTCCGGCTGTCCGTATTCGTGCAAGCCGTTTCCAATGAAAAACAGCCGCCAACGGATACGCCGTGCAACAGAAAAAGCCCCCGGCAGGATACGGTGTCCAATGCCGGCGAATCGCCAGCCCTGAACGGCAACGTCCGCAACGTCCCGCCGCAAGGGTTCTCTTTCATTGGCTTCACTCTACCATAGTCCGCCACCGCTGTCAATGCGTGGATGAACGGGATATCCAGGGCATTGTGCAGGATGCCCTATTCAGACAGGCGCCCTCTTCACAGCGCTTCCCCGATCAGCCGCATAGAAGTAACGCACGGTGCGTTGACAAGTAAACTTGGCAGAACTATAATGATGGCAAAGAAACTTGGCAAATGGGGCATACGATGGAAAAAGAAGATATTGCAGCGATCAGCCGCAGAGAGAACAAAAACAGGGATCTGGCCGAAATAGAGACACTCTCGCGGGCCGGCAGCATTGCCGCCCGTGTCGGCGCCGGTGTGTGCTGCGGCTGATCGAGGTATAGGAGGTCACGATGGATCACTTGCCGCTTCTGATTCTGGGCATATTCATATCAACGCTTGGCATCGTCAACATGAAAGGCAATATCAGCACGATACATTCCTACAACCGCAGGAAAGTAGCGGAGGAGGACGTTCCCAAATATGGCCGGGCCGTCGGCACAGGGACACTGGTGATCGGTGTCTCTCTGGTCTTATCATATCTCATCACATTTTGGAACGAAGCGGCCATAGATTATATCGTTCTCCCGGCAACGATCATTGGTCTGGCATTTATCCTGTATGGGCAGATCAAATACAATCACGGCATCTTTTGACCGGCAAAAGCGCCCCCCACGAGGTCAGTCCTCGTGAGGGGCGTCTCATTATTCCGGCACCGGTGTGCTTCCGTTCGTTCTCCCGCGTCCCGCACACCTCATCCCCTGCGGATGGTGTGCCGTATCACTATTTTCCATTTCTCCGGCGGCGTTTCCCGCACCTCATGCAAGCCGGTACACCGCCAGTCCGTCAGCCATCCCGCAATACCGGAACCCTTTTTTGACAGCAAGATGCACCGTCGCCGCCTGCTCCGGCGCACATTCGATCACAACGCCCTTTCCCTCCTGCCTTGCCAAGCAGATCAGCCGGTCGGTCAGTGCCGACGCATAGCCGCGCCCCCAGTATTCCGGAAGCAGTACCCAGCCAATCTCCATGCTGTTCCCATCGTATGCGTGATAGATCACATAGCCGATAAAGCTCCCGCCCTCCTCCACCGCATACACAAGGGGCTGTGCCGCCAGTCCCGCACGGCGCAGAAACACCTCCGTCCGTGCCCTGTCATAGGGCAGCTCCAGATAGCGCATCACCACCGGGTCTGACAGCAGCCGGTACAGCTCGTCAGCGTCGCCGCTCTGCATCCTGCGGATCGTAATAGCCATCTGTTTTCCCCCTCGCAGTCCCGTTTGGGTTATCCTACCACATCAGGCGGAAAATCGCAAGCGCGGCGACTCCGTTGGCGGAGGGCGTGCTCACCTTTGTCCGGGAAACTGGCGTGGAGCAGGTGGATCTGGAGGTGCGCGTAGTTCAGATATAAGCCCGCAG
>URHT01000016.1 GCA_900547745.1 uncultured Eubacteriales bacterium | reverse complement strand
TGGTAGCCAGCACGGAACAAAAGAACTAAAGTGTAAAAATGCCCGTTATCGGCCACGCAACCGATAACGGGCATTTGTCATTCATATACAAGCTCGGTCAAAACGATTTCCTCCGCGCGGCTGCGGATGCTGTTCATGCGGCGTACCCATTCCATTTGATCGGCAGCTTTGAGTGCTTCGGTCACGCCTTCTTGCTTCACCATTGCAGAAACGATGATTTCCATGCGCTCGTTGCAGGCTTGGTCGATCTCGGCAAGGTGCCGATGCAGCGTTCCGTTTGTGAGCAGGTTTGTGTAGAAAATAGGGCGATGTTCTTTCAGATAGCTGCGGCGCATATGTCCATACTTGCCAATCTGGTATTCCGGTTCCTCTGGCAGCGCAAGGTTTGGAATGAGATAATCGCCCTCCTGACGGTAAGTGCCGCCCATTTCCTCAAATAGAGATTTCATAAAAATTAGCTCCTTTTTGTGTTGATTTCCAGCGGTTATACGGACTTTTCTTCTCCTTTCCTACAACTGCTGTTCCATTCACCACAAATGAGCCGCAGTCATATGTATTAGGTGGGAGAAACCACCCTTTACATATTAACTCTTGGTTCTGGATACTGTTGGAGTCGCCCTCCAGATTATCATCTCGGGACAGACGGCAATAGAGCGCCGTGATCTTTTGGTTTGGCTGTAACATATTGACCTCCTTCATAAAACGCCAAACCGATTGAGAGATTGCAACCATACAATACCCTCAATCGGTTTGTTTGTCTATGCGAACCTGTTTTTCAGGCGGAAATATTTTTTGCGTCCTGCTCCAGGTTGATGACCTGTTTCATAAGATCGACCGTAGATTGCGTTCCTCCGAAACTGAATTCCGCGAACACAATGTACTCTCTGCCGCATACATGCTGTCGGCGGCTTTTTATAATCTTGCCGTCCCTTTCTTCCACTGCGGTATCCCGCACTGCCTTGGCAGAGGGAATATCCTCATCTCCATGCTTTTCTTCACTGTAGGAGCGGGGACGCTCATTGTATTTGAATTTATACGCCATATCGTTCCTTTCCCCTGACGCTACAGTCAGGCAACAAAAATAGCAGACCGTTACATGGTCTGCTGCTGTGTTTGTTCTGCCTGCTGATCTTCGGTCCACTGCTGTTCTGTAGATGATTGCTCATCCTGTGTGAGCACCATGGCTACGCCGGCCACCAGTCCGATGACAGCGCCGATATTTTTGGCTTCCTGTTCTGCCTGGATACGGCGGTAACGTTCCTCGACATTTTCGTTACCATCATCCAGTAACGCTCCAGTTACCGCCAGACCATACAGTCCAGCGTGGAGCGGCTTCATAGAAACAGGTTGCGGATGTTGCTGACCACTGTCGCTGTGCCATACCCCATCCCCAGCAGTGCCGCCACGATGAGCAGTACCAGTACGATCCATTTGGCCACTACGATCAGGTCGAAGTCCGGAAGCCAGTCCAGCCATTTGCAGGAATGCTTTTCTTTCTTCTTCCCAGCCTGTTCCAGCAGAGTGGTCATCTCCGTCAACGATTTCTGGATCTTCGCCATGCTGTTCTGCACCGCTGTCAGGTCTGTGTGTGATCTCAGGTTCGGAAGATACTCCCGCATTCCACGCACTTCCCACCCGATGGATTCTGTCTTCTGTGTCAGCATCGTCAGAGCCTCCGGCAACGGACACTGGATGACAATGGGCGTGATCGGTGAACTCGACTCCTGCGCTGTCGGCTGCGGTGAAGGCTCGGGCCGGTTCAGGGCCATGAGCTCGTCCATAGATAATTTCTTCTCTGATCCTGAATTCATATTCCATGTTCTCCTTTAGATATTTGTCACCGAACAGCAAACGGTCCCGACACTGCCAGCCACTCGGCGTGGTATAGGTGATATTCTTTCGGGACTTTTCCCAGCGAACCTTGTAGCCCTCGCTCTCCATCAGCGCAATGAACTCCTCGCGGTTGGAAGCGTGGCGCATACAGTCATTGATGATATTCATGAGCTGCAGCTTCTTGCTCTGACCGCGGGCCGCCGTGTGATACTCTCCGATGGTCATAGTCTTTGTTTTCTGCTTTTGTTCCCTGGGTTGAAATACAGGAAGTGAAAACTCCTTGCAGACCATGTCGTTGCGTTGCCGCAGTTCCTGGAGCTGCTCCTTTGCGATATGCAGTTTCCGTCCGGTATCGAAATTGACCGAGTTGATGAGGAAGTGGGAATGGATGTGCTCACGGTCTGTGTGGGTGCAGACCAGAACTTCGTATCCCTCATAGTACTCGGCCAGCTTCAGCGCGGCCGCGTGAGCGGTGACCGGGTCGACTGCTTCGCCTTTCGGGAAGCTCTGTACCATGTGATAGAACAGTACACCGTCCGTCTTGTGGTAGAGCCGCTTGGTGGTCATGAAATCCGCGTAGACAGATTCCGGCTGACAGTTGATACCTGTGACCAACTGCTGCCCCTCGAACTCGGTCTTTTTATCCTGCATGGTATACCGCATCACGGCGCTCATGCATCCGGTGGTCTGGCCCCGCTTGTAGTTTGTGAAGCTGATGATAGCCATAGCTTACCAGCGCTTTCGTTCAAGGATCATCCGAACGGCACCACAGAGTTCAGAGAACGCCCGACATACGCTTTCCAGATCGATCACGGTCACTCGTCCCATGTGCGCCAGGGTGACGAGCTGGTTCAGATTTCTGCCGATGGACTTCAGCTCCTTCAGCACTTCTTTCAGGCCGTCGATGACCACCACCTGCTTTCCCAGGCAGCAGGCAGTGACGTAGTCGCTCATGGACATCCCGGACTGCTTCGCCAACTCCTTGATGGCCTCCCGGTCTGTGGACGCCATGCGGGTGCTGAATTTAACATCTTTTTTCATGTCGTTTCCTCCAAATCGTAGATAAAGTGGGTCCGGGCTTCTGCCCGGAATTCATGCGGAAGTCGGGCAGCGGCGTTGCCGCAGACCAGACAAACGCGATGCTGGCCACCTCCAAGGAGGTGATTTCCCTGCACCGAACACCCGCGCTCCGCTTTCGGCCACAAATGGCCACAAACGGCGTTTCTTTTTCCCTGCGGGTGTTTACTCGCCATGCCCGGCAATCTCCCGCAAATCGCCGCACAGCGCCCCAACAGGGTCAACAGGGGCGACCACAGGTACACCCTGGGCATCGTCACTTTCGGCACGGCGCAGCTCGATGAGCCGCTTCCCGTTGCTGCGGCGCACCATACCGGAAATTCCGATTTTGCTTAGCGCGTCAAGGTTTTGCAGGATCAGGCGGGACACTTTCTTAGGCGAGATACGCTCCATACCGACAGGGTCGATTTTTTCAGACAGCTCTGTGGGAGTGCCGATAAATTTCGTACGGTCGCGCATCAGTTCAGAGACCAGATAGGTGATCCGGTCGCCCAGTAGCTCCGGCTGCGTTCTGCTGTCTGCTACCATCTCCCACACGTTTTCAACGTTGCGTTCCAGAGACAACTCCCGGTATTCAATGTCACGACCGATGCAGGAGAGCTTCGCCTTACCGCTGCCGCGCCGATCTTCCACCAGAGTAAAACTGGAATCCACCGCCCCGCTGATGGCTGTCGTACCGGAGATGCGGTTGAACACATCATCGGCAGTTTCCTTGCGCAGATGATGAATCAGCAGGATGGCGATGCCGTGGGCATCCGCGATCCGCTTCAGTGCAGAGAGGTCGCGGTAGTCGTTGGCGTAGGTTGCGTCGCGAGCCGGACGAACCATCTGCAGCGTGTCGACGAGGACCAGAACAGTATCCGGGTGAGCTACGAGGAAGCCCTCCACCTGCTCCTCCAGCCCCTGGCCGATGGGAGCGCACTCCGTACAGAAATGGACGCTGTCCGGCGCGTCCTCTGTGATCTCGAAGAGGCGGTTCTGGATGCGAAGGACGGAGTCCTCCAGGCAGAGATAGAGGGGGGTGCCCTGCTTCACGCTCATTCCCCAGACCGGTTCTCCCTTGGCCACCGTCACCGCCAGCCACAGGGCCAGCCAGGACTTGCCCACCTTGGGTGAACCCGCCAGGATATGCAGACCCTGAGAGATCAGCGTGTCCACCACAAAATTGGGCGGCTCCAGCGGACGGTCCATCAGCGTCCTACCGTCCACCGTGACCAGAGGACGGTCCATTTTGTTGCTCATAGTCAGTACCTCCAATTCAAAATATCTGAATACAAAAATCTCCCACCTCGAAAGAAGTGGGAGTAGTATTCTTTTAGAGGAGCAGTGCCCACAGGACTTTTGAGCATCCCCTTGCCCCTCTGCTTGTATTGTGGTGGAAAAGATGGTATCCTGATAAAAAGCATGGACAGATTAAAAATCAAGTAGGACAAATTATTGCAGAGGAGGGGGCCAGCGGAAATGGAGGGGAGCATCATATTCTATACCTACGACAGCACCTTGGAGCTGAACGGGCAGCAGTTTGAGGCAGGCAGGCTGACCGAAGATCTGCTGAATCTATCACCGGATGACTACCACCCTCTGCACGAACGGATGGTGCGCATTCGTACCCTTATGGACATCTATGAGTATGTCCGCAAGAGTGAACTTTGGTGGAAACTGAATGATGAGATGGAGCAGCTCTGTCAGGAACTTCGCCGATATACTGTGTTCCGCTTGCTACCGGACGATTGCTATGACGCTTTCTTTTCGGTGATACGGGAGATCACAGGACAGTTCAGCTTGTTTCCTCCCGAGGAGCACAGCCTTTCAGAGGATGATCAGACAAAACTTCTCAGCGCCTCAGCGGAAGAATTCTTCCAGAGCGATGATGGGGACAGCGATCCTGAAATCTCCTTGGGACTGCTGGATCTGTTTCGTCGCAGAGAGGGCAGCGAGGAAAAGGGCGAGTTGTTTTATTACGAGATGTTTCGCCTCCTGGGAGCGTGCGAAGATACCTGGAGTGCCTACAAGAAATACATCGACCGCTACATGATGTATCTTCACGACATCCGTGCCTTTGTTCCTACCATCCGGAATTTCATCAAGTTTATCCTCTCCACACTCACGACCAATGGGCCGGAAAGTTATGCGGCAGCGCTCTATGGTTTCTATAACGATGATCGCACCGCAGAGAAGCTGATCGTCAACCCCATCACTTACCACGGGGACTGCTACAGGAGACACGATGAATATATGCTCTCCTATGTCCCGCGGGAGCTGCCGGACGGCTCCATGGCCATCTGTCAGGAGCATGTGACGGACAGCTTACAGGCGCTGATGAAGGCAGACTATATGCTGGCCCTGAATAGCGGACACAACATCCGCCGCTGCATCATCTGCGGGAAATACTTCATGCTGAAGAGCGGCGTCCACGCTTTGTACTGCGAAGGGGCCTGTCCCCACGCTCCTGGCTACACCTGTCGGCAATTTGGCACGGTGGAAGTTCAAAAGGAACTGGCAAAGAACAACCCTAAGGTGAAGGCCAAGCTGACTGCCTTTTCCAGGATCACGAAGGATATGCAGCGGGGAGCTATCTCTCAGGAGGATGCCAGAAGAGCCAAGGATCATGTGCGAGACCGGCTCTACGATGCGCTGCGCAGCCCGGATATCTCTGTTGAGGAGTTTTCTGAACAAATATCTACTGCGCAAGTGTATGAATATTGCCGCATCACCAGAGTGAGCAAGCCCCGAGGGCGTCCACCGAAAGCAAAGGCGGGTGGGACCCATGACCAATGAGGAACTGGTCCGCCGATATTACGGCGGTGATGAGCGCGCGCTGGAGGAGTTGTACCGCAGGAATCTCGGGCTGATCCGGCGCATCGCCCGGGAGACTGCCAGAGAGTTCAACTGTCTGCATATGGACAGGGAAAGACCGGGAGAGTTGTCCGGCTATACGAAAACGATTCTGGAGGATCTTTGCGGCGAGGGTGCGTTGGAATTTCTGACACGGGTCCAGAGCAGAGAATACGATGAGAGCCGTGCTGTGCTTGCCACCTACCTGTACCCACATCTGAAAGGCCGGATGACCCGTTGGCTGGAGCAACATATCGGAAATCTTTCTCTGAGCAAGCACGAGATGGATGCTGTCCGGCAGGCACAAAGGCTATATCATTCAGGTCAGTTCAGCATTGAAGAGATCGCGGAGAAAATGGATGTCCTTCTGGAACAGGCTGTCAAGCACATCCGTTACAACACCCATTTTGTTGGTGTCAATGATCTTATCCCTGGGAGCTATGACGGTGATCCCTTTGAGCGGCTGATACCTGGGAATCTCTCTGTTTCTGCGGAGCAGGTCGTGTATCGAAAAGTCTGCATTGAGCTGCTGCAGGAACTATTTGATGCTCTCCCGAAGAAGGACAGGGACATCCTCGGAAAATTCTACGGCGTATTCGGATTTGAAAAAACTTCGCTGAAGGAAATCGGCATGTACCACATGATGAAGGAGTCCGCCGTGGAAAAGGCAAAGGAGCGTGCTGTCACAAAGCTGAAAAAAGCCTATCCGGGTAGCAGGCTGCAGATCTGGAGGAATGTTCATCGTATGATACGCAGACCGATCCTGCCAGCGAAGGATGACAGAGCACTGCGGCGCAGCTTCACGACTTCGACCCTACGAAATCAGGAGTCTGGAAGATCGTAGTTTCGATACAGTCTGGTGAGAATTTTGCGCAGACAGGAGACCGCAACAGTCCCCTTTAGGACATGTTTAGGAAAAATCAAGAGTATACTCGCTTTTTTATACGTTCCGTGCTATAATGCAGAAAAACACGAAAGGCCGGCAACTATGGCTACACATATTTTAGTCGTCGATGACGAGACTGCGATCGCAGATCTGGTGGAGGTCTATCTGAAAAACGAAGGCTTCACCATCCACAAATTCTATAACGCCTCCGACGCCCTGGCTTGTGTGCGGACGACACGCTTGAATCTGGCGGTGCTGGATGTGATGCTGCCGGACATGGACGGCTTTACCCTCTGCCAGCGCATCCGGGAGGACCACCTGTTCCCCATCATCATGCTCACCGCAAAGGTGGAGGATATGGACAAGATCATGGGGCTGACCTTGGGAGCGGACGACTACATCACCAAGCCCTTCAATCCTCTGGAACTGGTGGCCCGGGTCAAGACTCAGCTGCGCCGCTACACCCGGTACAACCCCAGGGAGGGGACAGTCCAGGAGGTCACCGAATACGACTTTCGAGGCCTTCAGATCTCCAAGGCCACTCACAAGTGCGTCCTGTTCGGCGAGGAACTGGCCCTGACGCCCTTGGAATTCTCCATTCTCTGGTATCTATGTGAGCACCGGGGGAATGTGGTGTCCAGCGAGGAACTGTTTGAACATGTTTGGGGCGAAGCGTTTATGGACAGCAACAACACCGTCATGAGTCACATCGCCCGGCTACGGGAAAAGATGCACGAGCCCAGCCGAAAGCCCAAATTCATCAAGACCGTTTGGGGGGTGGGGTACACCATTGAGTAAGAAAGGAAATACCCGCAGCCGCCGGAGATCTTTGCGCATCTGGGGCGGCTACCTGCTGGTCCTCATGGCTTGGGTGGTCGCAGTGATGGCCTTGGCATTCCTGGGCTTCATCATCTGCGCCAGCATCACCTGGCAGCCCTCGCCGCTCTACGACTTCCTGAATTGGGTTCGAGACTACATCGTTCTGGTCTGCATCGTCACAGTGCTGGCGGGCTGGGTGGTCATCAGCTTCTATTTTATCTCCAAGCCCATCAAGCAGCTGGACGTGGTGGCCAATGCGGCAGAGCAATTATCCCGCCCCAGTGAGGAGCCCATCCAGCTGCCGGATTCCCTGGAGGACATCTCCATCCAGCTGAATCTGGCCCGGGAGCAGGCTCTCCGGGACGCCCGGGCAGCCCGGGAGGCAGAACAGCGGAAAAACGACCTAATCGTCTATCTGGCCCACGACCTGAAAACGCCCCTGACCAGCGTCATCGGCTACCTGACCCTCCTGCGGGATGAGCCTCAGATCTCCCCGGAGATCCGGGCCAGGTACACCGGCATCGCTCTGGAGAAGGCGGAGCGGCTGGAGGACCTCATCAACGAGTTCTTCGACATCACCCGCTTCAACCTCTCTCGCCTGGAGCTGGAGCGGCAGAGCGTGGACCTGACGCGGATGCTGGAGCAGGTCGCCAGCGAATTCCGCCCCATTTTCGCAGAATCGGGGCTGTCATGCAGCCTGGATCTGCCGCCCAAGCTGCACTATTCCTGTGACCCGGATAAGCTGGCAAGGGTCTTTGATAATCTCCTGCGCAACGCGTCTTATTATAGCCTGCCGGACAGCACGGTGGAAATTGCCGGACGGATAGAGGCCGGGAAAATCGTACTCACCTTCTCCAATGCGGGAAAGAACATCCCCCAGGAGAAATTGGACCGGATCTTTGAACAGTTCTTCCGTCTGGACAGCTCCCGCGCCACCCGGACAGGTGGTGCGGGCCTTGGCTTAGCCATCGCCAAGGAGATCGTGGAGCTCCACGGCGGGACCATTCGGGCGGACAGCACCGAGGATCGGATCACCTTCACCATCTGTCTTCCGTCAGACCATTCAGAAGCGCCGTAAGAAAATCACAAGAATTTCGCAGAAAACTTGCAAGGCATCCGTTGGTAGATAGACAAGTATGAAACGCCTGGTTCTGGTACCATTTCAGTATCAGAACCAGGCGCTTTATTTTGATTAGGAGGTCTTATCCCATGAAAACCATTCTCGTTCTCTTCGGCGGATGCTCCACGGAGTACGAAGTTTCTCTCCATTCCGCCTATGCGGTGCTGTCCCACATGGACCCCGCCCGCTATACTCCTTTGGCTGTGGGCATCACACGGGAGGGGCAGTGGCTCTGCTATACCGGCGACCTCTCCCGGCTGGAGGACGGTACTTGGCAGCAGGCGGCAGACTGTATCCCCTGCACCCCGCTGGTGGAACGGGAGGCCCACGCTTTACTACTGCTGGACGGCTCCGGCCGCCGTCTCCTCTTTGACGCGGTATTCCCAGTCCTCCACGGCAAGAACGGCGAGGACGGTACGGTACAGGGACTCTTTGAACTGGCCGGGGTCCCGGTCATCGGCTGCGGGACATTGTCCAGCGCCTTGTGCATGGACAAGGACCGGGCCCACCAGCTGGCGGCCCTGGCCGGCATCCGGGTCCCCCGGAGCCACGTCTTTCATTCCAGCGATGATTTCAGCCGGATCGCCCAGGCAGCGGAGGAACTGGGATACCCGGTGTTTGTCAAGCCGGTCCGGGCCGGTTCCTCCTTCGGTATCACCAAAGTCTCCGGGCCGGAAGAGCTGCCCGCCGCCATGGAGGAGGCATTCCGCCATGACAGCGCCGTGATCCTGGAGGAGACGATCCCCGGCTTTGAGGTGGGCTGCGCGGTCATGGGCAACGAGGAACTGACCGTGGGTCTGGTGGACGAGATTGCGCTGTCGGAGGGCTTTTTCAACTATGAGGAGAAGTACACCTTAAAGACCTCCGCCATCCACTGTCCCGCCCGCATCCCGCCGGAGAAGGCGGCAGAGATCCAGGCAGCGGCAAAAACCATTTACCGTGCCCTGGACTGCCGGGTATTCGCCCGGGTGGATCTGTTCCTCACCCCGGATGGGGAGATCGTCTTCAATGAGGTCAACACCATCCCCGGCTTCACCGCCCACAGCCGCTACCCCAGCATGATGCAGGGCATCGGCATTTCCTTTGGGGAGCTGGTGACCCGCCTGATCGAGTTGGGGGTGGCGGGATGAGAACCGTGTCGATTCCCCGGGAGCAGATTTTTCAGGGGCCGCTGGTCCTGGTCAACCGGGCGCATCCCCTGCATGAAAAAGAGCGATCTGCGCTGACCTCGGTGGACCCGCACCACCCCGACATTCTTCTTGAAAGCCGGGCACGGCAGCTACTGTCTGCCTGTATCCAAAAGGCGGGGGGACAGCGGGAGATCGTGCCGGTGTCCGGCTGGCGGAGCCAGCAGGAACAGCAGCGGATCTGGGACGACTCCATGGCGGAGCATGGGGAGACATTTACCCGCCAGTATGTGGCCCTTCCAGGATGCAGTGAGCATCAGACCGGCCTCGCCATCGACCTGGGAAAGGCTGCCGGATACATCGACTTCATCCGGCCTGCCTTTCCCTATGACGGCGTCTGCGGAAGATTTAGGCGTCTGGCGGCCCGGTACGGCTTTATCGAACGCTACCAGCGGGGCAAGGAGGAAGTCACCGGGATCTCGGCTGAGCCGTGGCACTTCCGCTATGTGGGGGCGCCCCACGCCCAGCTGATGGAAACCAACGGGCTGTGTCTGGAGGAGTACCGGGACTTTTTGCGGCAGGGTCCCCGGAGCGTCGCTCTGGAAAACGGCCGCATGGCCCAGGTGTTCTATGTGCCCGCCGCCGGAGCCGTCACAGAGGTGGAAGTGCCGGAGGGCTGCTGCCAGATATCCGGCGACAATGTGGAGGGATTTATCCTGACATGGTGGGGGGATACCCATGAGAACGGCTAAGAAAACCGTCCCGACTTTGGACCTCTTTCGTCTGGCGGCAGTCCTGCTGGTGGTGATGAACCACACCTCGCCCCTGGCGGATGTGTCTGCCATGGCTGATTTCTGGCTTACCCGGGTACTGGCCCGGGTGGCAGTCCCATTCTTTCTGATGACCACTGGGTACTTTCTGAGCCGGAATCACTGGGCTGGTGTGGGGCGGCAGCTGAAAAAGCTCTGCCTGCTCTACGGCGTCTGCATCCTTTTGTATCTGCCAGTGAATCTCTATGCTGGCAGCTTCACCGGTCCGGCGGATGTTTTGCGGAAACTGCTGGTGGACGGCACCTTCTACCACCTGTGGTATTTCCCGGCGACCATTCTGGGCATCGTCATCGCCCGGTGGCTCAGCCGGCTGGGCCTGCGGGTGGCTCTGCCTGTGGCGGCGCTACTCTATCTCATCGGTCTGGGCGGGGACAGTTACTATGGACTGGTTTCCCAGATCCCGCTGCTTCGGACCCTTTACGACGGCATTTTTACACTGTGCGGCTATACCCGCAATGGCCTGTTCTTCGCGCCACTGTTCCTTCTGCTTGGGGCCGCCGGAAGGCGGTGGAACCAAAAGCTGTCTCTGGCGGGCTTCTTCCTCTCTCTGGCAGCCATGAGCGCCGAGGGGCTGTGGCTCCATCGCATGGATGTCCAGCGCCACGACAGCATGTACCTCGCCCTCCCCCTGTGCATAGTATGCCTTTTTTCTCTGCTGCTGGGCGGAAACAAGGGCGAGTCCAGGAAAGTCCGGGAATTTTCCACAGCCGTGTATGTGCTCCATCCCCTCTGCATCGTACTGGTCCGGGGAGCGGCAAAGCTACTGGGACTGGGAGAAATGCTCATTGAAAACAGTGTTCTCCATTTTATTGTGGTGCTGGCGCTCAGTGCGCTGCTCTCCGCCCCTTGCCTGCTGAGGCTTCAAAAGAAGCCCAGCCCCACCGCTCGGGCCTGGCGGGAGGTGGATCTGGCGGCCCTTGGGCACAACGCCCAGGTGCTGCGGAACACATTGGCCCCGGGGACAGAGCTGATGGCGGTGGTAAAGGCGGAGGCCTACGGTCACGGCGGGGCAGTGACCGCCCGCACCTTACAGCGAGCGGGCGTCCGGGCCTTTGCCGTGGCCTGCCTGGCCGAGGGGATTGCTCTGCGAAAGGCGGGCATCCGGGGGACGATCTTGATCTTAGGTTATACCTCCCCGGAGGAAGCTCCGCTCTTGACACGATGGCATCTGACCCAGACGGTGGCGGATATTGACCACGGGCGGGCCTTGGCAGCCAGAGGGCGGCGTGTCCATGTCCATCTGGCCCTGGACACGGGGATGCACCGGCTGGGCATCCTGGCGGAAAACCGGAAGGAGATCCTGGAGGCATTCCGGCTTCCAAACCTGGTAGTGGACGGTGTCTTTTCTCATCTATACGTCTCGGACAGCCTGGAAGCCGAAGATGTTGCCTACACCCAGGAGCAGCTGACCTTGTTCTATGATACGGTGGCCTGGCTCCGAACTGCCGGATATGATCCCGGCAAAGTTCATATCCAGTCCAGCTATGGACTTTGGAACCTCCCAGCTCAGCCCTGTGACTATGTCCGGGCTGGAATCGCACTCTATGGAGTTCGAAGCGATGATGCGCCTGTTCAGCGAAGCCTTGACCTGCGGCCGGTTCTGTCTCTCCGGGCCAGAGTGGCCAGCATCCGCACTGTGCAAGCCGGAGAGAGCGCCGGGTACGGGCGGGTCTTTCAGGCAGAGCAAGAAACCAAACTGGCGGTGGTCACCATCGGCTACGCGGACGGTCTGCCCCGGGATCTGCCTCAGCGGGGCGGCCAGGTGCTGATTCAGGGCCGGCGTTGTCCTATGGTGGGGCGGATGTGCATGGACCAGTTGCTGGTGGACGTCAGCGATCTTTCGGAGGTCGCTCCTGACGATACAGTGACTATTATCGGCCGGGATGGCGGTCAGGTGATTCGGGCAGAGGAACTGGCTGCATGCTGTGGGACGATTACCAACGAACTGCTCTCCCGGTTAGGCATGCGGTTACCCATTGTTTCTGGTTAAAGAGCGGTAGGGAATTTTACAAAGATTCCGGTTCGAATTTCAACATGAATATACCTTTAAACAGGAATAGCCACCAACCACGATGAAATGGTTGATGGCTATTCCCGTTTGGTCGACACCAAGAGATTCTCTCAATCGGTTTAATCTGGTATTTTCAAGATGTCCTTATGAGGAGTCGCCCTTCGGCGTGTCTTTTCTTTTTGGAGGTGACACTTCTGCTTTGTAAAAGCGCCCGCCCTTCGTTTCGGGCGGTATTCTTTTTTCCGGAGAAACCGCGTACCGTCTCACCTCACATACGCCGTATGACCTCGCCCAGCCAGCGGCACAGAGTATCCCCTGTCCGGTTGGCGATCTCCACCACCCGGGCATGGCTGTGCTTCACCGTCTGGATCCCCGTGGCCATGTTGGTGATGCAGCTGACCGCCAGCACCTTCATGCCCAGATAGCTGCACACCATGGCGTCCGGCACGGTGCTCATGCCCACGGCGTCGGCGCCCATGGCCGCAAAGGCCCGTATCTCCGCCGCCGTCTCGTAGCACGGCCCCATGAACCCCAGATAGACACCCTCCCGGTAGGCGATGCCCAGCTCATCGGCGGTCTGTCCGGCCAGCGCCCGCAGGCCGGGGTCGAACACCTCGGTCATGTCCGGGAAACGCGGCCCGAACCGCTCATCGTTGGGCCCGATCAGGGGATTCGTGCCCATCATATTGATGAAATCGGTAAGGAGCATCAGCGTACCCGGTGCGAAGCTGCGGTTCACGCCCCCGGCGGCGTTGGTCAGGATCACCTGCTCCACCCCCAGCAGCTTCAGGGTATAAAAGGGGTAGCAGACCTCCTTCATGGTATAGCCCTCGTAGAAGTGAAAGCGCCCCTCCAGCGCATACACCTCCCGCTGTCCCAGCCGCCCCGTCAGCAGCGCGCCCCTGTGCCCCGCCACCGTGGACACCGGGAAATGGGGGATGTCCCGGTAGGGCAGCTCCTCCGTCTCCGTGAAGGCGGCGGTGAGATTGCCCAGTCCGGAGCCCAGCACCACCGCGATCTTCGGCCGCGCCGCGGTGTGCGAGCGGATATAGTCCGCGCTTTCCAGCGCCTTTTCGTACAGCTGCTCCATGGTATCGTCTCCTCCTGTTCCGGCGTCTCCGCCGTTTTCCCTGACATTGTACCACAATGCAGCGCAAAATGATACACCCGAAAGAGGGAGGTCTGTTGCGGCAGACCTCCCTCTTTTTCGTCACCACGCGAACATCACCACGTAGGCGGACTCGGCGCCCACGCCGCCGTCCTGCTCCGTCAACGGGATAACCGCGCCCTCCGTCAGCACCTCCCGGATGCTGCCGCCGGCGCTGTACAGCACATACTGCGAGCCTCCCTCCGGCAGGGCCAGCACCGACAGCTCCGCCCCCGGCAGCAGCGTATAGATGGCCGGGCCGTCCCCGTCCGTCTCCACGCTGCCGACATAGGTGAACTGCAGCTCCAGCCCGTCGGCGGTGCGGAACACCTCCGTGGTCTTGCCGCCGCTGCCCCGCTCCAGCACCTCCAAGCAGTACAACGGCTCAAAATCGCCGCCCGCCGCCGCGTAGTTCCGCACGCTCACCAGATCATTGACCTGTATCGTCTCCAGCTGGGGGAACTCCCGCGCCGTGCCGCCGTACCAGCGCCCGGCAATGCAGATGGCCCGGAACTCGTTGCCGCCCGCCTGCTCCGTCCGGGTGTCCGTGACAACGCCCGTCCACGGATTGCTGATGGCCATACCGCTGATGGCCGCCGACACATCCTCCCGCTGATCCTGCGAGACATAGCCGTCGCCCAGATCGTGTTCGTCGTAGGCGTCCCACGTCACCCGAGGCGCCTCCGCACGATCCTCGTGTATCTCCAGCTGATGGGTGGTGCCCCAACCGTACTGGTCGCTGCCCGTGCCGTAATCCAGCATGGTGGTCTCCGTCAGCATCAGCCGCGTGCCGCCGTCCTCCAGCGCCCGCACCTCCGTCACGTCCACCGTGATGTGTACGGCCCGGAGGTCATCGGCGGCCACATAGGGCCACACGGCGGCCTGTGCGCGGCTCACGGCATCATGCCGCAGCTTCTCCACGCAGTAGGCTGTGCCCACGGTGTTGTCCGCGATGGCGTTGGCCCGCATGAGGAAGTAGCCCTTCACCGTCTCCGCCACCCGCTCGTCCAGCGCCGCGGCGGCGCTGCTCTGCACGTCCACCGCCGGCTCCACATCGTACCGGCTCCCGGCAGCCGACCGGATGGCCGTCAGGAGCTGCTGATCCGTGCCCTCATACTTGGCCGCCAGCTTGCTCAGATAGCTCCCCACCGTGTTGGGCGCCTGCCGGTACCGCTGAACCAGCGTATCAAGGGCGCCCTCGCTGTACGCGCCGTCCGCCCCCAGATAGTAGGCGCACAGATAGCTCAGCGGGCACCTCTCCCAGTCCGGCATGTGCGCCGTATCGTACACGATGCCGTAGTCCGCCGGGTCGATGCTCACCGGGTCGTTCTCGCCCTCGGAGGGCCACGGCGTGATCTCCTGATACGCCGGGCCCGCGGCGGTGAAATGCGCCGTCACAGGGCCTGTGCCGCCGGCCCAGAACCGCACCGTGAAGCCCTGGCTGTCCGGCACCTCGACGGTCATGGCAAACGACTGGTACAGCGTCAGGCCGTCCGCGCCGCTCTCCACCCGGACGTCGCCGCCGGTGCGCTGCGTCTCGCCGTCGTCCACCTGCGTGATGAGTCCGAACTCCTGCAGCATGGCGGCCGCGCCGCCCTCGCCCTCGTACTGCGCCGTCATCTCCGGCGGCACGATGACCCGCAGCTCGCCGGTGAGTTGGCCGCCCTGATAGGCCACGTCCGCCAGCCGGACGGACACGCCGTCGTCACGGGTGACGCTGGCGGGGCCGTAATAGATCTGCCGTCCGCCGCCCACGGTGCCGGTGACCAGATCGGCCTCCAGCGCATCGATCAGCTGCCGCAGACCGTCCACGCTCTGCCGCGCCGCCGCGATGTCGTAGACGCCGTCGTCGGACACCCTGCCCAGCCCCGCGCCGTCTACCTGCCACGCCACCCATTCCAGATTGTCGATAAGCGCCATGGCCAGATAGCTGCCGGCCTTCAGCTGCTGGGTCCACGCTCTGCCCGTTCCCGCCACCGTCTCATACTCGCTGGTGTAGCACAGCGTCAGGCCGTAGGGCGTCTGCTCGGTATCCAGCCGCAGCACGAAGCTCCATATGCCCTCGCCCATCTTGTCCAGCCCGATAGCGCCCAAAATACCGCTGACGGCGGCGTTGTCGCCCACATAGGGCGTCCGCATGGCGTACAGCGTCTCCGCGTTCCAATCGCCGCTGGACACCGGCTCCTCCTGCCGGCCGGGGCTGGTCAGGAAGCACACGGCGATGATCACCGCCGCCACAGCCAGCAGCACCGCCGCCCAGATGGCCGGCTTCTTATAGTGCAAAGCGTTTTTCACCCTTTCCTTCACCGCCGTCTCGCCGAAGGCCAGCGGACACACCGCCGCCGGGCGCTCCCGCACGGCGCAGGCCACCAGCGCCCGGGAGTAGGCCGCCCGGCCCGGGGCGTCCAGCCCCCGCAGCACCCGCTCGTCGCAGGCGTTCTCCATGTCCCGCCCCAGCAGGATATACGCCGCCCACAGCACCGGGTTGAACCAGTGTACCGCCAGCAGCAGAAACGCCAGCGGCTTCACCGCGTGGTCGCCCCGCCGGATGTGGCACCGCTCGTGGGCCAGCACCTGCGGCAGGTCGGCCTCGTCCATATCCTCCGGCACATAGATGCGGGGCCGGAACAGGCCCAGCACGAAGGGCGTGCCCCACTGGCCGCAGCGGTACACGTTGTCCTCCAGCCGCACCGCCGTGCGCACCCGGTAATAGATGCGCAGATAGCTGGCCAGCATATACGTCAGCATCATCACCGCGCCCGCCAGCCAGACCGCCGCCAGCAGCTCCAGCGTCACCACGGGCCGCGCCGCCTGTACCGGCTGCTGCGCCGGGCCTGTCTCCACCGGCCGCTCCGTCTGCGCGGACGGCAGCGGCTCCGCCGGTTCGGCGGCGGGCGTCACGGATGTGTCCGCCGCCTCCGTCCGGGTCTGAGGCAGGTCGTACAGCGCCGCCGCCACGGGGCTCTGCTCCGCCTGTAAGCTCACCGGACTCTGCAGGGAGAACGGCAGCACCAGCCGCACCGCCACCAGCGCCCACAGCATGCATATCGCCCACTTGGGCGCCCGCCGCAGCACCAGCCGCGCCGCCATCACCACCAGCGCCAGCACGCCCGCCTGCCACGACAGCTCCACGATCCGCAGAAAAATATCACTCATCGCGCTTCTCCTCAAAGGCGGCGATCATGCGCCGCAGCTCCTCCGCTTCCTCCGCCGACAGTCCGCGCCCGCCCACAAAGGCGGTTAAAAAGCCCGGCAGGCTTCCGCTGAAATTCCGCTCCACGAACGCGCGGCTCTCGGCACGCTGCACCTCGTCCCGCGACACCAGCGCCGTCACCACCGCGTTCTCCGTTTTCACGACGCCCCGCTCCGTCAGCCGCTTGATCACCGTGTAGGTGGTGGATTTCTTCCACCCCAGCCTTTCGGCGCACAGGCGGGCCAGCTCGCTGCTCTTCACCGGCTGGTGCTCCCACAGGATCTCGCACAGCCGCAGCTCGCTGTCAAATATCTTCGGCGTTTCCAAACGCATCTCCTCCTTCCGCAGGTCTACTCCGTTAGTCCTCTTGTGCCAAGTCTAACGCATTAGACCTACCCTGTCAAGCAAAATTTGCATCTCCCCGCCGTTTGTGGTACACTGGCCCCACGAAGGAGGCGACGCCCTTGGACATTCTCTACGAGGACGCACGGATCGTGGTGGCCGTCAAGCCCGCAGGCGTGCTGTCCACCGACGAGCCCGGCGGCATGCCGGAGCTGCTCCGCGCCCGGCTGCACACCGACTGCATCCGCACCGTTCACCGGCTGGACGCACAGGTATCCGGCGTCATGGTCTTTGCCCGCAGCCGCATGGCCGCGTCCCTGCTGTCCCGGCAGCTGCGCGACCACCGCTTCACCAAGGAGTATCTGGCCGTCCTGCGCGGTGCGCCGTCCCGGCCCGCCGCCGAGCTGACCGACCTGCTGGCCCGGGACGCCCAGCGCCGCCTGACCTATGTGGCGGACGCCCCCTCCCCTGACACACGGGAGGCCCGCCTGTCCTACGGCACCGTGGACACCGCCGATGGTCTGACGCTGGTGCGTGTCCGACTGTACACCGGCCGCACCCACCAGATCCGCGTACAGTTCGCCTCCCGGGGCCTTCCCTTGTCCGGCGACCGCAAGTACGGCGCGGACGACGCGCCGTGGCCCATCGCCCTGTGGTCGTACCGCCTGTCCTTCGACCACCCACAGACCGGCGCGGCCCTGACGTTCTCCTGTCCGCCGCCGCAGACGGAGCCATGGACGCGCTTCACCCTCCCGGACACCCTGTAACGCATGCAAAATCGCTCCTCCCGCACAGCGGGAGGAGCGATTTTTCTTCAGTTGTCCTTCTTGGCGGAATCGGTCTTGGTACCGTCCGTCTGAGCGGCAGCGCCGCTGCCCGCGGCATCCTCCGCCTTCTCCACGCCGATGATCTTGTCGGTCAGGCCGGCCTTCTCGGCCTCCTCCCGGGTCATCTTCAGCGGCTCGGCGGAGTCCTCCACCAGCTTCGCCATCATCAGATAGCGGTGAATGTCGTCGCCCACGCAGGTGGACAGGATAATGACCTTGTCGCCCCACTCCGGCAGGTCGTCACGGTTCACATGGACGCTGCCCACGGCGGGGCAGAAGCCGTTCTTGTAGTCGCTGCCGGTGTAGCTCTTATCCGTGGCCGCCTTGCCCAGCGCCGCGAAGAAGTCGGTGAACACCTGCTCATCCGTGAAGTCGTGGTAGTACAGGATGTTGGTGCCGTCGTAGGGGATGGCCGCGAAAATACGGTACGTCATCCTCCGCCCCGGCTGATAGATCTCCACCACGGTATCGTCGCCGAAGCTCATGGCGTCCGCGTAGTTCCGCAGTCCGCCCAGCATGGTGCCGTTGCGCATGTTGTGGCCGTAGATCAGCGTCACGGGATCGCTCATGTCCGGCTTGTTGAAGCTGGCCTGCGTATACATCGTACCGGCCTTGTTGTCCTTGCCGTCCAGATCGCGGTACAGATAGTAGTCGTCGTCGCCGGGCCGCTGCACCAGGAAGTTGCCCTCCCGGATGGCCATGTTGCTGGCGCCGGGGATCTTGATGTAGGCGTAGGCATCGGGCCACGCCTTCTGCGCCGTCTCAAAGTCCACCGGCACCTCCGCGTCGTCCGGCTGGACCAGCACAATATCCGTGGGCTGCTCCGTATCCGTGGTGTCCGGCTCCACAGGCTTCTCCGGCTGTACGGGCTTCTGCCCGCAGCCCGCGCACATGGCCAGCAGCATCACCACAGCCAGCAATCCCGCTATTTTACGCAAAAAATGTCCTTTTTTCTCCATTCTGTTCTCCTTTCGGGGGCGTTTGCCAAAAAAATGCGGGACAGCGCGCTCGCCGTCCCGCACCTCAGCGCCGAAGCTATGTTACCATACCCCGCCCGCGAATGCAACAGTTTTTCCCCGCCGGTCACAGGGCCGCCGTCTGGCCGTAGCTGCCGAACAGCCCGGAAAAGCTCTTCCTCTGCGCCGGAGTCATGCGGCTCCTGTACTGCTCCAACAGCGCCTGCGCCGCCTGGGTCTTGCCCTTTTTCAGATAGTTCCCCATGGCGCGGTACAAACTGTCCGCCGCCGTGGAGCTCAAGGACTCGCTGGCAGCCGTCGCTTCCCCGCTGTCCACCTCCGCGCCGGAGGCCGCCAGCTTCTGCTCCTGCTGGGCCATGCTGCGGTAGTGGGCCAGCAGCGTCTCGTACAGCCTTCTGTCCTGCTGGCTGACGCTGTCGTACTGCTCCTGCGCCAGCGAAAGCTGCTTTTCCCAGTCGGACATGCCGTCCTGCCAGCGGTCATAGTCCGCCTTCTCCTGCTTGTCCAGCAGGTCGTACCGCGTCTGCAGCGCCTGTCCCTCCCGGTCGTAGGCCGCCTGTGCCTGTTCCCGAAGCTGGGGCAGCAGCGCCATCAGCTCCTGCATATACTGCCCGTAGGCTTGCTGCCCCGCGTTCTCCGCGTAGCTGGAGCCGTACCCGCCGGTAAGCGCCGCCGCCTGTCCCATGGTGTCCTCCATGGCGGCGCGGCCCTTCTGCCGGTACAGCCGGGCGTACTGCGCAAAGGCGCTGTCTGTCTCCGGGTCGTAGGAAAACGCCTGCCGTCCCTCGATCTCGTCGTACAGCGCCGCCAGCCGCTGCCGGTAGGCGGAGTCGTATGCGTCGGGCCGCAGCGCCGCCACGCTGTCGCGGTAGGCCTGCGCCGCCGTCACATCCTCCGAGGGCGCGTACCCCTTCTCCAGTCTCGCCAGCGCCTCCGCCGTCTTTGCCGATGGTCTGGCCACGGGGGCGGGCGTCGTCTCCTCTGCCGGGGTGGGCGACGCCAGCAGACTGCCCCATGTCTCGTCTCCGGCGATGCCGTCCAGCCGCAGGCTGTTCTTCTTCTGATAGTCCCGCACGGCGGCGCGGGTCTTCTTACCGAAAACGCCGTCCTCGTCCAGCTGATAGCCGTGCCTGTTCAGCTCGCTCTGCAGCTGGCGCACCGCGTCGCCCTGCGAGCCGTATGCCACCATTGTATACGTCGATGCCATTGGTTCCGTCCTTTCTCCTTATGTTGTCCTGCGCCACGCGTGCAGGCCCACCATGCCGGTGTCCACGCTCTCCCATACCGCGCCCTCCGGCGACGGCACGGGCGGCACGGCCTCCGCCGTCAGCCGCACGCAGCCCACCGGCCACAGCACGTCCGCCAGCGGCTTCCCGCCCAGCGTCAGCGCCCCGGTCACCTCCGCGTCGCCGTAGAACACCGCCGGCCACGCGCACTCCAGCGCCTCCCGCTCGCCGTACTTGCCGAAGGCCGCGCCCTTGCCGCCGCTGCGCAGATGCAGCGTCACCTGCGATGTGGCCGCCGTGTACCGCACCGTCCGCACACTGCCCACCGTGTCCGCGGCGGTCAGCTCCACCTCATAGGACGCCGTAGCCGCCAGCCCGCCGCCCAACAGTCTCTCCGCGCCGCTGGTCAGGGTAGTGTAGCCGCTCCAGCTGCCGCCCATGGGACGGTAGCGCGCCCGCACCTGCACGGTGTTCCTCCCCTCCACGGCGGCGCAGGACGCCGTACACCGCACCTTCAGATACGCGCCGCTGTCCGCGGCGGTGCCGTCCGCGCCGCACCGCACCACGGTGCTGTCAGAGATCACCGGCTGGTGGTAGGCGTACACCTTCACGGCGCTGCCCGTCACCGTCACCGACCGTCCCCGGCTGTCCGTCACCGTTGCCGACGGCTTCAGCGACCCCGCGCTGCCGATAAGCGCCGTGGTGCCGGAGGTACCCGTCATCGTCTGCCCCGCAAAGCTGAACCGGCACGTCCTCACCGATGCGCCGCCGGTACCGGCGGCCTTCACGGTGTACCGCACCCGGCTGAGCCCCTGCACGCACAGGCCCCAGCCCTTCACCGCCGCGTTGTCGTTGACCACCGTTACCTGCAAGGTGGCCGTGGGCCGCATGGTCTCCGGCACGTAGGCGGTGAACGGGGCCTGTACGCTGCCCACATAGTCGCCGCCGTCGTAGATGTCCATGGTCATGGTGCCCGCGCCCCGCAGGGCGTTGGGGATCTGCTCCGCCAGCGCGGCGGGCGCCTTCCATTGATACACCGCCTTGGCCGCCGTACTGCTGACCGTTTTCAGCGAAGCGCCGCCCAGTGTGCCGGACGCCCCGCCGAAGACGTAGCTGAACCGGAACGTATAGCCGCTGCCGGGCTTCGTCACCGTCAGCGTCCCTGTCTGCCCGATGGCGGCATCCCCCGCCGCCAGCCTGAAATCCTCCGTCGAGCTGCCCGGCTCCACGTCCAGCGCATAGCTGTACCGCTGGTCGCGGCTGGAGCCGGAGCCGCTGTACAGCCGCACCGTCAGCGCCGTGGTGCCGCCGCTCTTGCCGGACACCGTGATCCACCCGCTGTCGTACTCGATGGCGCTGCTCCACCGGTCGGGCGACGCCGCCTTTACCGTGCCGCCGCTCACCGCGCAGTCCCCGTCCAGATACAACGAGATATAGACGGGATACCCGAAGTAGGAGCCGCCTGTCACCGGGGCCAGCGACGCATAGATGCGGTAGCGCATGTCCTGTCCGGAGCGTTGGCTGTCGTAGGCCAGCGTGACGCCGATGTTGGGTGCGCTCCCCCAGTTCACCGTATCCAATGTGATGCTCATGCCTTACCCTCCGATCCACCGGAACGCAAGGCCGCTCTCCGCCGCCTCCACGCTCCAGTCCCCTATGGCGATGCCGCCCAGCACCGTGATATTGGTGATGTACAGCCGGTTGTTGGACACATAGGCCACCTCCGTGGCGTCCTGCCAGAACGACAGCCGCGTGGCGGTGAACACCGCCCGGAAGTTGTTCTGCTCCACCACCTGCTCGCCGTCCACCTCCCGGCACACCAGGTCCTGTCCCACCGCCACGCCGTACACCGGCACCGCCCCGTCATAGCTGACGATGCCCGTGCGGATGTAGCCCTCCGTGCCCACCTTGTAGTGGCGGAACGCGGCGTCCACCGCCTCCACATCGGCCTTCAGATCGGAGAAAAAGCTGTAATACTGGGTCACGGCCTCCGGATTCGCCTCCAGATACGCGCTGAGGGACGCCACATAGCTGCCGAAATCCGACACCGCCACATACTCCTCCTGCAGCCGCGCCGTCAGCTCCTCTCTGGTGTGCCGCACCTGATCCGCCGTCTTGACGATCATGCTCCGCAGCTTCTGGTACTGCCGGTCTGCCGCCGCCAGCTTTGTACCGCCCGCCGCCGCGCCGCCGGAGGCCGCCCCGGCGGCCCGCACCGTACCGCTCCCGGCCTGCTCCAGCTGCTCCAGCGCCAGATTCAGCTGCTGCGCCATCTGGAACAGATAGGCGTACTGCTGCATCACCTGCTGCCGCAGACTCCCCGCCGGACTGGCGGGCATGGGAAGCGCGCTCACGGGCCGTCACTTCCCTTCTCATACACCGCCGACAGGCTGTATACCCGGCACCGTCCCGTGCCCTTCAGCCGCAGCCGCAGCTGGCGGCACCGCCGGGGCCGCAGGTGCAGCAGATATCCCCGGGTCTGCCCGTCTCCGCCGATGACCTCGCCCAGCTTCTCCCAGCGCCGTCCGCCGTCATAGCTGACCAGCGCCTCCAGCCGCGCCCGTCTCTCCGGCTGCACCCGCAGCTCCAGCCGCGTCAGATACTTGCTGTCCGGTGCCGACAGGCCCAGCTCGCCCGTCTCCGCCATCCACCGTACCGTCTCCTCCGGTTCGCCGCTGCCTCCGGTAAGATCCAGCAGCGCCCCGCTGCGGGTCAGGCCGTACAGCGCCCCGCCGCACACGGCGAAGGCCATGATGTCCGCGTCGTCCTGCCGGTGCCACAGGCCGTGGGCCGTGTCGTACACCAGCACATGCCGTCCCCCGGCCTCGTCCCGCGCCGCCAGCCAGTACTGTCCGTTCCACCCGGCCGCCGCCGCACCGGCGTACCGCACGCTCCCCAGCGGCTGTGACACGCAGGACGGCATGCTGCCGTCAAAGGCGTACACCCCGTTGACACCCACATAGAACAGCGTCCCGTCCACCAGCGCCGCGCTGCCTCCGCACCCCTTCCGGATACCGGGACACCGCACCGTCACGATCTGGTGCGCGCCTGCCGCGCTGGGATATACCCGCTCCATGTAGTCCTCCTTAAAGAAGATGACGCCGCCCATACACGCCGCCGCCCCGGTGAACACACCGTCGGAGCCCCGGGACGCCGCATAGCTGTCGGTGCTCAGCCCCGCGAAGCTGTTCCAGTTCCGGAAATCCCCCAGCTTGCTGGCGTAGATCTCGTTCACCGCCTCGCCGTTGACAATGCCGTACTTGCAGCCCCACAGCCGGTTGCCCTGCTCCACCACGAAGTCCATGTCCGGGACGGCCCGCTTCACCGTCACCGCCGCTGTCTGACTGCCCACCGTCCGGCACATCACCGGCAGCACGATCCAGTCATCGTCCGCCGCCTGCAAAACGTGGAGTCCGTCCACCCCCTCCGTCTCGCAGCCCTCCACGGTCACGCCGTCCCCGGCCCGGAAGCCCCGTCCGATACCGGCGGACGCCGCCCTGGTACACACGTCCTCCACCTCCAGCCATGAGGTGCCGTCGTACCGCTTCAGCACCGGCTCGCCGTCCGCCGTGTCCATCCACAGGCTGCCCGTCCCCGGCGACGCGGGCGCCTCCTCCCCGATGGAGTAGCTTCCCAGTGCCTCGCCGCTGCTCCTGCACAGTGAGATCGTCACCTCGCCGGTGGTGACGGTGCGGTTCTCCAGCCCGCCGAACTCCGTAAGCTCCTGCGTGTTGATGAACTTTTTGTCCGGCCAGATCAGCAGGTACGCGCCCATGCTCACCAGCTGCTTATCGCCCTCCGTCAGTGTCAGCCCCGTCCGGACGCCGTTGACGTACAGCGCCGTGCCGTCCACCCATACCGGCGCGTCCCGGCACACCAGGCCGCCCGGTGCCTTCACCGCCGCGACGATGCCCCGTGCGGGCCTTGTCTCCAGCGCCGGATAGCCCCCGGCCCACAGGTTCTCCATATCCTGCATGCCGCCCATGACGCTGCCCGCCCGCCGGTCAAGCCCCAGGAACCGATCCGCCGTGACCCGCTGCTGGGGCGGCGCCGTCAGCTTGGGAAAAAACATCCCCCCACCTCCTTAAAACAGGCGCAGCGCCGCCGTGACGCGGCGGGGTGCCGCGCTGCGGCAGCAGTAGTCCTTGTACGTCAGAAAGGCGTTGTTCCACTGGGCCGCCGCGTTGTTGTACCGCGCCGTCTCCCCGTTGGCGTAGTGGATCTGCGCCTCCACATAGTGGCGGTACAGCTCGTCGTAGGGGGCCTCCGCCGTCAGGACGTAGCCCTCCGTCACCTCCGGCAGCGCCCCCTCCGCCTGCCGCACCTCCCGCAGCACGAAGCCCTCCGCCTGGGCCAGCCACTGCATCTTCTCCGCCCTGCTGTACTGATTGGGCAGCAGAGCGTCCACTCTGCCCAGCAGCTGCCCCGCCGTCAGCCTGTCCATGGCCGCCACCTCAGTTGGCCCGCTCGTCCACATAGCGGCGCGCCGTCTCGGCCATCATGCGGCTGTTCTCCAGCACCTCCGCCACATAGCCGGGCACCTGCACCTGCACGCCCTTCATGATCTTCCAGCTGCGCCCGTTGACGGACACGATCACGAAATTCTCCTCGTTCTTTCTGCCGCGGGGCAGAAAAATACTCACCATCTTCTCTTTCACAACGCCCTTCTCCTTTCATCGTTCCGTTTCACAGCGGGAGGGGTCAAAGACCCCTCCCGCGCCGTGTCAGTTCGCCTTGTCCTCGCCGGAGTAGCTGGAGCCGCACTCCACGCGCACCATGTACTCGTCGTACAGAATGGCGGCGGCATGGATGCCCTTCCAGCCCACGCTGGAGCGCTGATCCAGCGGATCGGCGGTACCGGAGGAGCCGCGGGGCTTCACGATGACCTCCGTGCCCTCGCTGAGATCCACCACGCCGTAAGCGCCCTTGCCCAGAAACAGGCAGCCGTACACGGCACAGCCGTCCCTGCCGCCCTCGCCGGGATAGATCACCGCCTTGTCGGCGGCGGTGACGGCCTCCTCCAGCACCAGCTTGGCAGCGGTGTTGGACGCCACTCTCACGCGCTGACCGCCGATGAGCACATAGCGGCCTGCCAGCGCGTCGACCTCCACCGTACCGCCGGTGAAGGGCACCTCGGTGCCGCCGCTCACCGCGCCGCTGACCGTCAGCACACGGGCGTCCTTGGCCAGATCGCCGCCGCGATAGATCTTGGCCTCCGTTGTCTCCACGAAGCGCACGCCGTGGAGCTCGCCGATCTCGCCGGAGAACAGCTCCGTGGCGGCGGCGTACTGGTGCGCGGCGATCCACGCCTCGTCCTGCCGCAGGTCGAAGGCCACGCTGGGGTGGATGATGCACACATACTTGCCGTCGAAGGTCGGCGCGTTCATCTTCTTCAGCTGGGTGGCGGCCTTGGCCACCAGCTCGCTGGTCATCCTGCACCCGCTGTCCAGCTGATAGCGGCTCACCACTGCGGCGGCGGTGCCGTCGCTGTTCTTTCCGGGCGCGTAGATGACCTGATTGCCCTGCTGGATCTCGTTGCGGGTCACGGTGTCCAGCGTCAGGCCCATATTGGCGCCGTGCCGGTCGGTGATCTCCAGCACCACGTCGTCGATGGCCGTCAGATCCAGCATATCGGACACGGTGGTGTAGTCACCGTACTGCGCCAGCTCCTTGGTAATGTAACTGACGGCGATACCGCTGCCGTCGGGGGTCACACCCTCGGTCAGCGGCGTCAGCGCCTTGTCGAAGGCGCCGAACTTACGCCACTCCACGGTCTTGCCGCCGCCCACGGGCAGGCCCTTGGTGGCCGCGAACTGGTTGTGTACCAGCTGGGGCCGCGCGTTCTCCAGCAGCTCCATGCCGTAGTAGGTCTTCATCTCGGCGCTGAGACCGCCGGTGGTCTGGGTGTTCATCTCCCCTGCGAACATCTGCAAATTCATGTTTTCCATATTTCTCCTCCCTGTTTTTTCAGAATCGGATCTTCTCCCCGTCCTGTACCCGCCTGCGGATCGCCGCCAGCTCCCGGCTGGTCAGGCTTCTGGGATCGCTGCGGGTCACGGTGCGGCTGCCGCCCCGGTTCTCCGCCGCCCGGCTGCCGCCGGAGGCGATGGCCCGGGCCATCTCGCTGCGGGTCTTTTCCGCCGCGTAGCCCATAGCCGCCTGCAAAAGCTCCTGCCGGTGTACGATCTCGTAGGCGGTCTGTCCGTCCACGCCCGCCGTCACCAGCCGTCCGAACCGGGGCGAGGCCAGCTCCCGCTTCCAGTCGAAGTCCGGATACACCTGCCGGATGCGTCCCTCCTCCGCCTGCAGGCGCAGCAGCGCCCCGGCCTGTGCCTGCCGCTGCGCCTGCGTCTCCTGCCGCAGCCGGGCGTTTTCCTGCCGCAGGCCCCGCAGCCGCCCGTCCAGGATCTTCTGTACACGGGCGTCGAACTGCGCCTTGTACCTTCCCCGGATCAGCTCCGCGAAATCGTCCTGCTCCCCGGCGTCGGGAGCCGCCTGCCCGCCTGCTTCTCCGCCCGTCTCCTGACCGGCCTCCTCCGCGAACGCCTGCCAGTCCATCCAAAGCTGCCTCATAGCCTCTCCTTCCCGTGGTAGGTCACGACCCCGTTATCTCCACGCACCCGGGATACGCCTGCGCCAGCTGTTCCACGCCGCACCGCACCAGTGCCAGCGCCGCCGCGCCCGCCGCCGTGCCCCGGATGTCCGCGAAGCCCCTGCGGATGTCCACCCGCTCCGCCTGTCCCGTCTCCTCCAGATACCCCGCCAGCGCGTACACCAGCGCCGACACGGCGGCGCACACGATGTCCCGCCCCGCCGGCGCGTACCCGGCGTGCCCGCTGACCGTCACCTGCGCCCCGTCGAACCGTACCCGGATCATCGGGGCCTCACCGTCTCCCGGGACTGCTTTCTCTGCCGCTGCACGGTATTCAGCGCACCGCGTTCCGCCTCCGGTATCCGCAGGCCGCCGATGTCCGGCGCCTCGTCCTCGCCGCCGTCCATCTCCCGCGCCAGCGTCTCCGCCAGCTGCGTGCCCTGCCGGGCGTCCAGCAGCCGCAGCGCCGTCAGCAGCTGTCCCTGCAGCCACTCCACCTGCCGCGTCCGCTGCCTCCCCTGCCGGATCACCGCCGCCAGCTGATCCTTGTTCTTGAACTCCATCAGATCCAGACACCGCAGGGCCTGCTCGGCCATGTCCGCCCGGAAGAAGCCCATCTGGAACAGCTGCAGCGCCAGCTGATTGTACTCCATGGTCTTGTAGGGCGTCTCATCCTGCGCCGCGATCTCCAGATCGAACTCCGGCACCCGGTAGCCGCCCATCTCCAGCGGCCGGGGCTGCATACCGCCGTTGTCGAACATCCGGAACTCCCGCTCCGCGCCCCTGCCCAGCAGCCGGAACTGCCGGGGCATGCTGTAAAACTGCCGCACCAGCTCGATGCACAGCGTCAGCACCTGCGAGAACGCCTCGTACCCGTCGTCGATCATATTGCGCGACAGCTTGCCGCCGGCCTCCTGCAGCGCCGCGATGGCCGTGGCCGCCGTGACGCCCCCGGCGGTGCCGCCGCCCATGACGTCCCGGTTGCCCGCCGTCTCCTTCATCTCCGCCACCTTGTTCTGCAGGATGGCCACATACACGCTGTCCAGCGTGGGCACACGGATGGGCGCGATGGAGTCCGCCCCCAGATTGCCGTTGGTGTGGACGAAGGGCCGCGTCCAGTCGGCGTACTCCGCCTCGTTCACCGCCCCGTCGGAGCGGATGAAGAACCGCGGCGTGGCCGCCGCCAGCGTGTTCTTCAGGATGGCCTGGTTCATCAGATCGATCTGCTTCTGCGCCGACTTGCACAGATCCACATACCCGTAGCCGCAGGGCGTCCCCTCCTCCGGGAACAGCACGTCGAACACAAAGGGGTACTGCCCGTGGTCGTACCACCCCCGCCCGCGGTAGGCGGGATCATTCTCCGTGGCGTACAGCACCGTCTCCCCCACGAACTTGCAGTACTGCAAAACCGGACGCCCATCCTCCTCCGTATGGTAGTACCAGTCCACCACCAGCGACTGGCCGGAGGTGTCCACCCTGTCGTCGTAGAGATAGCGGCTCACCTGCGCCGCGCCGCCGCGCCCCAGCTTCCCCTCCAGCTGGGGGTACGCCCGCACCAGCCGGTGATCGGGCACCAGCTCCGTGGAGAAGAAGTGCTCCGACGCCTGTATGTCCTGCACCCCCGGCTCCCAGAACAGATTCAGCACATCCATGCTGCGGATGTCGATGTCCCCCAGCCCGTGGAGCTTCCGGTCGTCCCAGAACACGCCGTACACGGCGCAGCCGGACTTCAGCTTGTTCCACCACGCCTTGGCATACTCCTTCTTGAACCGGTTGTTCTGCAGGATCACCGGCAGAATGCGGGTCAGCTTCTCCGCCTCCTCCCGGTCGTCCGGCTCCCGGGGCAGTACCGTCGGCTCCGGATAGCTGTCCATGGCGTCCGCGTGCTTGGACAGAATACAGTTCACCAGCCATCCGCTGGCCGGCTGGGGGTCGGCGGGATTGCCGCCCTCCCCGGCCTTTTCCATCTGCTCCCAGTGCCGCAGCTTCCAGAACTGCTCGTTGTCGATGACGCGCTTCTCCAGATTCTCCTTGCCCTGCCGGTACTTCCGCAGGATCTCCGCCGCCCGGAGCACCTCCTGCGTGCCGATCCTGGGCCTCATGACCTCCTGTTCCATGCCGCACCTTCCTTTCCTTGTTACTGTCTCTGTCCGCCGCCCTCCGGTTGTTGCACGTCCCGGTGCAGCGGCCCTCAGATTTTTCTCACGCCGCCCCAGCTGCCGAACCGGCCCGTCCGCAGCTCCAGCGGGTCGTCGGCGATCTCCCGGCGCTCCGTCCGCACCGGCGCGATGGGCCTTGTCATGCAGAAGTACCGGCTCTCGTCGGCCGCGTGATCCTCCTGACTGGTGTCCACATCCTCCGGGTCTGTCCGGCTGTACAGCAGCCCCGGCACCGTCCGGATGAACGCCCGGCAGTTCTCGAATACATACAGCATGGGGTAGCCCTCCGCGTCGAAGGTCATCCGGTAGTGCATCTGCATCCACCCGGCGATGCGCCGGTTATCCCCCTTCACGAAGAAGATGCGGTGCTTCAGCGCCGTCTCATAGATGCTCTCGCCCCGGCTGGCGTCCCAGATGGCCGGGTCGGCCACCCCCTGTATCTGCCGCCCCCGCAGCAGCGGGTGCTCCTCCTCGATGCGCCGTATCTCCGCGAACTGTCTCTCCGGCGTCCACAGCACCCCCTCGTCCGGCGTGCCGGTGCAGCCGTACAGCTCCGCGATGCGGTACACGCACCCGTCGTGATCCACCGCCCACCAGCCGCAGGAAAAGGGCTTGGCGTAGCCGAAGTCGTAGCTGCGGTACACGTTCCACTCTCTGGGCACGTCAAAGGCCCGTATCACATGGGTGTACCGCCTGTCGTCGTAGTGGGCCGGATCGTCGGTGAACTCCTGGAACACCTGCCCGGCAAACACGTCCCAGCAGCCCTCCAGCCACGCCCGCCGCAGCTTGGGGGGCAGCGCCTCCAGCTGCCGGACGTATTCCGGCTGCCGCGCCAGCAGCACCGTGTTGTCCGTGACCCGCGCCGGGATAAAGGCATAGTCCTCCGGTATCTCCCCCGGCTCGTACCGCCTGTCGATAAACAGCCGCTTGATGTACCCGTGCCCCGGCCCGCCGGGGTTGCAGGTGTAGTAGATGCGCTTGGGAAAGTCGTTGACGCCCCGGACGCAGGCGGCGATCTGCCGCATCCACTGCTCCTTCAGCTGGGTGGCCTCGTCCAGAAAGATCACATCGTACTCCGCGCCCTGATACCGGTCGAGGTCTGCGTCCCGTCCGCAGTACCCGAACTGCAGCGTGCTGCCGTTGCCGAACACGAACCGGTGCTCCCCGGCCCGGTATTCCGCCACCCCCGCCAGCTCGCCGCGCAGGAACGTCAGGTGGTTGCTCTCCAGCTCCGGCAGGCTCCGCCGCACCAGCAGCAGCCGGATGCCCGGATACCGCAGGGCCAGCAGCTTGGCCTTGCACCGCACGGCCCAGCTTTTGCCGCCGCCCCGTGCGCCGCCGAAGGCGACATATTTCCTCCGGCACGCCAGAAACTCCCGCTGCCGGGGGTTGGGCGTCCCCAGCGCCATGGTGTCCCCTCTCATCGGCTCAGCTCCTCCGCCTCGTCGGACAGCACCACCCGCACCGTCCCCTTTTCCTTCTTCTCCGCCTTGGGCGGCTCCATGGCCCGCTCCAGCGAGATCAGCGCCTGCATCAGCCCCGCCAGCTCCTTCATCTCCTTCACCCCCGCCTCGTCCAGATCCATCCGGTCAACGGCGGCGGTGGCCGCCCAGTACAGCTGCCGGGCCGTCCGGGCCAGCTCGGTCTGCGCCTCGCCCCCGCGCCGCAGGCTCCACCGCCGGGGGCCCTCCCACGCCTCGTTCCGTGCGTGCAGATACACCGACCGCTCCGTCACACCGTACCGCTCCGCCAGCTCCCGCAGCGTCACGCCGCCCTCCTCATACCGCTCCCGTATGTCCTCCCACGGGATGCCGCTCCTCCTGCCTATACGTCCTCTCCCCCTTTCACCTCGTACACCGCCAGGATCTGTGCGGCGAAGTCCGCCAGGCACTTCCGGCACACGTTCTCGCCGGCCACCCGGTAGTACCGCTCTCCCCAGCCGATCTCGCCGCCGCACAGGCCGCATTCGGCCCACGGGGCCTCCCGGTCACCCCGGGCGCGTCTCGTCTCGTTCATTGCGCTCTCACCTCCTACCTCCCCCCGCTCTCCCCCGCCGCAGTTGCCCATTTCCCCGAAACTCCCTGAAATTTTTTCCCGCACCCGCAAAAAAGAGCGCCCCCATGCCGCAGCATGGAGACGCTTTCCCGCGATCATCCGCTGAAAACCCTCTTGCACTTTCCGCCCTGCCCCCGTATAATGGAAAAAATTTCTCTCATTTTCAGATATTTCACACAAATTTCTAAAGGAGGATTCCCCCATGCGAGAGCTGAAAAACACCTGCCGCGCCGCCATCGTGCAGGCCACCCCCGTCATGTTCGACAAGGCCCGCTCTCTGGAAAAGGCCCTGTGTCTCATGGACGAAGCCGCCGCCAACGCCGCAGAGCTCATTGTTTTTCCCGAATTGTTCCTCCCCGGTTACCCCTACGGTATGACCTTCGGCTTCACCGTGGGCAGCCGCAGGGCCGACGGCCGCCAGGACTGGAAGCAATACTACGACAACTCCCTGCTGGCCGACGGCCCTGAGATGCAGCAGCTTAGGGACAGAGCCGCCGCCCTCGGCGTCTACCTGAGCATGGGCTATTCCCAGCGCGACGCCGTCACCGGCACACTCTACAACTCCAATATGATGATCGCGCCGGATGGCCGCGCCATGAACCACCGCAAGCTGAAGCCCACCGGCAGCGAGCGGGTGGTCTGGGGCGACGCCGATCGGGACTACTTCCCCGTCATGGACACCCCATGGGGCCCCATGGCCAGCCTCATCTGCTGGGAAAGCTACATGCCGCTGGCCCGCGTGGCTCTGTACCAGAAGGGCATCAGCCTGTATATCTCCCCCAACACCAACGACAACCCCGAGTGGCAGAGCACCATCCGCCACATCGCCATCGAGGGTCACTGCTACTTCATCAACGCCGACCTGATCTTCCGCCGGGAGGACTACCCGGAGACGGTCAGCGCCGCGGCGGAGATCGCCGCCCTGCCGGACGTTGCCTGCCGCGGCGGCAGCTGCTTCATCGACCCCTTCGGCCACGAGGCGTCGGAGACGGTGTGGGACAGGGAGGCCGTTATCTACGCCGATCTGGACATGCAGAAGGTGCCCGCCAGCCGCATGGAGCTGGACTGCGTGGGCCACTACGCCCGCCCCGACGTGCTGGAGCTGCGGGTCGATGACAAGTAAAAAGGCAAAAAAATAGAGACGGCTGTGCCGTCTCTATTTTTTGCCTTTTATCCCTGATGCGCCAGCGCCGCCGCCACGAAGCCCTGAAACAGGGGGTGGGGCCGGTCGGGACGGCTCTTGAATTCCGGGTGGAACTGGCAGCCCACATACCACGGGTGCCCCGGCAGCTCCACGATCTCCACCAGCCGCCCGTCCGGTGACGTGCCCGCCATGCGCAGGCCCGCCGCCTCCAGCTCCGGCCGGAACTCGTTGCTGCACTCGTACCGGTGGCGGTGCCGCTCCCAGATCTCCGCCGCGCCGTAGGCCGCCCGGGCCCGGGAGCCCTCCGCCAGCACGCAGGGGAACTTCCCCAGCCGCATGGTGCCGCCCTTGTCCGTGACGCCCACCTGATCGGGCATCAGGTCGATGACCGGATGGGCGGTGGTGCCGGAAAACTCGGCGCTGTGAGCATCCGCCCAGCCTGCCACATGGCGGGCGAACTCGATGACCGCGATCTGCATGCCCAGGCAGATGCCGAGGTAGGGCACGCCCTTCTCCCGTGCGTACTGCGCCGCCAGGATCATGCCCTCGATGCCCCGGTCGCCGAAGCCGCCGGGCACCAGAATACCGCTGCAATCCCCCAGCGCCGCCCCGATGTTCTCCGCCGTCAGCGTCTGGGAGTCCACCCATTTGATATCCACATGGCTGTCGCAGGCCGTGCCCGCGTGGAACAGCGACTCCGCCACGCTGAGATAGGCGTCGTGCAGCTCCGTGTACTTGCCCACCAGCGCGATCTGCACCCGCCGTTGTACGCTGCGGATCCTGTCCACCATGGCTCGCCAGTGGGCCATGTCCGGCGCGCCGGCGCCCAGCCCCAGCTTGCGGCACACCACCCGGCACAGCCCCTCTTTCTCCAGCAGCAGCGGCACCTCGTACAGCGTGGACGCCGTCACGTTGGAGATGACGCAGTCCTCCTCCACGTTGCAGAACAGGGCGATCTTCCGCCGCACGTCCTCCGTGATGGGGCTGTCGGTGCGGCACACCAGCACGTCCGGCTGGATGCCCACGCTCAGCAGCTCCTTGACGGAGTGCTGCGTGGGCTTGCTTTTCAGCTCCCCGCTGCCGGGGATGGACACGATCAGCGGCACATGGATGTACAGCACGTTTTCCCGCCCCTTTTCCGCCGCCACCTGCCGGATGGCCTCCAGAAACGGCTGGCTCTCGATGTCGCCCACCGTGCCGCCGATCTCGGTGATGACCACATCGGTCTGGCCGTCGTCCATGGCGTAGACCCGCCGCTTGATCTCGTCGGTGATGTGTGGGATGATCTGCACCGTGCCCCCCAGATAGCCGCCCTGCCGTTCCCGGTTCAGCACGGCCCAGAACACCTTGCCCGAGGACACGGAGGCGTTGCCGTCCAGCGCCTCATCCACGAACCGCTCGTAGTGTCCCAGATCCAGATCCGTCTCCGCGCCGTCGTCGGTGACGAACACCTCCCCGTGCTGGTAGGGGCTCATCGTGCCGGGATCTACATTAAAATAGGGGTCGAACTTCTGGTTGCGCACCCGCAGGCCGCACTGCTTCAGCAGCCGGCCCAGCGACGCGGCGCAGATGCCCTTGCCCAGTCCGGACACCACGCCGCCTGTCACGAAAATATACTTCATCCCGCCATCTCCCGTCAAAAAATATGCTCCTATCCTACGCCGCCGGCGGCGGGGTGTCAATGTGCTGAAATGTCAATATTTCCGCGAATTTCGCCGTCAATATGTAGAAACACAGAGAAATAGTTGCAAAGCCGCATTTTTCTCTTGCATTGCGCGGTTCGCGGTGGTAAAGTGGGAATAGTCTCACCCCTCCGGGGTGTTTTTTTGTGCCCACAGGGGGCGGGGTCTTGCAAAAGCTCACACCTCCTGCCGGTGAAGCTGTCCGGCATCGCCGCTTCAAAACCGTGGGTGAAACCTGCGGCTCGCTCTTTGTTCTGGAAATCGCAAGAAACGAAAACTAAAGAAAAACGACCGCCTACAGTGTTCTGTAGGCGGTCTTGCTGCAATATGGAAATGTAAGGTTCGCAGTGGACAGGCGCACAGCGGTTCAGTCCACCACCACCGACGCAAGCTCCTCGGCGGAGATACGGTACACCGCGCCGTCGATGCCGTGGCTGCGGAGGGCTGCCAGCACCGCGCCCCGCTCGTAGGGGCAGCCCAGCAGCGCGGCGCAGAGGGTGTCGGCGTCCAGCGTGGAGAAGAAGTCGCCGTATACGGCGGCGTCCCGGATAAGCCCCCTCTGCACGTCCAGCTTGAACTGGACCTTCCCGCCGGCAAAGCGTCCCGTCCGGTCGATGGTGAACTTCGGGCTTCTGCCGAAGATCCGCTCCCAGCTTTGGAACTGCTCCCCGGCGATCTCCCGGATGCGGGCGTCGTCCTCCGGCGTGACGGTGTAGACGGCGGCGCTGCCGTTCATGATGTGGCGCACCATGGTCGCCTTGAACGTCTCCGCGTTCATGGGGGCGGGAAGATGCTCGGAGATGTTGGTCACGCGATCCCGGACGGACTTGATGCTCTTGGAGGTGATCTTGTAGCTGTCCACGGTGGTGGACGCCACCATCTGCGCAATATCCGTGTCAAACAGCAGGGAGCCGTGATGTACGATGCAGTCGCCCAGCCGGTACTGGGCGTTGCCGGAGAACTTTTTGCCGTCAATGGTCAGGTCGTTGCGGCCGTTGAAGGCGGCGCTCACCCCCATCTCCCCCAGCGCGCCGATCACCGGGGCGATGTACTGGCTGAATTCGATCTCCCCGGCCTCCTTATGCTGAATGAACGTGAACTGCCAGCCGCCCATGTCCGTATAGATGGTGCCGCCGCCGCTCATGCGGCGCACCAGATGGATGCCGTGTTCGTCGGCATAGGGCTTGTTGATCTCCTCCAGCACATTCTGGTACTTGCCCACCATCAGCGTGGGCGTGGTGCGCCAGAAAAGGAATACCGTCTCCGGCAGACGCTTTTCCAGCGTGAAGTAGTATTCCAGAGCGAAGTTGTAGTACACATCCGCGGAGCCGGTCTCAATATAGATCATGCACGTCCTCCAGTGCCTCCCAGGCCTTATAGGAGCTGCGGGCCAGCGGCGCGGACGCCACGTGGCGGAAGCCCTTGGCAAGCGCCAGCTCCTTCCAGCGGGCGAAGTCCTCCGGCGTGGCATACCGCGCCAGCGGGTAGTGCTGGGGCGAGGGCTGGAGATACTGCCCGATGGTGAGGATGTCGCAGCCCGTCTCCAGAATGTCGTCCATGAGACGGCTGATCTGCTCCTCCGTCTCCCCCAGTCCCACCATAAAGCCGGTTTTGGTCAGCAGCGTGGGATCCTGCTCCTTGCAGTAGCGCAGCACGCCCAGGGACCGCTCGTACCGGGCCTGGGGCCGCACGGCAGCCTGCAGCTCCTTCACTGTCTCCACATTGTGGTTCAGCACCTCCGGGTGGGCGGCGATCACCGTGTCCAAAGCGACGTGGTCGCCCTTCATGTCGGAGATCAGCGTCTCCACGGTAGTACCGGGGCAGACCTCCCGAATGGCCCGGACGCACTTGGCGAACTGCTCCGCACCCCCGTCCGGCAGGTCGTCCCGGGTGGAGCAGGTCAGCACCACATGCCGCAGATTCAGCTTTTTGGCGGCTCTTGCCACGTTTATCGGCTCCTCCGGGTCGGGGGGCAGCGGATGGCCGGTGGTCACATTGCAGAACCGGCAGTTCCGTGTGCAGACGCTGCCGAGTATCATAAAGGTGGAGGTGTGCTTCTGGTAGCACTCACCCAGATTGGGGCAGTTGGCCTCCTTGCAGACGGTGTTCAGCTTCAGATCCCGCATCAGTGCCGCCACCTCGTTGACGGCGTCCTGGTTATAGCGTACCTTCAGCCATTCCGGTTTCTTTTCCATGTCTTACTCCGCTTCCACCACCGCCACGGCGGTGTCCACACAGACGGTGTCGCCCTCCTCCGCCAGCTGCTTTTTCAGCACGCCGGAGACGGTGGCCTCCACCTGATTGACAACCTTGTTTGTCTCGATCTCAAAGAGCGGCTCGCCTGCGGCGACGGTGTCGCCCTCCTCCTTCAGCCACGCGCACAGCACGCCGCTCTCCATTTCCGGAGCCAGCTTGGGCATATTGATCTTCTTTTCCATCGTGTTGTTCCTTTCTGCCGTACCCGGCGATACGATTATCAAAAGTGATTTAATCGCTGCTTTACATGAGATAGTCCATCAATTCCTCCGCCCTGTCGCCCGCCAGATGGCGGCAGATGGCGGCAAACCCCTCCGGGTCTAAGCGAGCGCCGTTCAGCAGCTGCGCCGCCAGCGCGCCGTCGATAGCATCGCAGTCGATGACCGCGCTTGAAACGATACCGCGCTTGGCTTGGTAGGCGACGCGGATAGGCGCGCCGTGGAATTGCCCGGACTTCTCGTAGGTGAAGGCGGGCGTCTTGCCCCACGTCCACTCCCAGCTTCGGTACTTCTCGTCCCGCAAACGGCAGACCTCCGCCTCCTGCTCCGCCGTCAGCGTCAGACGGGGGCTCCCGGGCGGCACCATCTGCTCCAGCAGCCGATTTTGAAATTCCTCGATGGTCATGGGGCTCGCCAGATGCTCCCGAATATTGGTGACGGTGCAGATGGCGGACTGTGTCCCCCGGCTCTGGAAGCAGTCGTTTTTCCGGTGGGTGGTGATCTGATCCAGCACGCCGAGATCGGAGGAAAACAGCAGCGTCCCGTGGTGCAGCAGCCGCCCCTTTGTCATCCGCTGGGCGCTGCCGGAGATCTTCAAATCGCCGATGGCGATGTCACAGGTTCGGTTCTTCCGTGCGGGAACGCCGATGGCGTTCAGCGCCGCGATCACCGGGGAAAGCACAGCGTCGTAGTCCAAAGCGCCGGCACGGACGATATACGTATAATTCACATTCCCCAGATCGTGATAGACCGTCCCGCCGCCGCTGATCCGGCGCACCACGGGGATCCCCCGCTGCCGCAGCGCCTCCACGTGCACCTCCCGGCAGATATTCTGATAGCTGCCCACCACCACCGCCGGAGCGTTCTGCCACAGCAGGAAAATATCATCGTCCAGATACGTCTGGTAGATATATTCTTCAAAGGCCTGATTGTAAAACGGATCGTGGGAAACGTTCCGCACCGTAAGCATACGCAGACACCGCCTTTCTCCTGCGCGGAAAGCTCTACTTAATTTATAAGTCATATTTAATTTCGCACATCATATTACAGGAAGCGCAACAGAGATGTCAATAGAAAACCGTGTTGTACCAAAGCCTGTCAAGCGGCGCAGAGCTTTGGCGGCGCTATGCCTCATCCTCCGCCAGCATACGGTACAAGCTGCTGGCCAATGTAGCCATCAACGGCATGAGCGCCCTGCTGGAGACGAAAAACGGCTTTGTAGACGCCAATCCCTACGCCCACGAGGCGGCCCGTATGCTGGTGGAGGAGGCCATCGTGGTGGCCAACGCCTGCGGCTGCACGCTGGAGCATGACGCAGAGCCGGCTCACGCCTTCGAGGTCGCCAGAATGACCGACAAGACCATCAGCTCCATGGTGCAGGATGTGACCCACCACAAGGAAACGGAGATCCGCATCATCACCGGCGCCGTGTGCCGCCTGGGATGGGCGCATCACGTCCCCACCCCCTGCAATGATCTGCTTCTGCAGTTGGTTTTGGCCAAGCAGTCCATCTATCTGGGCCGCTGAGCAGTTTTCATGTACCGTATGGAAGTTCTTTCTTGACGCAGAGCGGCTTTTGTACTATGTTATACATAAAAATGTATAAGTAAAGGAGTAAGCTGCCACGAGTGAAACCCCGGCTTATGTAAAGAAGAGGAGGCCCTCCCCATCTGACGGCGCAGCCGTGCGCCTCCTTGTGACCGTGTGTTTTCTTTCATCCACAGCGACCTCATATTTTGTTTTGTAAGGAGGAATCCCCATGTCCGCATTGAGATCCCGCGTGCGCCTTGGCAGCAAGGCGCCCCTGAGCCAGCAGGAGCTCCGGCAGCTTGACGCCTATTGGCGTGCTGCCAACTATCTGACCGCCTGCCAGCTCTATCTGCTGGATAACCCCCTGCTGGAGCGTCCTCTCGTCAAGAGCGACATCAAGCAGACCGTGGTGGGTCACTGGGGTACCTGCCCCGGGCAGAACTTCATCTATACGCACCTCGACCGGGTCATCAAGCGCGATGATCTGGACATGATCTATCTCTCCGGCCCCGGTCACGGCGGCAACGCCATGGTGGCGCAGGACTGGCTGGACGGCAACTACACGGAGATCTATCCCAATATCACCCGGGACAAGGAGGGTATGCAGAAGCTCTTTAAGCGCTTCTCCTTCCCCGGCGGCATTCCCAGCCACGTAGCGCCGGAGACTCCCGGCTCTATCCACGAGGGCGGCGAGCTGGGCTACTCCTTAGCCCACGCCTTCGGCGCCGTGGCGGATAACCCCGCGCTGATCGCCGCCTGCGTGGTGGGCGACGGCGAGGCGGAAACCGGCCCGCTGGCCACCTCATGGCACGGCAACAAGTTCGTCAACCCCATTACCGACGGCGCGGTGCTGCCCATTCTGCACCTCAACGGCTTCAAGATCGCCAATCCCACCATCTTCTCCCGCATGAGCCACGAGGAGGTGGAGTGCTTCTTCCTCGGCTGCGGCTGGAAGCCCTACTTTGTGGAGGGCAGCGACCCCATGACCATGCACCAGCAGATGGCAGCCGTTCTCGACGCGGCGATCCGTGAGATCAAGCGCATCCAGCGGGAGGCGCGAAAGAGCGGTGAGGCCAAGCGTCGCCGCTGGCCCATGATCGTGCTGCGCACCCCCAAGGGCTGGACAGGCCCCAAGGAGGTGGACGGACTGCCGGTGGAGGATTGCTGGCGCGCCCATCAGGTGCCCATCTCCATGGGCGCGGACACGGAAAAGCACCTTGCCCAGCTGGAAACATGGCTGCGTTCCTATAAGCCGGAGGAGCTGTTCAACGCCGACGGTACGCCCGTGGAGCTGGTAGCGTCCTTCCCGCCTGCGGGCAATCGACGCATGGGCGCAAATCCTCACGCCAACGGCGGTCTGCTGCTGCGGGATCTGCGTACTCCCGATTTCCGGGATTATGCCGTGGACGTCAAGGCCCCCGGCTCCGTGGAGGCGCAGGATATGTACGTTCTCGGCACCTATGTCCGTGATGTGATGAAGCTGAACATGGACGCCCGGAACTTCCGCATTTTCGCGCCGGACGAAACGGCGTCCAACCGCTTGCAGGCCGTTTTCGAGGTCACCGGCCGCCGCTTCCTTGACCAGCAGATCCCCGGCATTGACGACCACCTCGACCCCGACGGACGGGTGATGGACTCCATGCTCTCCGAGCATTTCTGCGAGGGCTTTTTGGAGGGCTATCTGCTCACCGGACGCCACGGCTTCTTTGACAGCTACGAGGCGTTCATCCGCATCGTGGACTCCATGTTTGCCCAGCACGCCAAGTGGCTGAAGATGTGCAGCGAGCTGCCCTGGCGGCATGACATCGCCTCCCTCAACTATATCCTCGCCTCCAATGTGTGGCAGCAGGATCACAACGGCTTCACCCACCAGGACCCCGGCTTCCTCGACCATGTGGCCAACAAGAAGGCGGATGTGGTGCGGATGTATCTGCCGCCGGATGCCAACTGCCTGCTGAGCTGCTTTGACCACTGCATCAAGAGCCGCAACTATGTGAATGTCATTGTGGCCAGCAAGCACCCCCGCCAGCAGTGGCTGACCATGGAGCAGGCGGTGAAGCACTGCACACAGGGCATCGGCATCTGGAGCTGGGCCTCCAACGATCAGGGCGAGGAGCCGGATGTGGTCATGGCCTGCTGCGGCGACACACCCACGCTGGAAACGCTGGCCGCCGTCAGCATCCTGCGTAAGGAGCTGCCGGAGCTGAAGCTCCGCGTGGTAAATGTGGTGGATCTGATGAAGCTCCAGCCCCACACGGAGCATCCCCACGGTCTGACCGACGAGGAATACGACGGTCTGTTCACCAAGGATAAGCCCATTATCTTCGCCTATCACGGGTATCCTACCCTCGTCCATGAGCTGACCTATCGCCGCCACAACAAAAATCTCCATGTCCGCGGCTACAAGGAGGAGGGTACCATCACCACGCCCTTCGATATGCGGGTACTCAACGACATCGACCGGTTTGATCTGGTCATCGACACGGTGCGCCGTCTGCCGCAGTTGGGCAATCGCGGCGCATACCTCGTCCAGAAGATGCAGGATAAGCTGGTGGAGCATCGCCAGTATATCCGCGACAACGGTGTGGATCTGCCCGAGATTCGCAACTGGAAGTGGGATGAAGCTCTGAACAACGCCGAGTGAGATTTGGTGATCGCAGAGGTGATTCCCGGCGCGGCGGGCAGCGAGCATGACCCGGACACGGAACTGAACCTGTTCGCGTTCTGACCTGCGCCGCATCGTACACCTATAAATTTCGCGCAAAAGCTCCCGGCATACCACGTGCGTGGTATGCCGGGAGTCTTTTTGGTGCCTTCAGGCGTGGAAATAAACCCCCAGTTCTACTGGGGGAAGAAAG
>URHT01000015.1 GCA_900547745.1 uncultured Eubacteriales bacterium | reverse complement strand
TATCTTTCTTCCCCCAGTAGAACTGGGGGTTTATTTCCACGCCTGAAGGCACCAAAAAAACGAAGGCGCGGCTCACGCAGAGCCGCGCCTTCTCGCGCGTACGATCAGAGAATGAAGCCGCCGTCGGCGGTGAGCACCTGCCCGGTGATGAAGGAGGCCCGGTCGCTGGCCAGAAACGCCACCGCCTCCGCGATGTCCTCCGGCGTACCGAGACGGCCCAGCGGCGTCTCCGCCGCCAGCTGGGGCAGTATCTCCGGCGGCAGGGCGTCCAGCATGTCGGTGCGGATGACCCCCGGCGCCACGCAGTTGACCCGGATGCCGGTGGGAGCCAGCTCCGCCGCCAGCGAGCGGGTCAGGCCAATAAGCGCCGCCTTGGTGGCGGCATACGTCACCTCGCAGCTGGCGCCCCGCAGCCCCCAGATGGAGGAGATGTTGACGATGCAGCCCGCGTGCTCGTGCAGCATGTGGGGCAGCACGGCCTGCACGGTGTGGAATGCGCCGTCCACGTTGACGGAGAAGTAGCGGTGCCACAGCTCGTCGGTGATATCCTGAAACAGGGCCTGTCCGGCCACCCCGGCGTTATTCACCAGCAGCGACACGGGGCCAAGGGTGTCCTCCACCCGGTATACCATGTCGTTGACCTCCTGTCGGCGGGACACGTCGGCCTGCGCCGTCATCACCCGGCAGCCCGCCGCCGTCAGCTCCATCGCCAGTGCGTCGGCGCAGTCCTGCCGCTCCCGGTAGTTGATGCAGACGGCATAGCCCTCCGCCGCCAGCTTTCGCGCCACGGCGCGGCCGATGCCCCGGGACGAGCCGGTAACCAGTGCGATCCTCTCCATATCCTGACCATCTCCTTGCGGGTATTTGCCGACAGTATAACAAATTTCCGGCCCGATAGCAAGAAAAGTGTTGACAATAAGCGGAGTTTGCGGTAATATACTATCGTTGTCTGCGCGGTTAGCTCAGCTGGTAGAGCACATGCTTGACGTGCATGGGGTCACAGGTTCGAGTCCTGTACCGCGCACCAGACGAAAACCTTGAAACCATGATGGTTTCAAGGTTTTTTGTTTTCCCCAAAAGCACGCGGCGCTTATGCGCCCGCGGACGCCTGCGGAGGCGCTCCTGCCGCTCTCCGGCCACGCTTGACCGCCGCCGTGACCGCCAGCGCCAGCAGCGCGGCCCCTATCGTGATCGCCGGCACATACAGGAAGGGCAGCGTGGCGGAAAAGTCCTGCTGCAGCGCCTGATAGGTTCTGAAGTACGACGGATAGCTGGTGGCGGCATAGGCCAGCGTAGGCGGCACAGCCACGATCCAGTGGACGATCTCTTCCCCCAGCGACGTCAGCCACAGAACGGCCACGACCCGGGAATAGGGACGGGACAGCAGATACCGCCGGCCGCTCCACCGCACCGACGCGGCCCTCAGCAGGCCGCAGACCGGCGGAAACAGCAACAGCAGCATATCCCACCGGAGCATGACCGCCAGATAAGACACCACGCTGCCGCTGTTTGCATAGTCCGCCAGCAGTGCCGCGGCCAGTCGGAAGGGCAGCTGGAAGCGAACCAGCAGAAAGTACAGCACCAGCATGGCCCACGGCAGCAGCATGACCAGACGCCGACGGAGAACATCGCCGTCACACCGGCCCCAGCCGACCCACACCGACGCCGCGCCGCCTGCCAGCAGCAGCCACGACCATGCGTACGCATAGAACATGGTGGCCGCCAGCAGGAACAGGGCGGCGGCGGAGAAGCCGATGCGCCAGCGCAGCTCGCCCCGGCGGGCCAGATACTGCGCCACCTGACTGTCGCCGCCGCTACTTCGCACCGCCGCACCGGCCAGAATGTCGTCGGCGGTGACGCCGTACAGCTCTGCCAGCGCGGGCAGAACGGTAATGTCCGGGAACCCGCCGCCGCTCTCCCATTTGCTGACGGTCTTGTTGGAGACGCCCAGCCGGTCGGCTGCGTCCTGCTGGGTCATGCCCGCGTTCTTTCGGAGAGACGCCAGATAGGCGCCGGTTTTTGCGGTATCCATATTATGGTCACGCTCCTTTCTGTGTGGTCACAGTATGCCGCAGACGGCGCAGGCCGTCCATCCCGGCGGTGAAGAAAAGCGTCTGCGGAACGTAGAGTTGCTTCTATGCGGCCTTTTTGCGGGGCTTCTGCGCGCCCGGACGCAAACCGTGCCAAAAAACAGGCGGCCTCCCTGACCGGGGAGGCCGCCTGTTTTTGCGTCTGTCAATTCCCGATAACGTAGCTGCCGGAGGCCGGAGCTTCCACCGCCGTCACCACCAACCGCGTCTCCGCGTCGTAGCCGTCTGGCAGTTGGCTGCGCGCCGCCGACGCGTCCTCCCCGGCGGGGAGGTAAATGCGATCGAACAGCTCCGCCAGCTGTGGCACCGTCAAAGCGTTGTCGCCGCTGCCCCGCAGCGTCATCGACAGGGCCACGCCCTCCGGCAGGCTGCTGCGCAGGCTCTTGGCAAAGTCCGTCAGGATCTGCGTATGGTCGCTGCCGCCGTTGGCAATGGCATCCAGCTGACCCTCCGCCGGGTAGCAGAACCAGTCCAGCAGCACCTCGTCAAAGCCCAGCGACGCACATTCCTTCACCAGTGAGGTGATGTAGCTGAGCACCGTGGGATCGGTGGGATCCAGCCACGCGCCGCCGTTGGCGTCGTACCAGATGCTGTCATCCTCCCGCACCAGCGCCGTCTCCGGCAACCCCCGGGCGTAGGCGGCGTCGGCAAAGCAGCAGATGCGCGCCACCGTATAGCGATCGCTGGCCAGCAGCTGCTTCAGACAGTCCAGCGGACGGCCCCGCTCCACCACCACGTTCTGGGGCACAGACACCTGCGTGTCGTAGGTGATGCCGCCGTTTTCGCGCTTCACAGCCAGCACCATATCCTCCGGCGCCAGCGTGTTCATGATGTAATCTGCCCCCCACCACAGGCAGTCGTCAGGCAGGCGGACGGCATGGAGCGCCGTCACCGGCGTCAGCTTGCTCTCCGGCTCCAGACGATCGATGTCCACATTTTCCACCGGCGGCTTATCGGTCTGCTCCTGCTGCGGATCGCGGCGGCCCCACGGCAGCTCCAGATGCACCTGCCCGGCCTCGTCGTATACCAGATAGTTCTGGACTGCCAGATAGCCGATGGCTCCCAGCAGCACCAGCACCAGCACCACGATCAGCACGATCCGCCCAGCGGATACGCGGCCCCGGTAGCTGTTGTAGCCTCTCGTTGCCATAGGCGTGCTCCTCAGGGCCGGATACTGTCCACCAGCGCCACGCGGCGGGCATGGCGTCCGCCCTCAAACTCCGTGGACAGGAAGATCTCCACCATGCGCTTGGCCAGATTGGGGCCGGTAATGCCGGCGCCCAGCGCCAGCACATTGGCGTCGTTGTGGCGGCGGGTCATTTCCGCCTGCAGGCAGTCGGTACACAGGGCGCAGCGCACGCCGCCCACCTTATTGGCGGCCATGGACACGCCGATACCGGTGGTGCAGATGACGATGCCCTTGTCGCACGCGCCGGCAGCTACGGCCCGCGCCACCTTTTCCGCGTAAACGGGGTAGTCCACGCTCTCCGTGGAGAAGCAGCCCACATCCTCAAAGTCGATGTCGTGCTCCTCCATCCAGATCAGGATGTCCTGCTTCAGCAGATAGCCGCCGTGGTCGCAGCCGATGGCAATTTTCATGGTCGTGTTCTCCTTTTTCTTTTATAGCCGGTGGAAGATGGGCTTTCCGCCCTCGAACGTGCAGAAATACCGGAATCCGCAGTCCCGCAGCAGCTGCTGCCGCTCCCGGATAGCGCAGCCCACCATATCGCAGGAGTGGGCGTCGGAGCCCAGCGTGATGACCTCGCCGCCCATCTCCCGGTACAGCCGCAGGATGCCGCCGTCCGGCAGAGGGGTGTTGCCCCGGTTGGTGTTGCACTCGATGCCCAGCCCCTTGGGGATGATGGTGCGGAAGATATCCGCCACCTGCGCCATGTGGGCATTGAAGGTCATGTGCTCACCCAGATTCTCGTTCATGTACCGCAGCGGCAGCGTCAGGTGGCCCAACACGCTGAACCTGCCCCACTTTGCCAGCTCCAGCATATCCTCCAGATAGCTGTCGATAAGTGCATGATAATACGTTTCCGTATTTTTTTCAATGTAGTAAAAGTCAAAATACCCGAATTTTTTTCCGGCCATATGGACGGAGCCGATGACGAAGTCCAGCTTGGGCGCGTGGTTCAGCAGGTGCTCCGCCCGGTCAAAGGCCATGTTGGCCTCGCCCAGCTCCGCGCCCAGCCGGATGGTCAGTCGGCCGCCGTACAGCTGCCGGGCCTCCGCCAGCTCCCGCTGCGCCTTGTCCCAGTCGAAGTCCCAGCGGGGCGCGTTGCTGCCCCAGTAGACCGTGTCCACATGGTCGGTAACGCAGATCTCGTCCAGTCCTCGGGCCAGCGCGGCCTCCGCCAGACGGGCGATGGTCGCCCTTCCGTCCGGAGAGCTGTCAGAGTGGGTGTGATAATCAGCCAGATACATACGGCACCTTATTTCTTCTTATTGAAGCTGAAAAAGCTCTTGCGCTTTTCGTAGTTGCTCTCGCCCAGCGTCTCGCTGAACTTCTTCAGCGCGTCCTTCTGCTCGCGGCTCAGGTTCCGGGGCGTCTCGATGGTGACGGTCACATACTGGTCGCCCCGGCCCCGGCCGTTGAGGACAGGGATGCCCTTGCCCCGCAGGCGGAACACGGTGCCGGTCTGGGTACCCTCCGGAATGGTATATTCCACCGGCTCATCGATGGTGGGGATCCGCAGCTTGGCGCCCAACACCGCCTGGCTGAAGGTGATAGGGGCCTCGCAGAACACGTCGTTGCCCTCCCGGCGGAACAGCTCATGGGGCTGCACCATCACGGTGATCAGCAGATCGCCGGCAGGGCCGCCGTTCTTTCCGGCGTTGCCCTGTCCCCGCAGGGAGATGGTCTGCCCGTGGTCGATACCGGCAGGGATGTTGACCTTGATGGTCTTGCGCTTGCGCACCGCGCCGGAGCCGCCGCAGTCGGTACAGGGCTGGTGGATGATCCTGCCGGTGCCCCGGCAGCGCTGGCAGGGACGGCTGCTGGCGAACACGCCCATTGGCGTGCGCTGCTGCACCTGTACCACGCCGCTGCCATGACAGTCGGGGCAGATCTCCGGCGTGGTGCCGGGGGCGCAGCCGTTGCCCTTACAGGTGGTACACTGCTCGCTGCGCTGGATGGTGACCTCCTTCTCGCAGCCGAAGGCCGCCTCGGTGAAGGTCACGGACACGCTGGCCCGGATGCTCTCGCCCCGCTGGGGGCCGTTGCGGCGGGTCTGCCCGCCGCCGAAGCCGCCGCCGAAGAAGCTGCCGAAAATATCGCCCAGATCGCCAAAGTCGAAGCCGCCGCCGAAGCCGCCGGCCCCGCCGGGGCCGCCGGGGCCGCCCGCGCCGTAGCTGGGGTCCACACCGGCGAAGCCGAACTGGTCGTACCGGGCCTTCTTCTCCGGGTCGGACAGCACCTCGTTGGCCTCGTTGACCTCCTTGAACTTCTCCTCGGCCTCCTTGTCGCCGGGATTCATGTCCGGATGATACTTCCGTGCCAGCTTTTTATATGCTTTTTTGATCTCGTCCTCCGATGCGCCCTTGCTGACGCCGAGAACCTCATAGTAATCGCGTTTGTTTTCTGCCATTGCACTTCTCTCCACTCAATGGGGTGATAGCACCACAACAAGGGACAGGAACCTCCTGCCCCTTATTGTGGGATATATCTGTCTTACTTGTTCTGGTCGTCGTCATCGACTACCTTGTAGTCCGCGTCGTAGTACTGCTGGCCGCCGTTGGGATCGCCGCCGGGCTGACCGCCCATGTTGGGATCGCCCTGGGGTGCCGCCTGCTGGTACAGCTTCTCGCTCATCTTATAGAACAGCTGGGTCAGCTCCTCGGTAGCAGCCTTGATGGCGTCGGTGTCCTCGCCCTTCAGCGCCTCCTTCAGCTTATCCAGACCGGCCTGCACGGAAGCCTTCTCGCTCTCGGGTACCTTGTCGCCCACCTCGCTCAGGGTCTTCTCGGCCTGATAGACCAGCTGATCGGCCTGATTGCGGATCTCCACCTTCTCCTTGATCTTGGCGTCCTCGGCGGCATACTGCTCGGCCTCCTTGACGGCCTTCTCGATGTCCTCCTTGCTCATGTTGGAGGAGGAGGTGATGGTGATATGCTGCTCGGTGCCGGTACCCAGATCCTTGGCGGAGACGTTGACGATGCCGTTGGCGTCGATATCGAAGGTCACCTCGATCTGCGGCACACCGCGGCGAGCCGGAGCGATACCGTCCAGATGGAAGCGGCCCAGGCTCTTGTTGGCAGCGGCCATCTCACGCTCACCCTGCAGCACGTTGACCTCCACGGAGGTCTGGTTGTCGGCGGCGGTGGAGAAGATCTGGCTCTTCTTGACGGGGATGGTGGTGTTGCGCTCGATCAGACGGGTGCAGACGCCGCCCATGGTCTCGATGCCCAGAGACAGGGGGGTGACATCCAGCAGCAGCAGACCCTTGACATCGCCGGTCAGCACGCCGGCCTGCAGGGCGGCGCCCATGGCCACGCACTCATCGGGGTTGATGCCCTTGAAGGGCTCGGAGCCGGTGAAGTTCTTCACGGCCTCCACCACGGCGGGAATACGGCTGGAGCCGCCCACCATCAGCACCTTGGCCAGGTCGGAGGGCTTCAGACCGGCGTCGGACATGGCCTGACGCACAGGGCCCATGGTGGCGTCCACCAGATGACCGGTGAGCTCGTTGAACTTGGCGCGGGTCAGCGTCACGTCCAGATGCTTGGGGCCGGTGGCGTCGGCGGTGATATAGGGCAGGTTGATGTTGCTGGTGGTGACGCCGGACAGCTCGATCTTGGCCTTCTCGGCAGCCTCCTTCAGGCGCTGCATGGCCACCTTGTCGCCGCTGAGATCGATGCCGTCGGTGCGCTTGAACTCGCTGACCAGATACTTCATGATGCACTGGTCGAAGTCGTCGCCGCCCAGACGGTTGTTGCCGGCGGTGGCCAGCACCTCGATGACGCCGTCATCGATCTCCAGAATGGATACATCGAAGGTACCGCCGCCCAGATCGTAGACCATGATCTTCTGGGCCTGCTCCTTATCCACGCCGTAGGCCAGAGCGGCGGCGGTGGGCTCGTTGATGATACGCTTCACGTCCAGACCGGCGATCTTACCGGCATCCTTGGTGGCCTGCCGCTGGGAGTCGGTGAAGTAGGCGGGAACGGTGATGACCGCCTCAGTAACGGGGCTGCCCAGATACGCCTCGGCGTCCGCCTTCAGCTTCTGCAGGATCATGGCGCTGATCTCCTGCGGCGTGTAGCTCTTGTCGTCGATGGTGACGCGGTGGTCGGTACCCATCTCACGCTTAATGGAGGAGATGGTGCGGTCGGGGTTGGTGATGGCCTGACGCTTTGCCACCTGACCCACCATACGCTCGCCGGTTTTGCTGAAGGCCACCACGGACGGAGTCGTGCGGTTGCCCTCCGCGTTGGGGATAACGACTGCCTCGCCGCCTTCCATCACGGCTACGCAGGAATTGGTCGTGCCAAGGTCGATACCGATAACTTTAGACATAATGCTTGCCTCCTGAAATGTTTATCTTAAATTTATTTATTGACTGCTTCAATAGGGACGCTCGGGCATGATGATCGCCGCGATGATATAGGCCAGCAGGCCGCTGCCGCCCAGCAGGCTGAACACCACCCAGCCAAGGCGCACCAGCGTGGCGTCGATGTTGAAATACTCCGCGATGCCGCCGCAGACGCCGGCGATCTTCTTGTCCGTATTGCTCTTATACAGCTTCTTGCCTTCCATTGTAAAGCTCCTTTCAGTTCGCCACTTTTACCATGGCGAAGCGCAGTACTTTGTCTCCGATCATGAAGCCCTTCTGGAACACCTCTACGATGGTGTTCTCGCCGGCGGCCTCATCCTCCGTGTGCATCACGGCGTTGTGCTTCTCCGGGTCGAAGGGCTGACCCAGCGCCGGGATCTCGGTGACGCCCATCTGGCCCAGCACGTCGATGAACTGCTTGCAGATCATCTCCAGCCCCTGCCGGTGGCCGTCGCCCTCCTCAAACTGCTGCACACCCCGCTCCAGATTGTCCAGCACCGCCAGAAACGGCTTGATGGTGTCGGCCTTGGCCGTGTCGTAGACGTTCTCCTTCTCGCGGGTGGTGCGCTTGCGGTAGTTGTCGTACTCCGCCGCCAGACGGAGGTACTTGTCGTTGGCATCCGCCAGCACCTTGGCCAGCTGCTCCATCTGCTCCATCTGGGACTTGGTAACGGTGAACGTCTCCTCCTGCGCCGCCTCCCCGGCGGGCGCGGCGGTCTGCTCCGCCGTCTCCTCCGCCGCCGTATCCCCGGCAGGCGCGGTCTGTTCCTTCTTATTCTTTTCGCTCATTGTGTATCCTCCGGTAGCTGTTTTTTACCAAACATACGGCTCAGGCTCTCGGCAAAGTAGCTGAGCCTTGCCGCCACGGCGGCGTAGTCCATACGGGTGGGGCCTACCACACCCACAAGGCCGCGCATGCTGTCGCCGATATCGTAGCTGGCGATGACCACGCTGCTCTCTTTCAACGCATCATTGACATTTTCGGGGCCAATGAGGATCTGCATGGGTGCGTCGCTCTGGGGCACCGGAAGATCCTCCTTGTTGTCCACCATAAAGCTCATGAGCTCGTGGGCCTTGTCGATGTCCCGGAACTCCGGGAACTTCAGCAGCTGGCTGGTGCCGTTGGTGAATACCTGCTGGTGCTGGGATTCCTCCAGCAGCGTGCAGGCGTATTCCGTCACGCGGTTTAAAAGCAGGAACCACTGGCCGGACACCTGCTCGGACAGGCTCATCAGCGTGGCGTTCATTTTCTCCGTGCCCACGCCGGTAAAATGTGTGTTCAGCAGGTGGCTCAGCTGAGGCAGCGTGTCGGCGTCCACCGGCAGCTCCAAGCGCATCAGCTGGCTCTTGACCCGGCTGTCCGACAGCATCACCACAGCGATGAAGCTGCCCTCGTCCACGGCGATCAGCTCAAATCGCTGCACGGTGGCGGCGGTGCGGTGATCGGCCACGGTGTAGGTGGGGTAGCCCACAAAGCTGGACACCATCTGTCCGGCCTGACTGACGACCTGATCCACCCGCTTCATCTGACCCGACAGCGCGTTGTTGATCTTGGCCGTTTCCTCCGGCGACAGAGCCTTGCGCTCCATCAGCTCGTTGACGTACAGCCGGTAGCCCTTGGCGGACGGCACACGTCCCGCGGAGGTGTGGGGCTGCTCCAGATAGCCCAGCTCCACCAGATCCGCCAGCTCGTTGCGGATGGTGGCGGAGCTGATCTTGCCGGGCATCTGTTCCACGATGGCCTTGGAGCCCACCGGCTCGGCGGTGTTGATGTAGCTTTCCACCACGATCTTCAATATTTGCTTTTTGCGGTCTGTCAATTCCATAGCTTTCTCCGTTTAGCACTCCTGCTTTTCGAGTGCTAAACGGAGTTTACCACCCTCCCCAGATAATGTCAATAGGTGCTATTTTAATTATTTGTGAACAACAGGCGCGAAAAAGCGCCCTGCCGCAAAGGCAGAGCGCTTCTGGATGTACGGTTTACCGGGACAGCTCCTCCGGCGCGGTGCGGACGAAATTCTGCAGCAGCGTGTAGATGACGGAGCACACAGGCACCCCCAGCAGCATACCCAGCACGCCGAAGGCGCCGCCGCCGATGGTGACGGCGGCCAGCACCCACAGGCCCGGCAGCCCAACGGACTTGCCCACCACCCGGGGGTAGATGAGGTTGCCCTCCACCTGCTGCAGGATCAGCAGGAAGATCAGGAACGTCAGGGCCTTGATGGGGCTTTGGAACACGATGAGAAACGCACCGGTGGCCGCGCCGATCCACGCACCGAAGATGGGGATCAGCGACAGCGCCGCGATGATGACCGACACCGGCAGGGCGTAGGGCAGCCGCAGGATCAGCATACCCAGGCAGCACAGCGTTCCCAGTATCACGGCCTCCGTCACTTGTCCGGTGACGAAGCTGGAAAAGGCGTTGTTGGTCAGACTCAGAAGCTCCAGCAGCTTATCGGCAGCCTTCCGGGGCAGAGCGCGGCGCAGCAGCCGCTTGGACTGGGCGATAAGCGTCTCCTTCTGGGCCAGCAGATACAGGGAGAACACCAGCGCTAGCAGGAAGTTCACCAGCGCCCCCACGATGGAGGTGGTGATGTTCAGAGTGGCGTTCACCACGCTGTCGCCCCTCTCCTGCAGGAAGCCGGTGATGGTGTCCTGCACGTTCTCCGCGTTGAGGGACAGCTCCGGCAGGGTCACGCCGTGCTGCGCCGCGAAATCACTGAGGTTCGCCCACCACGCCTGGATCTGGGCCACATAGGTGGGGGTGTTGGCCACCATGGCGGCGCCCGCCTCCTCCAGCCGGGGGATGAGGATGAAGAAGATGGCGAAAATAATGCCCAGAAACAGCACCATGGTCAGCGTCAGGCAGACAGGCCGCTTCAGCTTGGCGTTCCAGCGACTGCTCCATTTGGTCAGCGCCCGATCCCACAGGCGCTCCAGTCCCGCCATCATCAGGTTCAGCACGAAGGCAATGCATACGCCGATAAGCAGCGGCGCCAGCAGGGACAGCAGGCCGGACAGCACATTCCCGATGGCCGAGATGTTGTACAGGCCCCAGAACAGCAGCACCGCAAAGGCGATAAGCAGCATAATGCGCTGTGTTGTCTTTTTGTTCAGATCCATGGCGACTCGCCCTTTCCAACAGATATTACCTTTATCTTATCACGTTTTCTCCCCGCCGTCTATTAAGAATTTGTATACATTTTGCCCGCTTGTGTCTTTCTGCCGGGGATGGTATAATCCTTATCATTATAAACAGGAGGTACGAGCATGACCGTTACTGAAGCACTGGAAAAGCTGAAAAGCTATGAACAGACCAGCTTTGCGCTGAAACACGCCATGGGCCTTTTGTACTACGACGGCGTCACCGCAGCGCCCAAGGGAGCCGCCGCCGTCCGGGGCGACACCACCGGTGAGCTGAGCCGCATCGACTACCAGCTGACCACCGCGCCGGACACCGTGGAGATACTGGAGACGCTGATGGCCGCCCGCACGGAGCTGGACGAGATCACCCGCCGCAAGGTGGAGGAGTACTGGCGGGACTACGACCGCACCCGCCGCATCCCGGAGGAGGAGTTCGTGGCCTACCAGCGGCTGTCCATCAAGGCCGATGACGTGTGGCAGACCGCCAAGGAGACGAACGACTTCGCCCTGTTCGAGCCGTATCTGCAGGAGATGTTCGACACGCTGAAGCGCTTCGCCCTGTACTGGGAGCCGGACAAGGCCCCCTACGAGACGCTGCTGGACAACTACGAGCGGGGGCTGACCACCGCCGCCTGCGACACGTTTTTTGCCGCCCTGCGGCAGAAGCTGGTGCCCCTGATCCAGAAGGTCACGGCCCACGCCGGCCGGGTGGACGACACACCGCTCCACGCCGATTTCCCCATTCCCATCCAGCGGGAGTTTTCCGACTTCGTCATGGATGTCATGGGCATCGACCGGAACCACTGCATCATCGGCGAGACGGAGCATCCCTTCACCATCAACTTCTCCCGTGACGATGTGCGCATCACCACCCACTACCACGCCGACATGGTGGCCTCGTCCCTGTACTCCGTAGTGCATGAGGGCGGCCATGCTCTGTACGAGCTGCACACCGGCCGGGAGCTGGCCCGCAGCAATCTGGGCAGCGGTGTCTCCATGGGCATCCACGAGAGCCAGTCCCGCTTCTACGAGAACGTCATCGGCCGCAGCCGGGCGTTCTGCTCCGTCATCTACCCGTGGCTGAAGGAGCATTTCGCCCCCCGTCTGGACAACGTGACGGAGGACGCCTTCTACCGCATGATCAACAAGTCCCAGCCGTCTCTCATCCGCACGGAGGCGGATGAGCTGACCTACTGCCTGCACATCATGGTGCGCTACGAGCTGGAGAAGCGGATGTTCGACGGCACCCTCACCGCCCATGACCTGCCCGCCGAGTGGAACCGGCTGTACAAGGAGTATCTGGGCATCGACGTCCCCGATGACCGGCAGGGCGTGCTGCAGGACTCCCACTGGGCCAACGGCAACATCGGCTATTTCCCGTCCTACGCCATTGGCTCGGCTTACGGCGCACAGTACCTGCTGGAGCTGTCCAAGGTGCTGGACGTGGACGCCGTGGTACGCAGCGGCGACCTGACCCCCATCAACAACTGGCTGGAGGAGAAGATCTGGAAATACGGCTGCATGAAGAACCCCGTGGCCCTGTTTGAATCGGTCTGCGGCAAGTTCGACCCGGACTGCTACGTGGCCTATCTGGAGAAGAAGTTCACCGAGGTCTACGACCTGTAAAAAGTGCAAAAGAGAACGCGGGCGGCTGTCCGCGTTCTCTTTTTTGTCGTTTATACGGCGGCGCCGGCGGGCGCGTCCGCTTCCTCCGGCTCTCCGGCGACGGGGGTCAGCTCCTTGATAAAGCAGCGGCGGCGCTTGTGCTGCTCCGTCTGGAAATCCTTCCACTGGGACTGCACCTTGTCGTTCAGCTCCAGCATGGGTCCCGTCTCCGCCTCCTTGATGCCCATTTTCAGACACCCCTTCATGGCCTTGCTGAGGATAATGGCGTTGACGCCCCGGGCCTGATAGTCCGGGTGGACGGCGATGAGCAGCAGATCCACCGTGTCGTTCTTCCGGAACGCCTTCAGCACGTCGATCCAGCCGGTGGGGAACAGGCGGCCCCGGTGCTTCTGCAGGGCGGTGGCCAGACTGGGCGCGCCCACGCCGAAGGCGATCATCCGGTCATTCTTGTCCATGACGAAGCAGGTGGTGTTGGGGTTGATGAGGGGCGCGAACTTGGACGAATACTTCTTGATCTGCTGCTCCGTCAGCTCCACCGTGCCGTACAGCGGGGCGTAGGCCACGTTCACCAGATCGAAAAACGGTTTCAGCAGCGGCAGATACGCCAGCCGGTTTTTCGGCTCCACGATATGCAGGTTGTTGCGCTTGAGCACGAAATCCGACAGCTTTTCCCACCGCCGGATGATCTTCTCGTCCGTGGGAACGGTGATCAGCTCCTCGATCCAGTCCACATCCTTCACATAGCCCAGGGCCGTCATGTGGTCGATATAGTAGGGATAATTATAATAGGTAAAAAAGCAGCTCCGGCGGTCGAAGCCCTCCACCAGCATACCCTCCCGATCCATGTCGGTAAAGCCCAGCGGCCCATGAACCGCCGCGCAGCCCAGCTCTCTGGCCCAATCCTCCACCACGGCGAACAGGGCGGCGGACACCTCCGGATCGTCGATGAAGTCCGTCTGGGTGAACCGCATCCTGTTGACGCCCCACTTCTCATTGGCCTTGCGGCTGCGGATGGCGCCGATGCGCCCCACGATCTCCCCGTCCCGCTCCGCCAGCCAACAGCGGGCATCGCAGTAGGAAAAAGCCGGGTTTTTGCTGCGGTCCCAGTCCGCCAGATCATCGCCATAGGTGGCCGGCACGAACTGCGGCACATCCTTGTACAGCTGGTTGGGATAATCCACAAAGCGGCGCAGCTGCGCCTTTGTTGTCACTTCTACAATAGAAACCATTGTTGTTTCTCCTACATAAAAACTTTACACGGCAACAGTTTACGCCTTTCCCTTCCGAAAAGCAAGCGCATAAAATGCTGGCATCCTGTGCGCCGATGTGCTATACTCACCTCAGAAAATAAAATGACCGGGGAGGACTGGGAGAGATGGAACTGCTTTGGTATGATATCCGCCAGCTGGATGAGGAAACGATGGCCCGCACCGTGGCCATGATGGATGAGACGCGCCGCCGCCGCGTCAGCGACATTGCCGGCGAGGATGACCGCAGGCGCACTGTGGCCGGCGAGCTGCTGGCGCGCCGCGCACTGGCTGAGCGTCTTGGCTGCGGCGAGGATAACGTTCCCCTGCGTTGGGACGACACCGGCAAGCCCGCCGCGGACGCCGAGGGCGTGTACGTCTCTGTCAGCCACTCCGGGCCCTATGCCATCTGCGCCGCCGCCGATGTGCCGGTGGGCGTGGATGTGGAGGTCGTCCGCAGCGCCGATGAAAAGTTCATGCGGCGGGTCTGCTCCGAGGCCGAGATGGCCTATATCCGCGTAGGCGACGACGGCGACTGCGCCCGCTTCTGGGAGATCTGGACCGCCAAGGAGGCGCTGTTCAAGCTGACAGGCAGGGGGCCTCTGCTGACCCTAAGCCGGCTGGCGCTGCCGGAGGGCGTGGTGCTTGACCACATCCGGGAGAGGGGCTGCGCCCTGACCACAGCCCTGCGTCTGCGGTAAATTTTCTCAGAATCCTGAAAAAAAGGCTTTTCACCCGCCCTTGAATTTGTTATAATTTAAACGAGAATAGAGCACCATCAGTCGACAATGGTAGAGGAGGAGCTTTTCTATGATTCGAGTTGGTATCATCGGCTGCGGCAAGATCGCGCAGGTGCGCCATCTGCCCGAGTATGCAGCCAACCCCCATGCAGAGGTCGTGGCCTATTATGACAAGAACCGGGCCCGTGCAGAGGAGATGGCCGCCAAGTACGGCGGCGACGTATGCGACAGCTATTTTGACCTGCTGAACCGCAATGACATCGACGCGGTGTCCATCTGCGTGGAGAACCGCAGCCACGCGGAGATCTCCACGGCGGCGCTGTACGCCGGCAAGCATGTGCTGTGCGAAAAGCCCATGGCCGTCACGCTGGCGGAGTGCGAATCCATGGTGGCCGCCGCCGAGCGCAACGGCAAGCACCTGATGATCGGCCACAATATGCGCTTCGACCCGGTGCACCGCCGGGCCAAGCAGCTGCTGGATCGCGGCGTTATCGGCGACGTTATCACGTTCCGCGCCGTGCTGGGCAACGCCGGCCCCGAGGGCTGGTCTGTGGACGAGGGCACATGGTTCTTCGACAAGAACAAGGCGGCGCTGGGCGCCCTGTCCGACATGGGCATCCACAAGGTAGATCTGATCCAGTACCTGCTGGGCCAGAAGGTCATTGAGACCACCGCGAAGGTGGTGACGCTGAACAAGCGCGACAACGAGGGCCAGCTCATCGGCGTGGACGACAACGCCCTGTGCATCCTGCGGATGTCCGGCGGCGCGCTGGGCACCATGGCGGCCAGCTGGACGATTTACGGCCACGAGTGCCAGTCCACCTGCCTGTACGGCACCAAGGGCATCATGCTCATTTACAGCGAGCCGTCCTCCCCCATCATCGTCAGCGATATGGAGGGCAACCGCACCAGCTACAATCTGGACGTGCCCCACAACGGCACCGGCGTTATCGACGAGTTCGTGGACGCGCTGGTGCATGACCGTGAGCCGGAGGTCTCCGGCCGGGAGGCGCTGACGGTGATGCGTACCATCTTCGCCAGCATCAACTCCTCCAACATCAGCCGCACGGTGGCGGTGAACAGCGATTTCGTCACCCACTTCTGAGCTGCGTATCTGTGCGGGGCGGGCGGTCTGCCTGCCCCGCTGTTTTTCCGCTATCACACACGAGGAAAGGGAGTATCCGTATGTATCGCATCGGCATTGATCTGGGCGGCACCAACATCGCCGTGGGCGTGGTGGATGACCGCCACCAAATCGTGGCGGAGGCCAGTCTGCCTGCCGGCGCGCACCGCCCGGCGGAGCAGGTGGTGGCTGACATGTGCCGCGCCGCGGAGCTGGCGCTGGACAAGGCGGGCCTCACCGCCGGGGACTGCGTCTCCATCGGCGTGGGCGCGCCCGGTACCTGCGACCCGGCACGGGGCGTGGTGGTGTGCGCCTACAACCTCAACTGGTTCGATGTGCCGGTGTGCGCCATGCTGACAAAGCACTTCGCTCTGCCCGCCCGCCTGAGCAACGACGCCAACTGCGCCGCGCTGGCGGAGGTGGTGGCCGGCGCCGCCGTGGACTGCCGCAGCATGGTGCTGGTGACGCTGGGCACCGGCGTGGGCGGCGGCGTCATCGTGGACGGGAAGATCGTGTCCGGGCTGGGCGGCGCCGGAGGCGAGGTGGGCCACAGCATTCTGGTGCTGGACGGCGAGCCCTGCACCTGCGGCCGCCGGGGCTGCTGGGAGGCCTATGCCTCCGCCACGGCGCTGATCCGGCAGGGCAAGGCGGCCGCGGCCGCCCATCCGGCGTCCCTGCTGAACCGGTACCCCGACCTGACGGGTCGGGACGTGTTCGACGCCGCCGATGCCGGGGACGCCGCCGCGCAGGCGGTGCTGGAGCGGTACTACGTCTATGTGGCCGCCGGCATCACGAATCTGGTGAACATCCTGTCGCCGGAGATGGTGCTCATCGGCGGCGGGATCAGCCGTCAGGGGGAGCGCCTGCTGGCCCCCGTCCGACGCTATGTGGCCGCCAACTGCTTCGGCGGTGATGCGCGGCCCCAGCCCGTCATTCAGGCGGCGCAGCTGGGCAACGAGGCCGGCATCATCGGCGCCGCCGCCCTGTAAGACAGCACAAAAGGAACGCCTCCGGCTCTGCCGGAGGCGTTCCTTTTTGTATGTATCCGTCAGTCGATGGTGCGCACGAAGTTCATGCCGCTCTTCTGCATGTGTACGTCCAGCCGCACCCGGTCGCCCCGGATATAGCTTCTGGTGTACTCGTAGATGCGGCCGTCCTCGGTACGGGTACGCCGCTGGTGGTAGAAGGCGCAGCTGCCTCCGGCCACGCCCAGCAGCTTGGCCTTTTCGCTGTCCAGCACCACCGCCTCGTAGCTCTCGTCGGCAGCGAAGGGCACGATGCCCACATGGTACAGCAGGCTGTAAAAGCTGTGGGTCTGGAGCATGTCTCTGGTCAGATGGGGGTAGATGTACTGGGGGTAGTAGCTGGTTTCCAGAATCAGCGGCTCGCCGTCCACGTTGCGCACGCGGGTGAAGCAGTATGCCGGCGTGCCCTCCCGCAGCTCCATCTTTTCGCAGATGGCCTGCCCGGGCACCACCACGTCAAAGTCGATCAGGGTGGAGGACGGCACCTTGCCCAGCGAGGACACCTCGGTGGTGAAGGAGTAGCGCACGCCCCGGCGGTTTGTGGCGGGGTCGGCCACGAAGGTGCCGCGGCCCCGCTTGCGGACGACCAGTCCCTCGTCCTCCAGCTCGCCGATGGCCTGCCGCACGGTATTGCGGCTGATATTCATCCAGCGGCACAGCTCGGCCTCGCTGGGCAGCAGGTCGCCCACGGCCAGCGCGCCGGTGGAGATGTTGCGTTTGATGATGCCCACCAACTGGGCATACAGGGGGATGTCGCTGTCCATCGACAGCTTTGCGTGCAAGATCGGATTCTGTTCCATGTCGGGGATCCCTTTCCCTCTCCTCTGAGTTGTACCTATTGTACCATACAAATCTGCGGAAAGATAGTCCTATTTTTGATAAAACCCTTGTGATTCGGCGGTTTCAAACGTGCGATGGATAGAAACAGCGCCGTCCCGGTGGGACGGCGCTGTTTCCGGAACAAAAAAGAAGGAAAACCTTTTTGAAAGGATATTGGCGTTTTTTACTTGTGGTCGACGCTGTGCATATGCTCAATGAGGCACAGGATCTTGTCGGAGTAGCCGATCTCGTTGTCGTACCAGCTGACCACCTTCACGAAGGTGTCGGTCAGGGCGATGCCGGCCTTGGCGTCGAAGATGGAGGTGTGGGTGTTGCCCAGGAAGTCAGAGGACACAACGGCCTCGTCGGTGTAATCCAGAATACCCTTCAGCTCGTTCTCGCTGGCCTTCTTCATGGCGGCGCAAATCTCATCATAAGTGGCGGGCTTGCTGAGGTTCACGGTCAGATCCACCACAGACACATCCAGCGTGGGAACGCGCATGGACATACCGGTCAGCTTGCCGTTCAGGCTGGGGATGACCTTGCCCACGGCCTTGGCAGCGCCGGTGGAGCTGGGGATGATGTTGCCGGAGGCGGCACGGCCGCCGCGCCAGTCCTTCAGGGACACGCCATCCACCGTCTTCTGGGTGGCGGTGGTGGAGTGCACGGTGGTCATCAGACCATCGGCGATGCCGAAGTTGTCGTGCAGCACCTTGGCGATGGGAGCCAGGCAGTTGGTGGTGCAGCTGGCGTTGGAGACGAACTGCATGTCAGAGGTATAGGTGTCCTGATTGACGCCCATGACGAACATGGGGGTGTCGTCCTTGGAGGGGGCGGACATCACCACATGCTTGGCGCCGGCGGCGATATGGCCCGCGGCCTTCTCCTTGGTCAGGAACAGGCCGGTGGACTCGATGACGTACTCCGCGCCCACCTTAGCCCAGGGCAGGTTGGCGGGGTCGCGCTCGGCAAACACGGGGATGGACCTGCCGTTGACGATAATGGCGTTCTCAGCGCTGCCGATCTCGCCGTCGAACTTGCCGTGCATGGTGTCATATTTCAGCATATAGGCCAGATAATCAGCCGGGCACAGATCGTTGATGCCAACGATCTCGATCTCGGGGTGGTTCGCGCAGCAGCGCATGACCATACGGCCGATGCGGCCAAAACCATTGATACCGACTTTGATGCTCATAAATCAAGACTTCCTCTCTGATGGAATATATCAAACGTATGGTATGTTTAGTATTATAAGCATTATTTTGAAAAATGCAACCCCTTTTTTGAAAAATTTTCTCTTTCGCCAAAAAAGAATAAAAAACCTTGTTTTTTACGCCGCCCTTTGGTATAGTGTGGCATACCAACCGGTAACTGGTTGTATCGCTTTGGCTGCAAAAGCCACACTAAGTCCGGAGAGGAGGGTGCGTATGATGCCGGAAAGCCCCCGGAAAACCGACATACCGGAACAACTGGGGCGTCCTGAGCGGCGCGACCCGCCGATGCGTGAGCGGCTGCTCAACGAGGTGCTGCTCCATGTCGCAGCTCAACTCCGGACGGCGCTGGGCGGCATGCACATTGCGGTGGGCCGTCTGGCCCCGCCTGACCGGCGGGATCGGGATGCCGTTCTGGATCGGGACGCAGCCCTGCTGAATCACAACTACTATTCGCTGCTGCGGCTGGCCAACAACCTGTCCAACGCGCCCATGCTGCTGTCGGACGAGCCGCTGCTGAAGGAGAACACCGACATAGTGGAATGGCTGGCCGGTCTGTGCCGGCAGGCGGAGCCGCTGTTCGCCCTGCGCCATGTGACGCTGACGCTTCAGTGCGCGGCGGAGCACCACACGGCGGCCATCCACCGGGACTGTCTGGAGCAGGCGGTGTGGAACCTGCTGTCCAACGCCCTGAAGTTCACGCCGGACGGCGGCAGCGTCACCGTCACCCTGCGGCTGGGACACCGGCAGGTGCTGCTGGCCGTGTCGGACACCGGCTGCGGCATCCCCGCCGGGAATATGGAGACGGTGTTTGACGGCTACCTCCACCCGGAGCGTCTGGCTGTACTGTCCGGTGGACTGGGCCTCGGCCTGCCGCTGTGCCGCCGCATTGCGGAGGGCCACGGCGGGCGGCTGCTGCTGGACAGCCGGGAGGGGCAGGGCACCACCGTGACACTGGCGCTGCCGGACGAAACGGCGGGCGACATGGTGGAGGATGTGACCTTCGACTACGCCGGCGGCTTCCAGCCCGCGCTGGTGGGGCTGGCGGACGGTCTGCCCTTCGATGCATTTTTACAGAGACATTCCGACGAATAAGGCCTCATGTCTCCCCACGGGAGACGATCCCTCCACGGCGGGGCCGACCTGTGTGCAGCGCAGTACCTTCGCCCGGCGCGGGGGTGCTGTTTTTTATGGGGCCGCTCCACCGGAAAACCTATTTCAATTATTTACAGGTATTTCCGAATTATACACATATTTATTACAGATATATTTCCTATTTTTCTTGCGAGGTGCATGATGAACAACAAGCGCGTACTCATCGCCATGTCCGGCGGGGTGGACAGCTCCACCGCCGCCGCGCTGCTGCAGGCGCAGGGCTATACCTGCGGCGGGGCCATGCTCCGCCTGTACCGCGACCCCGAGGTGGATCGCCTGTCGGCACAAAATGCCGCGGACGCTCAAGCCGTGGCGGAACGGCTGGGCATGGAGTTCCATCTGCTGGACGAGACGGAGCGGTTCTCCCGCTGCGTCATGCAGCGGTTCGTGGACGAATACTGCGCGGGCCGGACGCCCAACCCCTGCATCGACTGCAACCGGGAGCTGAAGTTCGGCGCACTGCTGGATCGGGCGCTGGAGCTGGGCTACGACTATCTTGCCACGGGACACTACGCACGGGTAGACTACGATGAAGCAGCAGGCCGCTGGCGGCTGCTGCGGGGCCGCGACCGCCGGAAGGATCAGAGCTATGTGCTCTATCAGCTCACCCAGTTCCAGCTGTCCCACCTGCTGCTGCCGGTGGGGGAGTTCGACAAGGACACCATCCGGCAGGAGGCGCGGCAGGCGGGGCTGAACGTGGCGGACAAATCCGACAGTCAGGACATCTGCTTCATCCCCGACGGCGACTATGTGCGCTTCCTGCGACAGCACGGCGCGGCCCTGACGCCGGGGGACTTTGTGGACAAGGACGGCCATGTGCTGGGCCGCCACAAGGGACTGCCCTGCTACACCAGCGGCCAGCGGAAGGGACTGGGCGTCGCCGCCGGGAAGCACGTCTATGTGGTGCGGAAGAACGGCGCGGACAACACCATCCTGCTGGGGGACGACGCCGAGCTGTTCACCGATACGCTGACGGCCTCCCGGGTCAACTGGATCGCCGGAGCCGCCCCGGCGGCGCCGGTGCGCTGCACCGCCAAGGCCCGGTACAGCCAGCACGCGGACGCCCCCTGCACCGCCTATCCGCTGGAGGGCGGCGGTCTGCGGGTGGTGTTCGACCGGCCCCAGCGGGCCGTCACCGCCGGGCAGGCCGTGGTACTGTACGGCGGAGACGAGGTGCTGGGCGGCGGCACCATTGAAAGCGCGGAATAAAGAACGCTCCCCCGGCCTGATGTCCGGGGGGAGCGTTCTTTTCATGTGGCAATGGTTTTCCGGTACTCCGCCAGCCTTGCTTTCCGTGATAGCCCTTACGGGCAGGAGGTTCGTGGCGCACCTTCATCCGGCCGGGGCTTTCGCCCCCGATCAGGAAGGTAGCTGTTGAATGTGTATTCGATTTTGGATGAAAATGGGCAAAAAATAACGGTCACACAATCCTGACGGACTGTGTGACCGTATTTATATCAGCTGTTTTACCTACGCTGCTTACGTCAGCTTTTTATTGGCGCTGCTCCTTGATGGCAGCCTGTGCGGCGGCCAGACGGGCGATGGGCACACGGAAGGGGGAGCAGGACACATAGTCCAGACCCACCTTGTGGCAGAACTCCACGGAGGAGGGATCGCCGCCGTGCTCGCCGCAGATGCCCAGATGCAGCTCCGGACGGGTCTCGCGGCCCAGCTTGGCAGCCATCTTCACCAGCTTGCCCACGCCGATCTGATCCAGCTTGGCAAACGGATCGCTCTCGTAGATCTTCTTGTCGTAGTAGGCGCCCAGGAACTTGCCGGCGTCGTCGCGGCTGAAGCCGAAGGTCATCTGGGTCAGATCGTTGGTGCCGAAGGAGAAGAACTCGGCCTCCTTGGCGATCTCGTCGGCGGTCAGAGCCGCACGGGGGATCTCGATCATGGTGCCCACCAGATACTTCATCTTCATACCGGCGGCGGCCAGCTCCTCATCGGCGGTCTTCACCACCACGTCCTTGACGTACTTCAGCTCCTTGACCTCACCCACCAGCGGGATCATGATCTCAGGCACCATGCTCCAGTCGGGGTGCTTTTTCTGCACGTTGATGGCGGCGCGGATGACGGCACGGGTCTGCATGACGGCGATCTCCGGGAAGGTGACGGCCAAACGGCAGCCGCGGTGGCCCATCATGGGGTTGAACTCGTGCAGGGAGGCGATGATGGCCTTGATGTCGGCAACGGACTTGCCCATATCCTTGGCCAGCAGCTCGATGTCATGCTCCTCGGTGGAAACGAACTCGTGCAGAGGGGGATCCAGGAAGCGGATGGTGACGGGGCAGCCCTCCATGGCCTCGTAGATGCCCTCGAAATCGCCCTGCTGCATGGGCAGCAGCTTGGCCAGTGCCTTCTCACGCTGCTCCACGGTGTCGGAGCAGATCATCTCACGGATGGCGGCGATACGGTCGCCCTCGAAGAACATATGCTCGGTACGGCACAGGCCGATGCCCTGCGCGCCCAGCTCACGGGCCTTGGCGGCATCGTGGGGGGTATCGGCGTTGGTGCGGACCTGCAGGCGGCGGAACTTGTCGGCCCACGCCATGATGCGGCCGAAGTCGCCGCCCACGCTGGCGTCCACGGTGGGCATCGCGCCGTCGTAGATGCTGCCGGTGGAGCCGTCCAGGCTCAGCCAGTCGCCCTCGTGATAGGTCTTGCCGGCCAGCGTGAACTGCTTGTTGGCCTCGTCCATGTTGATGGCGCCGCAGCCGGAGACGCAGCACTTGCCCATACCGCGGGCCACAACGGCGGCGTGGGAGGTCATACCGCCGCGGACGGTCAGGATGCCCTGCGCGGCCTTCATGCCCTCAATATCCTCGGGAGAGGTCTCCAGACGAACCAGCACCACCTTCTCACCGCGGGCGGCCCACTCCTTGGCGTCCTCGGCGGTGAAGACGATCTTGCCGCAGGCGGCGCCGGGGGAGGCGGGCAGAGCCTTGCCCACAGGCTCGGTGGACTTCAGGGCCTTGGGATCAAACTGGGGATGCAGCAGGGTGTCCAGGTTGCGGGGGTCGATCATGGCGACGGCCTGCTGCTCGGAGATCATGCCCTCGTCCACCAGATCGCAGGCGATCTTCAGCGCGGCGGGCGCGGTGCGCTTGCCGTTGCGGCACTGCAGCATGTACAGCTTGCCGTGCTCCACGGTGAACTCCATGTCCTGCATATCGCGGTAGTGATCCTCCAGGATGTTGCAGACCTTGACAAACTCGTCATAGGCCTCGGGGAACTTCTCGGCCATCTCGGCGATGGGCATGGGGGTACGCACGCCGGCCACCACGTCCTCGCCCTGGGCGTTGGTCAGGAACTCGCCCATCAGCTGCTTGGCGCCGGTGGCGGGGTCACGGGTGAACGCAACGCCGGTGCCGCAGTCGTCGCCCATGTTGCCGAAGGCCATGGACTGGACGTTGACGGCAGTGCCCCAGGAATAGGGGATATCATTGTCGCGGCGGTACACGTTGGCGCGGGGGTTGTCCCAGGAGCGGAACACGGCCTTGATGGCGCCCACCAGCTGCTCCTTGGGATCGGTGGGGAAGTCCTCACCGATCTTGGCCTTGTACTCGGCCTTGAACTGCATGGCCAGCTCCTTCAGGTCGGCGGCGTCCAGCTCCACGTCCTGCGTCACGCCCTTCTTAGCCTTCATGGCGTCGATCAACTGCTCAAAGTACTTCTTGCCGACCTCCATGACCACGTCGGAGTACATCTGGATAAAGCGGCGATAGCAGTCCCAGGCCCAGCGGGGATTGTTGGACTTCTTGGCGATCACGTCCACCACATCCTCGTTCAGGCCCAGATTCAGGATGGTGTCCATCATGCCGGGCATGGAAGCGCGGGCGCCGGAGCGGACGGAGACCAGCAGGGGATTCTCGTGATCGCCGAACTTCTTGCCGGTGATCTTCTCCATCTTCTCGATATACTCCATGATCTCGGCCATGATCTCGTCATTGATCTGGCGGCCGTCCTCATAATACTGGGTGCAGGCCTCGGTGGTGATGGTGAAGCCTTGGGGAACGGGCAGACCGATATTGGTCATCTCAGCCAGGTTGGCGCCCTTGCCGCCCAGCAGCTCGCGCATCTTCGCGTTGCCTTCGGTGAACAGGTAACAATACTTCTTGCTCATGGTAGTCCCTCCATCTATCAATATAGTTGTACCAAACGATGAGAACGTTTCTTATTATAGTCATATTTCCCGTCAAAAGCAAGTCTATTCCCAAATTTTTCTGTTTTTTTGCAATAGGTTCATGGTTTCGCGGGAAACATCCCTTCGGGAAACATTTTCCCCCATATCCGTAGAATAAAACTTGCCTGTCCCGCTTTTTGTGTGGTATACTGACATATTAGAAAAATAGGGGTGTCAGGCCCCTATGTGAAAAGGAGAGCGCTATGGCCCAGCTTCTGCCGGAAAACAGCACACTGGAGCGCGCCGTCCGCCGTGCGGCGGAGCAGGGAAGACTGAGCCACGCCATCGTGCTCTCCGGCGACGGCGGCCTGACGGACGCGGCGCGGTTCATCGCCGCCGCCCACGTCTGCGAGGGGACGGACAGGCCCTGCCTGCGGTGCCGCCACTGCCGGAAGGTGCTGGAGGGTATCCACCCCGACGTTTCGGTGATCCGGGACACGGAGCACCGGGAGCTGACGGTGGACGCGGTGCGGGCGCTGCGGCAGGACGTATACATCCGCCCCAACGAGGCGGCGCGGAAGGTATACGTCATCGCCGACAGCCGGCAGCTCAACGAGCGCGACCAGAACGTGCTGCTGAAGATCGTGGAGGAGGGCCCGCCCTACGCCGCGTTCATCTTCTGCACCGACAGTCCCGCCGCGCTGCTGGAGACGGTGCGCTCCCGGTGCGTGCTGCTGAAGTGCGACGCCCCCGCGCCGGACGCCCTGCCGCCGGAGGCGGAGCAGCTGTGCCGCGCCTTCGCCAGGGGAAAGCTGCTGCCGGTGACAACGTATCTGGTGTCGCTGGAGAACCGGCGGATGAAGCGGGAGGAGCTGCGGGACGTGCTGCGGGGCGCGTGGTGCGCCGCGGCGGAGGCCCTGCTGCTGCAGATGGGCAAGGCTGTGCCCGATCCCGCCTGCGGCGAGACGGCGCAGGCGCTGGCCGGCGGACTGGACCGCCGCCGTTTGTACGGCCTGACGGCGCTGCTGGAGAAGTACAGCGGCGAATGTGTATATAATGTAGGCGCGGGCCATGTTCTTGGCGCCCTCGCCGTGGAATGGGAGGAGCTTCTATGACAACTGTGGTTTCCGTCCGCTTTCGCAGCGGCTGCAAAACCTATTATTTTGACCCCAGAGACCTGACGGTGGAGGCAGGGCAGGACATCATCGTGGAGACGGCGCAGGGCCCTGAATTCGCCCAGTGCAGCGAGGGCAACCACCCGGTGCCCGACGAGCAGGTGGTGCAGCCCCTGCGGGCGGTGGTGCGCATCGCCACCGACAACGACCGCCATACCGCCGCCTACAACCGCAGCCGGGAGAAGGATGCCTTCGACATCTGCCAGAAGAAGATCGCCCAGCACAAGCTGGAGATGAAGCTGGTGCGGGTGGAGTGCAGCTTTGACGGCTCCAAGATCCTGTTCTTCTTCACCGCCGACGGCCGGGTGGACTTCCGGGAGCTGGTGAAGGATCTGGCCGGTGTGTTCCGCGCCCGCATCGAGCTACGCCAGATCGGCGTCCGGGACGAGGCCAAGATGCTGGGCGGTCTGGGCATCTGCGGCAGGCCCTTCTGCTGCGCCCAGTTTATGGACGAGTTCCTGCCGGTGTCCATCAAGATGGCCAAGACCCAGAGCCTGTCCCTGAACCCCACCAAGATCTCCGGTACCTGCGGGCGGCTGATGTGCTGCCTGAAGTACGAGCAGGACGCCTATGAGGACGCCATCAAGCGCATGCCCAAAAACGACTCCTTTGTGCTGACCCCGGACGGCCCCGGCAACGTCAGCGACGTGAACCTGCTGAAGGAGACGGTGAACGTCCGGCTGGACGACCGGCCGGAAAGCGCCCGCTGCTACCACAACTGCGAGGTGTGCGTCCTGCGCAGCGGCAAGGGCAGCCGGGACGGCATCGTCATTCCCGACCGGCGGCCCGAGCGCTATGTGGAGCCGGAGAGGGAGGACGATATGCCCTCCATCAGCTTCATCAGCGACTTTACTCCCGCCCCCGCCGCCAAGTCCGACGAGGGGGAGAAGCGCCGCCGCAGAAGCCGGGGCGGGCGCGACCGCAAAAAGCCCGAGGCCGCGGCGCCGGAGAAGCGCGGCGAAAAGCCGGTGAAGGCGGACAGGCCCGCCAAGCCGGAAAAGACAGCCATGCCGGAAAAGGCGGACAAGCCCGGCGCGGGGGACAAGCCCCGGCAGGGCGGCAGTAACCGCCGGCGCAGGAGCCGGGGCGGCAGCGGCGCGGGCGGCGGCGCCCCGCAGCAGCAGACCGCGCCCCGCACCCCCAAGCCCCGGCAGGAGGGGCAGAGCGCTCCCGGCGGCAGCGGCGAGCAGAAGCGGCGTCCCCGCCACCGGGGCGGACGGCGCAGGGGCGGCAATCCCGGCCAGAACACGGAGGCGTGACGCACCATGGGAAAATTTACCGGTCTGCTGCTGGCCAGCGACTATGACAACACACTGACCTACACCGAGGAGGCCCTGCGGCTGTGCCGGCCCATGCCTCCGGTATCCAAGGCCAATCAGGCGGCCATCCGCTACTTCATGGCGGAGGGCGGCATCTTTTCCGTGGCCACGGGCCGCGCCAAGCCCGCCTTTGAGGCCGTGGCCGACGGCGTACCCATGAACGGCCCCACCGTCCTGTTCAACGGCGCCGCCATCTACGATTTCTCCACCGGTAAGTACCTGTGCGAGGCATTTCTGCCGGAGACGGCGCGGGCCCACATCGCCCAGACCATCCGGGAGCTGCCCTTTGCGGCGGTGGAGCTGTACCACGACAACAACGATATCCACGCCCTCCAGCCCAACGATGTGACCCGGCGGCACCTCCATGTGACCCACTCTCCCACGGTGATCGTGGACAGCATGGAGCAGGTGCCGTCCCCCATCAGCAAGGCGCTGTTCTCCACGGAGCCGGCACATCAGGCGGCGCTGCTGGACTACCTGCGCGGCCAAGGCTGGTACGGGGACTATGAGATCGTGGCCAGCAGCGAGTCGCTGGTGGAGCTGACGGCCCGGGGCGCCAACAAGGGCGGCATGGTGCGCCGTCTGGCGGCGCTGCTGCACATCCCCCAGGCCAATGTGGCCTGCGTGGGCGACCATGCCAACGACATTTCCATGCTGACGTGGGCCGGTATGGCCTTTGCCCCTGCCAACGCCCTGCCGGAGGTGCGGGCGCTGCCCTGCGTCCGGACGCTGCCGGACTGCCGGGAGGACGCCATCGCCGCCCTCATCGCGGTGCTGGACGAAAAATTTTGATGACGCTTATGCGGAAAACGCCCCTTTCGGGGCGTTTTTTTGTCCTTTCTGTGACCCTGCCCCTGAATGTTTACAATTTTCTTCTTGACGCAAAGCCGGAAACAATGTATGATACCGTTTGTAACGATTTTGTAACTTTTAGGTGAGACCCCTTATGAAACAGCAGTTAGCGCAGAAAAATCAACAAAAGAATCCCTCCCGCGACCCCAACCGGGAGCCTATGACGCTGTCCAGCCTGTGGCAGCTGTGGATCGACAATCTGAAAAGCTGGCGCGTGTACCGCGAGGAGCACGCAGACCTGTTCACCCTGAACCTGCAGGCGGGCGTGAAGCGCATTGCGGCGTGGTTTGGGCGGGTGCGGGGCGGCGCCCGCCATCTGGTGAAGGAGAGCCGCGACAGCCGCTTCCCCGAATCGGAGCACGGCGCGGCCCAGCTGTTCCTGTTCTTCTGGAACAGCCTGCCCCGTCTGGGCGCCAATCTGCGAGAGCGCCTGTCCCTCCGCCGCAAGCGGCTCATCCGGGCCGGTGACCGCCGCCGCAGCCACTTCGAGGAGATGAAGCTGCACCCGGCGGCCTTTCTGGCCGTGGCCCTGAGTCTGGCCGCCGCCGCCACGGTGCTGTCCCTGTACACCGTGGGAGCCCGCGCCGTGTACGATGGCAAGGATCTGGGCGTCGTCCCCTCCGCCCACGCGGTGGAGCTGGCGGTGGCCGAGGTGGAGGGCATCACCCGCGAGACGCTGCACGACAGCAGCTATCAGGTGGATCAGTCCCTGCTGCAGACCGAGACGGGCGTGTTCCTGCGCAAGGAGATCACGTCGGAGGAGGAGCTGCGCAACGAGCTTACCGACGAGCTTGGTCTGGTGGAGTACGCCTACGTCCTGTATGTGGACGGGGAGAAGGTGGTGGCCACCACGTTCCCCGACGCGCTGGACGACATCCTGGCCCAGCTGAAGCTGGGCTACCAGACGGAGGACACGGTGGACGCCTACTTCGTGGAGGACGTGGAGATCCGGCAGGAGTATGTGGACACGTCCTACATCATGAATCTGGGCTACATCGCCGAGATCCTCAACGAGACGAAGGAGGGCGAGGTCACCTACACCGTCCAGAGCGGCGACAGCTATTACAGCATCGCCGACGAGTACGGCCTGTCGGTGGACGCCCTGATGAAGCTGAACCCCGGCTACGACCCCAAGATCCTGCGGACGGGCGATGTGCTGACCATCAGCAACGCCGTGCCCTACCTGACGGTGGTGAACGTGGAGCGCCAGCGCTATGTGCAGGATGTGCCCTACCCCGTGGAGTACACCGACGATGCCTCCATGTATCAGGGCGAGTATAAGGTCACGCTCCCCGGCGTCTACGGCAAGGCGGATGTCACCGCCAACGTCACCTATATCAACGGCACGGAAACGGAGCGGGAGATCGTGGCCAGCGTCACGCTGTCCCAGCCTGTGACGCAGCTGGCGCTGCGGGGCACCAAGGAGCGCCCGTCGTGGTATCCCACCGGCAGCTTCGGCTGGCCCTGCAACGGCGTCATCACGTCCTACTTCGGCCCCCGCAACACCGGCATCCGGGGCGCCAGCACCTATCACGAGGCCATCGACATCGCCAACAGCTACGGCACGCCCATCTACGCCTCCGACGGCGGCACCGTCATCTACTCCGGCTGGCAGGGCGGCTACGGCTATCTGGTGAAGATCGACCACGGCAACGGCTATGTCACCTACTACGGCCACAACAGCTCGCTGCTGGTGTCCGTGGGCGAGCACGTCCACAAGGGTCAGCAGATCGCCCGCATGGGCTCCACCGGTATCTCCAGCGGCAACCACTGCGACTTCCGCATCCAGCTGAACGGTACGTTCCTCAACCCGCTGAACTACCTGTAAGCCGCTCCGGCGGCGAAAAAAGCCCTTGACGGGCGGGCGAAAAGATGCTATCCTTTTCCCGTTACAGGCGATGATGGGCGTGGCTGCCCGGAGCTGCGGGAGGAAATGCCCGCCGGAGGCCCCGTTACCGGCACGAGAGTGTGGAGTGATCCGAATTCAGGTGGAACCACGGACTAAAGCTTAGTTCGCCCTGATGTCAGCAATGGCATCAGGGCGTTTTTTGCCGCTCAAGGAGGGCAGTCTATGAAAAAGAGGATACTGGCGCTGCTGCTGGCAGCCCTGCTGGGACTGACGGCCTGCGGCGCACCGGCGGAAACGGGTGCGCCCACGGGGGAGATATTCATTTACGGCGAGGAACACGCCAACGCCGCCTGCCTGGATAAGGAGCTGGCGCTGTGGCAGACCTGCTACAGCCAAGGGATGCGGCACCTGTTCATAGAGATGGGCGCAGGCTCCACGCTGCTGCTGAACCGCTGGATGGCGGCGGAGGACGATGCCTATTGGGACATGGTGTACGGCGCCTGCGAGGGGACGCTGTTCCACGCGGAGGTGGTGGCGGACTTTTACCATCAGATCAAGGAGACGTGTCCGGACACGGTGTTCCACGGCTTTGACATAGAGCATCAGTATGCCACCTCCGGTGAAAAGGCGCGTCAGCTTCTGGAGGACGAGGGAAAGACCGACACCGACGTATACCGTACGGTAGAGCAGAGCATCAAGCAGGGCGTCATGTACTATCGGCGCGGCGCAGACGATGAGGCCGACGTGCAGCGGGAGTACGCCCTGGCGGCCAATTTCTGCACGGCCTTTGACGCACTGGGCGGCGTCAGCGTGGTGGCCTTCTGCGGCGGCGCCCACGCCGACCCCAACGGAATGGATCATCAGACCGGTACCGTACCCTCCATGGCGGCCCAGATCGCGGCGCACTACGGCAGCAAGGTGACGCTGACCTGCGCCAATCTGGCGCGGGTGGAAAAGCCGGAGCTGGAGCCGCTCCGCACGGACACACTGACCATCGCCGGTGAAGCATACGAAGCCGCCTACTTCGGCGAGGAGGACATCTCCGAGTGGAGCAAATACGCCAGCCGCGAGTTCTGGCGCGTGGAGGGCGGATACGACGCCTTTTCCGCGTGGCAGACCACCGGGGATCAGCTGCCGGAGAGCAACTATCCCATGGCGCTGCACCCAAGAGAAGCCTATGCCATTCTGTACCACCTGCCGGACGGCGGGACAATGTGGTGGTACGGTGTGTCCACAGACCAGACGGATTGGAATGCGGGCGTCGTGACCGTGCAGGTAGCGCCGCCGGAGGCGGCTTGACCATGCAGACCAAAAATATTCACATAAAAGGAGACGAGCACATGAAAAACACTGAAAAGACCATGGACAAGATCGTGGCGCTGTGCAAAAACCGCGGCATCATCTTCGCAGGCTCCGAGATCTACGGCGGCCTGGCCAACACCTGGGACTACGGCCCGCTGGGCGTGGAGCTGAAGAACAACATCAAGAAGGCATGGTGGAAGAAGTTCGTGCAGGAGAACCCCTACAACGTGGGGCAGGACGCCGCCATCCTCATGAACCCCCAGACGTGGGTGGCCAGCGGCCATCTGGCCGGCTTCTCCGACCCCCTGATGGACTGCAAGGAGTGCAAGGAGCGCTTCCGCGCCGATAAGCTCATCGAGGACTGGTGCGGCCAGAACGGTGTGGAGCTGCCCAAGCCCATCGACGCCTTCTCCCAGCAGGAGATGAAGGATTTCATCGAGGACAAGAGCATCCCCTGCCCCACCTGCGGTAAACACAACTTCACCGACATCCGGCAGTTCAACCTGATGTTCAAGACGTTCCAGGGCGTCACCGAGGATGCCAAGAACACCGTGTATCTGCGTCCCGAGACGGCGCAGGGCATCTTCACCAACTTTGTCAACACCCAGCGCACCACCCGCCGCAAGCTGCCCTTCGGCGTGTGCCAGATCGGCAAGTCCTTCCGCAACGAGATCACCCCGGGCAACTTCATCTTCCGCGTCCGCGAGTTCGAGCAGATGGAGCTGGAGTTCTTCTGCAAGCCCGGCACCGATCTGGAGTGGTTCAACTACTGGCGCACCTTCTGCCACAACTGGCTGCTGGGCATCGGCCTGAAGGATGAGAATCTCCGCCTGCGCGACCACGATCCCGAGGAGCTGTGCTTCTACTCCAAGGCTACCACGGACTTCGAGTTCCTGTTCCCCTTCGGCTGGGGCGAGCTGTGGGGCGTGGCCGACCGCACCGACTATGACCTGACCCAGCACCAAACCGTGTCCGGCAAGGATCTGACCTACTTCGATCCCGAGACGAATGAGCGCTACATCCCCTATGTGGTGGAGCCGTCTCTGGGCGTGGAGCGCAGCGTGCTGGCCGTGCTGGTGGACGCCTACGACGAGGAGGTGGTGGACGCGGAGAAGAACGATGTCCGCGTGGTGCTGCACCTGCACCCGGCGCTGGCTCCCTACAAGGCGGCGGTGCTGCCCCTGAGCAAAAAGCTCAGCGACAAGGCCCGCGAGGTCTATGCCGAGCTGGCAAAGGAGTGGATGATCGACTTCGACGAGACGGGCTCTATCGGCAAGCGCTACCGCCGCGAGGACGAGGTGGGCACGCCGTACTGCATCACCGTGGACTTCGACACCGTGGGCGATGCGGAGAAGGCCGGCGACAACTGCGTCACCGTCCGCGAGCGCGACACCATGGAGCAGGTGCGTGTCCCCATCAGCGAGCTGAAGGCCTATCTGGCGGAGAAGCTGGCGTACTGAGCATAAACAAGACATCAAAAGAGACGGACGCTCGGCGTCCGTCTCTTTTGACTATGGGGAGGGGCAAAAGCTTCCGTCCGTTTTCACTTACTTGTAGTAGTCCGTTTCGTCCTCCAGCGCCATGGAAAGCCCGTTGTGGTACACGGGGATGGTCTGGAACTTAAAGCGGCTGGCACGGTGCCTGGCGTCGATCTGCTCCTTGATGGCGGGATCCGCCACGCCGCGGCGGACATATTCGTTCACCGCATGGTAGGTGAAGCCCAGATTGTCCTCGTCCGTCAGGCCGGTGAGTCCGTCGGACGGCGGCTTGATGAGGAACCGCTCCGGCAGGCCCAGCTGGCGGCCCAGCGCAATGACCTCCTCCGTGGTGTACATGCCCAGCGGGGAGAAGGCGCCGGCGCTGTCGCCGTAAATGGTGCAGTAGCCCACCCAATCCTCCGACAGGTTGCTGGTATTGATGACCACGCCGCCGTCCAGCGACTGGGCCACGGCGTACAGCGTGGACATACGGATGCGGCTGGGCAGGTTCACGGTGGTCTGACGGCTGGGCGTCAGACCTGCCCGCTCCATCTCCTTCAGCACGCCCTGCACGGCGTCGTGGATGTTGATGGTGCAGTGAGGGATCTGCAGGTGCTCCACCAGCGCCTGCGAATAGTCGATGTCCGGCTGAACGCCGTCGGGCATCAGCACGCCGAACACATGCTCCCGGCCATAGGCGGCGGCAGCCAGCGCCGCCACGGTGGAGCTGTCCTTGCCGCCTGAGATGCCGATAACGGCGGTGCGGCCGTGACAGGCCTTGAGCTGGGCGTCCATCCACTCCAGCAGGCCGGCCAGCTGTAACTGCGGGTTAAAATCCATTGAGGGGAGCCTCCCTTCCTTTTTCTGGTGCCATTGTAGCGCGGAAGATCGGTTTTTGCAAGAGCTTATCCCAGCAGGCCGGTGACATCCTCCAGCGTCAGGCCGCGCTGGAGGGCCAGCGTGACGGCGTAGCCCACCATGCGGCCCAGCTCCGTGACCCGCTGGTCGATGTCCTGCGGCGTGACGAACAGCGCCGCGCCCCGGCCGGACAGCGGCTGCTGCGGACAGCCCGCCTCCGCCAGCAGGTCGGCGCACAGGGTAGCGCCGTCAATGACCGTGGGGACGCCCACGGCGATGACCGGCACCCCCAGCGCCGCTCGATCCACGGCGCGGCGGTGATTGCCCACGCCGGAGCCTGGGGTCAGCCCCGTGTCGCTGAGCTGCACCGTGGCGCACAGCCGGTCGCGGCTCCGGGCGGCCAGCGCGTCGATGGCAATGACGGCGGCAGGACGGACGCGGGCCGCCGCTCCCTGTATCAGCTCCAGCGTCTCCAGTCCCGTGCGGGCCAGCACGCCGGTACACAGGGCGGAAACGGGAGTAAAGCCTTGAAACTGCCTGGGCAGAGTGCGTACCATGTGCCGCGTCACCAGCAGGTTCTCCACGGCGATGGGCCCCACGGCGTCCGGCGTCATGGCCCGGTTGCCCAGTCCCGCCACCAGGATCTGCGCGTGGGGCCCGGCGTCGGGCAGCAGCGAGCGCAGCTGGTAGGCGATGCACCATACCGCCCGGTGGAAAAACATGCGCTGCCGGTCAAAGTAGGGACGGAGATCCACGGTGATATAGCGGCCCACCGGCTTGCCCAGCGCCTGCGCCCCGGCGGCGCAGGTAATGCGGATATCGGTGACGGCGTAGCCCTCCTGCAGGCTCTCCAGCCGCCGGATGCCCTCCGGCGGCGCGAAATTTTTGGCGCGGGCAGCCAGATCATCGGCGGCCTCCAGCGCCAGATCGGTACGAGGTACAGTCATTTTTGTGGCAAACGCTCCCTTCTGAACACAAAATGTTGTGGCTTACGGATAGCATGACCGCTTGAAATAGATTTATGCGAAAACCCAAGTCAAAATTGTAAAAAAGTCTTGCATTTTCAAAGCAAAGATGCTAAAATATCATCCTGCGTGGAAGTCTTCTTTTCCGCGTGTAAAAAATCTGATGTCGGGGAGGTGTTTGGTTTGCCGAATATCAAGTCTGCTAAGAAGCGTGTTCTGGTTGCAGAGGCGAGAAATGCTCGCAACAAAGCCAATAAGTCCGCACTGAAGACTGCTATCAAGAAGTTCGAGGCTGCTGCCGTTGAAGGCAATCGCACCGAGGCCGAGGGCACTTATAAAGTCGCAGTCAAGGCGATCGACAAGGCTGCCGCCAAGGGTCTGCTGCACAAGAACAACGCGGCTCACAAGAAGAGCGCGCTGACGCTGAAGATGAACAACATTGGCTGATGACCAAACTCAACGGGTATCCGAAAGGATGCCCGTTTTGCTTTGTCCGGAGGACGGAGCAGAAAAGGACTCCCGCAGCGCAGGCCGCGGGAGTCCTTTTGCGTGTCATTTATTTCTTCTTTTTCTTGCCGCCCATGATGACCAGCACTACCAGAAGCACCACGGCCACCACCACCATGGCGATCCACAGGCCCATGTTGCTGGTGTCGCCGGTGAGGGGACTGGCGTAGGCAATGGACAGGCTCATGACCAGACAGCACATCACAGTCAGCAGGCAGAACAGCTTTTTCATCATCTTCACCTCGCATATGCAGCTTATGGTGCTATTATAGCATACTTTTCCGGCTTTGCAACCATCAGTTCGCGGCGCCGGTGTCCTCCATGGGGCCCTCGATGCACATCCATACCTGCTCATCGGAAACGGCGCCGCCGCTGTCCACATAAAGGATCGCGGCGTTGCCGCCGCCCACGGCGCCTTTGGAGAACGTCACCACCCAGCAGCCGGTGGTCACATCGTACCAGCCCCACGCCGTGTCGTATGCGCCGTCGTACTGCGCGGCGGCCAGATCGATGGCCGCCTGCTCCGTGAGGATGCCCCGCCCGATCCGGGCCGTGCCCAGAATGGCCAGCACCTCGTCCCGGCAGGCGTCCCACGCGGCGCGGCCCATGACGCCGTCTTCCTCGGGCATGCACACATAGCTGCCCGGCGTGTCCCGGAAGGCGATGTTCACCCAGATATTGTCATCGCTGCCCTCGGTGTGCTGCCACACCTGCTGCCCGCCGGACAGCGTCAGCTCCTCCGTGGTGACGCCGGTGCCGCAGATGCCGTAGCCGACTGTCCAGCAGGTCAGCCGGAAATCAACGGCGGGATCCTCCGTTTTCCGGAACCGCAGGCCGGACTGTCCGTCCTCCTCCAGCGTCTCCCATGTCCAGCCATCGGGGATGGTCAGGGCCATGTCCACGTGGCCGCCGGTGTACTCCGCCAGCTGGCCGGTGATCTCCCACGGCTCCGGCGCGGGACTGACCGCCGGCTCGCCGCCCTCCAGCGGCAGGGTGGCAGCGGGGTGGCCGCAGGCCGTCAGCACCGCGGCGCACAGCGCCAGCAGGCATACAAAAGCTCGCTTCATGCTCTCGCCCTCCTTTTGTCCCATTAGACGGAAAAGAGCGGGGAATGGTTCCCCGCTCATATCCTCACATATCCAGCAGCTTCAGCTCATCCTCGCTGACCTGCCGCAGCTCCTTCTTGCTGAGAATGTCGTACATGCACGGCACCACGAACAACGTCATCAGCGTGGCGTACAGCAATCCGCCGATGCACACCAACGCAATGGGCTGAATCAGCGCCGTACCGGCGTTTTTCGCCAGCGCCGTGACGATCAGGCCCAGAATAGTGGTGAGACTGGTCATCAAAATGGGCCGCAGACGGGTGACGCCCGCGTCGATGATGGCCTCCCGCCGCTCCATACCAGCCAGACGCTGCTGGTTGATGTAGTCCACCAGCACGATGCCGTTGTTGACGATGATACCCACCAGCATCACGAAGCCGATCAGGCTGATGACCGATACCTCGATGCCGGAGATCAGCAGCGCCATGAAGCCGCCGGTGAAGGCCAGCGGGATGGTGAACATCACGATGAACGGGGACTTCAGAGACTGGAACTGCGCCACCATGATGAGGTACACCAGCACCACGCCCAGCAGCAGCATCAGCAGCACCTGTCCCATAGCGTCCATGATCTGCTCGCTCTCGCCGTTGAACTCCACGGTGACGCCCTCCGGCAGCGCCAGCGGCGCCACGGCCTGCTGCACCGCCGACGTAACCTTGGTCACGTTGTAGCCGTCGGCGATGGCCGCCGTCACGGTGATGCACCGCCGCTGCTGGTCACGCTGGATGCTGTTGAGGGACACCGTCTCCCTGACCTCCGCCACGTCGCCCAGCGGGAAGGAGGTGTCCTTGTCCCCGCTGTCCTCGCCGGTGAGCTGGCTCAGGCCGGAGGCGGACGCGCCGCCCGTGCTGCCGCCCATGGCGCTGCTCATGGAGGCGGACATGGAGCTGTCCGGCGTGATGGTCAGCTCCAGCAGCTTCTCACGGGTGAGCTTGCTGTCCGCTGCCGCGTCCACCATCATCTCCATGCGCTTGCCGTCCAGCGTGACCTCCGACACGGTGGTGGTATCCTGCAGCGCCGCTGCCACCTGCATGTAGATCTGCGCCACGGTGATGCCCTTCGTCATGGCCTTATCACGATCCACCACCACCTGCAGGGCGGGGGCCGCGTCCTCCAGACCGTCGGAGACATCCTCGATGCCCTCCACCTCCGCGATGCGCCGTCCCAGCGCACCGGCGGCGGTCTGCAGACCCTCCATATCGTCGCCGTAGACCTGCAGCGAAACGCCGCTGCCGGTCATGTAGCTCATCATGCCGCTCATAACGCCGGTGGTGGTCACCTCACAGGGCAGATCGGCGCACAGCGCCTCGATCTCCTTCCCCGCGTCGGAGCCGAAGGTGCCCTCCGGCATGGTGAGGTAGCCGGTGACATCGTAGTCGCCGTTGTCGGTGCTGGTCATGCTCAGACCGCCCATGCTGCCGCTGCCCATCATGAAGCCGGCGGCGTCGATGTTGTCCACGGACATGACCCGCTCCATCACCTCGTCCGCCAGCGCCACGGCCTCCTCCCGGGTGGTGTCCTCCGGCATAGTGACGGTGAGGGACAGGTTGTTCATGTCGATCTCCGGCATGAACGTGAAGCCCCGGCTCACCGCGCCCCACGCCGTGGTCACCAGCAGCGTCAGTGACAGCAGCAGCACGCCGGCCTTGTGATCCAGCGACCACGCGATGGCCTTGCGGTAGGCGGGATAGATCTTATCCAACAGGCCCGGCTTGGGGGCAAAGTCCCGCCGCAGCATGCCCGCCGCCATGGCGGGCACCAGCGTCAGCGACACCAGCAGGCTTGCCAGCAGGGAATAGGTGATGGTCAGCGCCAGATCGGTGAACAGCTGGCGGGTCAGCCCCTCCACGAACACGATGGGCGCGAACACGCACACCGTAGTAAGGGTGGAGGCCGTCACCGCGCCCAGCACCTGTCCCGCGCCGGACACCGCCGCCTGCACGATGGTGGCGCCCTTGGCCCGCAGGCGGTAGATGTTCTCGATGACCACCACCGAGTTATCCACCAGCATGCCCACGGACACCGCCAGACCGCTGAGGGAGATCATATTGATGGTGACGCCGGTGAAGTACATCAGCACCACCGCGAAAATAACGCTGACGGGGATGGAGATCAGGGTGATGAGGGTGGGCCGCCAGTCCCGCAGGAACAGGAACAGCACCACCACGGAGAACACCGCACCCCATAGCAGGGAGGAGAGGATGGTGTCCACAATGAGGTAGATATAGTCGCCCTGATCCATCAGGGGCACGAAGGACAGCCCCTCGTACTGGGTCTCCAGCGTCCGGAACCGGTCGGTGATGTTGTTGGACACCTCCGCCGTGGCGTAGTTGGACTGCTTGGTGAAGGACAGCAGGATGCCGTTTTCGCCGTTGAGCTTGGTGTACAGCTCATCACCGTCATCCGTCACCACCACCGTGGCTACGTCCCCCAGCGTGATGGGGGCCACACCCTCCAGCCCCAGGTCAAAGAGCACCATGTCCGCCAGCTCGCCGCTGCTCTCGAACTTCTGGCCCACCGACACCATGTAGCTGACGCCGCTGTCGTCGTCTATGTACCCGGCGGGCATAGAGAAGTTCTGTGCCGTCAGCAGCCCGCTGATCGTGGAAATAGACAGGATCCCACCCAGATCAGTCTGTTCGGCCACTTTTTTATAGGCCTCCTGTATCTGCTTGAGACCGCTCTCGATCTGGGTCCTGGCCTCGCTGAGCTGCAGCTCCGCGCCGGTCATCTGCGTCAGACCGTCCATCAGCTGCACCAGCAGGTCGGACACATCGCCCTCCACCTGTGCCCGCAGACGGCCGCTCTCAAGCTCCCTCATCAGCTTTTCCATGCTGCCTTGCAGCGTCTTCAAATTGTCGTTCAGCTTCTTCAGCGTCCCATCCGGGTCGGTGATAAAGCCGCCCACGATGTCGCCGATATCCGTGTCCTCCAGCACGCCGTAGGCGTCCTTCAGCCGGTCGTACACCTTGTCTATGGCGTCCCCGGCGGCGCCGGCCACGCCGTCGGCGGCGGCGTGCTTGGCGTCGGACAGTGCCTTTTCGCCGTCCGTCACCTGCTTCTGCGCGGCGTACAGCTGGCTCTCCGCCTTCTTCAGCTGCTCCTTCACCGCGTCCTCCAGCGTGGCGGACAGCGCGTCCATCTTCTCCTGATCCAGAATGACGTGGGCCTGCCGGGTCAGCGCGCCGGACACCGTGACGCTGGCCACACCGGTGACGCCCTCCAGCTTGCCGGTGAGCTCGTCCGTCACCAGATCGCTGAGGGCGTACACATCCGTGCCCTCCCGGGACACGGCGGCCACCATCACCGGGATCATGGACGGATTGATCTTCAGCACATAGGGTGCGCCCACCATGTCGTCCCACTGGCCCTGCAGCACGGAGATCTTCTGCTGGATGTCCACGCTGATGGTGTCCATGTTCACGCCGTCCTCAAACTGCAGCATCACCATGGACACGCTGTTCTGACTGGTGGAGGTGACCTCCTTGATCTGATCCAGCGTGGCCATGGACTGCTCCATGGGGCGGGTAATCTCCTCCTCCACCGACTCGGGACTGGCGCCGGGATCGGCGGTGACGATGACCACATAGGGAAAATCCATATTGGGCAGCAGGTCGGGCGTCATCCTCAGATACGCCACCACGCCCAGCACCACCACGGCCAGTACTACCACAAACACCGTCAGCGGCTTTTTTACGCTGAATTTCGCCATAGTCCCGCTCCTTTTGGGCACACGCCCCGAAATTACCATGATGGTGTAGTGTACCACGCCGCCGCTTTTTTCGCAAGAGCTGTACCGGATAATTCACGAAACCGTTACAATGTGCCCCTGTTCTACCAAAAAAAGTTCGCATACCGAACGAATCAAAAACCTGTAAAGCGAAAAAGCGGGAGAGCTTCCTCTCCCGCTTCCTTTTTCGTCTATCGCGTTCACACGATGCGCAGATCGCCCTCTGCCGCCGCTGCCTGCCGCGCCGCCTTCTGGCGGCCCAGCGCCTCCTGCAGCGCCACAATGATGCTGTTGGACACCAGAAAGCCCTTGGGCGTCAGACGCCAGCCGCCCTCTGTCCGGGCCGCCAGCCCCGCCTGCCCGTACTGCACGAACAGCCGCTCCATGGGGTCGAACCGCTGGCGGTAGCGGTTCTCGAACGTCCGCCGGTCAATGCCCGCCGCCGTCCGCAGCGACAGCATCACATACTCGTAGTCGCGGGCCAGCGTCTCGCCTGTTTCCGACTCCGCCAGGATCAGCTCCCCCGCGATGTAGCCGTCCAGATCCCGCACATAGCCGTAGCGCACGCCGCCGAAGTCGGAGTGCGCCCCCGGCCCGAAGCCGGCGTACTCCTGCATGCGCCAGTACTTCAGATTGTGGCGGGACTCCCGCCCCGGCCTGGCGAAATTGGATATCTCGTACTGGGCATAGCCCATCTCCTCCAGCGCCGCCACGGCGTAGAGGTACATATCCGCCTGCGCGTCGTCGTCCGGCAGCGTCAGCTGCTGCCGCTGCTGCCACAGGGGCGTGCCCTCCTCCAGCTTCAGCCCGTAGCAGGACACATGCTCCGGCGCCAGCGCCACGGCATCCGCCAGCGTGCGCTGCCAGTCCTCCATGGTCTGCCCCGGCAGGCCGTAGATCAGGTCGAGACTCAGGTTGGTCAGCTTCGCCCTCCGGGCCGCCGTCACCGCCTGCTGCACCTGCTCATAGGTGTGGATCCGGCCGATGCGCCGCAGCAGCGCGTCATCGGTGGACTGCACCCCCAGCGACAGACGGTTGAACCCGGCCCGCCGCAGGGTGCGCAGTGTTTTCCAGTCCCCGGCGCTGTCGGGATTCGCCTCCAGCGTGATCTCCGCGTCCCTGACCACGTTGTACCGCCGCTGCACCGCCTGCAGAAGCCGCGCCAGCCGGGACGCCCCCAGATAGCTGGGAGTGCCGCCGCCGAAGTACACCGTGTCCACCTGCATCCCGGCGGCGCGGGGCGCCACCTCCTCCAGATGCCGCAGCAGCGCCGCCGTGTAGGCGTCCATTTTTTCCTCGCTGTGGGCCAGCGAGTAAAAATCGCAGTAGGCGCACTTGGCCTTGCAGAATGGAATGTGGATATATAGCCCCATCGCAGGCTTTTCCGTGTGCGCCCTCATGGCCGCACCTGCGGCGGCAGGATGGTGACCGCGCCGTAAAAGCAGTTGACCTTGCAGCCGCGGCAGCCGATGCACTGTGCCGCGTCCACCTCGTAGATGCCGTCCTCCCGCTGGAATATACACTTCATGGGACAGAACATGGCGCACCAGCCGCAGCCGGTGCAGCTCACCGGGTCGATGACCGCCAGCTGTACGGCCTTCCGTCCGAAGGGATGTGCCGGATCCGTCATGGGCTCACCCGCCTTTCCTCATTTTGTATGATTATAGCTTGTATGATTATAGCCGCATTTCCCGGTTTTGGCAACCCCGCATGAAACGCCGCGTCCCGGCACACACTACGGAGGAAAGGAGGTGACTGCCATGACTCCCAAGGAGTATCAGGCGCTGGTCAAGCGCATGGCGCCGCCGTCGCCCATCGTCCGGGACACGGCGCTGGCCTTTCTGGTGGGCGGCGGCATCTGCGTGGTGGGGCAGCTGCTGTCCCACTGGTACGGCACACTGGGACTGGACACCGCCGACGCCGGCACCGCCACCTCCGTGACGCTGGTGTTCCTGTCGGCGCTGGCCACGGGGCTGGGGGTGTACCACAAGCTGGCCCGCTGGGCCGGAGCCGGTACGCTGGTGCCCATCACCGGCTTTGCCAACGCCGTGGTGTCCCCCGCCGTGGACTTCCGGGCGGAAGTTCGCTGTATAATTGGGATAGTCAGAGAAAACCGCAATCGGTGAGTATCAG
>URHT01000014.1 GCA_900547745.1 uncultured Eubacteriales bacterium | reverse complement strand
AGGGCGAGGGTCCACCCGTTCCCATCCCGAACACGGAAGTTAAGCTCGCTTCTGCTGACAATACTTGGCTGGAGACGGCCCGGGAAGATAGGTAGCGCCAACACAAAGCCCACGACGTTCGTCGTGGGCTTTGCTTTTGTTTCGACACCCCTCTCTGCTGCGGGCTTATATCTGAACTACGCGCACCTCCAGATCCACCTGCTCCACGCCAGCTTCCCGGACAAAGGTGAGCACGCCCTCGCCAACGGAGTCGCCGCGCCGCAGCCCCACCAGGCTTTTTTCAAGCTGATGCCGAATTCTGCACGGTGACGCATGTGGTTCCGCTTGCGATTGAGACTGGCGCTGTCGATGATCTTGCCGTTCACCTTGGGCGGCAGTTGGATATGGTCGTGGGACTGCGCTTGCATGGCGAGGTAGGATTGCTCGGCCTCCGCGGAGAGCGGTACGCCCTCCGGGCCGAAGCTGAGGTTGTCCGTTTCCTCACCGATGATCTTCAGATACGCAGCAATGCGGCGGCGTCCTGCGCCTGTACGCATACGATCTCAAAAGCCGTCTGTTCCATGTTTTCTCCTTTCTCTGTCGGCTTTGTGATCGAACCTGCGGGCTGTCGGGATCAGCAGGCGCGCCGCCCCTTTCCGACGCGCTGACCGACAGCGTGCCGTCTTTCGCGGAATAGCGCCAGCGGTACCGGGCGATCACAAGACAGGCTGTTATGCTGGATGTAGACGACCCACAGCCCTCTTAAACGGGCCAGCCGATGGCCGCGTTGACGGCTTCGATGATGTCCCGGTAGTTTTTCGTGATATCGCTTTGCAGGTCGATGACGACCAGCGCGGTATTTTTCATGTGATGCTCCTCCGAGTCCGCGTTTTGACGCCGCATCCGGGGCAGCGCAGGTGATCCGGTTGGGGTTTTGGGGCCTTCGCCATTCGTACCATCTCTGCCCGATCGCGGCGGGACTACACCATGCATCGGACGATACGCATTATACGATGCATATCGTAAATTATATAAGCAGACGACGTTTTCTCAATAGGGCCTGCTCTGCGGGTGTGCGGCTTGAAGGAAAAGCCGGTATTGCGCTTTGCAAAAAAGCCGTTGACAGAATCAATACTTCAAAATACGCGGTATACCGCGAAAAGAGACACGGAATGGACGCTCGGTTGAAGCGGGGGCTGCTGGATGCCCGCGTTCTGACGGCCATCAAGAACGGGGATTTCTGCGGCTATCAGATCATCAAGGACATAAAGAGTCGTATCCCGGAGCTGACACCTCGTATCCTGCATGAGTTCGTTGAGAAGATCGTCATTCACGCAGCGACCGATCCCCATAGCAAAATCAACCGCTGACAAGAGGTAGATATCTACTGCAAGGGTATCGGGATTTTGGAAATGTCCAAAGTATTTGATAGCAGGCAAGAGAGAAACGGCATAGCCGAAGCTATACCGTTTCCCTCTTGCCTTAGAATGCTTTCTTAACTGGACACCCCTAAACGGGACGCTTTTTCAGGTTTTGAAGCTTTGTGGATCATGCCGCTGTTTTTTTCAGGAAACGCCGGAGGAACCACACGGCCATCACCGCGCACAGCGCCTCGGAGATCACCGGCGCAAACCAGATGCCCGTACCGCCCACGGCAGCTGCCAGCAGCAACAGCGCCATGGCCTGGAACGCAAGTCCCCGGCCCACGGAGATGGAGATAGCCGCCTTTGGCCGCTCCACCGCCGTCAGGAAGCCGCCCATGAGGATGTTGCTTCCCAACAGTATGTAGCACAGGCCGTACCGCCGCAGCGCGCCGGCCGCGCTGCCCAGCAGCTCCGGCTTTTCCGCGCTGAGGAAGATCCCGGCGATCTGGGGGGCAAAGATCATCACACCGGCGAAGATCACCGCCGTCATGATGCCCACCGCCGTAAAGCCGTACCGCAGCAGCTTCTTGTAGCCCGCCGCGTCCTCCTTGCCGTAGTGGTAGCTGACAAGGGGCTGGCTGCCCTGCGAAATGCCCAGCATGGTGTTGATAATCAGGGTGTTCACGTAGGCGATGATGGTGTAGCACACAAGTCCGTCGTCGCCGAGGCAGCGGAGGATGACCCGATTAAACAGGAAGATCATTACGCCGTTGCAAAGCTCCGTCACGCCGTCGGCAAAGCCCAGCGGGATCAGCCGCTTGTAGATGCTCCAGTCCATCTTGAACTTCACGAAGTGGAAGGTGTTGTGTCCGCCCAGGAAGTGCCGCAGATAGATGACGCACGTCAGAAGCTGGGAAAGGCCCGTGGCGAAGGCTGCGCCCCACACGCCCAGGTTCAGCACGAAGATGGCGATATAGTCCAGTACACAGTTGGCCAGGCAGCCGGTGATGACCGTCAGAATGGCCAGGCGGGGATAGCCGTCGGTCTTGATCAGCACCTCCATGTTATAGGAGACGATGAAGCACAGCGCGAAGGGGGCCAGACCCCGGAGATAATCGATGGTATATTGATACGTTACGCCCTTTGCACCCAGCAGCACGGCGAACGGCTCCAGAAATACGAAGACGAGGACAGTGATGGTCAGGCCGATGCAGGTCAGCAGCACGATGTTCTGGGAGAACAGGCTATTGGCCCTCTCGCCCTGGTTTTGTCCCAGATAGATGGCGATGATGGTGCTGGTGCCGACGGCGAAGATGACGCCGATGGAGAAAAGCACATTGGTGAACGGCACTGCCAGATTCACCGCCGCCATGGCGTACTCACCGACGCCCTTGGCCACCATCAGCCCGTCCACAATGGAGTACAGGCTGAAAACCATGAGGGATGCCACCGTAGCGGCTACGAAATGCAGGAATTGCGATAACAGACTTCGCTCATTGAGCATTTTGGATGAGATTCCTTTCTTATTTGATTTCCGTTTCGGATACATAATTCTATTCTAACGAAAAAAAGCCGTTCTGTCAAATACTCTTGTCATGAATGGCAAGACAGTTTATAATTATCTCAATTAAAAAAACTGTGGGGTATTTTTATGGAAGCTTATGTGATGGACGCATTTTCCGCCCGCCTGTTCGGCGGCAACCAGGCCGGTGTGGCGCTGCCGGAGCAGCCGCTGGAGGACGCGGTGATGCAGCAGGTCGCCGCCGAGTTCAAGCACTCCGAGACGGCCTTCGTCACCGTGGAGCCGGACGGCAGCGTAACGCTGCGCTACTTTACCCCGGCAGGGGAGGTGGAGCTGTGCGGCCACGCCACCATCGCCACCTTTGCACTGCTGCGGGCGCTGGGACGCATCGGTGACGGCGTCGTTACCGCCCATACCAAGGCCGCCGAGCTGTCTATTGAGGTGCAGGGAGATACGGTGTGGATGGATATGGCGCCGCCCCGCTGGCTTCGGGAGCTGACGGAGCAGGAGCTGCCGGAGCTGTACGAGGCCTACGGCCTGACGCCGGATGACTGTCCGGAGGGGCTGCTGCCCGCCATCGTTTCCACCGGTCTTGCCGATATCATGATGCCCGTCCGGAACCGTGATACGCTGCTGCGCGCCGTCCAGAACGAGGCGGCGGTAACGGCGCTGTCCAGAAGGTATGACGTTACCGGCGTCCATATGTTCTGCCTTGGCGACGACTGCACCGCTTATTGCAGCAACTATGCACCGCTGTACGATATCCCGGAGGAGTGCGCCACCGGCACCAGCAACGGCGCATTGACCTACTATCTCTACCGCCACGGCATGGTGCAGCCGGAGCGGGAGAACGTATTTATGCAGGGCGAGCATATGCGTCGTCCCTCCGAGATCCGCAGCCGCCTGTATGCAGACGGCGAGGCTGTCACCGTGCGGGTGGGTGGCCGCGCTGTTATGAGCATGGCCTGCGATGTGCAGCTGTAATCATAAATATCCCCCGACCATTCGCCGGGGGATATTTATTTTGCGATGACAACTTGAGGTTGCGCGGTTTTGGCCGATGCAACCTGAGGTTGATAGACAATGGGGCGGGGAGAAGGTATACTTGCATCAGAGAGAAAGGAGTGGAACACATGGAACCCAAACGCGCATATTCCGCAAAGGGCGTCCTGACCGCGCTGGGCAAGTCCCTGCTGTACCTGCTGTTCTTTCTGGCAATCCAGTTTCTGGCGGGCATCATTTATGCCGTCATTGCTGTCGCCGGCGCGTCGCTGTTCCACGGAGAGGCGGACGCCGGAAGTATTCTTGCCGGTACGGAGACGGCCGTGCTCTTCGCTTACCTGCTGACTGCGGCGGCGATACTGCTGTGGTTCCGGTTGCGGCATAAGCCGCTGGGGGAAGCGGCGGGGCTGCGCCGCTGCTCCGGCTGGACGGCGGCCTTCTGCGCCTTCGCCGCTGTGGGGCTGTTCGTGGTGCTGCGGCTGGCGCTGGCGCTGCTGCCGACGGTGTGGCTGTCCGACTATAACGACCATATGGAGCTCCTGCTGTCTACCGGCCTGATCCCGGCGCTGTCCATCGCCGTGGCAGGCCCGTTGGCGGAGGAGCTGATGTTCCGCGGGGTCATCCAGACCCGGCTGGAGCAGGCCATGCCCGTGTGGGCGGCAGTGGTGCTGCAGGCCGTCCTGTTCGGCGTGGCCCATGGGACGCCTATCCAGATGGCCTATGCGTTCCTCATCGGACTGGCCCTCGGTTTCCTGCGCAGCCGCACGGGCAGCATCCTGCCGGGCTTTGCCGCCCATGCCGCGTTCAATGCCATGAACGACCCGCTGGGGCTGCTCAGCGGCGCGGGCGGGGGCTGGTATGCCCTTGCCGTCATGGCGGCGGTATCGGCGGCGGGCTGCGTGTGCTGCCGCCGGGGACTGGCGGGGCTGGCGGCTCCGGGCACGGCGGAGGACGGCGAAGCGCTGTGAGAAGACATGCCCTTTGACACAAGGAGGGACGGCCAATGGCCGTCCCTCCTTGTGTATGTATGCTGTCTCAGACGTAGCGCTGGGAGGTCACGTCAAATACGCCCCGTGTGGTGATGCGCAGGCTGGGGATCACCGGCAGCGCCATGAAGCTCAGGGTCATGAACGGGTCGATGCCCTCGGACACGCCCAGCGCGTAGGCGGCGGCCTTGGCAGACTCCAGATCGCGGTTGACGTTGACAAGGCTGTCGTCGGACATGATGCCCGCGATGGCCAGCAGTACGTCGCCCTTTACCGCACCGTCCTCCACCACGGTGATGCCGCCGTGGTTCCGCACGATGTGGTTGGCGGCGAAGGCCATGTCCTCCTCGTTGGTGCCCACCACGATGATATTGTGGCTGTCGTGACTGATGCTGGTGGCTACCGCGCCCTTCTTCAGGCCGTAGCCCTTGATATAGCCCAGACCGATGTGGTGAGTGTTCTTGTGCCGTTCGATGACGGCGATCTTCAGAATGTCATAGTCCACGTCGATGCGGTCGGTGTAGCCGCCGTCGGTGGTGGTGATCTCACCGTTGACCATGCCGATGACGGCGTGGGGCCGGCGGTCGATGAAGTCCTCCGCACTCAGGGAGGCTACATGGAACGTGTCGTGGGCGTGCTTCACCAGATAGGGGTCGATCTCCGGGGTGGGGAAGTCCTTCAGCACGCCATCGCTGTACATCAGCTCGCCCTTTTTGAACACCTTCTCGATGTTGAAATGCTCAAAGTCGTCGATGATCACGAAGTCGCCCAGATAGCCCGGAGCAATGGCGCCCCGGTTATTCAGCAGGAAGTACCGCGCCGCGTTGTGGCAGGCGGCCTTGATGGCGGTGATGGGGTCGGCGCCCAGCGAGATGGCCTTCTTCACGATGTAGTCGATGTGGCCCTTTTCCAGCAGGTCGTTGGGGTGCTTGTCATCGGTGCAGAACATGCAGCGCTCCACATACTTGTCGCACAGCAGGGGAGCCAGCGCCTCCAGATTGCGGGCGGCGGTGCCCTCGCGGATCATGATGAACTGGCCCCGCTCCAGCTTGGCGATGGCGTCGGCCAGATCGTGACACTCGTGGTCGGAGTAGACGCCCGCCGCCACATAGGCATTGAGGTCGTTGCCCTTCAGGTCGGGGGCGTGGCCATCGATCTTCTTGTGATGGGCCTGACTGGCCACGATCTTTTCCACCACCTGCGGGTCGCCGTTGATGGTGCCCACGAAATTCATCATCTCCGCCAGCCCCTGTACGCGGGGGTGGTCGTAGAAGGAGTCGATGGCGCGGTAGTCCAGATTGGCGCCGGACTCGTCCAGCGGCGTGGCCGGTACGCAGGAGGGCAGCATGAAGCGCACGTCCACCGGCAGCTCCTCCGTGGCCTGCAGCATGTACTCGATGCCATCGGTGCCCATGACGTTGGCGATCTCGTGGGGATCGGTGATGACCGTGGTGGTGCCGTGGGGCAGCACGGCCTTGGCAAACTCCGTGGGACTCACCAGCGAGCTTTCCAGATGGATGTGGGCGTCCACAAAGCCGGGCAGCACGATCTTGCCGCTGACATCTACCTCCTCCGTGCCGTTATATTCGCCCATGCCTACGATGAGGCCCTCCGCCACGGCGATGTCGCCGTGACACAGCTCGTTGGAGAACACGTTGACGTAGGTGGCGTTTTTCAGTACCAGATCCGCCGGCTCCCGTCCGGCGGCCACGGCGATGACCCGCAGCTTCTTGTTGAGCTTACGGTTGATCTTGCCGGCATAGCTTTCCTTTACAGACATACAGGTAGGCTCCTTTCCGAAAATAACTCCCAAATGCCATTAGTTTTGTTAATTCTAAATATTACCACAGCTTATAAGGAATGTCCACCCTTCCAGCTATAAAAAAAGTGCGGCAGCCATGGCGCTGCCACACTTTTTACTTATGCATACGTGTCACTTGACGCTGCCGTCGGCGTTGAACACCGGCAGGGGGGCCAGGAATCTGATATCGGTGCGCTGGGCGGCGTCACCCTCGGCCAGCACCGCCACGCGGCCCACCACGGTGCCGCCGGCCAGCTTCACCAGCTCCTCCATGGCGTGGATGGAGCCGCCGGTGGAGATCACGTCGTCCATCAGCAGGATACGCTTGCCGCGGATGAGATCGGCATCGTCACGGCCCAGATACAGCTTCTGCACCCCGGCGGTGGTGATGGACTTATCCTCTACATGGATAGGGTCGGGCATGTAGGCCTTGGAGCCCTTGCGGGCGATGAAATACTTGGTCGCGCCGCTCTGACGGGCCATCTCGTGGATCAGGGGAATGGACTTGGCCTCGGCGGTGAACAGGTAGTCGTAGCTGTCCTGCGGCATCAGCTTCAGCATCTCCCGGGCGCAGGCTACGGTCAGCTCCGCGTCGCCGAAGCAGATAAAAGCGCCGATGTACAGGTCGTCGGTCACCTTACAGATGGGCAGCTCCCGCTGCAGACCGGCCACGGTAATGGGATACACAGACATGATTCAAATCTCCTTTTGCGGCGCGGCGCAGCGTGCGGGCCGTCAGCCGTCATGAATTGGGAGCGCTGCACAACACAGCGACAGCCTACATTATAAGGTAAATCGAAAAAAAGTCAAGATGCAGACGGACGGCCCCACAATTTTGCGCGGAAAAGAGGACGCACTTTAAAGTGCAAAAGCAATGCCGCTTTCACAAAAAATGTGCCGGTTTCGCGGAGGTTTGGTGCAGGGTTTTCGCAACGGTGATTCAACAATATGCACAAAAAGAGCGGCGGATTTTTTACGGACGCAAGGGGGGGATTTGTCCGCTGACCCCTTGAGAAAAAAGGAAAATAGTGTTATCATCGATTCAGGTGAAGGCGCGGGGTCACTGCGCTGACACATTCCGAACGGAACATTTATTTGAGGAGGAATTATTTATGAATGCTTATCTGGCCAGCGTTCTGGAGAACGTCAAGACCAAGCATGGCAACGAGCCTGAGTTCGTGCAGACCGTCGAGGAAGTCCTGTCCTCTCTGGAGCCTGTGATCGAGAAGCACCCCGAGTACGAGAAGGTCGACCTGCTGGGCCGTATGGTCGAGCCTGAGCGTATGTTTACCTTCCGTGTGGTGTGGTGCGATGACAACGGCCAGTGGCACACCAACCGCGGCTGGCGCTGCCAGTTCAACGGCGCTATCGGCCCCTACAAGGGCGGCCTGCGTTTCCAGAAGAATGTGTATGAGGGCATCATCAAGTTCCTGGGCTTTGAGCAGACCTTCAAGAACAGCCTGACCGGCCTGCCCATCGGCGGCGCCAAGGGCGGTTCCGACTTTGATCCCGCCGGCAAGTCCGATGCCGAGGTCATGCGTTTCTGCCAGAGCTTCATGACCGCTCTGTATCGCTACATCGGGCCCGACATCGATGTTCCCGCCGGTGACATGGGCGTGGGCGGCCGCGAGATCGGCTACCTGTATGGCCAGTACCGCCGCCTGAAGGGCGTGTGGGAGAACGGCGTTCTGACCGGTAAGGGCCTGAGCTACGGCGGCTCCCTGATCCGTCCCGAGGCCACCGGCTACGGCGCTATGTACTATCTGCAGGAAGTGCTGAAGCACGAGAATGACACCATCGAGGGCAAGCGCATCGCCATTTCCGGCTACGGCAACGTGGGCTGGGGCATCATGAAGAAGGCCTCCCAGCTGGGCGCCAAGGTCACCTACTTCGCCGGCCCCGACGGCTATGTCCACGATCCCGACGGCGTTATCACCGAGGAGAAGCTGAACTTCATCCTGGAGATGCGTGCCAAGGATCCCATGCACTGCAAGCCCTATGCCGACAAGTTCGGCTGCGAGTTCGTCGCCGGCGAGAAGTGCTGGGGCGTCAAGGATGTTGACGTGTACATGCCCGCCGCCATGCAGAACGACGTCAAGATGGAGTCCGCTGAGAAGATCGCTGCTTCCGGCGTGAAGTACTACATCGAGGTCGCCAATATGCCCACCACCAACGATGCTCTGAACTATCTGCGCGCGCAGAAGGGCATCATCGTGGCTCCCTCCAAGGCTGTTAACGCCGGCGGCGTGGGCGTCTCCGCTCTGGAGATGGCGCAGAACTCCGAGCGTCTGGTCTGGACGGCTGAGGAAGTCGACCACCAGCTGCACAAGATGATGGAGAACATCCACAAGGTGTCCGCCGAGGCGGCTGCCGAGTACGGTCTGGGTTACGATCTGGTGGCTGGCGCCAACATCGCCGGCTTCAAGAAGGTTGCCGAGGCCATGATGGAGCAGGGCTGCTTCTAAGCCGAACGCTTCACAGGCTGTCTGAAAAGTGCAAAAAAGGAACTCCCGCTCCGGCGGGAGTTCCTTTTTTGCCGGAAAAGGCCCCGTAGAGCTTTTCCGGCAAAAAAGGAAAGCAGACCGGCAAAAAAAGCGACGTTTTGTTTTGCCGGGCCGGCGGCTGCGGCGGGCGTTCCTCCTGTACGTACGGAAAGACAGGCGGCGGCTTGTGTGGTGGTGTTTCTTACGTTTTTCTGAAGTTTTCCGTGGCGCGGTTGACATTTTTTCCGGAAACGGCTTATACTATAGCATCCGCGCGTCCTGCGGGGGCGGCGGGCCATACATGGTATTGCCAAAAGAGGACGGGGCGTATGCCGCATTTTGATATGGGAAAAATTTTACAGATGCTGCCGGATCTGGCGGTGCTGGCGGCGGTGTACCTGCTGGTGCTGCTGCCCCGCTGGCGGCGGGCGGGAGGACGGACGCTGGCGGTGCGGACGGCGTTCTTCCTCTATCTGATCTGCGTGCTGGGGGTGACGCTGCTGCCGGTGCTGGGGAACCTGCCGAAGCTGGCGGGGAACCGCTATGTGCCCATGGAGCTGGAGCCCTTCCGCGACCTGCGCAACGGGTACGGCAACGCCGCACGGCAGCTGGTGCTGAATGTTGTGATGACGGTGCCCTTCGGCTTCCTGTGGCCGCTGGTGCGGCAGCGGAGGGGACTGTGGCGGACGGTGCTGGCGGCATTTCTGCTGAGTTTGGGCATCGAGTTTCTGCAGCCGCTGCTGACGACACACCGCACGGCGGACATCACCGACCTCATCGCCAACACGATAGGGGGACTGGCGGGCTATCTGCTGTTCCTGCCCTTTGCCGGACCGCTGCTGCGCCTTTGCCGGGAGCCATAAGAATGAAAAAGCCGCCGTGCGGAGCGTTGCCTTCGCACGACGGCTTTATATCGCGTATTTACAGATCTTCGGGGCGCCACGCATGGGGGAGGATGGCGGCAACGGCTTTTGTCAGCTCCTGAAACTGGCGGCAGGTCAGGGACTGGCCGCCGTCGGACAGGGCGCAGGCGGGGCGGTCGTGTACCTCCACCATCAGGCCGTCGGCGCCGGCGGCGGCTGCGGCCAGAGCCAGCGGCAGCACCAGCTCGCTGCGGCCCGCCGCGTGGCTGGGATCCACCAGCACCGGCAGGTGGGTGGCCCGCTTCAGCACAGGGATGGAGGACACGTCCAGCGCGGCCCGGGCGGCGGACAGGCCGCTATGCACCCCGCGCTCGCAGAGGATCACCTGCTCGTTGCCGCCGGCGAGAAGGTACTCCGCCGCCAGCAGGAGATCCTCCACCGTGGCGGACAACCCCCGCTTCAGCAGTACCGGGCGGCGCAGCTGGCCCAGCGCCTTCAGCAGTGCGTAATTCTGCATGTTCCGGGCGCCCACCTGCAGGATGTCCACGTCCTCCAGCAGCGGCAGCTGGGCGGCGTCAGTGATCTCCGTGATGACGGGCAGACCCGCATCGCGGCCCGCCTGCACCAGCAGCTCTATCCCGGCGGCACCCAGCCCCTGAAACGTATAGGGCGAGGTGCGGGGCTTGAAAACGCCGCCCCGCAGCACCTGCGCGCCGGCGGCCTTTACTGACCGGGCCACGGCGGCGATCTGAGGCGCGGACTCCACGGCGCAGGGTCCGGCGATGAAGCAGAACGTCCCGCCGATCCGGGCATCGCCCGCGGCCACCACCGTATCGGCGGGGTGGGCGGCGCGCCCGGCCAGACGGTAGGGCGGCGTCAGACGGCGCACCTCCCGCACAAAGGGCAGCGCCTGCAGCGCGTTGGGGTCAAGACGCCACGTCTCGCCCACCAGCGGCAGCAGAATGGCCTCCTCACCGGCCACGCAGCCGCCCTTGACGTGCAGGGCGGCCAGTTGGGCCAGAAGCTGGCGGATGGCCGCCTCCGGCGTTTCTTTTTTGATGATGATGACCATGTGTGCCTCCTATGTCAGATGATAACGCCACATTATACCGCGTTCCGGCGGTTTTGGCAATCCGCCGTTAGCGCATATTGACAAAAATGTGAAATCGTTATACTGTTAACAGAAAGATGATCCTGCGCATTGCGTAACATAATTTTCTGTATTACATGGAGGAGAACATGGATAGACAATTTACGCTGAGCTGCTGCTCTACCGTGGATCTGCCGTACAGCTACATGGAGAGCCGGGATATCCCGGTGCTGTTCTACACCTATGTGGTGGACGGCGTGGAGTACGACGATGATATGGGTCGCGACCCGGAGGCGCTGCCCCGGTTCTACCGGTTCATCCAGGAGGGCAAGCTGCCCCAGACCAGCCAGATCAATGTGGCGACATACATGACGTTCTTTGAAGAACTGCTGCAGAAGGGCGACCTGCTACATATCGCCTTCACCTCCGGGCAGTCCGGCTCGGTACACAACGCCCTTCTGGCGGCGGAGGAGCTGCGGCAGAAGTATCCGGACAGAAAGCTCATTGTCATCGACTCGCTGTGCTCCTCCTCGGGCTATGGCCTGCTGGTGGACAGCGCCGCCGACCTGCGGGACGCGGGCAAATCCCTGGACGAGGTGGCCCAGTGGGTGCTGGACAACCGGAACAAGGTGCATCACCAGTTCTTTTCCAGCAACATGACCCAGTTCCGGCGGACGGGACGTGTGTCCGGCGCGGCGGCCACCGTGGCCACGGTGCTGAACATCTGCCCCATCATGCGGCTGGATGACACCGGCTCCATCAAGGCGTACAGCAAGGTGCGGGGCAAGAAAAAGGCCGTGGAGGTCACGGTGGACACCATGGAACAGTGCGCCCGGGGCGGCCGGGACTACGATGACAAGTGCTTCGTGTGCCACTCCCAGTGCCCGGAGGACGCCCGGATGCTCATTGACGCCATCGAGGAGCGGTTTCCCAAGCTGAAGGGAAAGGTGCGGCTGTGCGACATCGGCACCATCATCGGCTCCCACGCGGGGCCGGGCACCGTGGCGGTGTTCTTCTACGGCAGCGAGAGGCCCAGGATGGACTGAATACACAAAAAACAGGACGGACGCGCAGCGTCCGTCCTGTTTTTTGCGGTGGGGGGCGTCAGGCGCGGTAGTACCGCTTGGCGCAGAACTCCCGCTGGATGGCGACGCGGCCGCTGTCGGTGAGCCACGCGGCGAAGTTGGAGAAGTTCCGCTCCACCACGCTGAATTTCAGCTCATTGTGGGTGCGGATATCCTCCCGGCGGCAGAAGGCGGCGATCCAGTCGGAGAACGTCATGCCGTCAGTAAGATCGTCCAGCAGCTCCCGCTCCTTGGCGTGGATGAAGGCGATATTCTCGTCGATGAGGGCGTCGAAGGCGGCGCGCTCCGTCAGTACCTGCTTGTGGGCCACGATGTAGGCCGGGGCATCCAGCTCGTGGAGCCGCTGCTTGCTCTCCAGATCGCGGGCGATGAACATGCTGGTGGGCAGCTTGGCGGCGGCGATCTGGTCGTGGTCGATGAGGCAGTCGCCCAGATAGGCCGCGCCGTCCGGCGTGACGATGCCGATGTGGCCGGCGGAGTGGCCCGGCAGCTGCAATATGCCGAAGCGGGCGCCGGCCATATCCAGATGGTCGTCCTCCGGGCCGATGATGACGTCGGCGGTGAAGCACTCCTCCAGAAACAGCTGGCGGCTCTTGCCGTAGGTCAGGGCCACATAGTTGGCCCGGTAGCTGTCGGGATTCACGGAGATGCCGGCCTCGATGAGCTGGATGGCGGCGGGGCAGCCGTAGCGCTGCTGGAGATAGCGGACGTTGCCGGTGTGGTCGAAGTGGGCGTGGGAGCAGATGACGCCCCGCAGACGCAGGCCGTTGTCGTCGATGAGACGGGTCAGGCCGGGACGATCCAGCTTGGCGTAGCCGGTGTCGATGAGGACGATGTCCCGGTCGGTGAGAAAGTAGACGGGCAGCAGGGCGGTGGCGCCCTCCGCCGCCCATGTGCGGCCCAGTATGTGCTTGAGTTCCATGGCAGTTCCCTCCAGAAGCGGTGTTTTTCCCATTATACACCGCGCCGGGGAAAAAACAAATTTTTTTGTTTACCCCCTATGCAAAACCGGAGAAATAAGGTAGAATACCTTAGAGAAAAAATGGGGAGGCAATGCGATGGAGCAGCCAAAATACAAACGGGTACTCATTAAGATCAGCGGCGAGGCGCTGGCCGGCGACAAGCACTTCGGCCTGGACTTTCAGGTGATGGGACGCGTGGCCGATACCATCAAGGACTGTGTGGATATGGGCGTACAGGTGGGGCTCGTCATCGGCGGCGGCAACTTCTGGCGCGGCGTGAAGGACGGCGAGGGGCACATCGAGCGTACCCGCGCCGACCACATGGGCATGCTGGCCACCGCCATGAACTGCATGGCCATGGCCGACGTGCTGGAGCAGAAGGGCGTGGACGTGCGGGTGCAGACGGCGCTGGAGATCCGGGCCGTGGCGGAGCCGTATATCCGGGCGCGGGCCATCCGCCATCTGGAGAAGGGCCGCGTGGTCATCTTCGGCTGCGGCATCGGGTGCCCGTTTTTCTCCACCGACACCGCGGCGGTGCTGCGGGCGGCGGAGATCGAGGCCGACATCATCCTGCTGGCCAAGAACATCGACGGCGTGTACGACAGCGACCCGGCCAAAAACGCGGAGGCCGTTAAGTTCGATTCCATCACCTATGACGAGGTGCTCAAGCGGCATCTGGCTGTGATGGATTCCACCGCCACCAGCCTGTCCATGGACAACCACATCCCCGTGCTGGTGTTCGCACTGAAAGACCCCCAGAATATCATCCGCGCCCTGCGCGGCGAAAAAATCGGAACGATCGTGAAGGAGGCTTAACCCTATGCTAAAGGACGAGTACAAGATCTACGAGGAAAAAATGAAGAAGAGCATTGAATCCGTGGTCAGCGATTTCGACACCGTGCGTGCCGGACGCGCCAATGCTTCCGTGCTCAACCGCATCAGCGTGGACTATTACGGCACCCCCACGCCCATCCAGCAGATCGCATCCGTCGGTTCGCCCGACCCCCGTACGCTGGTGATCACACCGTGGGACGCATCTATCCTCAAGGGCATCGAAAAGGCTATTCTGGAGTCTGATTTGGGCATCAATCCCCAGAATGACGGCAAGTGCATCCGTCTGGCCTTCCCCCAGCTGACGGAGGAGCGCCGCAAGGAGCTGGTCAAGCAGATCCACAAGTACACCGAGGCGGGCAAGGTGGCGGTGCGCAACATCCGCCGCGACGCGCTGGAGAATTTCAAGAAGCAGCAGAAGGCCTCCGAGATCACCGAGGACGAGATGAAGATCGTGGAGAAAGACCTGCAGAAGCTGACCGACGACAGCTGCAAGGAGCTGGATAAGCTGCTGGACAACAAGGAAAAGGAACTGATGTCCGTCTGATGGGCCTGTTCCGCAGAAAAATGCCCCATACGGCGGGGGAGGTGGACAAAAACCGCCTTCCCCGCCATATCGCTATTATCATGGACGGCAACGGTCGTTGGGCAAAGCAGCGTTCGCTGCCGCGCACTGCCGGCCATAAGGCGGGGGCCGAGGTGTTCCGGGATATCGCCACCTACTGCAAGGAGCTGGGCGTGGAATATCTGACGGTATATGCGTTCTCCACGGAGAACTGGAAGCGTCCGGCCGAGGAGGTCGGCACCATCATGGGCCTGCTGAAGCAGTATCTGCTGGAGGCTGTGGACACCATGGAGCGGGATCATATCCGGCTGAAATTCTTCGGCGACCTGTCCGCCATCGCACCGGAATTACAGGAGCTGGCGGCGGAGACGCGGGAGATCAGCGGTCACTACGACGGGTTTCAGGCCAATATCTGCCTGAACTACGGCGGGCGGGCGGAGATCCTGCGGGCCGCGCAGCGCTGCGCCGAGGCGGGAGAGGACTGGACGGAGGAGAACTTCGGCAAGCACCTGTACTCCGCCGGTATCCCCGATCCGGAGCTGATCATCCGGCCCAGCGGCGAGCTGCGGCTGAGCAATTTCCTGCTGTGGCAGTGTGCCTACAGCGAGTTTTACTTCTGCGACACCCTGTGGCCGGACTTCACCCGGGCGGAGCTGGACAGGGCCATCATCGACTATCAGAAGCGGGATCGCCGTTTCGGCGGCGTGAAGGCGTAAGGAGACAGCATGAAACAGAGAATTTTGGTGGCTGCGGTGGGCATCCCCGCACTGCTGGGTGTATTGTGCTTCGCACCGGACTGGGCCACGATGGCCCTCGTCATGGGCCTGTGCATTATCGCCAGCCACGAGCTGCTGGCGGCGGTGCTGCCGCCGGAAAAGACCCGGCGCTGGTGGGGACTGGCGGCGGCGCTGTCCGTGTTCACAACGGCAGACGTCTACTTCCGTCACGAGCGCTTCGCCGGTACAGCGGCAGCGGGCCTGATGCCGTGGCTGACGGCGTCGCTGGTGATCGTGGTGTTTTTGTGCATGGTGCTGGAGCACGGCAAGAAGGAGGAGCTGGACTTCACGGCGCTGTGCGCCGTGCTGACGGCGGGCATCGCCATCCCACTGACCCTCGGCTGCCTTGTGCGGCTGCGGATGCTGGAGCACGGGGCGGGGTTGGTGCTGATCCCGCTGGTGGCGGCGTTTATGAGCGACGCCATGGCCCTGTTCGGCGGCATGATGTTCGGCAAGACCAAGCTGGCCCCGGCGGTCAGCCCCAAGAAGACCCGGGAGGGCGCGGTCAGCGGCCTTGTGGGCGGCATGGCGGGCATGATCCTGTTCCGCATCTTTTTCTTTCTGTGTACGGAGGTGCAGCTGCACATCGGCTGGTGCGTGCTGCTGGGCCTTGTGGGCGCGGTGCTGGGGCAGCTGGGCGACCTCAGCTTCTCCTGCATCAAGCGGCAGTACGGCATCAAGGACTACGGACGGCTGCTGCCGGGACACGGCGGCGTGCTGGATCGGTTCGACAGCGTGATCTTTGCCGCACCGGTGATCTGGATGATCGTGGACGCGGCGCCGCTGTATTGAGGTACATCTATGACAAAGACCATATCCCTGCTGGGCGCCACAGGCTCCATCGGGCGGCAGACGCTGGACGTGGCGCGGGAGCTGGGACTATCCGTGGCGGCGCTGACCGCCAATCGACAGGTGGATCTGTTGGAACAGCAGGCGCGGCAGTTCAGGCCGCGCCTTGCCGTGCTGTATGACCCCGCCGCCGCAAAGGAGCTGCGCGGCCGTCTGCGGGGCACCGGCATCGAGGTGATGGAGGGCCCGGAGGGGCTTACCGCCGCCGCCACGCTGCCGGAGGCGGACACGGTGGTGACGGCGGTGATGGGCAGCGTGGGGCTGGCCCCGACGCTGGCGGCCATCATGGAGAAAAAGCGCATCGCACTGTCCAACAAGGAGACGCTGGTGTGCGCCGGCGAGCTGGTGATGGCCGCCGCCCGGGAGACGGGAGCGGAGATCGTGCCGGTGGACTCGGAGCACAGCGCTATCTTCCAGTGCCTGCAGGGCTGCCGCGACCGCGGCGAGATACGGCGGCTGCTGCTGACCTGCTCCGGCGGGCCCTTCTTTGGGCGCTCCTTCGCGGAGCTGGAGCATGTGACGGCGGCGGACGCCCTGAAGCATCCCAACTGGACGATGGGGGCCAAGATCACCATTGACTCGGCCACCCTGATGAACAAGGGGCTGGAGATCATCGAGGCCATGCGGCTGTACGGCCTGCCGGCGGAGCAGGTGGAGGCGGTGATCCACCGCCAGAGCATCGTCCACTCGCTGGTGGAGTTCCGGGACGGGGCCGTGCTGGCCCAGCTGGGTACGCCGGACATGAAGCTGCCCATCCGATACGCCATGACGTACCCCTACCGGGCGGAGACGCCGGACAGGACGTTGGATCTGCTGACCTGCGGCGCGCTGACCTTCAGCGCACCGGACTTGGAGGCGTTCCCCTGCCTGCGCATCGCACGGCAGTGCGCGGCGGCGGGGGGAACGGCCTGCGCTGTGATGAACGGCGCCAATGAGGCGGCGGTACAGCGATTTTTGCAGGGCGAGATCGGGTTCAACGACATCCCGCGGCTGGTGGAGCGCGCGCTTTCCCGCGTGACGCTGCAATATCGGCCAGGCCTTGCGGATATACTGGAAGCAGACAGGTTGGCCCGGGAGGCTGTCCTGTAAGGCGCGGGGCGCCATAAAGGAGTTGTAGCAATGGTATATATCTTAGCGGCCATCCTTGTGTTCGGCGTGCTTATCGCCGTCCACGAGCTGGGCCATTTCATGGCAGCCAAGGCCTGCGGTGTGCGGGTCAACGAATTTTCCATCGGCATGGGCCCGGCCCTGTGGAAAAAGCAGAAGGGGGAGACGCAGTACTCCCTGCGGCTGCTCCCGGTGGGCGGCTTCTGCGCCATGGAGGGCGAGGAGGAGGACTCCGACGATCCGGCAGCCCTGAACAACCAGGGCTTCTGGGCGAAGCTGCTGATTTTCGCGGCGGGCGCGGCCATGAACTTCATCGCGGGGCTGCTCATCATTCTGATGCTGTACGCCGGGGCAAAGGCGTTCTACGAGCCGGTGATCACCGACTTTGCCGACGGCTGCCCGCTGGAGAGCGCAGAGGGCTTACAGACCGGCGACCGCATTGTGCGCATCGACGGCGAGCGGGTGTATGTGTACAGCGACATCAGGCTGCTGCTGGGGCTGAACAAGACCGGCGTATTCGATCTGGTGGTGGAGCGGAATGGGGAGAAGGTCACGCTGACGGACTTCCCCATGGCGCCGCAGACCTACACTGACCAGAATGGGGCGTCCTATACCAGCTACGGTCTGTACTTCGGCGCGGAGAAGGCCACGCTGGGGCGGAAGCTGTCCTACACATGGAACAACGCCGTGGACTTCGTGCGGCTGGTACGGCTGAGTCTGCAGATGCTGCTGACCGGCGAGGCGGGGGTGAAGGATCTCAGCGGGCCGGTGGGCATCGTGTCCACCATGACGCAGGTGGGCGAGCAGGCCGGCAGCGTCCGCGCGGCGGTGGAGAACATCGCCTATCTGGCGGCGCTGATCGCCGTGAATCTGGCGGTGATGAACCTGCTGCCCCTGCCGGCGCTGGACGGCGGCAAGATCTTTTTCCTGGTCATCAACGCCATTGGGATGCTGCTGTTCAAAAAGCAGATCCCGGCCAAGTACGAGAATTACATCCATTTTGCGGGGCTTGTGCTGCTGCTGGCGCTGATGGCGGTCATCACGCTCAGCGACGTGTGGAAGCTGGTACACTGAGAGGGGATACGATGAGCAGACAGATCATGGTGGGCGGCGTGGCCGTGGGCGGCGGTGCGCCGGTGAGCATCCAGTCCATGTGCAATACCGTCACGGAGAACGTGGAGGCCACGGCGCAGCAGATCCTCCGGCTGGAGCAGGCGGGGTGCGAGATCATCCGGGTGGCGGTTCCCACGGAGGAGGCGGCACGGGCGATCCCGGCCATCAAGGCCCGCATCCATATTCCGCTGGTGGCGGACATTCATTTTGACTATAAGCTGGCGCTGCTGTGCGTGCAGGGCGGTATCGACAAAATACGCATCAACCCCGGTAACATCGGGGCAAAGGAGCGGGTGCGGGCCGTGGCGGACGCCTGTCGGGAGCGGGGCATCCCCATCCGCATCGGCGTCAACGGCGGCTCGCTGGAAAAGGAACTGCTGACCCGGTACGGCGGCGTCACGGCGCAGGCGCTGGTGGACAGCGCCATGGGCCATGTACACCTGCTGAACGACTGCGGGTTCGACGACATCTGCATCTCCGTGAAGTGCTCCCGCGTGCCGGTGAACATGGCGGCATACCGGATGCTCCGTGAGCAGACGGACTATCCCCTGCATCTGGGCGTCACGGAGGCGGGCACGCCGGAGATGGGCGTGCTGAAATCCGCCATCGGCATCGGCGGCCTGCTGTGCATGGGGGTAGGCGACACCCTGCGGGTGAGCCTGACGGCAGACCCGGCGGAGGAGATCGTGGCTGCCAAGCGTATTTTGCAGGCGGCGGGCATCCGCCGCAGCGGGCCTGATCTGATCTCCTGCCCCACCTGCGGGCGGACGAAATACGACATGATCCCCATTGCGCGGGAGGTGGAGCGGCGGCTGCGGGGCTGCGCCAAGCCCATCACCGTGGCGGTGATGGGGTGCGTGGTCAACGGCCCGGGCGAGGCGTCCGGCGCGGACGTGGGTATCGCCGGGGGGAACGGCGAGGGGCTGCTGTTTGCCAGGGGAAAGATCCTGCGGAAGGTGCCGCAGGAGCAGCTGGTGGACGCGCTATTTCAGGAAATAGACAAGCTGTAAGGTGAGAAAATGACGGAAAGATTACCGTTTTTTGCATTATTTGAGAGTTTTCAGGCACCGCGCCAGCTGCGTCTGCTGCTGCATGACGCCTATGTCACCGGCGGTGTGCTGGATCGGGAGGCCCGTACCATCGAGGTACAGGCCGTCAGCGGTGAGACACTGCCGGACGCGGCGGTGAAGTCGCTGGAGCACATGCTGGCCGAGCAATACGGCCTGCGGCGGGTGCAGCTGCACTTCTCCGCGCCGCCTGTGGCGGGCAAGAGCGGCAGCGACCTGCTGTGCGGCAAGGAGATCAAGGGCAAGGCCGTCCCCATCGCGGAGCTGAATCTGAAAATGGGCATGGCCGTGGTGGAGGGCCGGGTCTTTGGCGTGGAGTGCTACCAGCGGCGCAGGCCCGGCCAGTGGTGCCTGAGCTTCGACATGACCGATGAGCACGGCTCCGTGTCCGTCCGGAAGTACATGGACGAGAAGGAGGCCAAGGTGCTGGGCGGCACCGTCAGCGACGGCATGTGGCTGCGGGTGCTGGCCAAGCTGACGCTGACCTTCGACGGCAAAGACCTGCAGCTGCAGCCGGTGAGCATCATGCGCATCCAGCACCAGGGACGGCAGGACACGGCCCCGGAGAAGCGGGTGGAGCTGCACCTGCATACCCAGATGAGCACCATGGACGCCCTCACGGATGTGGGCAAGGTGGTGAAGCAGGCGGCGGCGTGGGGCCATCCCGCCATCGCCATCACCGACCACGGCACGGTGCAGGCGTTCCCCAAGGCCCGGGACGCGGGCAAGGGGAAGATCAAGATCCTCTACGGCGTGGAGGGCTATTTCATCAACAATCTGGACGACCGCATCGCCGTACATGGCCCGCAGGAGCAGGCGTTTTCCGACGAGATCGTGTGCTTCGACATCGAGACGACGGGCCTGAAGGTGGAACGGGAGGCCATCACCGAGATCGGTGCGGTGGTGCTGAAAAACGGCGAGATCACGGAGCGGTTCCAGACCTTTGTGAACCCCAACCGGCGGCTGACGCCGGAGATTATCGGCCTGACCGGCATCACGGACGCTATGCTGGCCGATGCGCCCCAGCTGAAGGAGGCGCTGACGGCGTTCCTGCGGTTCGTCAACGGCCGCCCGCTGGCGGCACACAACGCGGAGTTCGACATCAGCTTCATCCGGGCGGGCTGCCGCAAGGTGGGGCTGGACTTCGATCCCACCTATGTGGACTCCCTCATTCTGGCGCAGAACCTGCTGCCGGAGCTGGGCAAGTACAAGCTGGACATCGTGGCGGAGCATCTGGATCTGCCCGCCTTCAACCACCACCGGGCCTCCGACGACGCGGCCATGGTGGGCTATATGCTCATCCCGTTTTTTGAGAAGATGGAGAGGGAGCTGGGCATCCACAGCCTGCAGCAGATCAACGGCGAGATGCTGAAGCTGCGGCCCAGGGGCAGCAAGTCCCGGTTCCCCAAGCACATCATCATTCTGGCCAAGAACAAGCTGGGGCTGAAGCATCTGTACCAGCTGATCTCGGCGTCCAATCTGAAATACTTCAAGCGCGTGCCCACCATCCCCAAGACGGAGCTGGCGGCCCACCGGGAGGGGCTCATCATCGGCTCGGCCTGCGAGGCGGGCGAGCTGTTCCGGGCCGTGGCCGACCACAAGGACTGGGCGGAGCTGAAGCGCATCGCGTCGTTCTACGACTATCTGGAGATACAGCCCATCTGCAACAACATGTTCATGCTGCGCAACGGCGACGTGCAGTCGGAGGAGGAGCTGCGGGAGTTCAACCGCACCATCGTCCGGCTGGGCGAGGAGCTGGGCAAGCCGGTGTGCGCCACAGGCGACGTGCATTTTCAGGAGCCGGAGGACGAGGTGTACCGCCATATCCTGCTGGCCAGCAAGAAGTTCCCGGACGCCGACGCGCCGCTGCCCATCTACTTCAAGACCACCGACGAGATGCTGGAGGAGTTCGCCTATCTGGGGCCGGAGACGGCCCACAGGGTGGTCATCGACGATCCCCGGCGCATTGCAGACCGCATCGAGGACATCGAGCTGCTGCCGCCGGGCCAGCTGTTCCCGCCCCGGCTGGAAAACTCCGAGCAGGAGCTGCACGACATGGTGTGGGACAAGTGCCACGAGCTGTACGGCGACCAGCCGCCCCAGCTGATCGTCGACCGGCTGGACGTGGAGCTGAAGAGTATTCTGGGCAAGTACGACGTGGTGTACATGTCCGCCCAGAAGCTGGTGCAGCGCAGTCTGGAAAACGGCTATCTGGTTGGCTCCCGTGGCTCCGTGGGCTCCAGTCTGGTGGCGTACATGTCGGGCATCACGGAGGTGAACTCCCTGCCGCCCCACTACCGCTGCCCTAAGTGCAAGAACACGGAATTCATCACCGACGGCAGCTATGGCTGCGGCGCGGATATGCCGGACAAGATGTGCCCCATCTGCGGGGAGAAGTACGTCAAGGACGGCTTTGACATCCCCTTTGAGACGTTTCTGGGCTACGGAGGCGGCAAGGTGCCGGATATCGACCTGAACTTTTCCGGTGAGTATCAGTCCCGCGCCCACCAGCACGCCATTGAGATGTTCGGCAAGACCCAGGTGTTTCGCGCCGGCACCATCGGTACACTGGCGGAAAAGACCGCCTACGGCATGGTGAAAAAGTATCTGGAGGAGCGGCAGCAGTCGGCGCCCAACGCCGAGATGAACCGGCTGACGCAGGGCTGCGTGGGTGTGCGGCGCACCACGGGCCAGCACCCCGGCGGTCTGGTGGTGGTGCCGGACGACATGGATGTGGAGGATTTCACCGCCGTACAGCACCCCGCCGACGACGCGGGCAGCGACACCATCACCACCCATTTTGAATACCACTGCATGGAGGACAACCTGCTGAAGCTGGACATGCTGGGGCACGATGACCCCACCATGATCAAGATGCTGGAGGATCTCACCGGCGTCAACGCACGGGCCATCCCGCTGGACGATCCGGACACCATGAGCATCTTCACGTCCTCCAAGGTGCTGGGCTTTGAAAACGACGAGATATTAGGCCCCACCGGCGCCGTGGCTATCCCGGAGTTTAACACCCGCTTTACCCGCGGTATGCTGATGGACACCATGCCCAAGGATTTCAACACGCTGGTGCGCCTGTCCGGCTTCTCCCACGGCACGGATGTGTGGCTGGGCAACGCCCGGGAGCTCATCGTCAGCGGCACCGCCTCCGTTCTGGAGACGGTGGGCTGCCGCGACGATATCATGCTGTACCTGATCTCCATGGGTCTGGAGCCCAAGATGTCCTTTAAGATCATGGAGGCTGTCCGTAAGGGCAAGGTGAAAAAGGGCGGCTTTCAGGAGGGCTGGGAGGAGGCCATGCGGGATCACGAGGTACCGGATTGGTACATCGGGTCACTGGCTAAGATCGGCTATCTGTTCCCCAAGGCCCACGCCGTGGCCTATGTGATGATGGCGTTCCGCATCGCGTGGTTCAAGGTGCATAAGCCCCTGGCGTTCTACGCCACGTTCTTCTCTATCCGGGCCAAGGCCTTCGACGCGGAATACTGCTGCGCCGGGCTGGACGCGGTGAAGCAGAAGATACGGGAGATCGAGAACAACAAGGACGCTACCGACGTGGAGCAGAACCTGCTGGTGACGCTGGAGGTGTGCTACGAGTTCTATCTGCGGGGCTTCCACTTCGACACCATCGACATCTACAAGTCCGACGCCACAAAATTCGTCATCACGGACAACGGTCTGCTGCCGCCCTTCGTCACCGTGCACGGGCTGGGCGAGGCGGCGGCGCTGGACACGGTGGAGAAGCGCAGGGGCAAGGCCTTCATTTCCGTGGAGGAGTTCGCCAATACCTGCAATAAGCTGAGTAAGACCCACATCGAGCAGCTGAAGGCGCTGGGCGCCTTCGCCGGTATGGCGGATACCAGTCAGGTGAGCCTGTTCTGAAATGTGAAAAAAGAGTACCCGCGCAGGCGCGGGTACTCTTTTTCTGCGTTTTTACGGGGCATCCGGGGTATCCTCCGGCGTATCCTGCGGGGACGGCGCGTCCCGCGAGACGTTCTCCGTGATGGTGGGGATGAAGGCGCGGGCCAGCCGACCCTTGCCCCTCTGCTTGATATAGAAGTAGCCGATGGTGCTGAACACCACCGCGCCGACGAAGTTGACGAACAGATCGGCCATGGTGTCGTACAGACCGATATCCAGATAGCCGTCGAAGCCCAAGTCCTGCCCGTTGACGGCGACAGAGTGGATGCCGTCGATGGTAATGGGAATGTTGCGGTTGGTGGGATCCAGCATGACGGAGGTGATGGACTGCACAACAGTATCCTTCTGCATATCCATGTGGAACAGGCGATCCATGCCGAACTCAAAGAACTCCCACAGCACGCCCACCGTCATGGAGAAGCAGAACGCCGCCAGCGCCACATAGATGGGGGACAGCTCGAACTTGATGCGGCTGTTGCGGTTGAGGATGTCGATGAGGGCGAAGCCCGTGGCGGCGCAGAGGAAGCCGGTGGTGGTGTGGAGCATGGAATCCCAGTGGGGGTAGGTGATGAAATAGCACTCCAGCTCGCCCAATATCTCCGCCGCGAAGATGAACAGCAGAATAATGATCTCCAACGTGGACGGCAGCTCAATGCCGAAGTTCTGCTGGATGAAAAACGGCAGCAGGAACAGTGCCAGCACCAGCAGGCAGATGAACGCGCTCTCGTACTCGCCGCGAATGATGGAGGACACCAGCGTGGCCAGTACGATAAGCCGCAGGACGAGGTACACGGCGAACACCACCGGCTGGCGGCGGATGGTGCCCTTCAGGTCGCGGGGATGGGAAAAGGGTTTAGTTTTTTTCATGATTGTTCTCCTGTTTTGCTGACCGGCACGACGGGCAGGTACAGTCATTTTTCCGACAGCTCCGGCAGCTGCCGCAGCAGTCCTTTCGATTCCGGACGGCGGCGCGGAGGGCGAAGAACAGCGCGGCTCCTATCGCTGCGAGAATGAGAATATCCCAGATGCTCATAGCAGCAGCCCGATGCCGTGGGTCACGAAGGCGGCTACCCACGCGATAAGGCACTGCCACACGGCCAGACCCGCCGCCCATTTGCCGCCCAGCTCACGCCGGACGGAGGCCACCGCCGCGATGCACGGCGTGTACAGCAGACTGAACACCAGCAGGGACGCCGCCGACAGCGGCGAGAGGATGCTGCCGATGCTGCCGCCGAACAGCACCTCCAGCGTGGATACTACGCTCTCCTTGGCCATGAAGCCGCTGATGAGGGCGGTGCAGATACGCCAGTCGCCCAGTCCCAGCGGCGCGAACAGCGGTACCAGCAAACCGGCGACCATGGCCAGCATACTATCCGCCGAGTCGGACACCATGTTCAGGTGCAGGTCAAAGCTCTGGAGGAACCATACCACCACCGTGGCGATGAGAATGACGGAGAAGGCTCGCTGCAGGAAGTCCTTGGCCTTTTCCCACAGCAGCTGCGCCACGTTTTTGGCGCTGGGCAGCCGGTAGTTGGGCAGCTCCATCACGAAGGGGATGGGCTCACCCCGGAACAGCGTGTCCTTGTAGAGCAGCGCCGCCAGTAAGCCCACCAGAATGCCCAGCAGGTATAGCCCCGCCATGATAAGGCCGCCCCGGCCGGGGAAGAATACGCTGACAAAGAAGGAGTAGATGGGCAGCTTGGCCGTACAGCTCATGAACGGCGTCAGCAGGATGGTCATTTTCCGGTCGCGCTCGCTGGTCAGGGTGCGGGTGGCCATCACCGCCGGCACCGTGCAGCCGAAGCCGATGAGCATGGGCACGATGCTCTTGCCGGACAGGCCGATCTTCCGCAGCAGCTTATCCATAACAAAAGCCACGCGAGCGATGTAGCCGCTGTCCTCCATTAAGGACAGGAAGAAAAACAGCGTCACGATAACGGGTAGGAAGCTCAGCACGCTGCCCACGCCGGTGAAGATGCCGTCGATAACCAGACTATGGATCGCCGGGTTCACGTCCAGCCGCGTCAGGGCGCTGTCCGTCAGAGCGGACAGACTGTTAATGCCTGTTTTCAGCAGGGACTGGAGCCACGCGCCGATGACATTGAACGTCAGATAGAACACCAGCACCATGATGCCGACGAAGCAGGGAATGGCGGTGTGGCGTCCGGTGAGGAGGCGGTCGATCCGCTCGCTGCGTATGCGCTCCCGGCTCTCCCGGGGCTTGATGACCGTCTGCTCGCACAGCCTCTCGATGAAGTCAAAGCGCATGTCCGCGATGGCGGCGCTGCGGTCCAGACCGCGTTCCGTCTCCATCTGCTGAACGATATGCTCCAGCATCTCCTGCTCGTTCTCGTCCAGCGCCAACTGCCGGAGGATAAGGGGGTCGCCCTCAATAGCCTTGGTGGCGGCAAAGCGCACCGGCAGACCGGCCTGCTCGGCATGGTCCTCGATAAGATGCACCACCGCGTGGATACAGCGGTGAACGGCGCCGCCGTGGTCGTCCTTGTCGCAGAAGTCCTGCTTCAGCGGTGGCTCCTGATACCGGGCGACGTGAATGGCGTGGCGCACCAGCTCGTCCACGCCCTCGTTTTTGGCGGCGGAGATGGGGATCACCGGCACGCCCAGCATGGCCTCCATGGCGTTGACGTCGATGGAGCCCTGATTGCCCACCAGCTCATCCATCATGTTCAGCGCCACCACCGTGGGAATATCCATCTCCAGAAGCTGCATGGTCAGGTACAGGTTCCGCTCGATGTTGGTGGCGTCCACGATGTTGATGATAGCCTTGGGCTTATCCTGCAGGACAAAGTTCCGGGATACGATCTCCTCGCTGCTGAAGGGCGACATGGAGTAGATGCCCGGCAGGTCTGTGACCTCCGTATCGGGATAGCCCCGGATGACGCCGGTCTTTCGATCCACCGTGACGCCGGGGAAGTTGCCCACATGCTGCTTTGAGCCGGTGAGCTGGTTGAACAGGGTGGTCTTGCCGCAGTTCTGGTTGCCCACCAGCGCGTAGGTCAGGATGGTGCCCTCCGGCAGGGGATGCTCCCCCGCCTTGCTGTGGTACTTGCCGCTTTCACCCAAACCGGGGTGATCCGGGTCACGGGCGCGGTCGGCGCCGATGTGGCTGCGGCTGCGCTGCCGGATAGGCTCAATGTCGATCTGATCAGCCTCCGCCAGACGCAGGGTCAGCTCGTAGCCGTGTACCTGCACCTCCATGGGGTCGCCCATGGGGGCCAGCTTCACCACCGTCACCTCCGCGCCGGGGATCATGCCCATATCCAGAAAATGCTGGCGCAGCGCCCCCTCACCGCCTACCCGGCGGATCACGGCGCTTTTGCCGGTTTCCAGTTCTCGCAGTGTCATATGTAAGACTTCCTCTCATGGGATGGTTTATCCCTTAACTGTAAGGGATAAGAGGGGTGTCTGTCAAGTGCGGCGTGCTTGACAACCGGCGGATGGATGCCTATAATGAGGAAAATATGCAGCCGCTGGAAGGGAGGGCGTCCTGTGCCTCCGAAACCGAAGTTTACAAGAGAAGAAATGGTGGAGGCCGCGCTGGAGCTGGTGGCCCGCCGGGGCGCGGAGGCGCTGACGGCCCGGGAGCTGGGCGCGGCGCTGGGCAGCTCCGCCCGTCCGATCTTCACGGTGTTCCGCAGCATGGACGAATTGCAGCAGGCCGTGCGGGAGGCCGCCATGCGCCGGTTCGAGCAGTTCGTGCGCCAGCCGGTGGCGAATATGCCGGTGTTCAAGCAGGTGGGCCTACAGATGGTGCGCTTCGCCATGCAGGAGCCGAAGCTCTATCAGCTGCTGTTCATGCAGGAGAATGCCGACACCGCCGGATTTGAGGACATGTTCCGCGCGCTGTGCGGCACGGTGGAGATCTGTATGGAGGCTATCCGCAGGGACTACGGCCTGACGCCGGAGGAGGCCCGCACGCTGTTTGAAAACGTGTGGATCTACACCTTCGGCATCGGCGCGCTGTGCGCTGCCCACGCCTGCCGCTTCTCCGAGGAGGAGCTTGGGCAGATGCTGACCTATCAGTTTCAGGCCATGATGCTGCTGATGCGCAGCGCCCGGTGACAGACGCAGAACAGGGAAAAACGCCGCCCTATGGGGCGGCGTTTTTGTGGCTTCAGGAGCCGCCCATACCGCCCATGCCGGTGCGGATGCTGCCGGTCTGCGCTTCGGCGGTGAGGGCGTTGCAGGAAAACGTCAGCGTGGGGGAGGAGAAGAACACAAGGTTCGCATTGCACAGGGCCGTACCGCTGTACAGGGTATTGCCGAAGCTGTCCCCGATGGTAAAGGAGCTGCCCCCGGTGACGGCGGCGCAGCAGCAGCGCTTCCTGCTGGAGGGAATGGCTCCTTATAGGAAAAAGGATGCCTACGGCGCATACACCATCTGCAACATCTATTACGACACCGGGGACTGGCGGCTCATCCGCAAATCGTTGGAGAAGCCGGTGTATAAGGAGAAGCTGCGCGTCCGCAGCTACGGCGTACCAACGGGGGACGACAAGGTGTTTGTGGAGCTGAAGAAGAAGTACGACGGCGTGGTGTACAAGCGCCGCGTCGCCATGACCGCCGCACGGCGGTTTTTCAAAAGCGGGTCGGTTAATTTTCTCTAACCGCTCTGAGAGGCGGAAAACGCCGGCGCCGCTGCTTCTGCGACTGCACGATTTCTGCCTGAAGATCGGCGATCCGGAGGAGGAACGGCCGTAAGGAAAAACGCGAGCAGGGGGTTGACAACGGAGCTCTGTGCGTGTATAATGCACAATGCATATTGTACGATATGTATTAAATGTTTTATTCTCGCCGGGAGAGGTGCAGACAATGGCTCCGAAGAACAAATTCACGAAAACGGAAATGGTGGAGGCGGCGCTGCGGGTAGTGCGGGCCAAGGGCGCCGGAGGGCTGACCGCCAAGAACATCGGGGACGAGCTGGGTACGTCCACGCAGCCTATCTTTACCGCGTTCGGCTCCATGGACGGCATCAAAACGGCGGTCTATGCCGCCGCAGTGGACGTGTATGACCGCTACACCCACGCGGGCCTGCAGGAGGACATCCCGTTCCTGGGCGTGGGGAAGCAGTACATCCGCTTTGCCCGGGAGGAGCCTGAGCTTTACCGGCTGCTGTTCCTGACCCGGGAAAAGGAGTACAGCGCCGCTGCGTCCATGCGCCATCTGCAGGAGCATGTGCGCCCGGCCCTGATGGATATCTACCACATCACCGGCGAGGAAGCGGACGTCTATTTCCGCGACCTGTGGCTGGTGGTGCACAGCCTGTCCACGCTGATCGTCACCGATGACTGTCCCTACTCCGATCAGGAGGTGGGGCAGATCCTGACGGGCTTCAGTATCAGCATTTGCAAGGCCATCAAGGAGGTGCCCGGCTTTGCCGCCGGTACCTTCGACCGCGATGCGGCCTTCCGCGCGCTGGTGGGCGGGGACGCATAAACGCGATGCCGGACGCGCAGACGCAGTGCAGACCGTGAGATCGGTTTGCGCTGCGTTTTTCATTTCCAGGGACGGGAAGCCGTCCGGCGTGAGAGTCTGGAGGGACGAGCGTGACAATACGCACCGTTGATGAGGACATCCGCCTGATCCCGTACTACCGGAACGACGCCGCGTCGCTGCCGTGGTACCAGGACTTGGACGTCTGCAAGCAGGTGGACGACCGGGACACGCCCTATGACGCGGCGCTGCTGCACCGGATGTACGACTATCTCTGCGCCAACGGCGACTGCTGGTACATCGAGTACCGGGGCACGCTGGTGGGGGATATCTCCCTGCGCGCCAGCGGCGAGATCGCCATTGTGGTGTGCAAGGCGTACCAGAACCGGCACATCGGGCGGCGCTGCGTGCTGACCGCCATTTGTTCTGAAAGCTCCGGGCCACGATAGGCTCAAGGAAATTTTGCCGTGTGCGCCACAACTCCTTTTCCTCCTGCAGAGCTTCCTCTATCTGCAAAAGGAGCGCATCCTCCTCCAAAGCTTTTGGCAGGATCGTATCTGCAATGCCAGACAGCATTCTGCTCCAAAAGTCCACGGCAGCGCCCCCCTTTCTAAATGACTTGCGGAATTATTATACCATTTGATAGAGAGCATTTCCGCTATTTATCTTAATGGCGACGAGATCGCTTCGCATTGCCATCCCGCCCCCGATATGCTAAAATATCTCCCAAGGGAGGTGGCACCCATGCTTGATTTCAGTCGCCTGGAGCAATACCGGGAGAACAACCGCATAGAGGCCAAAAAGGCCCTGGGCGGCCTGCCCAAGAGCATTTGGGAGACCTATTCCGCCTTCGCTAACACGCTGGGCGGCGTCATCCTGCTGGGCGTTATTGAGACGGCGGACAAGACCTTCGATTCCGTAGACCTGCCCGATCCCGATGGCTTGATCCGTGAGTTTTGGCACATCATCAACGATCCCATGAAAGTTAGTGTCAATATCCTGGCCGAAAAAGATGTGTATGTGGAAGAAGTCGGCGGCGATCACATCGTCGTTATCAAAGTCCCCCGTGCGGACCGAGCCTACAAGCCCGTGTATGTGGACAACGACACCCGCAACACCTATCGCCGAAGCGGCGAGGGCGATTACCGCTGTACATACGAGGAGTATCAGGCTATGGTGCGGAATGCGGCTGTCCGGTCGCCGGATATGCACTTGGTGCGTGGCAGGGGACTTGAAGCCCTAAACTCCGAGAGCGTGCGCAGCCTCCGGCAAAGAATGAAGCTGTACCGCCCCGGACATATGTGGGAACGCTTGGGCGACGAAGCGTTTCTGCAAAAAATCGGCGCCATAGGCGATGCCGACGGTTCGCTGCACCCGACTTTGGCCGGGCTGCTGATGTTTGGCAATCACCAAGACATCCTCTGCGAATACCCTGATTATGCCATAACCTACCGTGAGCAGCTTGATGTGAAAGGCAATTGGGAAGAAGCCCCTTGGAACGGCAATGTCTACGAATTCTACTACTGGGCTTACAACAAGCTGCAGCAGGATGTGAAAACGCCTTTCCTGCTGGAAAACGGTCATCGGGTGGACGATATACCCGTCCGCCAAGTCCTGCGTGAGGTGCTGGCCAACTGCCTTGTCAACGCGGACTATCATGGCAGCGGCGGCATTGCTGTCAGCAAGGGCTATCAGGAAATCACGCTCTCCAACCCCGGCAGCTTCCGTGTACCTTTGGACGCCGCCAAAAATGGCGGCGTATCTGACCCGCGAAACGCCGCAATGGCCCGGATGTTTCGCCTCGTAGATGTAGGCGAATATACCGGCGGCGGCATCCCTAATCTGTACCGCATTTGGAAAGCCCAGGGCTGGCCAGAGCCGGTTTTTACGGAGCGCAGCGCCCCGGATCGCGTCTCCCTTACGCTGTATATGACGGGTCACGGCGGCGCAGAAAACGCAACCGCTGGAAAGCAAGTCCCTCTGGGTGCATTCTCCCAGCGCCAACTGCTCATTGACCATCTCACAGACCACCCCACCAGCGACCTGTTTGCGCTCTCCAAATCCTTGGGCACCACCCTGAGCCGCACGGAATCCCTCTTGCAGCAGCTTGCCGAGGAGGGTGTCGTCGTTGCGGAGAGCGACCAAGGCAATCGCCTGTATAAGCTGAAAGCGTAAGGCAGCTCAAATCCTGCGCCGCAATAGACAAAGAGCTGCCGCGACATTTTTTCTGTACTTTTTAGCCATTTTTTAGTGAGTTTCTCTCGATTTTAATTCCTTTCCTAACACCTTTTGACCCGCATCCACCATGTGTTCCACGCCTGCCTGTGTGGCATTTTATGTGGTCAAAGGCAAAGCCTCGCCGGAGCAAGTCCGGCGGGGCTTTGCGGTATTCTCGGCCACCAGTTTCTCCACTTGACGGAACAGGATGAACCCCCCGCGGAAGAACCCCACCCACACCGTGGGATGCTATAATCAAAGAATAAGGGCAGCTGCTTTGTACACTCTCCGAAGGCAGAGGAAAAGAGAAAAAGAGTACCAGATGGTTAGTTGACGCTAACCGCCGGCGGTGCTATACTTTGGAGTGGAAACGGGAAGTAATGTTTTTCTAAGAAAATCATCCGAAAATGCTAAATTAAGCAAGGATAGCCTTGGGGAGGAAGGCCGCAGAAATGCGGCTTTTCCAAGACACAGTAGTTAGCGCACTCTAACCGCGCAACTGCGCGTATCGGTTAGATAAGTCTAACGCCAAAAGGAATGACAGAGATGCGAGAATACAAGAGCTTCTGGGACGAAAATGCCGGTCGGTACGACCGCTTTATGCGAAAAGACGGGACGGCATACGAAATGATGTATTGAGAACGCCTTTGCCTCTGCGGCAGTGTATTTTCCTTTGATCTCGCCGTCTGCCATGACCCAATATTCATCGGCAATGTCGGCAAGATAGTAGAGTCGGTGCTCGCTGAGCAGCAGCGTTTTGCCCTGCGTTTTCAGGGCAAGCAGAATCTCTTTTAACTGCTGCGTAGCTGCAAAGTCCAGATTGGCCGTGGGTTCGTCCAGCAGAAAAATATCTGTGTCCATTGCCCACGCGGACAAGATGGAGATGAGCTGCCGTTCACCGCTGGACAACTCGTAGACATTGCGATCCTTCAGCCGCTCCAGATGAAACACACGGAACGCTTCGTCCACCCGCTGACGGATTTTACCCTGCGGCAGACGGTGATTTTCAAGACCGAAGGCCACTTCATTGGAACTGTTCACAGTAAAAAACTGACTTTGCGGATCCTGAAATACCGATGCTGCCAGCTCGCCGATCTCGCCGATACGCAGCCCGGCGGTGTCCTGTCCGTTCAGGCGGCAAAAGCCCTTCAGCTCTCCCTCGTAAAATTGTGGGATTAGTCCGTTGATGCACCGCAGCAGCGTGGATTTTCCGCATCCGCTGCCTCCGCAGAGCACCACGCAGCGTCCCGCCGGGATGCCGCCGCCGACCTGTCGGAGACTGGGCAGCTTCGCCTCCGCATATTGGAATTCAAATTCAAACTCTATCATCGCAAACTCTTTTCTATCGGTTAGCTATCTCTAACTGGTGTTCGAAAGAAATGGGCGACCGCACCGCCCATTTTCTTTGCCAATTTAATTCAGGCTGTCACATAAATACCGCCAGCCGGCGTTGGTGAAATCAAGGACTGCCCGTAAGCAGGTAAGCATTCTGCCTTCCTCCATATGCTGATCCAGCAGCTGGCGGAAGTACCAGAATTGTGAACCCATCAAAAGGCGGATCGCATCGGCATTCGGCGCTTTCCCATAGATATGTGAAAAGAATTCCACTGTTTGTTCCGCCTTTTGATCCATCAGCTTATGCAGCATGGTTTCCATGGAGCTGCCATCGCTGCGGCAGAAAAATAAAGTGCAGTCGTCACGGTGCTCGGTCAGCAGCCGAAAATATACTTGTTCCTCGGCGTTGATGGCGCGGAGGATATCCTCCGGCTGTGCGCTGCACTTTGCTTTTTCGTATTCTTCCGCGATGGGCGCAAACAAGGTCTTCATCGTCTCAAAAAAATCCTGAAGCAAACTGGCAAACAACGCGTCTTTGTTTTTGTATCTTGTGTAGATCGCTCCCGTTGTGACGCCGGCTTTTTCGGCAATTTTGTGCAGAGAGGCTTTCTGAAAACCGTAAGTAAGAAACTCCGAGTATGCAGCCTGAATGATCCCATCATCCAAGGAGTGATCTCTATTGGCCATGTCTTCACTCCTCTGCGCCTAAATAATAACGTCATTATCGATAACGACATTATTATAGCGTTCTTTTTTGCTGCTTGTCAATGCGAATTGCACACTTCTTTACAAAAACACACCTTGATATCATCGGCAGCCAACGCAAGAAACTTATCGTCCAGAAACCGAAGATGCGCTTAATATAATCGGAAACTACCGCGGGCATATATGTATTTCTGCCCATCGCATACCGCATTGCTGACAGCAGGACCAAGCGAAAATCAGAATCGCAGATCGGAGCGAGCAGGTCCTGAGGGCACAACAGGAACTCCTTGCCGTTGTTCATGCATACGCGTAGCGGTCGCTGTTCCGCCGTTACCAGATTCAATAGGCTGGCGGTCTGTTCTTTCAGCTCATCAATGGTGACCAGTCCATAGTCCTGAAACGGTTTTACTTCATAATTCATCATCTGACCTCCAATCAGTTTGGCCTCGCTCTGAGGTGTTGGCATTGCAGCTCTGACTGTCCGGAGGTTCAACCGTTTCGTTTGCGGCTTGAAAAGAAATTGAATAGAGTCAGAATTCGTGCGAATTTATCATTTTCTTGCTTTTTCTGCCCGAATGTGCTATCATGAAAAACAACGCTGTCATGTGTTGGAATGGGCCTTGGCAGTACGGCTGCAATAGACCGGATGCTCTGCCAAGTGGCAGAGCATTTTTGTATATCGGTATGGAGGGGATAGTTTATGTTTGTGAGTTATAAAAAACTCTGGAAACTGCTTATCGACAAGGATATGAAGAAAAAGGACCTGTGTGAAAAGGCAGGTATCAGCCCAGCATCCGTCACCAAAATGGGTCGGAACGGACATGTCACCACAGAGATACTCATGAAGATTTGTGCCGCGCTGGATTGCCAGATAGAGGATATTGTGGAGATCGTGCCGGATCATAATTAAATTGTCTTTACCGTCCTTTTCCTGCGCCCCACGGAGTCGTTGACGATTTTCTTGCAACAGCTGGGACGCGGTTTGCGTCTATCTGAGGACAAGGAATGCCTGACTGTGCTGGACTTCATCGGTCAGGCAATATAGAAAGTATAATTTTGAAGATAAGTTTGCGGCGCTGCTGTCGAATGCCACCCGCAGTGTGAGCCGGGAGATCAAGGACGGTTTTGTGTCCGTTCCCAAGGGCTACTATATCCAGTTGGAGAAGAAGGCAGCCAAATACATTTTGGAGAATATCCGCGCGTCCTATGGCAATAAAATGCGGCTGGTGGGCGCAGCTATAATCCAGTGCGAATGTGGGTGGACAACCCATAAGTCAACAGCTCGCATTCTCAAGTGAAAGGATTGCCTATGGACGCACGAAAGCACTTGATCATCATAAAGGGAAAAGACCAGACGGACTCGGTTGCAAGCTTTCAATTCCACGACGGAAAGTGCGAGGTCGTCTATACCAGTGCGCCCAATAAGACATACAGCTTTCAGAGCAGCAATGTGGAGATTCTGCCTCTGAAAAAGAAAATCGCCCTGCGCAGGTGATTGTCACCGCAAATGGGCAAACCATCAGCGAAATTGATGAGCTTCTCGACTTCGGTGGGTATTATCGTATTGTCCGCAACGGAAAGAGAGATTTATCATTTCGTAGGAATGAAGTGCAGTTCCAGCAGAATTGCCTGACAGACGGTAAAAATCAAGAAGCATTCCAGTATTTCAAAGAAACTGCCGCGGCAATCAGCCTCGAGGTGGAAGGCATCAACATCCTAAGCATGCAGTACGATAAAATCAAGCAGGTCAGCGAGGATACCGTGTTGGCAAGCTATCTTGCACCGCAGAAAGACGTCAAAATGCCCCAGATGCCGGAGGCAGTGATCTATCCGTTTGGCCTGAACCAGAGTCAAAAGGTGGCGGTAGAACGGGCGCTTTCCTCCAAAATCAGCATCATTCAAGGACCGCCGGGGACGGGAAAAACGCAGACGATCCTAAATATCATCGCCAATGTGGTTCGGAGCAGGAAGACTGTGGCGGTTGTATCCAACAACAATTCTGCAACGCACAATGTTGCGGAAAAGCTGGAGAAGAAAAATGCCGCCTTTCTGACTGCGTTTCTCGGCAGCCTTGCCAACAAAGAGAAGTTTCTGGATGCACAGACAGGCGCCTAACGGGTGATATTAAACATATTCAGAAGAGCCAGCAGATCAGCAACGTCAATATCACCGGTGTCATTTTCCTTGAAGAAAACACGGGAGATATAGCTCTCATTAGCAAGGGTGTTTTTGATAATATCAAAGCGATCTTCCAGTTCGGCAATAGACTTATCCTGTACCTGAACGGAAGTATTACGTGCAGCCGCAAGACTCTAGAAAATTCCTTCAATGCCCGTCAGAATCTCAATTTTTACATACTGCTGACCACGATCAAGTTGGTCACGGTACTGGAGGATCGTTCTGTAAGTATGGCCACCGTCGACGTTTCCGTGAACTTCGCTATCTTCAAAACTGATGGTCATCTCGTTGGAGTAATTGCTGTAGGATACATCTTTTGCAGAAAGCAGAATGCCACGGTTCAGCAGATAGAAGTTCAGTTCGCTGGCGTTGAGAAGAGATTCTTTAATTCTTTTTGCCACATTAGTGGTCATTTTCTGCTCGCGGGGATTTGTTTCCATAGGGAAATTGTCAGGGATATCCTTAACGTCGCAGATAGCAATGTACATCTCCGCACCTTTCTCTCCTTCCTCTGATTTGAGGTAGGGGTTTGGGATGCGGCGGAAGGACTGCACCTTAAAGGTAAGGGTTCGCTTTTCGTGATTACTCATAATAGTTCTCCTTGTCATTCGAGACGTTGTATTTGGATACGCAGACAGAACTGCCATCCACAGCTTAATTATACAGTCGTCGAATAGTGTAATCAACGTCATATATGACGTTTTAAACAATATCCTCAAACAATTCCGAAAAGGATAGTCCCGTTGCCTCTGATATCTTCTGACAGATTTCCAAAGTAGCACTATGTTCCCTGCGTTCAACGCGTCCGTAATAGGCACGGCTTATTCCGCAAAATGCTGAAAACTCCTCTTGCGTCATACAACGCCCTTCTCGTATTTTCCGGAGGACATTTCCAAATTGCAGATTTATATTTTCCCATTTCATATGTATTCCTCCTATATAAATATTATATTGTTACGGGTCGCGAGATTCAATATGAAACGACTCAGATTCTGCGCCGCAATAGACAAGGAATAAGAAAATCCCTCTGAAATCAACGATTTCAGAGGGATTTTGGTCCGAGTGGCGCGACTCGAACGCGCGGCTTCCACATCCCAAACTTTTGAATAAAAATTTTTCTACTTTTTCCGGTGCTTTATAGCCGTTTTTACTTTATTACGAACGCTCTTCGCAACTCTTGACTCCACTGTTTCCGCACACTCCACGGCTGCCTGTAGTCAAACATGTGGTCAAAAACCGCTTTCTGAACACCCTCGTGACAGGGGCCAGAAAGCGGTTTTTCATAGTTTGCCGGAGTGCTGTGGACGAATGATTCATTGCTCCGGTTTGTCGCATTGTACCTCTGCTGGAGAGGTTGAGCAAGTCTTTTATGCAGGGATAGGCGGCGCAGAATTTGCATCGCTATAGACAAAGAATACCCTCACACTTTCTGGAGGTAGAACTCACTCTCCACGACTCGTGTCACAAAATCATACTCCAGTCGTGTTGCCTTTGAGGGGGAAATATTGTAGCGCTTAAACACCGAGCGAAAATATGCAAAGAACTCCCTGTCTTCCTCTGTCATCGGTGCAACCCAGCCGTTCTCGGCACCATGGGCTTCGATTTTCTCCAACTCTTCCATACGCTCGTTATCCATGTCAGTTGCCCCTTTCGGTGAACTTTCGCCTGCCCTCAGCGGGAATCGTTTTGGATTACCTGAATTGTAACTCTAATGGTAGGGGTGTGCAAGTGGTTTCTGCAAGGGTGGCAGCCCAGCAGTTGCGGCGCTATAGACAAAGAAGAGTGGGTTTACAGCATGAAAATAATCGCAGGCACTTTTCCACTATCTGAGTATAAATCCCTTAATACAGGCATAATAGTAAGGGATTTATGGCACAGCCCATTGACTATTCCCTTATTTTATATTATTATTTAAGGGAAAATGAATAGGGGTGAGGGAATGAGAATCTTCAATTACTCTGCAATCAAGGAGCAGAAGTGGGACTCGGATGTTCTTGGCCTGATTGCGGCCATATACAAGGAAACCGGAAAGCAGGAGCTGTATTTGAAGCAGCGCCCGGAGGAGCTCGAAAAACTCGTGGAAATTGCCAAGATACAGAGCACCGAGGCATCGAATGCCATCGAGGGCATTGTCACCACGAGTAGCCGAATCCGGCAGCTCGTCGAGGAGAAAACCACGCCGAGAAACCGTGACGAGCAGGAAATTGCCGGATACCGCGATGTGTTGAGTATCATTCACGAGAGCTTTGATGCGATTCCAATTACGCAGAACTATATCCTGCAGCTTCATAAAATCCTGTACAGTCACATAAACAACCCACTTGCGGGCCGCACAAAAAGTGTGCAGAATTATATCACTGCCACCTATCCGGACGGTCATGTGGAAACGCTGTTCACGCCGCTTGCCCCTTATGAAACGCCGGAAGCGTTGGACAGAATCTGCGAGGAATACAACCGTGTGATTGGGAATATGGAACTGGAGCCGTTGATTGCAATCCCGGTTTTGATCCATGATTTTCTGTGCATCCACCCATTCAATGACGGAAACGGAAGAATGAGTCGGCTACTCACGACGCTGCTTTTGTACCGGAGCGGATTTTATGTCGGCAAGTATATCTCACTTGAAGCCAAAATCGCCAAAAACAAGGACCTGTACTATGATGCGCTTGCGCAGGCGCAAACCGGCTGGCACGAAGGCACGGAGGATGTAGTGCCGTTCATCAAGTACCTGCTCGGAACGATCCTTGCGGCCTATAAGGACTTTGAGGATCGCGTGGCGCTTGTGGAAACCAAGCTGCCTGCATTGGAAATGGTGCGCAGAGCAAGCAAGAATAGAATCGGGCGGTTCAGCAAGCAGGACATCCGGGAGCTTTGCCCGACGCTCAGTGACAGCTCCATTGAGGGTGCTCTGCGGAAACTGGTTGCAGCCAGAGAATTGAAAAAAGAAGGTCGTGGAAAGAATACCTGCTATTTCAGGCTGAATTAGATATCCTTCAATAACAAAATTTTAGAGGATCGTATCTGCTCATATGAGCAGGTGCGGTCCTCTTGGTCGTTTCACGGAAGTTGGCGTACAGTTCAAAGTTTGCAGTGCCATAGTTATAAAGCGATTAGTTCTTGTTAGCAGGAGAACAAACTGATTTAGTTGTTATTAGTTGTAGAACTATAAAAAACGCAATTATTCTTTTCAGTTCCACTTGCTAATTCTAAATAATTAGTGTATAATTTACAAAACAAAGGAGGAATATCATGGATAGTTTAGAGAAGTGGGTATCGCTGTCCGATATTTGTGAGCACCTCAATCTTAGCAGGGATACTGTGAAAAAGATGGTAAAGCAGCAAAATATGCCTGGATATAAAGTAGATCGCCAATGGCGGTTTAAAATTAGCGAAGTAGATGCGTGGATACGATCAAACGGAGTACAGGATAACAAGAAAGCCGAGGGACAAGTTCATGCTAAAAACGATTGATTTATTTGCAGGAGCTGGTGGTCTTAGTCTTGGCTTTAAGCAAACTGGGCATTTTAAGTTGGTAGCTGCTGCGGAAATTAAAAAGTATGCCAGGGAAACATATAGCCACAACATACCAAATCCCGGGGAAGAATTTGTGTTCATCGAAAATGTGATTGGATATGATTTCAGAACGCTGAGCAGACGTTTTGGAGGCATAGATGTAGTGATTGGCGGCCCCCCCTGTCAAGGATTCTCTAATGCAAATCGACAGAAGACCAATTTAATCAGTATGAACAATGCGCTTGTTAAAGAATATTTTCGGGCAATCAAGGAAATTAAGCCGCGTGCATTTGTCATGGAAAATGTAAGTATGCTGAAGTCCAATGTACATCGTTTCTATGACTCCTGTATTGACCATGATTTGATTAAAAGACTTAATGAGACTTCCACTGATCCGGCTAAACCGTTAATTCCAATGAGAGAAGACAAAATCATTATGTCTTCTCGAAGCTATGAGGGATTCGATTTAAAGGCAATAGCAGAAAACCAGGAGCAGCTCGAAGCTCTGCTTATTCCGCATAGACTCTTCCACCTTTTAAATGTGTTAAATAAGAATAAGAATAATGAAAAACGACTTCCTGCATACCTCCAAAAGCACACGAAAGAAATGTGCCGAGAAATTGACAGTTACTGTGCAAACGGTGCAGGCAGCGCAGAGAGGGAAGCAATTCATCGGTGGCTCCAAGTTGTTAAAAATGTATTGTCAGAGAACGGCAACATAAGAGAAACGCCAGAACTGCAAGATATAGTTGAACTGCAGAAAACATTTCATACAATCAATGAAGCGCACGACAATCAACTCATAGGGAAGTATTCTATCGAAAATAGTGCGCTCATATTTACAGTTAAGTCGTATGCTGTAATTGATTACGTGAATGCAATATTGGGAAATGAGTATATTCAGCATGGCGCAACATTAAATGCGGTATGCTTTGGAGTACCGCAAGAACGAAAAAGACACATCGTTATTGGAGTGAGAAGAGATTGCATTGAGAGTGAAGACTTTGATATGCTGCAAGAGCCCAAGAAATACGATGCAGTAACTGTAGAAAAAGCGATTTCTGACCTTGCGCTGTATAATGTGTCGCTCGAATCTGAGTGTACGGAAATACCATATGCAGAAGGTCAGATAATCGGAGAATATGCAGCCTCAATGAGAGAAGGTAGCATATCTGTGAAGAATCATTTCACGACTGCAACAACCGAAAGGGCAAAAGAACGCTTTGAAGCAATCAAAAAGGGAAAAAACTTTCAGAGTTTACCGGATAAACTGAAAACTACATATTCTAAGCCCGAGCGAACACAAAAAACAATATATCTTCGACTTGATCCCAAGAGACCCAGCGGAACGGTTGTTAATGTAAGAAAATCTATGTGGATACATCCTGAGAAAAATAGAGCAATTACACTTAGAGAAGCGGCTCGCCTCCAATCATTCCCTGATAGATTTGAATTCAAAGGCTCAAAAGACTCCCAATATCAGCAAGTAGGAAATGCCGTTCCGCCTCTTCTGGCGAAAGCAATTGCAGAACATGTGTATGGAATAGTAGGAGAATAAATGTAGGCAGCACATTTTGTGCTGCCTACATTTTTAAATAAAAAAACCAGAACTTACATAGTTACAATATATAAAAAATATTAAAATTATTTAGAAAATAAAATTGACAAACTTCACCTGTACTTGTATAATAGTGTCGAAAGGTGGTATGCTTTATGCCAAAAGAAAACGAAACCAAAAGAGAGCGATTTGTTCGCCTGGCGGAGAATCGAACGAATAAGATTATCAATATGGTATCACTGCTGGGAAACTGCGCTAATACATCTATCTACGAGTACAGCGATGCAGATGTCGAAAAAATCTTTACTGCCATTGAAGGTAGCGTCAAAGAAGCCAGAAAAAAATTCGCAAAAAGCGATGCCCCTAAATCCACTAAGTTTACACTGAGATAAGGAGGGATATTCATGAGATGGTCGTTTCCGTCTAATAACAATGGCGATGTTAATGGAATAAGCAATTCTGGCGTAGAAACATTTCAGGGAACGCCTCTAAAGTCTCTCGCCAGAGAGATTTGTCAGAACTCTCTGGATGCTGCCCTTGATGAGAATACAGTGACGGTAGACTTCATCTCTTTTGAACTTAGTAAGGAAGAGATTCCTGGTGCGGAGGATCTTTGCGATGCATTCAAGCGATCTTTGAAGTTTTGGGAGCCGAAGAAGGCGCAAGATTTCTTTAAGGCAGCACTGGATGTTATGAATACTGAAAAGATTCCATTCCTGAGGATTAGTGACTACAACACCACCGGACTGTGCGGTTCTGATGGAGAATACAACACTCCTTGGTGCAATCTTACAAAGTCATCCGGCGCATCGGATAAAGCAGGAACCTCAGGAGGTTCTTTTGGTATTGGCAAATATGCTCCGTTTGCATGTTCGAGTTTCAGAACAGTTTTCTACAGCACTTTGGACAAAGATGGCAAGAGCGCATATCAAGGGATTTCACGAATTACCAGCTTCAGAAATGATAATAACGAAATAACTTCTGGTGTTGGGTATTGTGGTGGAGAAAACAACTCTCCTGTATTTAATCAGCAGCTCGTACTGGATCCGGCGTATAGCCGTCCAAAAGGGAAAACTGGTACTGATGTGTACATTGCAGGTTTCCGCAAAAGTATTGATTGGAAGAGCGATATTGTCGCATCTATTCTGGATGGGTTCCTATACGCAATTTATACGGGTAAACTGGTTGTCCATGTTGATGATATTACGATCAGCAAAGAACATTTGGCCGAGCTCTGCAATGATTATAAGGAGTATCTTACAGAAAACGCCAACAACTATTATGAGATACTTACCACCACACAAAGCGTTGATGTTGACTTCAAGAACATGGGCTTGATTCGTCTTTGGATTGCAATTCGTCCGGATCGTCCTGATATGCACAGAAAAGTTGCTATGATTCGCAAGACCGGAATGAAAATTATGGACAAGGGCGGCATTTCCGGCAACATTCCTTTTGCGGGGTTGATGTTGATTGAAGGAGAAAAAATCAATGATTTTCTTAGAAGTTTAGAAAATCCGCAGCACACGAAATGGGAGCCTGATAGATGCACAAAAGGGCGACAATATGCTCAGAACATAATCCGTGATCTTATTGGTGTCATCAAAGATGAACTCGAAAAGCTGAAACCGGAGGATGACGGCGATGAAGTCGATCCATCTGTCGGTGAGTATCTTCCTGATGAATCTAACGGAGAAGAAAGTGAAGGCAAGCAGGAGGAAGAAACCATCTCTAATACTATAAAAAGTGTTGAGGTAACTATCTCTAAGCCGAAGGTTTCTTCTGGGACACACACTGCAGAAGGCAAAGATGATGAAGCAGATGGTGAAGGAGAAAAGACTGCGTCTAATGAAGGATCCGGTTCTGGTCACAATGGCGGCAGCGGCGGCGGAAACCGTTCCGGCGATGGAGATGGGCGAGGAGATGGAAACGGACCTCATAAGGAAAGTAAGAAAAAAAGTTTCGTTGGTATACCGAGATTGAGGGGCATTTTACCGAGTTGCAGCAGCAGCGGCAAGCCGAGCAGGAGCAGGGCGATACCTTTTCCATTTATCAGTTAAAGCGCGGGGACGAAACAAGGGACTTGCGCTTTGAGCC
>URHT01000013.1 GCA_900547745.1 uncultured Eubacteriales bacterium | reverse complement strand
CCGCCCTCAACGCGGGCGCGGTGTCCCTGCTGTCGGCGGAGCTGTGAGGGGGTGACAAGGATGGATGTTTGGACACAGGTGGCAGTGCCTCTCGTAGTGGCGGTGCTGACCAGCAGCGGCCTGTGGGCCGTGGTGGCTAAGCGCGTTGACAAGGGTGACGCCCAGCGCAAGATGCTGGTGGGCCTCGCCCACGACCGCATTGTACATCTTGGTATGGTGTACGTCGACCGCGGATACATTACGCAGGACGAGTACGAGAATCTCAACGACTATCTGTACGCGCCCTACGAAAAAATGGGCGGCAACGGCAGTGCGAAGCGCGTCATGGAGGAAGTGCGGAGGCTGCCGATGCATAAGATGTAACAGGCCGGAAGGCCGGAAAGGAAAGTAATATGAAGCTGAATAATAAAGTCTACGATGTGATGAAGTGGATCGTGATGATCGTGCTGCCCGCGCTCAGCGCCTTCTATGTGGCGCTGGCCCCGGTGTGGGGCTGGCCCTACGCGGAGCAGGTAGCTATGACCATCTCTGCCGTAACGGCACTGCTGGGTGCGCTGTTGGGCATCAGCACGGCGCAGTACAGGAAAGGGGTCAATGCCAATGACTAAGAAGGTATATCTTTCCCCCAGCGACCAGCGGCGCAACACCTACGCGGTGGGCAATACCACCGAGGACGTGCAGTGCGGGCGCATTGCATGGGCGTGTAAGGCCGCTCTTGAGCGCTCCGGCGTGGAGGTGATGCTGGGGCAGTACGACACCATGCAGAACCGTGTGGCGGCGTCCAACCGGTTCAAGGCCGACCTGCATGTGCCCATCCACTCCAACGCCTGCAACGGAAAGGCCAGCGGTACGCATCTGTTCTGTTACAGCGGCGACCGGAACAGCGCAGGGTACAAGGCGTGTCAGGCGGTAATGGACGTACTTGGCCCGATTACGCCGGGTGCGCCGGATGTCATCCGGGCGTATCCCGCACTGTACGAGGTGAAGCACCCTGCCGCCACGACGGTGTATATCGAGACGGACTTCCACGATGTCCCCCGCATCGCGCAGTGGATCATCGACAACACCACCCTGATCGGCGAGACCATCGCCAAGGGCCTCTGCGCGGCGCTGGGCGTACCCTTTGTGGAGAGCGCAAACGCGCCGGTGCCGGTGCCTGCGGAGAAGGACACGACGCTGCCCATGCAGGTACGGATGCTCAAACACGGCATGAAGGGCGCGGATGTCAAGACGTTGCAGGCGGCGCTGATCGCCTACGGCTTTTCCTGCGGAGCTGCCGGTGCGGACGGCGACTTTGGCGGCGGCACGGAGACGGCGCTGAAGAAGTTCCAGACCAAGTACGGCCTCGGCGCTGACGGTATCGCTGGAAAGGGAACTTGGGGCAAGCTGCTGGGGCGGTAAGGCAACACATAAAAATGTAAAATCAATCTGCTGGGCGGGAAAGAGCTACGACAAGCCGTCTCTTTCCCCGGCGTAAAGTCCCGCAAGCTCACGGCTTATTACCGTGTTATGGACAATTACCACAAGCAGATACGGCGCAAATTGCAAACGATGTCCCCCAAAAGAGCGATTGCATACATCATGAGCGTACAGCTTCCACCAGATGAAGCGGTGTGCGTAATTGAGTGCGATGTGAAACGGAAAAGCTATTGTGAGACAGCGCTTATGCTGAATGTTTCACCAGAAACAGTAAAGCGATGCCGCCGGAGAGCGTACCAAAAGTTTGCAGACGAAGAGAGAAACCGCACCTAAACGGTGCGGTTTCTCTGTTTACGCCCGGCAGGGGGAGAACCGGGCAAATGAATGGGGAAGATGCCATCCGGGGGGCATTCCGGAAGGGCTAATTTATTATACATTGTAATTGCGGATTTGTACAAGTAAATATTTCGCCAATTAACGACCTCTTTGTGACCTTTAACTGCCCCTTTGCGGGGGCAGTTTTTTGTTACGCTTATTGCAAGAAACGGAGGTGCTTGCATGGCCGAAAAGCTGGTGTCGCTGGGATTTACCCAGCAGATGGCAGAGGACATCATTTGGGCGTATCAAGATGATCTTCCTGGGCTAAAAGCCTATGTGCAGGTGATAGAAATGGTGTCGGCGCATGTATAGCTACTTCAACGAAAACCCCCACGGGAAAAACGTGGGAGACTGCACCGTTCGGGCTATTTCAAAAGCCACCGGGAAAGAGTGGGGCGAAACGTATCTTGCTATGGCGGTGCAGGGGTATTTGGAAGGGGATATGCCGTCGGCTAACGCTGTGTGGGGCGCGTATCTTCGGCGTATAGGCTACCGGAGGTACATTGTGCCGGACACGTGCCCAGATTGCTACACGGTTGGTAAGTTCGCCGACGAGCACCCGGAAGGGACATTTGTCCTTGCGCTATCCGGGCACGTCGTGTGTGTGCAGGACGGCGTGATCTACGACAGCTGGAACAGCGAAAACGAAATTGTTTTGTATTACTGGCAAAAAGAAAGTGAGGCGTAACTATGGCATTTAACCCGTATTTCAACCCTTATTACCCGCAGCCAATGCAGGACAACCTTGCCCAGCTTCGGCAGCAGCAGATGCAGACCATGCCGCCGCAGATGCCGCAAATGCCACCCATGCAGAACCCGGTGCCGCAGGGCGGCGTACAGTGGGTGGCTGGTAGGCCGGAGGCGGAGAATTGGCTGATTGCTCCCAACTCCGCCATTGCGCTGTGGGACAGCACGGCTCCCGTTGTGTACCTAAAACAGGCCGACGCAAGCGGCAAGCCGACCCTCAAGACGTATGACCTTGTAGAACGCCTTGCAAGCGCTCCTGACGCGCAGAAAGCTCCCGCCCCGGAATATGTGACCCGTAAGGAGTTTGACGCGCTGGCGGCGCTTGTGGGCGAAATGAAGGGCAAGAAGAAGCGCAAAGTGGAGGAGGAAGATGACGATGAGTAACAATCCGTTTTTCAATGCGTTAGGTGGCGGACAGATGCCGATGAACAACTTTCCCCAGCTTTTACAGCAGTTCAAGCAGTTCAAGGCAAGTTTTAAAGGCGACCCAAAAGCGGAAGTGGAGAAGATGCTGCAAAGCGGCAGGATTTCACAAGACCAGTTGAACAAGATACAGTCAATGGCAAACCAATTTCAGGGGCTTTTCAAGTAAATCAAAATCGTGGCCACGGTTTGATATAAAAAATTTTCAAAAGGAGTGATACTATGTCTCTTTCCGATGGCACCCCCATGATGACTATGCCTGTGGCTCCTGCCAACACCGGCAACGGTAACGGCTTCGGCTGGGGCGGAGATGGCGCGTGGTGGATCGTGCTGTTCCTCATTTTCGCCGCGTTTGGCGGCTGGGGTAACGGCTTCGGCTTCGGTGGCGGCGGCAACGGCGTGATGGACGGTTATGTTCTGACCTCTGACTTTGCCAATATCGAGCGCAAGCTGGACGCGGTGAATAACGGCATCTGTGACGGCTTCTACGCCATGAATACCGGTATGCTGAATGGGTTTGCCGGCGTGACGCAGGCTGTGACCAGCGGCTTCTCCGCTGCGGAACTGGCGCGCTGCAATCAGCAGGCCGCTTTGATGCAGCAGCTCACCGCCATGCAGATGCAGAACCAGGAGTGCTGCTGCGAGAACCGGGCGGCTATCGCCCAGGTGCGGTACGACATGGCGACGCAGGCTTGCGATACTCGCAACACCGTGCAGAACACGACGCGGGACATCATTGATGCAATGAACTGCGGCTTCCGTAGCATCGATCAGCGTCTCACTGCGCAGGAGATCGCTGCGAAGGACGCGAAGATTGCTGAACAGAACCAGCGTCTTTTTGCTGCTGACCTCGCGGCCTCTCAGTCTGCTCAGACGCTTGATATGCGCAACTATGTTAGCGCACAGTTCGCGTATTACAATCCGCGTCCCGTTCCTTCGTTTTCCGTTCCGGCCCCGTATCAGTATACTGGGTGCGGCTGCGGCTGCAATCAGGGCTGCGGCTGCTGACAACTGCATAGCATAGCTTCTCGGTCACCATATCGGTGATCTTACTGAGATGGTCAGCCCCGTGCTGATACTGACACCAACGCGGCGGGGCAATAGCTCCGCCGCTTATTTTAACTGAGAAAGGAATGATTTTAATGGCAGAATTTACTTCTGCGGCAATTCAGACCGTTGCTGCTGGGCAGAACGTTCCCCTGACGGAAACTGCGGTCAACAGCAAGCCGTGCATCGTACACCGTGAGGGTGCCGGGGTGGTGACGCTGCGCGGGCTGACGAACCAGTGCAGAGCGCTGTACAAAGTCACTTACGGCGGCAACATCGCCATTCCCACCGGCGGCGCCGTGGGAGCCATCACCGCTGCGCTGGCCGTCAACGGCGAGGCGCTGACCAGCGCCACAGCGACGGTGACGCCTGCTGCCGTGGAAAACTATTTCAATATCTACGTTTCCGCGCAGGTGTGCGTACCAAAGGGCTGCTGCCTGACGGTCGCCATGAAGAACACCAGTACGCAGGCGGTCAACTTTGCCAACAGCAATCTGACCGTTGAGAGAATTGCGTGAGAGGAGAATTAACATGAGTATGAAAGCAATGTACGATTTGCGCGATATGCTTTGCAAGGAGCTTGACGAGATCGCCCACAAAGGAGAACTGGGCGCCGGGGATCTGGACATCGCGCATAAGCTGGTAAGCACCATCAAGAACATCGACAAAATCGAGATGATGGAGGGCGAAGGATACAGCCGCGACGGCGATTACTCGCAGCGGCGCTATTCTCGTGACGGCGATCATTCCCAGCGCGGATATTCCCGCGACAGCTACGGCGGCGGCAGCTCTTACGCACGGCGCGGCACCCATTATGTGCGCGGCCATTACAGCCGTGATGGCGCAAAGGATGACATGAAGCGCCAGCTGCAAGAGATGCTGGACAATGCGGATGATGATACTATCCGCAACGCCATTCAGCGGTGTATGGATGCCGTGGAGGGCTGAAAGGGGGTAATTCCCCTTGATCGACGAAAAGGAACTTAAAGCCTGGATAGCCAGACTGGAAACGGAACAGTCAAGCTGGCCGAACTACGAGAAGTTGGCCGCGCTGTACATTATACAAAACCAGCACGAAGGGCAGAGAAACCCTGCCCCGGTGGCTATGTATTCCAGCGCACCAGCTCCTGATGTGGTGGACGGTGACAGTGACTTTATGCAAGCGGTATCATCCCGCGCGCCGGAACAGGCGTGGGCCATAGTGGACGAGTTGATGGATGCGCTGAAAGTAACCAATGCGCGAATGTATGATAACGTGATGCGAAAGATGCGAGGATAAAGTATCCCCCGCCTGTTTTGGCGGGGGATACTCTTGTGTACTTAGTTTTGTGTAACCTAACGGGTTCCAGAACTGCCGGGGCGAGAGGGCTTCCGCCACCGATTCCTGACTCATGGCAACAGAGCCCACCTGCATATTTTTCAGTTTTTTTCGCAGCTCCGCCAGCAGGCCGGGATCTGCCTCGCCCTCCATGTAGCACAGCACCACATCGGTGTGGGAGCGATTATCCAGCTGCACCCGCTCCAGCGTCAGGCGGGTATCTCGGATACGGCGGCGCAGCAGAGCGGCGTTCTGCATCAGATTCTCCACAAAGCCGTCGTGGCTGCCCCGGAGGACGCGGCTGGTGTCCGGCTCCTCAATGGAGCGAGTGGGAAACTGCTTCACATCCATCAGAATACCGCCGTCCCAGCCATCGACTACCAGCAGCGTCTTGCCGGAAAGCACCCCCAGCACCGCCTCCTCCTTTTTCAGGCAGACGGCAGCATCGCAGGCTGTGACAAAGCTTCGGAGAAATGCGTCCGGCGTTTTCATGTCCGTCAGGTCGGGTGCCGCCAGCCATTGTGCGATCATCCGCTCCAGAATACTCTCCTGCGCGTAGCCGTTCACCACCCACAGTCTGGCGCGGCGGCCGCCAATGGTGAGATCGCGGGCCGTCATGTCGAAGCAGCGCCCCGCACCCAGCGCATCGTCCAGCGCCGCCGTTCTGGTGGAAAATTCCTGTTTCATGCTTTGCGTCCTCCCCGCGCATTTTTGGATAGTATGGGAAAAACGGCGTAAATGTATGCAAAACGGCACGCCTGTGCGGCGTGCCGTTTTTTCATCAAATTCAGTTTTCGTACAGGATGTCCCGTGCCACCGGCCGGTAAAACAGGCGCTCCGCCTCGCCGAAATCCCGCGTCTGGCCCAGGATCCACATAAGCTTGGCCACCGCCGACTCCGTGGTCATGTCGTAGGCCTCCAGCAGTCGGAGCGTGCTTTTCAGGCGGCCGCCCACATGGTACACCGTCAGGTCGCTGCCCTCGTTGGGCACCTGCGTGGTCATGACCACGATCTTGCCCCGCTCCACGCCGCGGCGCACCGCGTCGTAGAAATCAGCCCCCTCGTATTCCGGCAGGCCGCCTACGCCGAAGGACTCGATGATGAGGCCGTCGTGCCGGTCCAGCATGAAGTCGATCAGCTCGCTGGATGTGCCGGGGATCAGCTTCAGCAGTCCCACGCGGGTATCCAGCGTGTCGTAGAACAGGGGCCGGGGATAGCAGGCGCAGCGCATATATTGCAGCAAATGGCCATCCTGCACCACCGCCAGATCGGGATAGTTCACGCTGGAAAAGGCGTGGAAGCTCTTGGAGCAGGTCTTGCGGGCGCGTGTGCCCAGAATCACCTTGCCGTTGAACACGATCTGTACGCCGCCGCAGCCCCGGCAGGCATAGAGGAAGGCATCCGTCAGATTGCGCTTGGAGTCCGTGCCGTCGAACCAGATGGGCTTCTGCGCACCGGTAAGCACGATGGGCTTGGGACTGCCCTGCACCAGATAGCTGAGGGCGGCGGCGGTGTAGGCCATGGTGTCGGTGCCGTGGGCGATGACAAAGCCGTCGTAGCCGTCGTACCGGTCGCGGATGGCGGCGGCGAGGCCCAGCCAGTGCTCCGGCCGGATGTTGGTGCTGTCCAGCGAGTACAGCTGGAGACATTCCACCCGGCAGAAGTCCGCGATGCCGGGGATGAAGGACAGCAGCTGCTCCGTGGTCAGCTCCGGCGTCAGGCCGGAGGGCGTCTTTTCCGAGGCAATGGTGCCGCCGGTGCCGATCATCAGGATCTTTTTCATGGTCATACCTCCCGGTCGTCGATGGCGGCCAGTCCGAAGGCCGCCGCCTGCTCCGTCAGGCGGCGGGACGGCGGATCATCGCCGCAGGCCGCCTGCAGCTGCTGCAAAAACAGTCCCCGCAGGGAGTCCTCGCCGCACTTGTCCCACAGCTCCTGCCGGACGGTAGTTTTGTCCCGCACCTGCAATGCGTAGAATCGGTGGCCCAGCACGTCCCGCACCCGCTCCGGCGATATCGGCGCGGCGGGGCTTCCGGTGAGCACCACCCGGTACACGTCCTCCTCCGTCCCGGCGGGCAGAGCGGCGGCGATGCAGGCCGCCGGGTCGCCCTCCGTCACGTCCGCCTCCATGATGCGGTAGCGCCGGCGGGCAAAGGGCACGAAGCGCAGGGCGGCGCTCTCCCGGGACACCTCTCCCGCCAGAAAGCCCTTGTCCCCCAGCTCGTCAAAGCCCCGTCCCTCCAGACAGCCGCAATAGCCGTAGGGCACGCTGCCGCTGCGCAGGACGCCGGTGCAGCCGTGGACATGGCCCAGCGCCAGGTAGTGCAGGCCCGACGCGGCCACGGCGGCAGTGGTCAGGGGGCGGTAGCGGCTTTCGGAGCCGGTCAACTCCCCGTGGAGCAGGCCGATATGCACCAGCCCGTCGTCCGGGGCGGTGAATCCGGCCAGTACATGATCCGCCGGCTCCTCCGGCATGGTGAAGGCCCCGCCGTGGACGGCGCAGCCGTACTGGGGGAACGGAATGGTCTGCATCCGATCCTCTGTAAAGATATGCACATTGTCAGGCCACAGCGTACGGGCGTAGGCGCTGCGGGTGGTATAGGGGTCGTGGTTGCCGGGCGCGATCACCGTCTGGCCCCGGAACGTGCCCAGCGCGGCGGCCACCAGCCGTGCGGTGTCGCTGCCCACGGCGTCGCCGTCAAACAGGTCGCCTGCCAGCAGCAGAAGCTGCACCTCGTGGTCGTTGGCCCAGTCCACCAGACGCTGCACGCTCTCCCGGCTCTCGGCCCGGCGCTGGCGGGCCTGCTCCGGCGTCAGCGCGCCGAAGGCGCTGTCCAGATGGAAGTCGCCTGCATGCAGGATGCGTACCATCACGCCTCCCCGTCCTGCCAGCCCCTGCACACGTCCACCCACTGGACGAAGTTCTTCCCGCAGCAGTGCTCCAGCTCGTCACAGGTCAGCTCGATGGCGCTGGCGGCGCTGCCCACGGCGGGGAACACCGTCTCGAACCGCTTCAGGGACACGTCCAGATAGGTCTTGACATCATCGGGCAGGGCAAAGGGGCACACGCCGCCTACGGCGTGGCCGATACGCTCCACGGCCTCCTCGGCGGTGAGCATCTTGGCCTTGGCGCCGAAGAAGTGCTTGTACTTGCTGTTGTCCACCTTGGCGTCACCGGCGGCCACCACCAGAATAGGCTCCTCGTCCACCTTGAAGCTGAGGGTCTTGGCAATGCGCGCGCCCTCCACGCCCACGGCCAGCGCGGCCAGCTCCACCGTGGCGCTGGACACATCGAATTCGCGGATACGGTCAGCAACACCGTAGGGTTCCAGATAGGCTCTTACTTTTTCCACAGACATGATAGCAGTTTCTCCTTTTATTTGATCTCGATACGCTCCACACCGGTGCAAAGGCCGGTGTCGCTGTTCAGTGTGAAGATACAGCCCTGCGCGGCGCAGGGCCCGTCTGCCGCCTGATAGCGGCCAGGCAGACCGCCCAGGAAGAACTCCATGGACTGCTCCGGCCTGACACCCAGCACCGACTCCACCGGCCCGGTCATGCCCAGATCGGTGACGTAGCCGGTGCCCTTTTGGAATACCCGCTGGTCGGCGGTAGGCACATGGGTGTGGGTGCCCCACAGGGCGGACACGCGGCCATCCAGATAGTAGGCCATAGCCAGCTTCTCGCTGGTGGCCTGCGCGTGGAGCTCCACCAGCGTGAATGTAGGCTTGTCCGCCGTTTTCAGCAGGCGATCCGCCGTGGTAAAGGGGTTGTCGGCGTTGAAATCCAAACCGCAGCGGCCGATGAGCACCAGCACCGCCGCGGAGAACGCGCCGCAGTCGTAGACGGCATAGCCCCGTCCGGCGGCGCGGCCCGTGAAGTTGGCGGGCCGCAGGATGTACCGGTTCTCGTCCAGGAACGGGGCGATCTGGGGCTTGCCGAAGGTGTGGTTGCCCAGCGTGATCACGTCCGCACCGGCGGCCAGCAGCTCCTCCGCCTGCACCCTTGTCAGGCCGCTGCCGGAGATGTTCTCGCCGTTGACCACCGCGAAGGCGACATCCCGCTCCCGCCGGAAGGCCCACAGCTTCCTCTGCAGCAGCTGGAGGCCCGTCTCGCTGGCCACGTCGCCCAGCGCCAGAATACGATAGTCCATGGTATTTCCTCCTTTGAGGTCAGTCGTTCCAGCCCAGTATCTTCGTGAGCTGGCGATTGGCATAGTAATACGCGGAAGCCGGATAGTTCCGCAGGTTGGCAGTGTTGGAGCACAGCAGATAGTCCACGGTCTGCCCCGCGTCGTCGGTAAGAATACCACAGATGACGGTGGTGTGGTTCCGCGGCTCCTCGACGCCCATGGTGATGATATCCCCCACCTCGCCGGTGAAGTAGGGCGCGTCTGCCGCGGCCACCAGCCCGGAGCCGGTATGGCTCGCCGCAAGGTCGAGGAAGCCGCCCACGTTGACCCACGGCAGCGTGACATTACTGCTGCTGAAATAGTACCAGCCCGTCTCGTAGCCGCCGGATACCGGCGGGATGCCCCCGGCAGACAGCACCTGTGAGCCGAAGTTCATGCAGTTGCCGCCCACATCGTCATAGGCCCGGTAGGCGGGGTTGCGCTTGGCGCTGTACGTCAGCATGTAGTCCAGCGCGGCGTCCCGGTCATAGTCGTGATCCCATGTGACCTTCGGTGTCCACGGCGTCCGGGGATCGTCCTGCCGCGCCCGGATACAGGCCAGCAGCCGGGGCAGATTGCGGTCGGTGTCCGTATCGGCGTCGTAATCGGCGCTGTAATAGGGGTTGTCATCGGAGACGTGCTCCGCGATGAGCCAGCGATCGCCGCCGGCGCGCTGCAGCCGGAAGGTGTGCTTCACGTTCCACTGCTCGGAGGGCATCCCCTCCAGCCCGTCGAAGTAGACCACGCTGCTCTCCAGCAGCGTCAGCGCCGCCGTGTCGCCGTCCCCATCCAGCGCCGCGCAGCGCAGGGAGTAGCTGTAGGAGCCGGCGTGCAGGTCGATGGGCGACTCCTGCCGGATAGCCGCCAGCGTGCGCCAGACGGTACGGTGGTAGTCGGACTGCGCCCGGTCGGCGAACAGCGCGCTGCAGTCGATGGCCTGCAAGCTGCACACGGACTGGTAGTAGCAGTCCATGAAGTCCAGCAGCAGAAGCTCCTGCCCCGTGGTCATGCCGCAGGCCGCCGCGCCGGAGATGCGCTCGAACTCGGCGCTGACCGTCTCCGGCTCCCGCCCCCAGACGGACTGGTGCTGCCGCATCCACACCGGCTCTGCGGCGGTGACAGCCTCGGCGTCATCCGGCTCCGTGGCGGCGAGCTTCGGCTCCTCCGTCGCCGGAGACGGCGCGCCGTCCCCCGAAACGGGCAGACACCCGGTCATGGACAGTGCCATCGCCAGCAGGAGCAGGCACAATACGATGCGTCTCATAGACGTTCCCCCCTTCATGCAGGGACATTATAGCAAAAAAGGCTCCGGAGTGCAACGCACTCCGGAGCCGTAGGGGTCTTTATTTTGCGTATTCCACGACCTTCGTTTCCCGCAGGACGTGAACCTTGATCTGGCCGGGGTACTCCAGTTCGTTTTCGATGCGCTTAGCCAGCTCGCGGGCCAGAATGACCATCTCGTCCTCGGACACCTGCTCCGGCTTGACCATGACGCGGACTTCGCGGCCCGCCTGAATGGCGTAGCTCTTCTCCACGCCGGGATAGGTGCCGGTGATCTCCTCCAGCTTCTCCAGACGCTTGATATAGTTCTCCAGATTCTCGCGGCGTGCGCCGGGCCGGGCGGCGGAGATGGCGTCGGCCGCCTGCACAAGGCAGGCCACCAGCGTCCTGCACTCCACGTCGCCGTGGTGGGCCTGAATGGCGTGGATGATGTCCTCTTTCTCCCGGTACTTGCGGGCGTACTCCACACCCAGCGCCACATGGGTGCCCTCGAACTCGTGGTCAAGGGCTTTGCCGATGTCGTGCAGCAGACCGGCTCGCTTGGCGGCCTGTACGTCTGCGCCCAGCTCTGCGGCCATCATACCGGCAATATGGCTGACCTCGATGGAGTGCTGCAGCACGTTCTGGCCGTAGCTGGTGCGGTAGTGCAGGCGGCCCAGCAGCTTCTGCAGCTCGGGGTGCAGACCGCGCACGCCCGTCTCCAGCACGGCGCGCTCACCCTCGGCGCGAATCACGCCGTCCACCTCGCGGCGGGCCTTCTCCACCATCTCCTCGATATGGGTGGGGTGGATGCGGCCGTCGGCGATCAGCTTCTCCAGCGCCAGCCGGGCCACCTCGCGGCGGACAGGCTCGAAGCAGGAGACGGTAATGGCCTCGGGGGTATCGTCGATGATGAGGTCGGCGCCGGTCAGGGTCTCCAGCGTCCGGATGTTGCGGCCCTCGCGGCCGATGATGCGGCCCTTCATCTCGTCATTGGGCAGGGGAACCACACTGACGGTGATCTCGGCCACATGGTCGGCGGCGCACCGCTGGATGGCGGTGGCCACGATCTCGCGGGCACGCTGGTCGGCCTCGTCCTTGGCGCGGGCCTCGATCTCCTTGATCTTCAGCGCCGTCTCGTGAGTCACCTCGGACTCCACCTGCGCGATCAGGTATTCCTTGGCCTGCTCCGCCGTGAAGCCGGAGATGCGCTCCAGCATCTCGGTCTGGCTGCGCTTGATGAGCTTGATCTCCTCCTGCTCCTTGTCGGCGGCGGCGTGCTTCTGAGCCAGCGCTTCCTCCTTCTTCTCGATCATCTCGGTCTTGTGATCGAGATTCTCCTCCTTCTGCTGCAAACGGCGCTCCTGCTTCTGCTGCTCGGCGCGGCGTTCCTTCACTTCCCTCTCGTATTCGCTGCGGTTTTTCAAAATCTCTTCTTTTGCTTCAAGAAGCGCTTCCCGCTTTTTGTTTTCAGAGCTCTTGATGGCCTCGTTGACGATACGCAGAGCTTCCTGCTCGGCGTCTTCGATCTTGCGCTGGTCGTTCTTTTCCTTGCGGCGGCGGATCAGGGTGCATACCACAAAGCCCAGAACGAAGGCAACAGCGAAGGAGAGGACTGCCACGATCCAACCTTGTGCGGTCATGGTGCATTCCTCCTATGTTGTAATGGTTAGTATAGGTCGGCACAAGATGTGCCTTAGAAAATAACCGAAAGGTACCCCTGTCCTCCCGATGATAATCCTTTACAATATTAAACATATTATAGTCAACTGTCAAGGGCAAACCGGAAAAATGACCTGTGTTTTTTAGGCAGTTCACCGATTTTGCCAGCCGCGCCCCCCTATTGGATGTACGCGGCGGCGGCATAGCCCAGATGGCCCTGATAGCCCACGCTGTACCATTCCCCGGTGCGGCCGTAGACCGTCACCGCCGTGCCGGAGGGCAGCTGGGCGACGACCCGGCCCGACGTGGACGGATAGTCCCGCAGATTCAGGCTCCCGGACTGGGTGCGCACCGTGCCCCGCCACGGCGTAAGGGGCGTGATGAACGGCAGGCCGAAGTACTCCGTCAGGGACAGCGCCAGATTGGCGGCGATGGCCTGGATGTTGTTCTGCACCCAGCGGGCATCGGCGTAGTTGTCGTGGTAGCCCAGCTCCAGCAGCACGGCGGGCATCCGGGGCTGGCGCACCTCCCCCAGCGCGGTGGTGGAGCGGGTGTAGACCTTCTCCGGCAGCGGGTAGATGGTCTTGAGGTTCCGCACGAAGATGTCGGCGGCCCGCTGTCCGTTGGCGCTGCCGGGGTAGTAGAAGGCAATGACGCCCCGGACGGTACCCTCCCGGCTGCCGTCGGTGCTGCCGTTGGAGTGGAGGGCCAGATAGAAGTCGTAGTTCCCGGCGTTTCCCTGCCGGATGGAGCTGGCCGCCGTCATCTCCGGCGTGTTGCGGCCGAAGCGGATGGTGTTGGCGGTGAGGTACGGCTCCATGGCGTCGGTGATGAGGTTCATAAAGTACTCCTCGCTGCCGGCGCCGGTGATGTACGGGTTGTATTCCTGTGTGCTGGGACTCAGATACACGCTTGGCATGGTCATTCCCCTTTCAATGTCGTTCACCACATTTATATGGAAAATCCGGGGAAGATGTGTTATAATGGCGGCCACGAAATGAAAGGCGGTATGTACCATGAAAGCTGCGCGTCCCTATGCGAAGGTCACCATCACCCCCAAGGGGGAGGCCGCCCTCACCGGCGGGCACCCGTGGGTCTACGAGGGCGAGGTCACGTCCGTGGAAAGCGGCGCGGAGGACGGCGGACTGGTGGACGTGGTGAGCCGCCGGGGCTGCTGGCTGGGCTGCGGATTCTACAACAGCCGCTCCAGGATCCGGGTACGTCTGTTGAGCCGCAACGCCAATGACGACTTCTCCGACGCCTTCTGGGAGCGGCGCATCCGCTACGCATGGGACTACCGCAAAACGGTGATGGGCGGGACGGACAGCCGCTGCTGCCGCGTGATCTTCGGCGAGGCCGACCTGTTCCCCGGCCTGACGGTGGACAGGTTCGAGAGCGTGCTGGTGACGCAGACCCTGAGTCTGGGCATGGAGCGCATCAAGCCCCGCCTGTTCTCCCTGCTGGCCAAGGTGCTGCGGGAGGACGGACAGGACATCCGGGGCATCTACGAGCGCAACGACGCGGCCATCCGGGAGCTGGAAGGCATGGCGCAGGCCAAGGGCTGGTATCCCCTGCCCGGCGAGACGCCGCCGGAAAAGACGGCGGTGGACATCGTGGAGAACGGCATCGTCTACACCGTGGACTTTGAGAACGGCCAGAAGACCGGCTTTTTTCTGGATCAGAAGTACAACCGGCAGGCGGTGGCCCGTCTGGCAAAGGGCCGGACGGTGCTGGACTGCTTCACCCACACCGGCTCCTTCGCCCTCAACGCGGCCCGGGGCGGCGCGGCCCATGTCACCGCCGTGGACGTGTCGGAGTTCGCGGTGCAGTGCGCGGCGGAGAACGCCCGCCGCAATGGGCTGGACGGCGTCATGGACTGCATGGCGGCCAACGTGTTCGACCTGCTGCCCCAGCTGGAAAAGCAGCCGAAAAAATACGATTTCATCATCCTTGATCCCCCGGCCTTCACCAAGAGCCGCCGGACGGTACACAACGCCATGACCGGCTACAAGGAGATCAACTACCGGGCCATGAGGCTGCTGCCCCGGGGCGGGTATCTGGCCACCTGCTCGTGCAGCCACTTCGCCACGGAGGAGCTGTTCATCAAAATGCTGCGCAGCGCCGCACGGGACGCGGGGGTGCAGCTGCGGCAGATCGAGGCGCGGCAGCAGTGCGCCGACCACCCCATCCTGTGGGGCGTGGACGAGACGAGCTACCTGAAATTTTTTATTTTTCAGGTGGTGTGACCTGCAAAAAAAGGACGCCTGAACGGCGTCCTTTTTTCAGATATATTTCCGGTTTATTGCAGATATATTGCAGATTTTTCGCAGGTTTATTGCAGGTTTTCCGCCGTTATACGCCCTCGCCGAGCTCGGCAAGGCTGCGGGTCAGGATGTCCACGAACTTCTCCCCCGTCTCCGTCAGGGGTACGGAGCGCAGCTTGATATAGCCCAGACGCATATCGTGTACCTGCCCGGTCAGGGGCAGCGTCACCAGCCGGTCGTCGCCGTAGCCCTCCGGCATGACGCCGCTGCCGGTGGAGACGCAGTTGGTGTGGGCCATGACGTTGTAGGCCGTGGCCCGGTCGCTGACGCACACCACCCGGTCGAACTGGGCGCCGGTGCCCACCACCGCCTCCTCCGCGTACTGGTAGTTGCTGTCGGACTGGGTGAACACCACATAGGGATAGGCGTACAGCTGCTCCAGCCGCACCGACGGCTCCGACGCCAGCGGATGGCCCCGGCGCATGAACACCCGGGGGCGCAGGGTGGCCAGCTGGCAGAACTCCAGATCCTTCTCCTGCAGGATGCGGCCGATGAAGTGCTCCGTCATGTCGGAGACGAAGATGATGCCCATCGCGCTCTGGCGGCGAAACACCTCGTCGATGACGGCGGCCATCTCCATCTCCTTGAAGCTCACCTGTATGCGGGGCTCCTCCAGCAGGTGGAGGTACTCCACGAAGGCCTTGGCGCAGAAGGGATAGCGCTGGGACGCCACGGACAGCGTGACCCGGTTCTCCGCCCGGTGCTCGCTGTAATACCGGGCGATACGGCCGCTGCGCTCCACAATGGGCGCGATCTGGGCTACCAGCTCCCGGCCCTCCTCCGTCAGCACCACGCCCCGGTTGCTGCGGCGGAACACGGTGATGCCCAGCTCCTTCTCCACCTCCAGAATGGCGGTGGACAGCGCCGACTGGGACACGAACAGATCCTGCGCCGCCCGGTTCATGGAGCCGCAGCGGTCGACCTCCAGAATATAGCGCATCTGTAAAAGCGTCATCTCTCCCCCTCCCTTTCCCTACCAGCATACAGGATAACGCGGCATTTTGCAAGAAAAAACCCGCGTTTCGATTGACACGGTACAGCGTTTCGGCTATAATGCCCACCAGCGGCCGGGCCGCACAATATCATCCACTGGAAAGGAAAGACATCATGAAAAAATTGACCGCGCTTCTGCTGACGCTGGTGCTGGCACTAAGTCTCACCGCCTGCGGCAGCAATGAAAGCAAGCAGCTGGTGGGCACATGGCAGTGTACGGTGGACATCACATCGCAGATGGACACGGAGATCGGCGGCGCGCTGGACGCCGAGTACGCCTCGGAGACGCCCATGCAGATGTTCCTCACCGCCGTGTTCAACGACGACGGCACCTTCACCATGGGCGTGGACACCGACGCCACCGCCGCCTCCTTCACCGCGTACATACAGGCACTGAAGCCTGTCATCGTGGAGCTGACCTATCAGGAGGCTGAAAAGCAGGGCATGACCCGGGAGGAGTACGACAAGGCGCTGGACGGGAGCGGGCTCACCGTGGAGGGTCTGGTGGACAGCGTTCTGTCCGCCTTTGACGTAAGCGCCCTGCTGGGCGACATCGGCAGCGACATCACTGCCGGCAGCTACAAGGCCGAAAAGGGCCGCCTGTATCTCAGCGAGAACGGCAGCGGCTTCAAGGCCGAGGAGTCCATGGGCTACGCCCTCAGCGGCGGCACCATGACGTGGAGCGACGACAACGCCCTGCTGTCCGAGCTGGAGAGCATGGGTATCTCCTCCTCGCTGGAGTGGGTAAAGCAGTAAATAGGCGCGAAAAAAGAACAGCCGTCCGTGACGGCTGTTCTTTTTTTGCGTATCCTGTCTGCTTACTCGCCCATGGGCGCGCCGCAGTGGGGGCAGAACTTGTCCTCGCTGGCTGCGCCGCAGACGGGGCAGACCTTGACGCTGACCGTCTCCTCCTCGGCAGCGGGCTCGACCTTGGCGGCCTTCTCGGCCTCCAGCTCGGCGATGCGGGCCTTGGAGGCGTTGACGGCGGCCACCACGTCCTTGACGGCGTCGGGCGTTTCGCCGGTATACTCGGAGATGAACCACTCGCCGATGGCGCGGTAGTTCTTCTCCAGCTCGCGCTGCTCGGTGAGGATGGCCATGTTCAGCTTGGCGGCGTCGGTAGCGGACTTTGCCTTATCGGCGGCAGCCTCCGCCAGATCCCTGGCCTTATCCACGGCAACACCGGCGTACTCCTGCGCCTTCTTGCCCAAGGTGTTCAGATTGTCCAGAATGCTCATGCTGTTTCTCCTTTCAAATATTGCTGTTCTATTGCTGCATAGTATACCGCGTTTTGTCCGCCGATGCAAGCGGACAATGGCGAAATTTACACACTGTTCACGAGCCGGTCAATGCTCGATCCAGTCCGCCGCACGGGACACCGCCCGCTTCCACAGCCGGTAGTTCCGGTCGCAGTCCGCCTGCGTCCCCTCCGGCAGGAACACCCGCTGGCTGCGGCGCAGAGCCTTCAGCTCCTCCATGTCCCGCCAGACGCCGCAGCTCAGACCCGCCAGCGCCGCCGCGCCGAAGGCCGTCGTCTCCACCATCTCCGGACGATCCACCGGGATGCGCAGCAGATCCGCCTGCATTTGCAGCAGGATATCGGACACGCTGGCGCCGCCGTCCGCCCGCAGCATGGTGATGTCACAGCCGGCGTCCTGCCGCATGGCCAGCATCAGATCCGTGACCTGATAGGCGATGCACTCCAGCACCGCACGGGCCAGATGGCCCCGGCCGGTGCCCCGTGTGATGCCCAGCACCGCGCCCCGGGCGTACATGTCCCAGTAGGGCGCGCCCAGTCCCGTGAAGGCCGGCACCACCACCACGCCGCCGCTGTCCGGCACCGTGGCCGCCAGCGTATTGATCTCCGGCGCGGAGGAGATGATGTGCAGCTCGTCCCGCAGCCACTGGATGGTGCTGCCGCCGTTGAAAACGCTGCCCTCCAGCGCGTAGGTGGTCCTGTCCCCCACCTGCCACGCCACGGACGTCACCAGTCCCGCCCGGCTGCGCACCGGCGTATCGCCCACGTTCATCAGGGTGAAGCAGCCGGTGCCGTATGTATTCTTGGCCTCGCCGGGGGCGAAGCAGGTCTGGCCGAACAGGGCGGCCTGCTGGTCGCCGGCGGCGCCGCACACCGGCACGCCCGCCAGCTTCTCCAGCCCCTCGATGCCGGGGCGCACCGTGCCGTAGACCATGCTGTTGGGCACGGGACGGGGCAGCATGGCCATGGGGACGCCCAGAATACCGCACAGCTCCTCGTCCCAGCACAGGCGGCGGATGTCAAAGAGCATGGTGCGGCTGGCGTTGGAGTAGTCCGTGACGTGCTGCCCGGTGAGCTGCCAGATGAGCCACGTCTCCACGGTGCCGAACAGCACCTCGCCCCGCTCCGCCCGCTGCCGGACGCCGGGGACGTTGTCCAGGATCCAGCGGATCTTGCTGCCGGAGAAGTAGGCGTCGATGAGCAGGCCCGTGGCGGACTGGATACGCTCGTCCAGTCCCTGCCGCTTCAGATCCTCGCACAGCTCCGCCGTGCGGCGGCACTGCCAGACGATGGCGTTGTACACCGGCTTTCCCGTGGCCTTATCCCAGAGGATGGTCGTCTCCCGCTGGTTGGTGACGCCGATGCCGGCGATGCTGCCGGCGGGAAAGCCCGCGATGGCCTCCGCCGCCGACCGGCGCTCCGTGTCCCAGATCTCCAGGGGGTCGTGCTCCACCCAGCCGTCCCGTGGGTAGTGCTGGGCAAAGGCGTGCTGGGACATGGCCGCGATGCGGCCCTCCCGGTCAAATACGATGGCCCGGGAGCTGGTGGTACCCTGATCCAGCGCCAGAATGTGATCGGACATGGCTTCTCCTCTTTTCTTTTTCATTTTTGTGTGGTACACTATGACCACCATCAGGTTATCTGTGGATTATACCACGAAAGGAGCGGGATTTCCATGACGAATATGAGCGAATTCACCTTCCTGTCCACCGACGGGAAAACACAGCTGCACGGCATGCGCTGGGAGCCGGAGGGCCGCAGCGTCCGGGCCGTGCTGCAGCTCTGCCACGGCGTGGCGGAGCACATCGCCCGGTACGACGCCTTTGCCCGCTATCTCAACAGCCTGGGCATCGCCGTGGTGGGTCACGACCATCTGGGCCACGGCCTGTCCCTGCCGGAGGGCGGCACCCCCGTCTACTTCGGCGAGGGCAACACCTGGCACACCGTGGTTGACGATATCTATGTGCTGCACCAGCGCATCCGCCTGTGGTACCCCGACGTGCCCCTGTGCATCATGGGCCACAGCATGGGATCGTTCCTGACCCGCACCTATCTCATCCGCTATCCCGGCACCGTGAAGGCCGCCATCATCATGGGCACCGGCTGGCAGCCCAAGGCCGTCATCGCAGGCGGTCTGGCGGTGGCCAAGGCCGTGGGCGCCGTGGTGGGTGAGAGCGGCACCAGCGAGCTGGTGACGAAGCTGGCCTTCGGCGCGTACAACAGGCTGTTCGCCCCCAACCGCACCAGCTGCGACTGGCTGTCCGCCGACACGGACAACGTGGACGCCTACATGGCCGATCCCCTGTGCGGCGCGGACGCCACGGTGGGGCTGTTCCGCCAGATGCTGCTGGGCATCCGGTTCAACCAGCGGCTCAGCAATCTGCGGCAGATGGATCCCCAGGCGCCGGTGCTGCTCATCGCCGGCGCCAAAGACCCGGTGGGCGACTGCGGCAACGGCGTGCGCCGGACGTATCAGGAGTTCCGCCGCGCCGGTGTGCAGGACTGTACGCTGAAGCTGTACCCCGGTCTGCGCCACGAGATCCTCAATGAGAAAGCCCAGCAGCGGCAGATCTTTGAGGACATCGGCCTGTGGCTCACCGCCAAGCTCTAAGCCCGCAGCGCGGCGGCAAGGCGGGGCAGGGACATGAGGTCGATATCCCCGCTGCGGCGCAGCACACGGGCGGACAGAAAGCAGTCCGCCACCAGCACCAGCAGCGCCGCGCAGGTGACGGCCGGCGGCATGCTCCGCGCCAGCGCGGACACCCACGGGTGGACGTACCGCACCGTCAGGGCCGTCAGCGGGCCCCAGACCAGCGCGAACGGCACACAGACACGGCGGTTCAGATCCATCTTGGTGGCGCTGTAATCCCAGAACATGACGCCCAGCAGCTTTTCGTAGAGAAAATGGACGGCGTACTCCACCGCCGTGGCCGTCAGGCCGCCGTACAGCGTCAGACGCCAGAACGTGCCGGTCATGTCCGGCGGCAGACCCAGCACCGCCAGCATGGCGAGGCCGTACACCGGGCACAGCGGCAGCAGCAGAAAGCACTTGCGCACCCGGTGGGGCGGGCGGCGCACCGCCGCGTACAGCTTTTCCAGCACATAGCCGCCGAGGCTGTACAGCAAAAACAGCCAGAATCCATAAAAAAACAAGACACGCACCTCCTGCTCCACAGTTTGCGCGGCGGAGGGGCGAATGATACGGGAGGAACGAAACATGACGGATTGGGAAGCCCTGCGGGAGGAATGCCTGCACTGTCGCGCCTGCACGCTGGCGGACACCCGGACGAAGGTGGTGTTCGGCGTGGGCGCGGAGAACGCGGAGGTACTGCTGATCGGCGAGGCGCCGGGCGCCAATGAGGACGCGCAGGGCGAGCCCTTCGTGGGACGGGCCGGTAAGCTGCTGGACGATATGCTGGCCATGATCGGGCTGGATCGCAGCCGCATCTACATCACCAACTCCGTCAAGTGCCGTCCGCCCCAGAACCGCGACCCGCTGAACACGGAGAAGGACGCCTGCCGGGGGTATCTGTCCCGGCAGCTGGCACTGATGAAGCCCAAGATCATCGTATGTCTGGGCCGTATCAGCGCCATGGAGATCATCAAGGAGGACTTCAGGATCACCCAGGAGCACGGCCAGTTCTTTGAGAAGGACGGCATCCAGATGATGGCGCTGTACCACCCCGCCGCCCTGCTCCGCGACCCCCGGAGGAAGCCGGAGACCTTCGAGGATCTGAAGCGCCTGCAGGCCAAGATCCGGGAGATATGCGACCACACGCCGCTGGAATTTGCGTGACGCCATGGAGATCGGGCACATCGCCCTGTATGTACAGGAGCTGGAGCAAGCCAGAGAATTCTTCGTGCGGTATCTCGGCGCGGCATCCGACGGCGGCTATCACAATCCGAAAACGGGGTTCCGCTCCTACTTCCTCACCTTTGACGGCGGGGCGCGGCTGGAGCTGATGTACCGGCCGGACATGGCGGTGCTGCCGAAGGATCCTGTCCGCGCCGGCTACGCGCACATCGCGTTCCGCGTAGGCAGCCGGGAGCGGGTGGACGCCCTGACCGCCCGGCTGCGGAACGACGGGTACGAGGTGGTCAGCGGGCCTCGGACGACGGGGGACGGCTACTATGAAAGCTGCATCGCCGCCGTGGAGGGGAACCTCATCGAGATCACGGTATAAAGCAGCAGCGCATCCGCTTTCCGCGGATGCGCTGCTGCTTTATTTCCCCCTGCCGAAGTGCAAGGATGTCCGTGTGGTTTACCGCTTCCGGCGGCGCAGGACGGCGGCGCCCGCGCCGGACAGCACGGCGGAAACGGCGTACAGCGCCGTGCCGGCGTCAAAGGTCTTGGGCGAGCTGTAGCCGCCGGTGGTCTGGCCGCCGCCCTGCGTCAGGGCGCTCCAGTCCACGTTGTTCCAGCTGCCGGTGCCGGTGGCGGTGATGCCGGGGGCATTGCCGGTGACGGTGAGCGTATAGCCGCGCCAGATGTGGTGGCGGTTGTAGTAGTCGTCGCGGATCTCGTTGATGGTAACCTTGCCGTCCTCATAGTCGGTGCCGGTATAGGTCAGCTTGGAGCCGGTGTAGATGGTGGTCATCAGGCTCTTGTCCTCCCGCTCCGGGCAGGTGTAGGTGCCGTCGGGCAGGTCATCGTAGTTGGTGACGGTCATGACCACGGTATCCACCGAGACGGTGTAGGTGATCTCCACCTCGCGCAGATCGGGGAAGCCCACGGTCAGGGTGCCGCTTTCGGCGCCAAAGTAGCCCGCCGCGCCCTCGAAGGTGGTGGTCTTTCCGGTGAGCGCGAAGGTCTTTTTCTCGTGGGTATCCGTGTAGTTATTGCGGACGACGGTATTGACGGTCGTCTTGCTGCCGCCGGTGACATCCGTGACGCCGGCCAGCGCCGGGGTCACCAGCAGCAGGGTCATGCAGAGCGCCAGCAGCAGGCCCAGCGGGCCGCGGTTGTTCTTTTTCATGTGCAGTACCTCCCTGTCGGTGTTTTTCTTTATTCTACCAGACGGGGCGGCAGGTGCAACAGAGTTGCCGGGATCGTCAACTGCCAGTTGCGGAAACAAAGCTTCCGGCGTATAATGGCAGCAAAGCAACACAGGAGGTGCGCTATGCGTTTTTGTCAGCAGCTGCAGGTATGGATGGAGCAAACGGACTGCCGGGCCAGTGAGCTGTGCGCCCGGGCGGGCATCGCCGCGCCGTCCCTGAGCCGCTACCGGTCGGGGGAGCGGACGCCGGGACGGGATTCCGCCGCCATGGACGGTCTGTGCCGCGCACTGGCGGCACTGGCGCAGGAGAAGGGCGTCCCCGGTATGACGGAGGCGGAGGTGCGGGCGGGATTCCTGTCCTGCGAGGAGTACACTGACGACCGGCGCGCCCGCCTGCGGGAGAACTTCAACACGCTGGTGGAGGTGATGGAGGTCAGCGTCAGCCGTCTGTGCCGGTACGCCAACTACGACCCGTCCACCATTTTCCGGTTCCGCAGCGGGGCGCGGCAGCCGGCGGAGCCGGAGCGGTTCGCCGACGCGGTGGCCGCCTACGTGTCGCGGGAGCTGGACGATGTACAGCACCGGGAGATCGCCGGGGAGCTGCTGGACTGCGGGGCCGATGCGCTGGCCGACCGGGCCGTGTACTGCCAGAGGCTGCGGGACTGGCTGCTGGGCAGCCACGCGCCACGGCAGGACGGCGTCCGCCATTTTCTGGCCAGACTGGACGAGTTCGACCTGAACGAGTACATACGCTCCATCCGCTTTGACGAGCTGAAGGTGCCCACGGCGCCGTTCCAGCTGCCCACGTCGCGCAGCTATTTCGGGCTGCAGCAGATGATGGAGAGCGAGCTGGACTTCATGAAGGCGGCGGTGCTGTCCCGCTCCATGGAGCCGGTGATCCTGTACAGCGACATGCCCATGGAGCAGATGGCGCAGGATCCCGAGTTCCCGAAAAAGTGGATGTTCGGCATGGCCATGCTGCTGAAAAAGGGGCTGACGCTGCGGATCATCCACAACATCGACCGCTCTATGTCGGAGATGATGCTGGGGCTGGAGAGCTTCATCCCCATGTACATGACGGGGCAGATCGAGCCGTACTACTTCAAGACGCCGCAAAACGGCGTGTTCCTGCACTTCATGCGCTCCGCCGGGACGGTAGCCCTCACCGGCGAGGCGGTGGCCGGACACCACAGCGAGGGGCGGTACGACCTGACGAAGGCGAAAGGTGAGGTGGCCTACTGCCGCCGCCGGGCCGAGGCCATGCTGGAAAACGCCAGTCCGCTGATGGATATTTACCGGGAGGACGGCGCGGCGCGGCTCAACGCCTTTCTGCTGGCGGACAGCCGCACGCCGGGGCGGAGGCGGTACATTCTGCACACGCCCCCGCTGTGTACCATGGAGCCGGACTGTCTGGCGGCGCTGCTGGAAAAGCAGGGACTGCCGGAGGAGAACCGGCAGCGCATCCGCGCCTATGCCCGGACGCGGCGGGAGCAGCTGGAGACGATCCTGCTGACGGACACGGTGCATCTGGAGCTGCCCCGGCTGACGGAGCAGGCCTTTGCCCAGTTTCCCCCCGCCCTGCCGCTGTCGGGCCTGTTCTATGGACAGGACGTGCCCTACACCTACGAGACGTATCTGGCGCACCTGGCCCAGACGGAGGCGTTTGCCGCCGCCCATCCCCGCTGTGAGCTGGAATTCACCGGCGGCGGGGCCTTCCGGAACCTGCAGATCACCATTCACGAGGGGCAGTGGGCCATGGTATCCAAGGGGAAGTCGCCCGCCATCCACTTCGTCATCCGGCACCCCAAGCTGCGGGCCGCCATCGAGCGGTTCGTTCCGCCGATGGTGGAGGAATAACCGCAGTAGACAAACAGCGTTTTGCATAGTATACTGTATATACATTTTTGAGGAGAAGAGAGGACGCTGTTTATGGAGCAGAAGCTGAAGGGGATCGTGGGGCAGTACGCCATGATCACCCTGTCCTGTGCGCTGTACGCCGTGGGCTTCAACTGGTGCTTTGACCCCAACCACCTGAGCGTGGGCGGCTTTACCGGTGTGGCCCAGATCATCAACTTTTTCATCCCGCAGGCGCCCATCGGTACGATCATCGTGGTGCTGAACCTGCCGCTGTTCATCCTGAGCTGGAAAAAGGTAGGGCGGCAATGGCTGTACGCCACGCTGTACGCCACGCTGGTCAGCTCCGGCATGATCGACCTGCTGGCCGGCGTGTACACGTTCAGACCCATGGAGCCCATGCTGGCGGCCATCTACGGCGGCGTCATCGTGGGTCTCGGCTGCGGCCTGATGCTGCGGTACAGCGCCACCACCGGCGGCACCGAGCTGGCGGCGCGGCTGCTGAAGCTGAAATTTCCGGGGCTGTCCATCGGTACGCTGTGCCTGTCCATCGACGCCATCGTGGTCATCTCCTACGCCGCGGTGTTCCGCGACCTGACGCAGGCGCTGTACGCCATGGTGGCGCTGTTTATCATCTCCAAGGTGATGGATCGGGTGGTCTATGGCGGCAACGGGGCGAAAATGGCCTACATCATCTCCGAGCAGTACGAGGCCATCACCGCCAAGCTGCTGGAGCTGGATCGGGGCGTCACGCTGCTGGAGGGCCGGGGCGGCTTCAGCGGCAGGCCCAAGAACGTGATCCTGTGCGCCTTCAGCCGGGCGCAGATCGTCAGCATCAAGTCCATCGTCAAGCAGGCCGACCCCGACGCCTTCATCATCGTGTGCGACGCCTACGAGATACTGGGCGAGGGCTTCGGCGTCAACAGGCCCGACGGGCTGTAAGCAAAGCGCAGAACACCCGCAGTCTTGCGACTGCGGGTGTTCTTTTGTATTCCGCTCAGTCCAGCGCGTCGTGGCTCTCGAACACGTCGTGGATGGAGCCGCAGCGATCCGGGGCGGAGGGTGTCTCCGCCGGGGCGATACCCCTGGCCATCTGCAGCTCCTGCCACTTCTCCCGGGTGATGAGGAGCTGCCGGGGCTTGGAGCCCTCGAAGGGTCCGACGTAGCCCCGCTCCTCCATCTGATCCACCAGACGGGCGGCGCGGGAGTAGCCCAGCTTCAGGCGGCGCTGGAGCATGGATACGGAGGCCTGCCCCGTCTCCAGCACCACCTCCACGGCGGCGGGCAGCAGCTCGTCGCCGTCCTCGCCGTCGGCGGCGGTATCGGCCGGGGCGGACTTGCCCTTGTCGGCCTTGGCGTCCACCGCCTGCTGGATCTTCTCGATAACATCCTGATCGTAGTGGGCCTCGCCGGCGGCGTCCTTGACGAAGGCCACCACCCGCTCGATCTCCTCCGGTGTGATGAAGCAGCCCTGTACGCGGGTGGGCTTGCTGTCGCCCAGCGGGGAGTAAAGCATGTCGCCTTTACCCACCAGCTTTTCCGCGCCGGGGGTGTCCAGAATGATGCGGGACTCCATGGAGCTGGCCACGGCGAAGGCGATGCGGCTGGGGATGTTGGCCTTCATCAGGCCGGTGATGACGTCGGCAGAGGGACGCTGGGTGGCCACCACCAGATGCATGCCGGCGGCGCGGCCCATCTGGGCCACACGGCAGATGGATTCCTCCACCTCCTTGGCAGCCACCAGCATCAGGTCGGCCAGCTCGTCGATGACCACCACCACGGTGGGCAGCTTCTTCACGTCCTCGTCCGTCTCGGACAGGGCGTTGTAGCCCGCCAGATCCTTGACGCCCTTCTCGGAGAACATCTTGTAGCGCTTCATCATCTCGAACACCGCCCACTGCAGGGCGCCGGCGGCCTTCTTGGGGTCGGTGACCACAGGGATCAGCAGGTGAGGGATGCCGTTGTAGGGCGCCAGCTCCACCATCTTGGGGTCCACCATGATGAAGCGCACCTCGTCCGGCGTGGATTTATAGAGGATGCTGACGATGAGGGAGTTGGTACACACGGATTTGCCGGAGCCGGTGGTACCGGCGATGAGCACATGGGGCAGGCGGGCGATGTTGCCCACGATATTATTGCCGCCGATGTCCTTGCCCACGGCAAAGGCCACCGGGGACGGGTGGCGGGTGAACTCACGGGACTCGATGACATCCCGGATGCGCACGGCGGTGACGGTGCGGTTGGGCACCTCGATGCCCACCACGGAGATCTTGTTGGGCACCGGCGCCACGCGGACGCCGCTGGCGCCCAGCGCCAGCGCGATATCGTCGGACAGGTTGGTGATCTTGCTGAGCTTGACGCCCTGCTCCAGCGTGAACTCGTAGCGAGTGACGCTGGGGCCGTGGACAACGTCGCCGGCGGCGGCGTCCACGCCGAAGGAGCGCAGGGCCTCCGCCAGACGGCGGGAGTTATTGCGCAGCTCCGCGCCCACCTCGGTGCAGTTATCGGCGCGGTTCTCCTCCAGCAGGGTGATGGGCGGGTAGCGGTAGGCCTCCTCGCCCTGCGCCAGCTCCTGCTCGATGGCCTGTCCCACCTCCTCGGCGGCGGACTGCACCTCCTGCTGGAGCTGGGCCTTCTTTTTCTTGCCGGACACCGGCTCCTTTGCCGGGGCCGGCTCCTGCGGCGCAGGAGCAGCGGCGGCAGGCGCGGCATCGGGCTGCGCCAGCACCTGATCCGGCGTCCGGACGGCGGCGGACCTGCGGGAGAAGAAGTCCTTCTTCGCGCCGCCCTCCATGGCGGAGGGCTCGCCGTCCAGCGGGATATCGAAATCGGCCCGCTTCCGGCCGGGCTTGTCCCGCGCCGGCTTCTCCGGGGCGGGCGGCTCCTTCCGCCGGGGCAGCGGCTCAAAGCCGTCATCCAGCAGATCGTCCCCGTCGTCCTCGTCCTCCCAGCGGCTGCCGCGGTACTCTCTGACCTTGTCCACCGCCTGCTGGGGCGTCATGTGCAGCGCGCCCAGCAGCGCCGCCAGCAACAGCACCACGAAAATGATGATGGACACCACCTTGCTCAGCAGCGCCTCGCTGCCCAGCGCCAGACCGCCGGACACCACGCCGCCGCAGGTCAGGGCCTGTCCGCCCGCCCACAGACGGGACAGCAGGCCGCCGCCCAGCTCATACGCAGTGCGGCAGAAGATCAGATGCCACAGCACACCCGCCAGCAGCGGCACCAGCAGCGTACAGGCGGTGCGCAGGATCACGGGACGGCCCTGATGCCGCAGCTGGATGACCGCCGCGCCCAGCAGCGCCGGGGCGGTCAGATAGAAGCCCCAGCCCAGCAGGCCCTTGAGCACCCTGGCGATAAGCGTCAGCAGCAGCGCGTCTACATTGAAATAGCTCACCAGCACGCACAGCGCCAGCAGCAGGCAGACGACGCCCCCCACCAGACGCGCCGTGCCGTTATAGGCGGGCGGCTCCGGTCTGGGCGGGGTCTTTTTCCCTTTCGTTGTTTTCTTTCGTGTCGATGCCATAGCTTTCCTCACTTATCTCACTTGACGGCCTGCAGCACCAATGTCAGGATGCCCACTGCCCAGCAGTAATAGGCAAACGCGCCAAAGCGGCCCTTGTCCGCCACATATTTCAGCAGGCGGATGCACAGATACCCCACAACGGCGGCGGTAACGACGCCCACCAGATACATGGGCACCTCCGCGCCGTTGATGCCGGCCTGCACCGCGTCGCCGACGGACAGGATGTTGGCGCCCAGCACGGCGGGGATGCTCAGCAGAAACGAGAACCGCACGGCGAACCGGCGCTCATAGCCCACGAAGCAGCCGGCGGTGATGGTCATACCGGAGCGGGAGACGCCGGGCAGCGTGGCGACGGCCTGCCCCACGCCCACCAGCAGGGCGTCCACCCATGTGGCGCTGCGCTCGGTCTTGCGGCCCTTGCGCACCCGGTCGCACAGGAACAGCAGGATACCGGTGACGATCAGCGCCGCGCCCACGAACACCATATTGTCGCTCAGGCCCTGCACCGCCTTGCGGATGGGCAGCACCGCGAACAGCGGCAACGTGCCCACGACGATCAGCAGGATCAGCCGCCGGGCCGGCGGCACCGGCGACGGCGTGGAGCGGTGCGCCAGATCGCCGATGCCCCGGAATAGCTCCACCACCATCTCGCAGATGTCCTTCCAGTAGGCGGCGAACACCGCGATCAGCGTACCCAGATGCAGCAGCACGTCGAAGAACTCCGGCACACTGCCGGCCTCCTGCATACCCAGCAGGTTCTGGGCGATGGCCAGATGGCCGGAGCTGGAGATGGGCAGGAACTCCGCCACGCCCTGTACCAGTCCCAGCAGAAATGCAGTCAAGTATGTCATAGCTGTACCTCACGTTAAATTTGAATACAAATTGTTATATATTGTCGAAATTATCCCGCATGTTGTCGATGCAGTTGTCATAACACGGATACTATACCACATAAACGGAGAAAATGCCACTGGAATTTGACTTCTGCACAGAATCGACGAAAGTTTCTTATTATGATAACTCTTGTGAATGATGTAGCATTTGACCAAATTCACAAAAACGGGATGGTCATTTTCTACGGCTTGCCCGTTGTGGGAAATATACTTTTGTGGTATTCTAATACAAATATACGCAGAGGGCCTCCCCTGCGGTATAAAGCATACGACACGGGGGAAGGCCGCATAGGGGTCTTCCCCTGTCTGCCTGTATCTGGAAAGGCGGTGAGTGAACTGTACCGGGAAAAGATCGACGCCCTGCAGGCGGCGGAGAGCCGTCTGCTGGCACAGAGGGCCGCAGCCCAGAGTGCGGCGGCGGAGCAGGTGCGGCAGGCCGAAAAGGACGGCGCCGCGCTGGTGGCCGCCGCGCAGGAAGCGGCGCGCCGTGATGCCGCCGATGCGCTGCGCCGGGCGGAGGCGCAGGCCGATACGGAGCGGGCGGCCATGCTGGCCCGCACGGAGCAGGACTGCGCGGCCCTGCGGGAGACGGCGCTGGGCCGTATGGACGGCGCGGTGGCCTATCTGCTGGAAAAGGTGGTGAAGCGGTAGATGGCCATTGTGAAAATGAAGCGGCTGCAGATCCTGGCGCTGGAGCGTGACCACGACGCCATGCTGCGGCGGCTGCAGCACATGGGCTGCGTGGAGATCAGCGAGCCGGACACGGCGGCGCTGCCCGACAGCCTGCGCCGGTGTGACACGGCGGCAGCGGACTGCCTGGCCCGGCAGCGGCAGCTGCAGACGGCTATGGACACCCTGCGCCGCATAGCACCGCCCAAAAAGGCGGGTCTGCTGGCGCCCCGGCCCCGGATCACCGAAATGGCGTATCTGGACGAGGCGGCGCTGGCGCGGGAGCTGGAGACGGCGCAGCGCATCAACCAGCTGGCGGCGGACATCAACCGTCTCACCGCCAGAGAGACGCAGCTGCGCAGCGAGCAGGCGGCGCTGGGCCCGTGGCGGAGCCTTGACGTTCCGTTGGAGCTGACGGAGACGCGGTGGTGCGACATCACCACCGGCACGCTGCCCCCCTTCGCCCGCTGGGACGAGGTGCAGGGCGCGCTGACCGCGCAGATACCGGAGGCGGAGGCGTATCAGCTGTACGCCGACCGGGAGCAGCAGTGCATCCTGCTGCTGACCCACAAGGCCGTCACGGCGGCGGCGCTGGAGCTGCTGCGGGGCTTCGGCTTCACCGGCGGTCAGCTGAAGGGGCGCAGCGGTACGCCGGAGGAGAACCTGACGGCGCTGGCGGACGCCCTGCGGCAGACGGCCGCGGAGAAGGAGGAAGCCCGTCAGGCACTGACGGCGCTGGGCGATCAGCTGCCTGACCTGCAGCTGGGCTGCGACCGGCTGCGCTCCCGGCTCATGCGGGAGGAAAACCGGAAGCGGCTGCTGACAGACGGCTGTATCGTAGCCTTCGACGGCTGGGTACCCGCGGCCAAGCTGCCCAAGCTGGCGGCATGGCTGGACACGCTGGACTGTGCCTACGACGCCAGCGACCCCACGGCGGAGGAGATACCCGACGTGCCGGTGGCCCTCCACGGCAACGTGCTGACCCGCTCCATGAACTGCATTACGGAGCAGTACTCCATGCCCGCCTACGACGGTGTGGATCCCAACCCCATCATGGCCCCGTTCTTTATCTTCTTTTTCGGCATGATGATGGCGGACATGGGCTATGGACTGGCCATGATCGTCGGCTCCCTGCTGTTTCTGAAGAAGAAGCGGCCCGACAACAGGAGCTTCATGGAGATGATCTTCTGGTGCGGCATCATGACCTTTATCTTCGGCGCGCTGACCGGCGGCTTTCTGGGGGACTTTATCCCCCAGCTGTGCAGGCTCATCGACCCCGCCAGCACCGTTGCCCTGCCGTCGCTGTTCGACCCGCTGAACGACACCATGGCCATCATGGTGGGCTCGCTGGTGCTGGGCGGCATTCAGGTGTTCACCGGCATGACCGTCAGCGTGGTGGAGAAGTGCCGGAACGGGCACTTCGCAGACGCGCTGTTCGACGAGATCACATGGTGGATCATCCTGGCCGGCGGCGCTATGGCCATACTGGGCGTGGGCAGCATCGGCGGCGTGCCGGTGGTGCTGTGCATCGGCGGTGTGATGCTGCTGTACGGCGCGGGCCGGGGCAAAAGGGGCTTCGGCAAGGTCACCGGTGTGGTGGCCGCTGTGTACAACGGCGTTACCGGCTTTTTCAGCGACATCCTGTCCTATGTGCGGCTGATGGCGCTGATGCTGTCCGGCGCGGTGCTGGCGCAGGTGTTCAATATGCTGGGCGCCACCACCGGCAACATCGTGACGTTCATCATCATCTCGCTGGTGGGCAACACCCTGAATCTGGCGCTGAACCTGCTGGGCTGCTACGTCCACGATATGCGCTTGCAGTTTCTGGAATTCTTCGGGCGGTTTTACAAGGACGGCGGCAAGGCCTTCCGTCCCCTGTGTATGCGATCCAACTATGTAGAGATCATGAAGGAGGAACATGAACAATGAGTATTCTCGAATCCATCGGCGGACTGGGTTTCGCCATTCTGGGCGCGGCGCTGACCGCCGGTCTGTGCTGCATCGGCTCCGCCAAGGGTACCGGCATGGTGGGTGAGGCCGCCGCCGGTCTGACCAGCGAGGACCCTGACAAGTCCACCAAGTGCCTGATCTTACAGGTGCTGCCCGGTACACAGGGTCTGTACGGCTTTGTGGCGCTGTTCATCGTGCTGGGACAGGTGGGTCTGCTCAGCGGCAGCGCCGCGGCAATCACGCTGACGCAGGGTATGGCGTTCTTCGCCGCCTGTCTGCCCATTATGCTGGGCGGCTGGCTCAGCGCCATCTTCCAGGGCCGGGTGGCCGCCGCCTCCATCAACATCGTGGCCAAGCGTCCGGAGGCCGCCACCAAGGGCATCATCTACTGCGGCATCGTGGAGTTCTACGCCATTCTGTCGCTGGTGGCCACCATCATGATCTCCCTGAACATCCTGAAGTAAGGCGGGTGCCGCTATGAACGGACTGGACAAGATCATTGCCCGCATGGAGTCGGATATCCGGGCGGAGTGCGACGCGCTGGCGGCCAACGCCGCCGAGAACGCCGCCGCCATCCGCCGGGACTATCAGGCGCAGGCGGACGCCGCCGCCCGTGACAGCGCACAGCGCGCACAGACGCAGGCGGCGGAGCATCTGGAGCATCTCAACGGCAGCAGCCAGCTGGCCTGCCGCCAGCGGGTGCTGGCCGCCAAGCAGCAGCTGATCGACGAGGCCTTTGCCCGAACGGCGCAGGCACTGGCGGCGCTGCCGCAGGCGGACTACATCGACCTGCTGGCCGCGCTGGCGGCGGAGAACGGCAGCGGCGACGAGGAGCTGCTGCTGTCCGCCCGCGACCGGGAGGCCGTGGGCGCGGCGGTGGTGGACGCCGCCAACGCCAGAAAGCCCGGCGCGTCCTTCCGCCTGTCCGGCGAGACGCGGGACACAGGCGGCGGGCTGGTGCTGCGGCGGGGCCGCGTGGAGCTGAATTGCAGCTTTACGGAAAAGCTGCGCCAGCTGCGGCAGGAGGAGTCCTCCACCGTGGCGCGGCTGCTGTTTGACTGAAAGGGGGCGACCCTTTGACAAAGCGCAGAAAGGACACGGACTATCTGTTCCTCTCCGCCCGCATCCGGAGCCTGGAGAAGAATCTGCTGACCTCCCAGCGACTGGAGCAGCTTTTACAGGCGCCGTCGGCGGAGAGCTGCTCCCAGCTTCTGACCGATCTGGGGTACGAGCCCATCCGGGACGAGGCCACCCTGCAGGCGAGCCTGAAAAAGCAGCGGGAGGCGGTGTTCGCCGAGCTGGAGCGGTTCATGCCGGAGAAGGAGCTGCTGGACGTGTTCCGCATCAAATACGACTACCACAATATCAAGGTGCTGCTGAAGGCGCCGGAGAGCGCGGAGCGTCTGCTGATGGACGCGGGCACCATCCCCGCCGGGGACTTGCAACGGCAGTATGCCGACAGCGGAAGCTGGCAGTTTCTCCCCGGCGATATGGCCGCAGCCGCCGAAAAGGCCGCCCAGCTGCTGGCGGAGACGGGCAGCGCCCAGCGCAGCGACTGTGTGCTGGATCGCGCCTGCTTTGCACAGCTGGAAAAGCTGGCGGCGGACAGCCGGTGTGCGTACCTGCAGCGCTATGTCCGTGCCATGATCGACGCCGCCAACCTCCGCTCGCTGGTGCGGACGGAGCGGCTGCACATGGATCCCGGCTTTTTGCAGGAGGTGCTGTTTGAGGGCGGCAGCGTGCCGGTGGACGCCCTTCGGGCCGGCGTCGGAAACGGTGTGGCCGCCCTGTTCCGCAGCACACCGCTGCGGGAGGCGGCGGAAAAAGGCGAGGAGACTGTCAAGGGCGGCAGCCTGACAGCCTTTGAAAGGGCCTGCGATAACGCGGTGCTGAAAACCGCCGCCGGTGCGCGGCAGGTACCCTTCGGCGTGGAGGTAGCGCTGGGCTATCTCATCGCCAAGGAGGCGGAGTGGACGGCTGTGCGCATCGTCATGGCCGGGCGGCTGGCGGGGTTGTCCGCCGACGCCATACGGGAAAGGCTGCGTGATGCGTATGTATAAGATCGCCGTACTGGGCGACCGCGACAGTGTGCTGGGTTTTCGGGCGCTGGGGCTGGACGTGTTCTTCGCCGACGACGCCGAGACGGGCCGCAAGGCCCTGCGCCGGCTGGCGCAGGAGAGCTACGCCGTGATCTATGTGACGGAGCAGCTGGCGCAGGAGCTGTCGGCGGAGATCGCCCGCTATCAGGACGATATGCTGCCCGCCGTCATCCTCATCCCCGGCAAGGGCGGCGCGCTGGGTCTTGCAGACCGGGCGCTGCACGCGGCGGTGGAACGCGCCGTGGGCGCGGATATTTCCTGAAAGGAGCAAGAGAATGGGTAAGATCATCAAAGTCTCCGGCCCGCTGGTGGTGGCCGACGGCATGGCGGACGCCAGCATGGCGGACGTGGTGCGCGTGGGGCCCCAGCATCTGATCGGAGAGATCCTGAATATGACCGGCGACCGGGCCTCCATTCAGGTGTACGAGGAGACATCCGGCCTCGGCCCCGGCGCGGAGGTGGTCACCACCGGCGCGCCCCTCAGCGTGGAGCTGGGCCCGGGCCTGATCGAGAATATCTACGACGGTATCCAGCGTCCGCTGGAGGAGATCGTCCGCCGGGTGGGCGCCAACATCACCCGCGGCATTCAGGTGCCGCCGCTGGACCGTGAGAAGCTTTGGGCCTTTACACCCACCGCCGCCGCAGGCGACGCCGTCACCGGCGGCGACGTGCTGGGCACCGTGCCGGAGACGGCGTCGGTGCTGCATAAGATCATGGTGCCGGTGGGCGTCAGCGGCACGGTGGAGTGGGTGGCGGAGGCCGGACAGTACAGCATCACCCAGCCCATCGCCCGCCTCCGTACAGCGGACGGCGCGGTGCGGGAGCTGACCATGGTGCAGAGGTGGCCCGTTCGCGTGGGCCGTCCCTACAAGAAGAAATTCCCGCCGGAGACGCCTTTGCAGTCGGGCCAGCGGGTCATCGACACCATGTTCCCCATCGCCAAGGGCGGCACCGCCGCCGTACCGGGCCCCTTCGGCTCCGGCAAGACCGTGGTGCAGCACCAGCTGGCCAAGTGGTCGGATGTGGACATCGTGGTCTACATCGGCTGCGGCGAGCGGGGCAACGAGATGACCGACGTGCTGCGGGAGTTCCCGGAGCTGACAGATCCCCGCACCGGCGAGAGCCTGATGAAGCGGACGGTGCTTATCGCCAACACCTCCGACATGCCGGTGGCCGCCCGGGAGGCGTCGGTCTACACCGGCATCACCATCGCCGAGTACTTCCGGGACATGGGCTACGACGTGGCCGTCATCGCCGACTCCACCTCCCGCTGGGCCGAGGCCCTGCGCGAGATGTCCGGCCGTCTGGAGGAGATGCCCGGCGAGGAGGGCTACCCCGCGTATCTGGCGTCCCGCCTTGCCCAGTTCTACGAGCGGGCCGGTGTGGTGCAGTGCATGGGCACGGAGGAGCGCAGCGGCTCCCTCACCGCCGTGGGCGCGGTGTCGCCTCCCGGCGGCGACCTCAGCGAGCCTGTGGCGCAGGCCACCATGCGCATCGTCAAGGTGTTCTGGTCACTGGACGCCTCGCTGGCCTACCGGCGGCACTTCCCCGCCATCAACTGGCTGAACTCCTACTCCCTGTATCTGGACGCGGTGACGCCGTGGTTCGACGAGCACATGGGCCCGGACTTCATGAAGAACCGCAACCGGGCCATGCACCTTTTGCAGGAGGAGAACGAGCTCAACGAGATCGTGCAGCTGGTGGGCAAGGACTCCCTGTCCCCCAAGGATCAGCTGACGCTGGAGATCGCCCGGATGCTGCGGGAGGACTTTCTGCAGCAGAACGCCTTTATGGACGTGGACGCCTATTCCAGCTTCGACCGGCAGATGCGCCTGCTGGCGCTGATCCTGCACTACGAGACGCTGTGCCGCGACGCCATCGATAAGGGCGCGGCACTGCCGGCGCTGTTCGCCATCCCCGCCCGGGAGCGGCTGGGCTGGGCCAAGTACGCCGCCGCGGAGGAGTACGCCGCCAACTACCAGCAGGTACACGCCGAGATGGACGGCCAGATCGCCGATCTGGTGAAGAAAGCAGGTGAGGACGCATGATGAAGGAATACCGTACCATTCACGAGGTCTCCGGGCCGCTGATGGTGGTGGAGAACGTGGAGGGCGTCACCTACGACGAGCTGGCGGAGATCCAGCTGCACAGCGGCGAGGTGCGCCGGTGCAAGGTGCTGGAGGTCAACGGCGACCGGGCCGTGGTGCAGCTGTTCGACTCCTCCGCCGGTATCAATCTGCGGGACGCCAGGATCCGTTTTCTGGGACACCCCCTGCAGCTGGGCGTATCCGCCGACATGCTGGGCCGTGTGTTCAACGGCATGGGTGAGCCTATCGACGGCGGCCCCGCCCTGCTGGCCGACAAGTACATGGACATCAACGGCCTGCCCATGAATCCCGCCGCCCGGGACTATCCCAACGAGTTCATTCAGACCGGTATCAGCACCATCGACGGGCTGAACACGCTGGTGCGCGGCCAGAAGCTGCCCATCTTCTCCGGCTCCGGTCTGCCTCACGCCAATCTGGCGGCGCAGATCGCCCGGCAGGCCCGGGTGCTGGACGACAGCTCCAACTTCGCCGTGGTGTTCGCCGCCATCGGCATTACCTTCGAGGAGTCGGAGTTCTTCGTCCGGGAGTTCAAGCGCACCGGCGCCATCCAGCGCACGGTGCTGTTCACCAATCTGGCCAACGACCCCGCCGTGGAGCGTATCGCCACGCCCCGTATGGCCCTGACCGCCGCCGAGTATCTGGCCTTCGAGAAGGAGATGCACGTGCTGGTGATCCTGACGGACATCACCAACTACGCCGAGGCGCTGCGGGAGGTGTCCGCCGCCAAGAAGGAGGTCCCCGGCCGCCGCGGCTATCCCGGCTACCTCTATACCGACCTTGCCAGCATGTACGAGCGGGCCGGGCGGAAGCTGGACTGCAAGGGCTCCATTACCATGATCCCTATCCTGACCATGCCGGAGGACGACAAGACCCACCCCATCCCCGACCTGACGGGCTATATCACCGAGGGGCAGATCATCCTCAGCCGCGACCTGTACCGCAAGAACATCCTGCCGCCGGTGGACGTGCTGCCCAGCCTGTCCCGTCTGAAGGACAAGGGCGTGGGCGCGGGCAAGACCCGGGAGGATCACGCCCCCACCATGAACCAGCTGTTCGCCGCCTACGCCAGCGGCAAGGAGGCCAAGGAGCTGATGACCATTCTGGGCGAGGCCGCCCTCAGCCCCACCGACCTGCTGTACGCCAAATTTGCCGACGAATTTGAAAAGCGCTACGTCTCCCAGGGCTTCGATGAGAACCGCTCCATCGAGGAGACGCTGGATCTGGGCTGGGAGCTGCTGCGGATGCTGCCCAGAAGCGAGCTTAAGCGCATTAAGCCGGAGATGCTGGACAAGTACCTGCCGGAAAAGGAGTGACCGCCTATGGCCGGAAAGACTGTCAATCCCACCCGCATGGAGCTGACCCGGCTGAAGGGACGTCTCAGGACGGCCCGCCGTGGTCACAAGCTGCTGAAGGATAAGCGGGACGAGCTGATGAAGCAGTTTCTGGAGATCGTCCGCCGCAACCGCACGCTCCGGGCCAAGGTGGAGCAGGGCCTGAAGGAGGCCAACGACGCCTTCACCGTGGCCTCCGCCGTCATGGGCCCGGAGATGCTGGAGCAGTCGCTGCTGCGGCCCCAGCGCTCCGTGTCGCTGGACGTGGACGCCCGGAACATCATGAGCGTCAACGTGCCGGTGTTCACGTTCCACACCGAGGGCGGCGAGGGCTCCCTCCTGCCCTACGGCTTCGCCCAGACCAGCGGCGAGCTGGACGCGGCGCTGGAGAAGATGCAGGCGGTGTTCGCCGATATGCTGGAGCTGGCGCAGGTGGAGAAATCCATGCAGCTGCTGGCGCAGGATATTGAGAAGACCCGCCGCCGCGTCAACGCGCTGGAATATGTGATGATCCCGGAGACGGAGAAGAACATCCGCTATATCACCATGAAGCTGGACGAGAACGAGCGCGGCAACACCACCCGGCTGATGAAGGTCAAGGATATGGTGCTGCAGGACGCCCATCATTATCAGACGTAAACGCGAAAAAAGAGGAGACGCCGCGCGTCTCCTCTTTTTTATTCCACATCTTTATTCCATATCTTTATTCCACATCGCCGGCCCATTCCTGCAGCGCCGACTGGATCAGCGTATCGCCGTCGGCCAGCCCCCAGCTGCGCCACCGGGCCAGCGCACTGCGGAACGGATACACCGCGCCGCCGGACTGCGCGTAGTTGCACCAGCTCTCCAGATACTCCCACTCCGGCGTCAGCGTCTCCGCGTCGTACAGCACATAGGCCCGCAGGTCCTCCGCGCCCCGCAGGCGCGACCACTCCGCAGTGATGGTGCTGCGCCGGCTGCTTCCGAAGAAGCTCTGACTGGTGTAGCTGCCGCTGTCCAGCGCGGCGAAGCCCGCCGTGTACGTCTGCCCCTGCCGGTCGCACAGCACGCGGCCTTCCACGATGTTGCCCCGTGCCCAGTTTTCGTCATCGCGCCACATCGGCCAGAGCTCCACGCCCTCCGTCAGGGTCAGCCCCCTGGGCCGCGCCGCGATGTGGTGCAGGAACACCACCCGCTGATAGCCGCCCTGAGGCAGCACCACCGCCACGTGGGTCATGGTGCAGACCTCCTCCACATCATAGACGCGATAGGTATAGCGGTATGTGCCGTCCTCCTGCTTCTCCGCGCTCTGGTACTGCCACTCATTGGGCGTGTCCTCGTCCCAGACAGCGGTGGTCACCACCCGATACTTGTCTCCATCGTACCGTGTGTCGGTCTGTGTGAGCACCTCACTTGCGCCCGCCAGACCGGCCACCTCCTCGGCAGTCAGGTCGTCCAGCACATTCCGGGGAAAGCCCAGCGCCAGCAGCTCCGCGCGGACGGCGGCGTCCTGCGGCGCGTCGTCCCGCGGCTGCCAGTTCATGGGATACCGCTGGCCCAGCAGCATGGCCAGCACCACCGCCGCCAGCGTCAGGCCCAGATAGCCCCACAGCACCGCCGACGCGGGCAGCCGTACCGGCGCGGCGTGGATGGCATAGCCGGTGTCCTCCAGCGAGCGGGACAGCTTTACCAGATTCCGCAGGATCACAAGGTACACCGCCAGCACCGGCAGCACCAGCAGCCAGCCCTCCAGGCCGATGAAGGCCAGCGCCATCAGCACCGCGTAAAAGGCCGCCAGTGCCCCCGCGGCGGGAGCGGATGGCTTCTCCGCCCCGGCGGCGCGGGATACGCCGATCATGCCCCACCACAGGGCGATCAGCGTTGCCTGCATCAGCGCCATATCCGCATAGGCAAACGCCGCCCCCCTCTCCACCGGCAGCGCCGCCAGCACCATAGCAGCAGCGCGCATAACGGCGGCGGCAACGGACAGGCCATAGGCCCAGCGCAGCGCCCCGTTCTCCCGCCGCAGGGTGCGGAAGCCCAGCACCAGCAGGATACAGCCCAGCGTGGGCAGGATGTAGTGCAGGTACAGAAGCTGCAGCGTCAGCGTCTTCAGGGCGATGCCCCACACCACGCAGCTCATGGCACTGCGCCACGGACTGACATCCGCAGGCGGCGGCAGGGCGTCGGCGCCCTCTGTCAGCAGCGCGTCAAAGCGCAGATCGTCACTCACAGAAGTCACCTCCCAACAGTTCCCGCAGCCGCTGGCGCAGGCGGTACAGCCGCCCCTCCACGCCCCGCTCCGTCAGGCCCAGCTCGGCGGCGATCTGGGCAGTGGACTGACAGTAGTAGTATTTCCGATAAAACAGCGTCTGCTCCCCGGCAGTCAGGCTCTTGACGGCCCCGGCCAGCAGGCGGGAGCGCTCCTGCCGCAGCAGCTCGTCCTCGGCGCTGCCGCCGCCGTGGGGCACGTCGTCCCCCAGCGCCGTCTCCGGGCGCAAGCCGCGGGCACGGTTCAGGGCGCAGTTGCGGGCCAGCACCGTCAGCCAGCTGCGCAGAGCGCCCTTCTTCCCGTCGAAGCTGCCCGCCGTCTGCCACAGCTTCACGGACACATCGGCAAGGCACTCCTCCCGATCCCGGTCATCCGCCAGGATGGGCGCGATGATGTAGCGCAGCAGGGCGCCGTGGCGGCGCAGCAGCGTCTGCAGAGCCGCTTCGTCTCCGGATGCGATCTGCGCCATCAGGGATGCGTCGTCCACTGTCTCACCGCCTTTCGTGTTTCTCTGCCCTATTATACACGGGCGCGGCGGAAAACCCACGAAAATTTTCCTGCCGGGACGTGAAAACGGGCTGGCCGCCATTTGTCCTCTCTTTGTCGAAATGTTTTTTTGGAAAAGGTGTTGACACATGGGTACAAGTGTGGTATTCTAATCAATGCCGAATCCGCCGGTGTGGTGGAATGGTAGACACAGGAGACTTAAAATCTCCCGGCAGCAATGCCGTACCGGTTCGAGTCCGGTCACCGGCACCACCGGTACAATGACATATCGCGGAGTAGAGCAGTTGGTAGCTCGTCGGGCTCATAACCCGGAGGTCGGAGGTTCAAGTCCTCCCTCCGCAACCATCTTGAGTGACCAAAATAGATACACTCACCTGAAACCCCTGAGAAATCAGGGGTTTCAGCGTTTTTATGCCCTGTTTTTTCAATGCGTGTTTTATAGATACACAAGGGCATTTCAGAGCGTTAGGCAGGACTTGAACTAAATCCACAGCCTATTTCCGCCCTGTTTTAAAGAGGGCTATGCTTTTTCGGGCGCTTTTTTCGCTCGCCTCCCCAAAATAATATAATAAATTTTTAGATAGTGGTTGGTATCATATTTTGATACCAACCAAAAAACTTTCGGGCCGGTTTCCTACTTCGGATACCGGCCCTTTTTTTCATGGAAAGGAGTTTTTACTGTGAATGACCACAACAAGGAGCAGCAGCTCCGCTACCTCGAGGAAGTCTGCATTCCCTTGCACCGTGCTGGGTTTGAAACCCAACCTCTGGACGAGTCTCAACTGCCTGTCCATTGGAATGGCGCACCTCTCTGCCGTATTACCGGCAAGGGTAGCGTATTCTATCGGCGGGAAGATGTGGATACACCACTGGCAGAGGATGCCCTCCTCCGTGTCGAAGATATCGCCGCCCGAACGATGGAGTATATGACCGCTATGGAAAACGCTCTGCAGCTCGAAGCCAGCGGGCTGGAGGGCGACTACCGCATCCTTACCGACTTCAACGGTACCGTATTGGCAGGAAGTCATAGCAAATACGGTGTTCAATTCGTTACATGGGATTGGGACTACGAACGCACGGGCGTGACCCATGGTCACTATTTCATGGAGAACTACGACGGAGCAAAGCAGGACTTTGTCACACGATCCGGCCTCATTCACAAAGAGCAGCTCTTCAGTCCGGAGCAGATGACCGAGATCTACCGTTGCTGCGCAGACTCTGTGGATGGGGAGTTTTTTGAACTCACGGATAAGCAGGAGGAAGTGATCCGCAGTGTCCAGCAGCAGATTGAGGTGTGCGTGCCAGATCTGAACGAGCGAATCCGGCAACAAGAGGAGGCGCTGGAGCAGGCTTCGCAGGAGCAAACAATGTAATACATGGTACGGGCCGGAGTTTTAGCAATAAGACTCCGGCCATTTTTATTATGGAGGAAATGAAATGCCACAGGTAAACAGAAGAAGCTCATTAGGGCACTGGTATGCTCCCGTCCTTGCCCCTGAATATCCCCGCGACCCGCCGGAGCCTCACGGCTGTACGCTCTTTGAGAGATGCAAAGGTTGTCCCTACCCAAGGCATGGCTTCATCTGCTGGCGGAGTGAAGATACCTGCCTTCGGACAAGAATGAACAAGATAAACAGATTGGAGGAAAGCGAAAATGATGTTTCAGGCGGTGCTGAGTAACCGTGATCACCCGGAATACGGTGTGGCAACTATTCCGTTTCCCATTCCCCACGACCAGTACGCACACTGCATGGATCTGCTGGAGGCTTTGGAGATTGGCGATGCAGTCAGGGCTGACTGTAAGGTCGAAAAGATCGACGGCTTTTATACTGTACTAAAACGCACAGAGATGCTTACGGTAAATGTTGAGGAGCTGAACTATCTCGCCAAACGGCTGGATGGCTTCGATACCGGAGAAGCCGCACAGTTTCAGGCGATGGCTCATAAGCTGGAACTTTTTGAGCTGAAGGACCTTATCAACCTGAGCTTCTGCTGCCAACAGGTTACAGTTATCACGGATTTCTCTGACCTCGATGCGGTTGGCCGGGATCACTACATGAACCTGCACGGCGGCAGCGCACGAGTTGACGAGTTGGAGGCGCTGGACGGTGAGGAAACGGCACGGCTGCTTATCGGGAACGGTAGCGGTACGATTACACCCTATGGTGTGGTCTACGACAACGGCATGCAGATGAAGCTGCTCTACGACGGTCAATTCTTTCCTTGCTACTATTACGAACCAAATCCCATTACCGTTGCGGTGACCGCTAAGTCTGATCCAGAGGATACCGAGCATATCACTTGGCTTTACCTTCCGATGGCACAGGAGGAGATCGACCGCGCCCTCCAGCGAGCGGGAATCACCGGTCCAACGGATGCCCGCTTGTGGCTGAAAGATAATCAGCTTCCAAATGAGGTGGATGTGCTGCTGGATATGGATCGAGAAAGCATAACTGACCTCAATGCGCTGGCGCAGGTTACAGAAGACTTCTCCGATGAGGACATCCGAAAACTTGGCGCCGTTGTAACAATGGCACGGCCGCGAACAGCAGAACAAGTCAAAAATCTTGTGGAGAATCTTGACCTGTTCGATTTTGCGCCTGACGCGCACACACTGGAGGAGTACGGTAAGTACATGATCCGGCAGTCCGGCCATTTCGATTACGATGAGAATCTGGATGATTTCTACGACTATGAGAAGTATGGCTTTCAGCGCATGAATGAGGAAGACGGGATGTTCACCGACCGAGGCTACATCGCCTACAAGGGCTATTCCAGCTTGAGAGAAATCATGAACGGTGACCAGAGCAGCCACATGAAGATGGGGGATATGACATGATCATTCAGGCAGAACTCAGGCGAAAGCAGTCCGAATATGAAGGCGAAGCTTGCGCCGTGGATAAGGTTATCGAGCTGCCTGCCCAGCGGTTTCAGCAGTTCAGCCGTGTGCTGCTGGCAGACTACGATTTTATAGCAGAAAACAAAAATACTATCCGGCATGATGGTGATGCCAGACACTGCTTACTTATCCTCGATGCGGGCGGAATGGACGGTTTCCTTGTTGACCCACAGGGGTATAACTACGCGCGGTACAGCGCTTTCGTTCCGAATGCCCGCAGTCTGCTGACGCCGGATATGGCAATCGACCGCAGTTACATTTCGCCGTCAGAACCTTGGCGGGACGAGAACCGGGATGAAATGCTCCGCATGACACTGCGTGTCGATGGAAAGCCGGACTACACCCTCGTCCTCCCCGCTGATGAGGAATACCTTGACGCTGTGAAAAATTACCTTGATATCGATGTTTTCGCGGATGCCATGCTCCGCGATATTCGCTTCAAGGTGCCTTACATCGGGGAGCTGATCCGTGATACGGATTGCCCCGCCGTGGAGGATTACAACGATTTTGCCGAAGCCTTGGAGG
>URHT01000012.1 GCA_900547745.1 uncultured Eubacteriales bacterium | reverse complement strand
ACCCGGCGGCCTGCTGCCGCTCCACCACGAAGCGGCGGTAGAGCCCGTCAACAGCCACCAGCTCGTCATGGGTGCCCTGCTGAACGATCTCACCGTGATCGACAACAAAAATTTGGTCGGCATGGCGCACAGTTTTCAGCCGGTGAGCGATCATAATGACCGTCTTATCGTGGGTCAATTCTGCAATGGCCTCCATCAACTCCTTCTCGTTCTCCGGGTCCACGTTGGCGGTAGCCCTGCACAGCGCATTGATACCGCATTCGGCGCTCATGCTGCTCGTTGCTCCAAAGGCTTCCGGGATAGTGCTTGATCAGCAGGTTCAGGCGCTGGAACAGGCGGCGTTCATGGGGGAATGTCTCTAAGACTGCCTCGCGGTAGCCGACCACACCGGCCTCGATGCGCTCGGCCAGCCACGGGCAGCGCAGGGCAGTACAGCCCAGCTTTTTCACATACTCGGTACAGAGCTGGCAGCTCACATCTTTGGGCGTGTATTTGAACGTGTTGATATACATGGCGTCCTCCTTTTGGCATGAAAATAGAGGACAAACAAACTGCTTGTCCGCTCAACGGCTCTGGTCGCGCTGACGCTTTTTCTGCCATGCGTCCAGTAATTTGAAGATGGTGTTCTCGATCTGGAACGGGGTATAGGAACGCGGGAAGTATTTGCGGAGCTTTTCACCGGAAAGGGTGATGTCGTTTTTCTCCGGTTTCTTCTGCTCCATCATAATGGAGAGCATGGTGTCCTCGTTCAGCTCGCCGCTCTGACTGAGCTTTTTCATCCGCTGCGCCTGCGAGAGCGAGGGGGCGGTCTGTTCGCTGTCGATGGTTTCCAGAAGCAGCCCTTGTTCCTTGGGTGTCAGCGCCGCAAGCTGATAGGCGGGACTGAGGGCGATTTTCTTCTCGTCCACCATCTGCTGAAGCTCCGGGACTAACTGCGTCAAGGCGATGTAGTTGCGGATGGTATCTCCGCTCACACCGGCATCCTGACCAACTTCATCATCGCTGCGGAACTTCGCCGAAATTTTCGGCGAAGTCAGATCCGTTCGTGCGCCCTGCCGCTTGATGGCCTCCATCTTCATCTTGTAGGCTTTGGCGCGTTCGGATGGAAGAATATTCTCGCGCTGGAGGTTGCTGTCCACCATGATGATGGTGGCAGCGTCCCGGTCAATGTCGCGGACAATGACGGGCATGGTGGCCAGTCCTGCCAGCTCGCAGGCGTGTTTGCGGCGGTGGCCTGCAATCAGCTCATAACCGCCGTCCTCCCGTGGCCGCGCCAGCGCGGGGACGAGGACGCCGTATTCCTTAACGCTTTCGGCGGTTTCCTGCATGGACGCATCCTCCCGCACCTGAAAGGGGTGATCCGGGAACGGATGCAGCTCGGAGAGCGGAATCTGAACAACTACTTCCTGCTGCGGTTTCGGCTTTTTGGATGGCGCGGGCTTTTTGCCCGGTTCTTTCTGCGCTGTTTTTTCAGTCATCGTGTTCCTCCTATCGGCATCTGATTTTGGGTACAAAAAAAGGACATTTCTTCTTTTCAGAGGAAATGTCCTGATTTCTTGGACGGGCTGACAGCCCGTCCAAACAGTATTTAGGTTTTGTCGTTACTATAACACCCCCTACGATATAACTACTTCGCGGCTCGATTTTTCGGTTTGGAAAAGGATGAAAAACCTTGCCAGATAACCGAAAACCCTTGATATACGGGGCTTTTCCGGTTTGTCGTAATTATACCGTAAGGGCATACCTTCGCCACCATGTCACTGGAACACGGCATGGATGTGAAGACACTGTCCGCCATCATTGGCCATGTCTCCGCCAAGACCACGCTGAATATCTACACCCACATCACAAACGAGATGCAGGAAAATGCCGCGGCAAGTATCGACCGCGGCATCGCAAAGGCAGAAGCATCCCGGCAGAAAGCGGAGACTGCACCGAAAGCGCAGACGTTTGAGCCGTACACACCGCCGCGCCGCAGACCCGGCACAGGGTACATCAAGCAGCTTAAGGAAACTCTGTGGGAGGGACGGTACTCGCCCGTCTGGCCAGATGGAAAGAAGCACTCCCGCAATGTGTATGGCCACACGAAGGAGGAATGCGAGGAAAAGCTGGCGAAGCTGATCCTGCAAATGAAATCGGAGATCGCCGCCCTGCGAAATGGGACGGCTGCGGAGTATCCGGACTGTGTCAGCCCCAAGAAAAAGCAGCTGGCGGAGTATCTGCGCCAGCACCCCGGCGTGAGTAATAGAAGCTATATTGCACGGGAAACAGGCATGGACTGCACCACGGTGCAGAGATATTATGACGAGGTTCGGGCGGAACTGGCGGCACCGGCAAACACATAAAACGAAAACCCACAGGCGGTGAGGGACTGCTGCTCACCGCCTGCGGATCTCAAAAGTGGTCAGGATCTCCTGCCGTCTGTGGTATAATTGTGGTCAAACGAAAAATCACCGCCAATTTGGCGGTGATTTTTCTCGAAATGGTGGACCCAAAGGGATTCGAACCCTCGACCTCTCGGATGCGAACCGAACGCTCTCCCAGCTGAGCTATGGGCCCATATTGCCGCTTTTTTGCAGGGTTTTCGCAACAAAAAGCAGATTTTCAAGTCTTTCGATTTTAGAAGATTTCGGAGGAAATTCTCTCCGAAATTGTGGGCTGAAACTCGCAGGTCGATGTCTGACCATAGGGATGCGAACCGAACGCTCTCCCAGCTGAGCTACAAGCCCGTAACGTACCTTATCATTATACACATCTCGCCGCAAAATGCAAGAGGTTTTTCGCAGCTTCTTATTTCTATAAGTTCAGTTTTGCTAATGATCAATATAAATGTTTCGTATTTTACTTATACAAAATGTGTGCTATACTAAGAATGTTGTGCAGCGGGATGCGTCTGCTGCGCGGCCTGAAACTTTGATCGCAAAGGAGCATCCGCTATGAGCAGAACACTGGGTACCGTGGTGCGCGGCGTGCGCGCCCCCATTTTCCGTGAGGGCGATGACGTGGTGCGGATCACCGCCGACACTGTTTTGAACGCCCTGAAGGACAACGGCATCACCGCACGGGACGGCGACATCGTGGCTGTCACCGAGTCCGTGGTGGCCCGCTGCCAGGGCAACTACGCCACCGTGGAGCAGATCGCCGCCGATGTGACGGCCAAGACCGGCGGCCAGACCGTGGGCGTCACGTTCCCCATCCTCAGCCGCAACCGCTTCTCCCTGCTGCTGCAGGGTATCGCCTCCGGCGCGAAGAAGGTGGTGCTGGTGCTCAGCTATCCCTCCGATGAGGTGGGCAACCATCTGGTGTCCATGGATCAGCTGGACGAGGCCGGTATCGACCCGTGGCACGACGTGCTGTCTCTGGCGCAGTTCCGCGATGCCTTCGGCAGCGTTATCCACCCCTTCACCGGCGTGGACTATGTGGACTACTACAAGTCCATCATCGAGTCCGCCGGGGCGGAGGCCGAGATCGTATTCGCCAACCGTGTGCAGGCGGTGCTGGACTACACCGACACCGTGATCTGCTGCGATATCCACACCCGTCAGCGCAGCAAGCGCCTGCTGACCGCCGCCGGCGCCAAGCTGGTGCTGGGCCTGGACGACCTGCTGACCGCTCCCGTGGACAGCAGCGGCTATAACCCCCAGTACGGCCTGCTGGGCAGCAACAAGGCCGACGACCGCCGGGTGAAGCTGTTTCCCCGGGACGCCAAGCCCGTGGCGGAGGCCATTGGCCGCGCCATGAGCGAGGCCACCGGCAAGCGCATTGAGGCCATGGTCTATGGCGACGGCGCCTTCAAAGACCCCGCCGGCAAGATCTGGGAGCTGGCCGACCCCGTGGTGGCCCCCGGCTATACCAGCGGTCTGGTGGGTACGCCCAACGAGCTGAAGCTGAAGTATCTGGCGGACAAGGAGTTCGCCGGTCTGTCCGGTCAGGCGTTGCAGGACGCCATCTCCCGGAAGATCCGGGAGAAGGACGCCAAGGTCAGTCTGGTGGGCAATATGGTGTCCGAGGGTACCACGCCCCGGAACCTTACCGACCTGATCGGCTCTCTGTGCGACCTGACCAGCGGCTCCGGCGACAAGGGCACCCCCATCATCTACATCCAGGGCTATTTCGACAACTACACCAACGAGTAATATCTCCTCCCCACCACGCGGAAAGGCGCGGGCCGACGGCCCGCGCCTTTCCGCGTTTGTCGTTATTCCGTGCCGTAGGGAAGCTGCACCAGCGCGTTGTCCGCCCGTTGGTAGAGCCGCCCGTCCCGGGCGTAGTACGTCTCGTTGCCCTCGTCGCACGTCACCGTCCACACCTGCGTGATGAGGTAGCTGCCGGTGCCCTTGGCGTGGTCGAAGTAGCAGGTGACTGCCGGCAGGCTGCCGTCCGGCTGGACGCTGCGGACATAGCGGCCGATGTGGATGTGTACCGGCAGCGTCACCTCCGCCGCGTCGATGGGCAGGGTGTACTGCATCCGCTCCGCGCCCCGGTACATCTCCGGCATGCGTACCGTCAGGCCGGCGGCGGGCACCTTCTTCAGACCGCCGGTCCAGCCGCCGATGGCCGTGACCTTCACGCCCTGCACCGTGTCGGGGATGCTGTATTCGATGGCGTCGCCGCTACCGTCCCACTGATAGCCCCCGGCGAAGGCCTCCCGGCGGTCTCTCCGCAGGCAGAACAGCACGCCGTTTTCCTCCACGGTATCCGCCGTGTCATAGTTCCGACGGGTCTGCAGCCATAGCAGACCGGCGGCCAGCACCAGCAGTACCGCAATGCACAGCAGCGCTTTTTTCATGGCGTGACCTCCGGCGCCGCTTCGGGATCAACGGTGGTCTGGGGGAAATCCAGACCGGTGATGAAGTCCCGCATGCGGGTACAGTAGCTCATCATGGTCAGCTCGTAGGCTTCATCCTGCCCCTTTTCACCGCCGCCGTAGATCACCACCTGATAGCGGTACATATCCCAGTCCGTGTCGGTATTCGCCGTTCCCCCGTTGCCCGACAGCAGGGCGCCCAGCGCGTCGGTGTCGTCGGTACCGGCGGCGTCCTGCTGCGCCAGACGGCACAGCTCCACCGCCTGCTCCCTGGTCAGGCTGACCTCGGCATCGGTGTAGCCGTCACGGACATAGCCGCCCCGGATGCTGTCCAGTCCGGCGGTGTCCAGCCAATCCAGCCCCATGGCGCCGATGCGGAACTGGGGCATGTTCAGCAGCTGGTTGGCCAGCCGGTACACCTCCGAGCCCTTCGCCCCGATGATCCCGTAATCCCGCCGCAGGGAGTCGCCGTTCTTCAGGTCGTAGAACAGCCGTATCTCCATCCAGCCGTCGCCGTTTTCGGGGGTGCTGTCGCCCTGCGCCAGAATGGCCCGGTGCAGCGCCGCGGCAGCCTCGATGATGGCGGGGTCATCAGTGTCGCAGTATCCGCCGTCGTAGTAGGTGATCCGCAGGGACACGCTGTCCACACGGGCCGGGTCCGGGACACGGCGCTGTACGCCGAAGATGTCGGCGCGGATGGCCAGGGTCAGCGCCGACAGCGCCAGCACCAGCGCGGCGGCCTCCTTCCAGCTGCGGCGGAAGACCCGGAACGTCTTTTGCAGCAGCATCTGCACAGCGAAGAAGCACAGCAGGCCCATGAAGATCTGGCAGAGGATCAGCTTCACGATGCCGCTGCCGAAGCCGCCCAGCACCACGGTGCTGAGGAACACACCGAGGCCCAGACCGCCGCACAGGCCCACGCTCCACCGAACCACCGGCCGCAGCCAGCGGAAGGCGATGGCGTCGCCTGCCGCCTCGCTGGGACGCCTGCGGTACAGCAGCCAGCCCAGCGCCAGCAGCGCCAGCGCCGCCGCAGTGTAGACGGCCAGCACCGTCAATGCCCTCTCCGGCAGGGCGCGGAGATAGACCTCCCGGCTGTCCCGCGTCACCCAGTCGCCCCAATAGCTGCACACCGCTTCCGACAGGGTGATGGTGGGCGTCAGCCATTCCACAAAGACGGGGTAGGTGGTGCTGTCAAAGCCGAAGTAGAACAGCCGCTGCAGGTACTGCACCACTGTGCACAGCAGCAGCGCCGTAAAGTTCACCGCGCCGTACAGCACCGGTATGGCCAGCAGCCAGCCGGTGGCCATGGCGCACAGGGTTCCCAGCGACAGGAAGAACAGCTCCAGCAGCTCCGTCACCAGCAGCCACAGGCCCGCCGCCGCCCAGTCCGCGCCGCCGTAGGGCAGCTGCGCCAGCACGGACAGCAGGAAGATCAGCACGTTTCCGCCGGTCAGCAGGCCGAAGCCCGCCGCAAAGTGGGAGAAATACTGGGTGGTGCGCTTCACCGGCAGGGCGTGCATCAGCCCCACGGCGCGGGGCGCCATCAGGTAGGCGTACACCGCCATGGGCATCACGATGCCGGCCAGCACCGCCAGCACCATGGAGCCGGTCATGGCGCTGTAATAGATGTTGTGCAGCTCTGCCGCCAGCAGCTCCGGCCGATCCGCCCAGCTGCGGGCGTAGTCAAAGCCTGTCTGCAGCAGCGGAATGGGCAGCAGCACCAGCCACACCAGCACATACAGGAAGCCGGCGGGCCAGTAGTGGCGCAGATCGCTGCGCAGCAGCGTCCCGTTACAGAAGGATGTCTTTCGCGGCATATTCCACACCTCCCAACTCGTAGATAAAGATCTCCTCCAGCGTCAGCGGAATGGATTCCAGCAGCACCGGATCGGTGATCTGCATCCGGCGCAGGATCTCCTCGCTGCTGCCTCGGACGATATAGGTATACACCCGGCCCACATGGCTGCGGTGCAGGATGTTCAGCTCCGCCGGCAGCACAGGCTCCGTCACGCCCTGATAGGCCACCTGCAGCTTCACCGTGTTGTCCTGCAGGTCGGACAGGCTCCGCTCCAGCAGCACCCGGCCCTTGTTGAGGATGCCCACATGATCGCACACATCCTCCAGCTCCCGCAGGTTGTGGCTGGACACCAGCACCGTGGTGCCCCGCTCGGCCACGTCGCCCAGCAGCAGCGACCATACCTGCCGCCGCATCACCGGATCAAGGCCGTCCACCGGCTCATCCAGAATGAGGTACTCCGGCATGTAGCACACCGTCAGCCAGAAGGCCGCCTGCTTCTGCATACCCTTGGACATGCGGCGCAGCATCATCTTCTCATCCAGTGGGGACACCTGCTTCAGCTTTTCGTACCGCTCCCAGCTGAAGGCGGGGTACATCCCCGCGAAGAACCGGGCCATCTCCCGGATGTTAGCCTGGGGAAAATAGTACCAGTCGTCGCCGATCACCGTCATCCGCCGCTTCACGGAGGGGGACTCGTAGACCGGCTGGCCGTCCAGCAGCACCTCGCCGCTGTCCTGCCGGTAGATGCCAGCCAGATGACGGATGATGGTGGACTTGCCCGCGCCGTTGGGCCCGACCAGCCCGTAGACCGCGCCCTTGGGTACCGTCATCGTCAGGCCGTCCAGCGCCCGGAAGCCGTCAAAGGTCTTGACCACGTTTTTCGCTTCAAGCATGTGCCTCTCCTCCTTCCCATAGCTGCAAAAGGGCCTCCTGTGTGTAGCCCAGCGTTTTCAGTTCCTCCAGCACCGGCGCCAGCTGCTCCGTCAGCTCCCGGATGCGCCGCTGCCTTTCGCCGCCCCCGGCGGCGGCAAAGCTGCCCTTGCCCGCCACGGAGTAGATATATCCCTCTGCCTCCAGCTCGCTGTATGCCCGCTGGATGGTGTTGGGATTGATGGCCAGCTGCGTGGCAAGGCTCCGCACTGATGGCAGCTTCTCGTCCGGCGGCAGCAGCCCCGTCAGCATCATCCGCCGCAGATCGTCCTTGACCTGCTGGTACAGGGGCCGCCCGTCCCGATAGTCCAGTAAGATCATCCCGCGTTCACTCCTTCCTGCATGACCCGTATCAACTGTATTATGCGTGTTAGTACAGTTACCATACCATAGCCACGGCCCACTGTCAAGCACATTTTGGCGGAAGGGCCGGCGGGCCGCATACTTTTTCCGGCGCGGGGCAAACTGCCGGTATCCCAGAATCTTGCATACGGAGGAACTTATATGGAAGCCATTGTTCTGCAGAAGGCCTGCATCCAGTGCGGCCTGTGTCCCACCATCTGCCCGGAGGTGTTCTCCCTGACCCCCGGTGAACCGGCGCAGGCCGTCACCGGCCCGGTGCCCGACGACCAGAAGCTGGCCGTGCAGGAGGCGGCGGATTCCTGTCCCGTGGCCGCCATCGAGGTGCGGTGAGCCCCGCGCCGCCTGAGAGCAGCGAAAGGAGGTGTACCTTCTTTAAGTTGCTTTTAGGCGGCGCTTTTATAGTGGACGCGGTGCATAACGGCCTCGACGCCTATGAGTACGCCGCGTCCGGGCCATGCTGCGCCGGGGCGTGACGCTCTCCGTGTCCAACCGGTGCGAGGACGCCGGACACATCGACACCTCCCGGCTGTTTGACCGGTTCTATCGGGCCGACCCCGCCCGCACCGGCGGGAACGGCTTCGGCATCGGCCTGTCCATCGCACGGGGCATCGCCGAGGGGCACCGGGGCGGCATCTCCGCCGCCGTCAGCGGCGATGCCATCACGTTCACGGCAGAGCTGCGGTGACGCATAGTATGAAAAAGGGCGGCACACCGGATGGTGTGCCGCCCTTTTGTGCGTGTTTTCTGTTGTCAGCGGGCTTCCCGGCCGATCTTCAGGCCCGCTTCAAATGCCTGCCTGTTCAGGGGCAGCAGGGCGGGCTTTTTTCCCAGCTTCCGGGCAATGGTATCCCACACCACCTCGGCAGGGACCACCTGCGTATAACCGGTATAGACGCCCAGCATGATGATGTTCAACACCTTGGCATTGCCCATATCCAGCGCCATCTCCGTAACCGGCGCGGACACCACCTTGATATCGGTGCGGGTGATCTCACTTTTCACGATGGAGCTGTTGATGAACAGCGTGCCGCCGGGGATAAGCTTGTAGAGAAACTTTTGCAGGCTGGGGTCGTTCATGACGATGAGGTCGTCCATGCTGTCGCCCAGCGGCGCGCCGATGTCGTCATCGGAGATGACCACATAGCAGTTGGCGGTGCCGCCCCGCTGCTCCGCGCCGTAGGAGGGGAAGAATGTCACGTTCTTGTCGGTGGAGTCGCAGGCGGCCTCCGCCAGAAATTTGCCCAGCGTCATGACGCCCTGCCCGCCGAAGCCGGCGACCATCAGATTTCGTTCCATTGCTGCGCCTCCTCTCCGCCTCTGTCCCGGACGACGCCCAGCGGGAATTCCCTGAGCATCTTCTCCTCCAGAAAGTCCAGCGCCTCCAGCGGGTCAAGACCCCAGTTGGTGGGGCAGCTGGTGACGATCTCCACCATGGAGAAGCCCTTGCCCGCCAGCTGGTTCCGGAACGCCTTGCGGATGGCGTCCTTCGTCCTTGCCACGTTGGCGGGGGTGTTGCAGCTGGTGCGCGCCAGATAGCAGGGCGCGGTGAGCTGGTTCAATATCTCGCACATATGCATGGGATAACCGTGCTCCCCGGGGTCGCGGCCATGGGGCGCGGTGGTGGCCTTCATGCCCACCAGCGTGGTGGGGGCCATCTGGCCGCCGGTCATGCCGTAGATGCCGTTATTCACAAAGATCACGGTGATGTTCTCGCCCCGGTTGGCGGCACTCATCGTCTCGGCCAGGCCGATGGACGCCAGATCGCCGTCGCCCTGATAGGTGAACACCAGCTTGTCGGGCTCAGCGCGCTTCACGCCGGTGGCCACGGCGCAGGCCCGCCCATGGGGGCTGGTGGTGCAGTCGTAGGTGACATACTCCATGGCAAGGCCGCAGCAGCCTACGCCGTGGACGGTGATGGTTTTTTCCAGCATGTTCAGCTCCTCCAGCACCTCGCCGATGAGCTTGAAGATGGTGCCGTGCATACAGCCGGGGCAGAAGCCCACCACCATGTCGTCCCGGATGCCCTTCGTTCTCCCGTATATCTTCTCCATCATGCACCCTCCCTGTCCAGAATGGCCTTCACCGCCGCCACCACGCGCTCACGGCTCATGATCTCGCCGCCGCTGCGCAGGCAGGTGTGGACGGGGCAGCGATCCTTCACCGCCAGCGTCACATCCAGCACCAGCTGGGCGGGAATGGACATCTCCACATCCAGCACCGCCTTTACCCGGCTGTAATCCAGCTTGTCAAAGCTGGCGTAGGGCCACGGGCTGACGGTTTTGGGCCGGATCAGGCCCACCTTATAGCCCTGAGAGCGGAGGGAGCGGACGGCGGATCTTGCAATACGGCCGCACACGCCGTAGGCGGCGATAATCAGCTCCGCGTCGTCGGCCATGAACTCCTCCACCTGCACGTCCTTCTCCCATGTGTCGTACAGGGCGGCGTTGCGCTTGCAGCGCTCCTCCTGCCCCGACCAGCCGCCGGGGAGGATCAGGGACTTCTGGTCGGCGCTGTGTCCCACCAGCGCCCAGTCGCGCAGCTCATCCTTCAGGCGCTTTACCTCTTCGTCAGAGCGCATCTCCGGCAGCACCACCGGCTCCATGATGGTACCCAGTACGCCGTCGGCCAGGATCAGCACCGGGTTGCGGTCACGCTGGGCATAGTCGAAGGCGGCATAGGTCATATCCACCGCCTCCTGTACCGTGGCGGGGGCAAAGACCATCATGCGGAAGCCACCGTTGCCGCTGGCGCGGGTGGCCTGCAAATAGTCCTGCTGGGCGGGCTGGATAGCGCCGATGCCGGGGCCGCCCCGCTGCACGTTGCAGTACACCATGGGGATACGGGCGCTGGCGCAGAAGCTGATGCCCTCGCTCTTGAGGCTGATGCCGCAGGAGCTGGAGCTGGTCATGGCGCGGGTGCCGGTCTGGGCGGCGCCATAGACCATGTTGACGGAGGCCACCTCGCTCTCACCCTGTACGAACACGCCGCCTACCTCCGGCATCCGGCGGGCGAAATACTCCGGGATCTCATTCTGCGGAGTGATGGGATAGCCGGCGAAAAACCGGCAGCCGCTGCGTACCGCCGCCTCGGCGATGGCCTCGGTGCCCTTCATGAATTTTCTTGCCATATCCGCACCCTCCTTACCGGTACACTTCGATGGCCGCGTCGGGACACATGCGCCCGCAGACGGCGCAGCCGATGCAGCTTTCGGGATGGACGACCGCCACATAGGGGTAGCCCTTGGAGTTGACCTGATGTCCCAGGGCCAGCACGCCCTTGGGACAGAATTTCACGCAGTAGCCGCAGCTTTTGCAGCTCTCCGCGCGGATGGTGACTTGCGGCATGAGTTGTTCCTCCTTCTATTCGTCCAGTCCCGTCTCCGGGACGGTGATGCGGGGTGTGATGCGCAGCAGCGGCAGGCCGGTGCGGGCCCGCACCTGCGCATACAGGGCGTCCGGCACGGCGGCGGCCTCCACGGCGACATAGGGCGTCAGCAGGGCGAGCCCCTGCGCCAGACCGTCCAGATACTCCTGCGCCGTGGTGTGGCGCCCCAGATTGGGGTTCAGCAGGAACCGGGGCGCTTGCAGGCGGGAGGCCCGCAGTACCGCACTGAGGGTGCCGTCGACGTGCGCCGCCGTCCCCGACCACGGACGATAGGGGTTCACCACGAAGTATACGGCGGCAGTACGCAGCAGGTGGGCGCAGCCGCCGATGAGTCTGGCGCCGGTGTCGTTGCCGCCCACGTCCAGCAGGACGGTGCTGCTCCCGTCCAGCAGCAGCGGCGTCAGGCCGCCGGTCTGGGTGGGCGCGTCGGCGTACTGCTCCGAAAAGTGGACGGTGACGCCGCCCTCCTCCAGCAGCGCCGCCGCGTCGCGGGAGCGCATCAGGGGCTTGGTCTGGTCGAGGTCGAAGAAGTGGACGGGGCGGCGCTGCGCCGCCAGCTCCAAGGCCAGCTGCATGGCGATCTCCGACTTGCCGCAGCCCGCCTCCCCCAGAAAGACCAGCTTCCGCGCCGCCGGCAGAAAGTTCCCGCTCACGCCTGCGCGGCGGGGAGCGCAAAATGCTTCGGGCGCTCCCGCCCCTCCAGCACGCGGCAGGCGCCGGCGGCCAGCGCCTCCAGCTCGAATTCGCCTGCCATCACCTCCACCGGCGCGATGAAGGACAGCTTCTTCGTCAGATACGCGGCTACATACCTGGAGTGGGCGATGCCGCCGGTGAGGATGACCCGATCCACCCGGCCGTCCGCCCCGGCGGCCAGACCGCCGATGGCCCGGGCGGCGCTGTACAGCATTGCGTCATAGACCAGCTTGGCATGGGCATCGCCGTCAGCGATGCGCTTTTCCACCTCCCGGGCGTCGGCGGTGCCCAGATAGGCCACGAGGCCGCCCTTGCCCCGGATAAAGTCCATCATCTCTTTCTCTGTGTACTTACCGGAATAACACAGGCGCACCACCGGCTGAAGGCTGGCACCGCCGAAGCGCTCCGGCGCGAACATCCACTCGTCGTCCCGGACGCCGTCTACCATTTTGCCGCCGATGAACAGGCGGGCGGAGGCGCCGCCGCCCAGATGCAGCACGATGAGGCGGCAATCCTCCAGCGGTCTGTGCAGCACCTCCTCGGCGCAGCGGCGGGCCATGGCGCGGCAGTTCAGGGCGTGGCCCAGCATGGTACGCCGGATCTCCGGCAGGCCGGTGAGCCGGGCCTCCTCCACCATCTCGTCCACCGACACCGGATCGCAGATGAACGCCGGGATCTTCAGGGGCTGCGCCAGCTCCAGCGCCAGCACACACCCCAGATTGGAGGCGTGGGCGGCGTTCTTCACGGTGTACATGTAGTCCGCCATGGCCTGATCCACCAGATAGGTGCCGGACTCGCAGGGAGGCAGCTGCCCGCCCCGGGCGCAGATGCCGTCCAGCTGCGCCGTGTCGAAGCTGTGGGCGGCCAGCGCCCGCTCAATGACGGCGCGGCGGAAGTCCACCTGCTCCATGACCCAGTGGAAGGGGGCCAGCTCCTCCCGGCTGTGGCGCAGCGTTTCGTCAAAGACCTTTTCCTCCCCGCGGAACACCGCGATCTTGGTGGAGGTGGAGCCGGGGTTGATGACCAGAATGCATTTACTCATAGGTGTATCGGCCGGACGCAGGGCATCCGGCGCTCCTTTCCTGATAAATTCCGGGAGACAGGGGCATTTGCCGATATGTGCGTGTTTTGTTATAGTATAAAAGACTCACTGCTCCCGCGCAAGCAAAAATCATTTCGCAGACCTTGAAATTTCTGTGGAAAAAATTTGCGGAAGTGAAACATTTTGCCGTTCCCATGTGTATTCCCAGTGAAGGGCCTTTCAAAACACAAGGAGATCGATCCATGACAGAGCAACAGTTTTCCCCTCTGGCGGCGCGGTATATGGACACGGTGTTCCGGGTGGCGTACAGCTATCTGCGCTCCCCTGCCGATGCCGACGATGTGACCCAGGACGTGCTGATACAGCTGTACAAAACCGACAAGGCGTTCGATGACGACGCCCATGTGAAGAACTGGCTGATCCGCGTCACGGTCAACCGGTGCAAAAACGTGCTGCGCGCCCCGTGGCACAGGACGGAGGACATCGCCGACTACGAAAACAGTCTTTCCTTCGAGGAGCCCCAGTGCCACGAGCTGTTTGACGCGGTGATGGCGCTGGACAGGCGCTACCGGGTGCCGGTGCTGCTGTACTACTACGAGGGCTATCGCCAGAAGGAGATCGCCGGGCTGCTGGACATACCGGAGGAAACGGTGCGTACCCGGCTGGCCCGTGCCAGAGAAAAGCTGAAGCACATTTTATCGGAGGTGCCGCAGACATGACAGAGCATGAACTTTTCCAGAAAACCTTCTCCACGCTGCACGCCTCCCCCGACACACTGATGGAGGTTCAGAAAACCATGGAGAACAGCAAAAAGACCCATCGCACCCTGCGCAGGGGCGCGGTCATTGCCATTGCCGCCGCGCTGACGCTGACGGTGGCCGCAGCCGCCGGGGTGGTTACCTTGATCAATGCCAACGTATCCCCCGCCGACAAGGTGGACGACACCACTTACCACGCCTTTACCGACGATATGGACGCCACCACCCCCACGGTGGAGGACGGAAAGGGTAACTATATCACCGTCGCCGATATGGAGCGCATCCCCGGCGATCCCGCCGCCACGGAGCGGTTGGTGGGGCAGTATCTCAGCAAGCTGGACGCCACTATGACCGTGGCGGGCAACACCTATACGATGGGCACCTTCCTGGTAGATGAGACGGGCTGCGGCATCCTGACCTTCTCCATTGAGAATCCCGACGGCTTCGAGTACGGCGACATGGGCTACGGCGAGACGTGGGTGGACTCCGTCCGCGCCGACCTGTCCTTCGGCAGCAAGGCCCCCGAAGATCCCAACGGGCAGGACAGCGGCTACCTCTTTGCCGACATGAAGCTCTATGCGGACGAGAGCACCAGCACCGATACCTGCCTGCAGATGGTGGCCTACTTTATCACCGGTAAGGGCTACGAGACCGGCACCAGCTTCTACTTCACCGTGCGGGACGCCAACCACCAGCCCTATTCCATCGCCATCCAGCCCCGCGCCTATCTGCCGGTCAAGACCCTCACCGCCGACAACGGCCAGCGCCTGACCCTCTCCCCGCTGGGTATGACCGTGGTGGACACGCAGTACAGCGACAGCGAAATGCTCATCGACGAGCTGATCGTCCACTATCAGGACGGCACCGACTTCGCAGCGGACAGCGCCTCCCGCAACCTGCGGAACTGGGTGGTGGGCCTTATCTCCAGCGGCCGCAGCACCGACGAGGCGCTGCGGAACGAGCTGGGCATCACCGATCCCCCGGAGGGCGCCTATTACAGCTATGCCTTCAACCGGCTGGTGGACGTGGACACCGTGACCTCCGTCTCGCTGGAGGGCCGCTGGTACGACTTCAGCAACGAGCAGCCTGTGGCGGTACAGCAGACCTATCTGCCCTGACCCGCGCAGTTTTCCCCTTTAAGCGGCTGGCAGTTTTAGACAGCCCGAAGCGGAGCGGCGAAAGCCGCTCCGCTTTTGCTTGTCAAAAGCCCTTCGGGGTTTTTGACAAGCAAACAGCAAAACAGCAAAATAAAAGCGGCATTTTATTTTGCCGTTTTGGTCGCTGCGGCGGGTGACTGAACGCGAAAGGGAACCCTGACGGTTCCCTTTCACACTTTCCTTCCCTCCGATTTTGCAGCCGGGCGGTTTTTGCCGCACCGTTTTTCTTTTTCGCCTTCTCCCTATTGACAAAGTAGGTTAATAGTTCTATAATCCCCAGTAGATTGGTAGGTATATTAGTCACAGGAGGCAACAACATGAAAACACCGCTTCTTACCATAGAGAACCTGCACGCCGGGGTGGAGGGCAAGGAGATCCTCCACGGCGTGGAGCTGACCATCGGCAGCGACGAGACCCACGTCCTCATGGGCCCCAACGGCACCGGCAAGTCCACGCTGGGCTGCGCCATCACCGGCAGCCCGGCCTACACCGTCACCGCCGGGCGCATCCTGTTCGGCGGCGAGGACATCACCGCCCTGCCCGTCAACGAGCGGGCCAAGCGCGGCATCTTCCTGTCGTTCCAGAACCCGCTGGAGGTGCCCGGCGTCACCCTCAGCGCCTTTATCCGCACGGCGCTGGAGCAGAAGACCGGCAGCCGCCTGCGGCTGTGGGACTTCAAGAAAAAGCTGAAGGACGCCATGGCCATGCTGGACATGGACGAGAGCTACGCCGACCGCGACCTGAACGTGGGCTTCTCCGGCGGAGAAAAGAAGAAGGCCGAGATATTGCAGATGCTGATGCTGGAGCCGCGCCTTGCCATTCTGGACGAGACGGACTCCGGGCTGGACGTGGACGCGGTGCGCACCGTGTCCCGGGGCGTCCGGCTGTACCGGGAGAAGCAGCACGGCTCGCTGCTGATCATCACCCACAGCACCCGCATCCTGGAGTCCCTGCCGGTGGACGCCGCCCACGTCATGGAGAACGGCGTCATCGTGAAAAACGGCGGCGCGGAGCTGGTGGACGCCATCAACAAGCACGGCTTCACCGGCCTGCAGCAGTGAACGGAGGTGCCGTCATGCGCGAAAAGACCCATGTGGACGACATTGACCGCAGCGTATACGACATCCGGGACGCGGAGCACGACGCCTACCGCATGGAGACGGGCCTGACACCCGCCATTGTGGAAAGGCTGTCGCAGGAAAAGAACGATCCCGCGTGGATGCAGCAGTTCCGGCTCCACGCCCTGCAGATCTACAACGAGACGCCGGTGCCGGACTGGGGCCCCTCGCTGGCGGGGCTGGATATCGACCACATCGCCACCTATGTCCGGCCCAACACGAAGATGCAGAACGACTGGAAAAACGTGCCGCAGGACATCAAGGATACCTTTGAGCGGCTGGGCATCCCCGAGGCGGAGCGCAAGTCGCTGGCCGGCGTGGGCGCGCAGTACGACTCAGAGCTGGTGTACCACAACGTCCGGGCCGAGGTGGCGGCGCAGGGCGTGGTGTACACCGACATGGAGAGCGCCCTCCACGGCGAGTACGCCGACATGGTGCGCAAGTACTTCATGAAGCTGGTGCCCCCCACCGACCACAAGTTTGCCGCGCTCCACGGCGCGGTGTGGTCGGGCGGCTCCTTCGTATACGTCCCCAAGGGCGTGCAGGTGTCCATCCCCCTGCAGTCCTACTTCCGGCTGAACGCCAAGGGCGCCGGACAGTTCGAGCACACCCTTATCATCGTGGACGAGGGGGCCAGCCTTCACTTCATCGAGGGCTGCTCCGCCCCCAAGTACAACGTGGCCAACCTCCACGCCGGCTGCGTGGAGCTGTACGTCAAGAAAAACGCCAAGCTGCGCTACTCCACCATTGAGAACTGGTCGAAGAATATGTACAACCTCAACACCAAGCGGGCGCTGGTGGAGGAGGGCGGCGTCATCGAGTGGGTGTCCGGCTCCTTCGGCTCCCACACCGGCTGCCTGTACCCCATGAGCATCCTGAAGGGCGACAACGCCAAGATGGAGTTCACCGGCGTCACCTTCGCAGGGGCCGGACAGGATCTGGACACCGGCGCCAAGGTGGTGCATATCGGCCGGAACACCAGCTCGTATATGAATACCCGCTCCATCAGCAAGAGTGGAGGCGTCAGTACCTTCCGCAGCAGCGTGGTGGTGGAGAAGGCCGCCAGCGGCGCCAAGTCCTCGGTGTCCTGCCAGTCGCTGATGCTGGACTCCGAATCGCGCTCCGACACTATCCCCGCCATGGACGTCCGCACGCGGGACGCCGCCATCGGCCACGAGGCGCGCATCGGCAGCATCAGCGGCGACGCCGTGTTCTACCTCATGAGCCGGGGGCTTTCGGAGGAGGACGCCCGGGCCCTCATCGTCAGCGGCTTTGCCGACAACGTGTCCCGTGAGCTGCCGGTGGAGTACGCCGTGGAGATGAACAACCTCATCCGCCTTGAGATGAAGGGCAGCATCGGCTGAGCGGGAAAGGAGTTTTGACAATGGATACCATTCTTGTGAATAAGCTGCCCACCCGCACATGGAACCGGCTGGGCGTCAACGAAACCGCCCTGCTGTGGGACGAGGCGGGCACAGTGGACGGCGGCGCGGAGGTGCTGACCGGCGACGGACGGCTGGAGCTGTCCGCCGGTGCGCCCTACACCCGGAAAACGGTGGAGATCGCCGCCGCGGCCGGACAGCGCGTCACGGTGTACGAGACGTTCCGGGGCGGGGAGCACCTCCACGTCCGGACGGTGCTGCGGCCTGAAAAGGACGCGGTGATCCGTCTGGTGCAGGTGCAGGCCATGGACGGGGGCGCCGTCCTGCGCAGCGAGGTGTCGGCCCGCTGTCCCGAGGGCAGCGCCGTGGAGCTGTACCGCCTGCTGCCCGGCCGGGGCGATACCTACGCAGACGACCGGCTGACGCTGGCGGACGGCGCGTCCCTGAAGGCCGCCATGGGCTATCTGGGCCGGGACGCGCAGGTCATCGACCTGAATCTGGCCGTTGACCATGCGGGCCGGGACACCCGAAGCGACATCGACGTGTCCGGCGCGCTGGCCGGCAGTGCCAAAAAGGTGTTTCGCGGCACCATCGACTTCAAGCACGGCTCCGCCGGTTCCACCGGCAGCGAGCAGGAGACGGTGCTGCTGCTGGGCGACGATGTGGTGAACAAGACCGTGCCCCTGATCCTCTGCGCCGTGGAAAACGTGGAGGGCACCCACGGCGCCACTATCGGCGCGCTGGACGAGGATACGCTGTTTTACTTTGAGAGCCGGGGCTTCGACCGCGCAGCGGCGGAGAGCCTGATGGCCCGCGCCGCCGTGGAGCGGCTGGCCCACGATCTGGGCGATGAGGCCACCGCGGAGACGGTGCTGCACGAACTGAACGGAGGTGTGTGACATGACCAACGCATATCGAAAGGATTTTCCCCTGCTGACGGCGCAGGATATCGCCTATCTGGACAACGCGGCCACGGCCCAGCGGCCCCAGTGCGTGCTGGACGCGGTGCGCCGCTTCTACTGCGAGCAGAACGCCAACCCCCTGCGGGGCCTGTACCCCCTGAGCATCGCGGCCACCGACGCCTACGAAAACGCGCGGGAGGCGGTACGCCGGTTCCTCAACGCCAAGTCCGCCGCGGAGATCGTGTTCACCCGCAACACCACCGAGGGACTGAATCTGGCGGCGTACAGCTACGGACTCAGCCATATCAAAGCCGGGGATGAGGTGGTGGTATCCATTCTGGAGCACCACAGCGACCTGCTGCCGTGGCAGATGGTATGCCGTCAGACCGGGGCTTCCCTGAAATTTCTGGACTGCGAGCCGGACGGCAGTCTCGACCTGAACAAGGCCGAGGCCCTGATCACCGACCGGACGAAGCTGGTGGCCGTGACCCACGTTTCCAACGTCGTCGGCCGCGTCAACCCCATCCGCCAGCTGGCGGACATGGCCCACAAGCACGGCGCGGTGATGGTGGTGGACGGCGCGCAGAGCACGCCCCACATCCCCGTGGACGTGCAGGCGCTGGACGCGGATTTTCTGGCCTTCTCCGGCCACAAGGTCTACGGCCCCATGGGCATCGGCGTGTTGTACGGCAGGCGGGCCCTGCTGGAGGAGATGCCCCCGTTCCTCACCGGCGGCGAGATGATCGAATCCGTCAGCCGGGAGGGCGCGGTGTTCGCGGAGCTGCCCCACAAATTCGAGGCCGGCACCGTCAACGCCGCCGGCGCGGCGGGGCTCCACGCTGCCATCAACTATGTGCAGTCCGTGGGCTTTGACGCCATGCACCGGCAGGAGCTGGCGCTGACGGCGCGGACGCTGGCGGGCATGGCGGACATGCCCCACATCCACGTCATCGGCTCGGACAGGCCGGAGGAGCACAACGGCATCGTCACCTTCACCGTGGAGGGCGTACACCCCCACGATGTCAGCGAAATACTGGCCTGCGACGGCGTGGACGTCCGGGCGGGACACCACTGCGCCCAGCCGCTTCTGCAGCATCTGGGATACAGCGCCACGGTGCGGGCCAGCTTCGCCTTCTACAACACGGAGGAGGAGGTCGACCGGCTGCTGCAGAGCCTGTCCACCATCAGGGAGCGTATGGGCTATGGAAACTAACCGCTTTTACAACGAGATCCTGACGGAGCACAACCTGCATCCGGAGTTCAAGCACGACCTGCCGGACGCCGACATCGAGCTGGCGGGGGTCAATCCCAGCTGCGGCGACGAGATACGGCTGAAGCTGAAGACCGACGGCGGCATCATCACCGACGGGGCCTTTGTGGGCAGCGGCTGCGCCGTGTCCCAGGCGTCGGCGGACATCATGCTGGGCATGGTCATCGGCCGCCCCAGGGACGAGGCGCTCCACCTCTGTGAGCTGTTCCAGCGGATGATCCGGGGCGAGGCCACGGAGAACGAGATCGACCAGCTTCAGGAGGCCGGCGCCCTGCGGGACGTGGCCCACATGCCCGCCCGGGTAAAATGCGCCATGCTGGGCTGGCGGACGCTGGGCGAGGCCCTGCACGGCAAAAACGACAGGGCCAATTCCTGATACCACAGTTTCTCTCTCATCATACAAGCAAGGGACGGATATGCGAACGCATATCCGTCCCTTGCTGTGTTTTCCGTTCAATTTTCCATCATGCTCGCCGCGAACCGGGCCGCCTCCTCCGCGATGTGGGGCAGCTTCACAAGGCTGCCCCGCTCGTTGGCCGTCTCCAGCAGGCAGAAGTGGGGCGGCAGGAAGAAGGACTTGTTCATGTTCAGCGCCGAGATCAGCTGCCGCGCCAGCAGGTCGCCGCCGGAGTAGCCGGACACCACCAGTCCGAACAGCCGCTTGTCGTAGAACCGGTTCTGGCGGAACAGCGCCGTCAGCCGGTTGACGCAGGCCGTCAGGTTGGCCGCCAGCGCGTCGTTGTAGTTGGCGCACAGCATCACCAGCGCGTCGCACCGCCGGACGGCGGGGTAGACCTCCTCCACCATGGGCCCGCCGTAGAAGCAGCCGCCCTGCTCCCCGAAGTGGAGGCAGGCGGTGTAGCTGCAGCCGTTGCAGTCGGCCATGGTGCCGTTGCGCAGGCAGATCTCCTCCACCGCCGCCGTGTCCGGCAGGCCGCTTTTCACCAGCTCCCACAGGGCCAGCGTGTTAGAGGTGCTGCGCTGGGAGGCGTGGAGCGCCAGAATGTGCCGGATAGGGGCGGGCTTCTCCCAGCTCGCCAGCCGGTCGATAAGCTCGGCCACGGCGGCGTGGAAGGCCGTGACCTCATCGGTGCCGCCGATCTGGGCCTGTGTGCGGAAGTTCCGCAGGGAGCCGGTGGCCTCCACCAGCGGCCGCCCGATAAAGGCGCAGCCGGACTGGTTGGCGGCGAACACCATGTCCCGGGCCACGTCCTTGGTGTAGAGCTCCCCCACGCCGGTGACCACCAGCCCCGCCACGCTGCCGCGCAGCAGCGTCAGGCTCCGCCGCAGGCGGGAGAGCATCCGGTAGTACGCCTCGTTGCAGCCGCCCTCGTCCAGCGCCACGGCGAACAGCAGGCGCTGATCCGTCAGAGCCTCCAGCCCGGCGTCCGGGTCGCGGAACACGCTGCCCGCCGGCAGCAGCGGCGTCAGCAGCTGCCGCAGGCCGGCGCTGTGGCCGTTTTCCGGCAAAAGTACCGTCAGCATAGCCGCCCCTCCTCAGTCGATGGCGCGGAGACGCGCCGCCGTTTCCTCAATGCGCGCCCGCAGCGCCGGCGGCAGGGACAGCTGTTCCACCTCGATGCCGGCAGGCGTCAGGCGCTGGCGGCAGCCCATGAAGATGCCGTCCATATACACGGAGGCGTAGTGCCACTGGCCCCGCAGCAGCGCCAGCAGCGTCAGCGCGCCGGAGCTGAGGGCCGGGGCGACGTAGGGCTTGTAGCCCAGCCGCCGCATATCCAGATTGGCGTGGGCCACCTTCTCCGTCAGCGCACGGGACAGAGCGTCATCGTAGTGCGTCACGGAGTTGGCCAGCACCAGATCCTCCCCGTGGGGGCCGAAGGCACGGCCCTCCGTGAGATAGGCGGCGAAGCGCGGCTCCCTCCGGGCGAAATACAGCGCCCGGGCGTGCATGACGCCAAGACCGAAGCCCCGCACCTGACAGGGCCGCAGGCCCCTGCCGTCCGACCTGCCGCTCCTGTCCCGATTGCTCTCCCGCAGCACAGCGCGGCACAGGGGGTCGACGGGGTCGCTGACCACGCAGAACAGGCCCTGATAGCGCTTCTCCCGGGCCATGCGGGCGTAGACCGCCGCCAGCTCCCGGTTCAGACCGTACTGGGCCATGCGCACGTCGCCGCCGGTGACGGAGGTGTCCGGCACCATACGGGAGGCGCAGAACAGGAACACATCGCCGTCAAACAGCTGCTCCGGTCGGATGATGTCCACCGGCGGCAGCGCCGCGCCGTCCGGCGGCTGGATCTGGTTCAGCTCGAACTCCCAGCGCTCTGCCGCGCCGGGGCGCACGTCGCAGATGCCGATGGACGAGATGACATCGCCGCCCATGAGCCGCAGGCCCGTCAGCAGGGTGCTGCCCACATCGCCCAGCGCCAGCAGCGTGACGCGCACCTTCTCCGGCAGGTGCAGTACGCCGCCGGAGGCATTGTCAAAGCCAAGGGTAAAGCCGTTCATATCGTTTCTCCTTTCCCGTCAGTCCGCCGGACGCATCCGCTTCAGCATCTCGATATCCCCCTCCAGACAGGCGGAGGCGGCGCGGCTGACATCGTAGGTGATGCAGCCGCCCTTGTCGGGGCACAGGGGCAGCACCACCGCCTCGCCCAGACGGTTCAGCGTCAGGTTCCGGGCGTACAGGCCGCGGAACTCCGTCTCCAGCGCCAGCAGGATATCCCGGGCGTTTTCCAGACAGCACAGGCTCAGCTCCCACGCGGTGCGGCCGTCCATGGGGGCGAACTCCGGCGCGGCGTAGGGCAGGATGCGGTTTACGGAGGGCTGAAGTCCGCCGGGGAGCCGCTCCGTGCGGCGGACGGTGTCGCCGCCGATGAAGGGATACAGCGTGGATTCCACGAAGCGCATCCGCAGGTTGGGCAGGTAGTAGATGCCGTCCACCGGGTAGCCCAGCTGCTCCATTAGGTCGCGGCCCACGCCGGTGAGGTAGCCCACCAGCACCTGATCCACCGGGGTATGCGTCTCCTCCAGCAGCGGGGCAAGGCGGCGGATGCGCTTGCCGTCGTGGAGCATGTCGTCCACCAGGATCACGGGCCGGTCGAAGGCGCGGATGGTGCGCACCTGATCGGGCAGCGGGGAATAGTCGGGATACGCCTCGATGGAGTAGGTGCTGAGATCCGCCTCGTACACCTTGTCGGTGCGCAGCGTCTTGGTGACGGTGTTGGGCACCGCCACGCCGCGCAGGAGCTTGCCGTAGGGCACGCAGATGTCAGGCCCGAGGACGCGGGGCACGGTGGGCTCCGCCGGGACGCCGTTGCGGGCGGTGATGCGCTGGAGCAGCCGGTGGTAGATGACACCGGCGGACAGGCTCAGCACCAGCGAGCCGGGCTGCAGCTTCGTCAGCGCGGCCTGTAAGCGGCGGTGGGCATTGGCCACGGCGGCCACAACGCGGGGAGCCGTGCTCAGCGGCGCCTTGATGGCGGTATCCACGTTGCGGCTGAGGACGATGGGACGGCGCATATCCACGCCCAGTACGTCGTAGCCCTCCCGGTGCTGGACGGGCACGAAGCCCTGCAGCTGCGCCAGCTGCCGTCCGTAGCCGGACACGGCGCCCTCCAGCGGACAGTACAGCGCATAGGTGTACTCCCGGCTGAGGGCGGTGGTCAGCACCTCCGTCAGCAGCAGCTGGCCGAAGTCCATCTGCCGCTCACCCTTGGGGACGAACAGGCCGCTGAGCAGCAGGGTGCGGCCTCCGGCGTTCTGGCGGACGATACCGCTGAGGGCCGGGTCGTTCAGCCGGGCGAACAGGTGCTGGGAGTCCAGACACCGGTAGGACGCGGCACCCAGCACATCGCCGCTGACACCGTCGCACAGCAGCATCAGCTGGTCGCCGCACTCCTCCAGACGGCGGCGCATGACGGCGGCGGTACCGCCAAAGATATCGCGCAGCAGGCGGTCTGTCCTCTCCTCCGGACCGGGGCAGTCCATGAACAGCAGATCCTCCGTCCGCAGCACCGGCTTGTCCTGCGGCTCCCGGAGGTACAGGCCCTGCCGGTAGATGAATTCCTGCGCCATGGGGTCGATGAGGTTGGACACATCGCGGTTGGCGTCCACCGCCTCCCGGATGCGGGTGGAGCTGATCTCCTCCAGCTGGGGCGGCAGCATCAGCTCCACCACACGGCCGGTGATGCAGCTGTAATCCGCCGGCTCGGCGTCCGGCTCCGTGCGGCGGAAGATCACATGGTCGAAGGTGTGGATGGAGTCCTCCGCCGGCGGCTTGTGGTAGGACGAGGCGTGAGCCACCACATCGCTGCCCACCACGATGGATACGCTGCGTCCGGGGAACGCCTGCCGCAGTTGGCGGAGGTTGGCCGGGTTGGCGATGTTCACCGGGAAGTTCTCCGGAAAGATGTGGACGTGGAACTCGTTGGCCACGGACATGGCCGCGATGCGGCGGCGGATGCGGTAGGGCTGGGTGCGCTTCGACCACGAGAACTCGTCGATGGCCAGCAGCACCTCGAACCCCGCGTCCCGGATGGCCCGGACGATGCCCTTGTGGGACAGGGTGAAGGGGTCGAAGGTACCGGGGAAGAAGGCCAGCGGCCGGGGCGGGCCGAAGTCGAAGCCCTCCCGGAACAGCTGCTCCTCCGTCATGAAGCGGTAGAGCCGGCCCAGCATGGCCGCCCGGTAGTAGAACGTCAGGCCCTCGTCCGGCTCCTCGTCGTAGGCGGCCAGCAGCTTCCGCTCCGTCAGCACGAAGGCGCGGCACTTCTCGTGGTCGCCCAGCTCCGCCGAGCCGAACACACGGCGGCCCAGCACATACAGCGCCTCCTGCCGCACGGCGGCGTCGATGCCGTACAGCCCCCGCATCAGCATGCCCAGCAGCCGCTGACGGCGGCGGCGGTACGCCTCGTCCTCCTCCGGATAGCGGGTGCGGTAGGTGTCGTATGTCTCGTAGATAATGCCCACGGTGTCCAGCACCGAGGCGGCCACCCGGCTGTCGGAGGCGCTGAGGTTCACCCACAGGTCGGCCAGCACCTCGTCCAGCTCGGCGGGGGGCAGCCACAGGGCAAAGCGCCCCAGATAGTCGGGGATATACTTGGTGAATTCCTGCTGGCCCAGCTCCAGTCCACGGCACAGCTCCACCGCCACCTCGTTGCGCTGATCCGCCGTCAGGCGGGGCGCCAGCGCCAGCAGGGCGCTGCCGGCGCTGTGGCGCACGGTGACGCGGTCGCTGACCTTGATGAGATTGGAGAGGTGGGTGGCGATGTGCAGCGCAGGGCTGCTGCCGCTGCGGGCGAAGTCCGTCAGCAGGCGGATGTTGGCCTGCTTGGTGATCCACGGTGTGGCGGTCTTCAGGTTGTCCAGAAAGATCTCGGACACGGCATCGTCCGGCAGGGTGATGGGCGCGCCGCTTTGCAGCACGTCCTCCCGCAGCAGGCGGAGGGTGGTGCTGCCGGTGCAGTCCATCCGCTCCAGTGCCCGCACGGGGCCGGAGGACTGGGGCATCAGCCGGTGCAGCCTGTCCAGCAGCAGCACGGCGGCGGTGCGCACCTGCACGTCCTCCCGGGCGGATAGCGTCTCGGCGAACCGCAGCAGCAGCGCCGTGTGGCGGTGGGTATACACCGTGTCCGGCAGCGCGGCCGCTGCGTCCAGCAGCTGGAACGCCACCGCGTCCTCCAGCTTCTCCGGGCGGCGGTAGTAGGCGAACAGCGGGGCCAGAAAACGCTCCTCCCGTCCGGCGGTGTGCTGCAGCAGGGAGATGACCGCGAATTTCAGGGTATAGCCGATCCACCGCCGGTGCTGGGGCATCAGCTTGTGGTCGGGATAGAGGATCTTGTCCAGATACAGCTTCCACTGATCCAGATCGGTGATTGACCGGGGATCGGGACGGCTGCCGGCAGGACGCTCCTTGGCGTAGCCCGCGTGGAAGCCGCCGATGATCTCGCCCAGCAGCGCCGCCGCCTGACGGCGGATGTCGCCCTCCCGGTGCATCAGCAGCTCGTAGAGGAACGCCAGCGTCTGCACCTTCTGGGGGATGTGGAGATACAGGGAGTAGGACTCGAACACGCCCAGATAGGCGCGCAGGCGGCGCCAGTTGGTCTCACCCCGGGCCAACTCCAGCAGCTGGGCGAAGCTGCGCTGCCCGGTAAGCCGGCTCATCAGCTCCATGTTGTGGCCCACGCACTGCATGGTCAGGGCGTGGAGCGCCTCGTCATCGGTCATCAGGGCCGTCTGCTTCTCCGGGCGGGGCGGCGTGTCATGGCCGCACAGGGTCACGTCCACGCCCTTGTCAACCATGAACTGCTCAAAGTCCCGCAGCCGGGCGTAAACCCGCATGTAACGGCGGCGCTTGGCATCGTCCACGCCGTCCAGCTTGGCCAGGATCACGTCGAAGGCCTCCGCCAGCGAGGAGATGCGGGTGATCTCCCGGCCGTCGGTGCCGCGGCTCTGCTTCACCCGGAAGTCCGCGTAGATCAGCAGCAGCGATTCCACCGACAGGTAGTCCGGCTCCAGATCCCAGACGGAGTGGTTGGCGGCCACATGGCCGATGTCGGTGATGCGGCGGCGGCGGAACCACAGATCGGTATAGTAGTAGTGCAGGTAGGGCACCCGCTCACCGGGACGGCAGCCGAACTTGCCGATATCGTGACCGGCGGCGCTGCCGGACACCAGCGCCAGATCCAGCGCCACGCCGGCCCGGTGCAGACCGCGGGCGGCGGTCATGGCCACATGGTGGACACCGGCGATGTGCTCCAGCGTGCGGTAGGGCGTGGCCTCCAGCCCCAGACGCATCAGCTCGTAGACGTACTCCCGCTTCCAGCTGCGCAGCATCTGGCCGTAGCTGGCGGCGCAGGCGCAGCCGGACAGCTCCTCCTCCGTCAGGAAGTCGAACGTCCACGCCGGGTCGCGGGGCAGCAGCTCCTCCTCCGCAGCGAACAGCACCTGCAGCACCGACAGGAAAAACACCGCCCCCGCGCCGAAGGGCTCGGCGGTGTCCCGCTCCGGGTACAGCAGGCGGCGGGCAAAGTCGTAGGTACAGGCCAGCCAACCCTGCTCCGGCTGGCGCCCGCCGCTGAGGGCGTCCAGCTCCGGGCGGCACAGATCCAGTACGTCGGCGCAGCGCAGCCGCTTCCCCCGGAACAGCGGGGCAAAGCGCTGCATGTAGTTCCCGGCCTCTAGCGTCCGGGCAAATGTCTCCCCGTCGGGCAGCCAGTCCGCCGCGGGGCGGTTGGTCAGGCGGCGGCGCAGGGCGCTGTTCATCTGGCGGATGCGTTTTTTCGTCATGGCGATCCCTCCCGTATCAAGGGGCGCACCGCCCGGATACGCCCCGGACGGCGGCTGCTTTTACCGGTATTTTATGCCACGGGAGCGGGTGCTGTCAATATTTCTCCGGCGGCAATCTTAGTATGCCCTTAAAGCTTTGTTCACAGTTCGTTCACATTTGACTTTTGACCTCATGCTATGATGGTGGGGACAGCCTGCCGACGGTTTTTCCCGTTTTTCGCGGAACATTTTTCCGGGGCATGCCGTCATACATGTATGTGAGACACTGCGGCGCGCCGCAGAGGAAAAGCAAAGGAGATAATACGATGAAGAAAGCTGCATTCATTCTGGCGCTGGCCATGCTGCTGGGCGTAGCGGCCGGCTGCGGTGAGAGCAACGGGGAAGCATCCGTGCAGTCCGTCTCCATGATCTGCGGACTGGGCTCCGCCGGTCTGACAGACCGGTTTGCAGGCGTGGTCAGCGCGCTGGGCGAGACGAACATCAAAAAGGACGATTCCATGACCGTGGGCGAGATCAAGGTCAAGGTGGGCGACGCCGTCAGCGTGGGCGATGTGCTGTTCACCTACGACATGACCGATTTGGAAACAAATCTGCTGGCCGCTCAGTTAGAGCTGGAGTCCCTCAAATCCACGCTGGCGGATAAGGAAGAAGAAAAGAAACAGGCTGAGGATGCGTTGGATGCGATCGTGGACGACAGTGAGCGGAATAAGACCCTCATTCAGATCCGTCAGATCAATCTGGAGATCCGGAACACAAACGCCAGTATTGCGTCAAAGGGCCGCGATATTGAAAAGCTGCAGAGCAATATGAAGAACAGCGAGGTCAAGGCGGAGGTGGCCGGCGAGGTCAAGAGCGTCAACCCAGACGGCGGCACCGACAGCCAGGGCAACCCCCTGCCGCTGATCTCCATTGTGCAGACCGGCGGCTTCCGGGTCAAGGGCTATGTCAACGAGAGCAATGCCTCGGTGCTGAGCGAGGGCGTACAGGTCATCATCCGCTCCCGGGTCAGCGACCAGACGTGGAGCGGCACCATCTCCTCCATTGACTGGAACAACCCCGCCAAGAGCAGCAATAACAACTATTACGACAGCGGCTCCAGCGACACCGGCAACTCCAGCAAGTACCCGTTCTATGTGACGCTGAGCAGCAGCGACGGCCTGCTGATGGGCCAGCATGTGTACATTGAGCCGGATCTGGGACAGGACGCCCAGAGCACCGTCATCCAGCTGCCCGCCAGCTTCATCAACGACGCCGATTCCTCCCCGTGGGTCTGGGCCCAGGGCAGCGGCGGCAAGCTGGAGAAGCGCAGTCTGACGCTGGGCGACTACAACGCGGAGCTGGATACCTACGCCGTGACAGACGGCCTGACGGCGGCAGACTACATCGCCTTCCCCGACGACACGCTGAAGGCCGGCATGACCTGCGTCACCTATGACGAGAGCACCTTCGATCCCAGCGGCGACGACAGCGTGACGGACGGCGGCGTGACGGACGGCGGCATGGCGGACGGCGGCATGGTGGACGGCGGCATGATCGAAGGCGGCGGGGACTTCATCCCCGCAGACGACGCCGCCAACGGCACCGTGGACATGCCGGCGGACGAACCCGTTGCCGACGAACCTGTGGAGGGCTGAGTATGATCCTTGAAATGCGCGACATCTGCAAGGACTACCCCATGGGAAAATCCGTGAACCACATCCTCAAGCACATCGATCTGGATGTGGAGGAGGGGGAGTACCTTGCCATCATGGGGCCGTCCGGCAGCGGCAAGACCACGCTGATGAACCTCATCGGCTGTCTGGACGTGCCCACCAGCGGCAGCTATCTGTTGAGTGGGCAGGACATCACCAAATGCACCCCCAAGCAGCTGGCGGTGGTACGGAACAAACAGCTGGGCTTCGTGTTCCAGTCCTTCAACCTGCTGCCCAAGCTGACGGCGCTGGACAATGTGGCGCTGCCCCTGCTGTACGGCGGCGTGAAAAAGGCCGAGCGGCTGGAGCGGGCCAGAGCGGCGCTGGAGACGGTGGGCTTGTCCGACCGGGTGGATCACCGACCCGATCAGCTGTCCGGCGGCCAGTGCCAGCGCGTGGCCATCGCCCGCGCCATCGTGGGCAAGCCCCAGCTTCTGCTGGCCGACGAGCCCACCGGCGCACTGGATTCCGCCAGCGGCGCACAGGTGATGGAGCTGTTCCGGCAGCTGCATGAGAGCGGCTCCACCATTATCATGATTACCCACGATCAGGGCATCGCACAGCATGCCCACACCATTATGAACATCCGCGACGGTGTGCTGTCAGGAGGTGCGTTCCATGAGTAAATCCCTGAAAAAAACGCTGCTGGCCGTGGGCATCGCCGTGGCCGTGTGCGCCGCCGTATGGGGCGGCCTGACGCTGGCCCGGAACGCCCAGCGCAGCGATGTCAACGTCTACTCTGTGGAGAGCGTCGCCATGACCGACTACTGGGGAGACACCGCCAATACCAGCGGCTCGGTGAGCACCGACAAGCTGCAGAAGATCTACATCTCCCAGAGCCAGACGGTCAATGAGATCTTCGTTACGGAGGGGCAGACCGTCAAGAAGGGCGACAGGCTGCTGGCCTACGACACCACCCTATCCCAGGCGGAAATAGATCAGGCGGAAATCAATCTGGACAGCGCAGAACTTGACCTCAACACTGCCAAACGCAATCTGGAGCTGTACCAGAAGGCGGACAACAAGGAGAAGCTGCAGATCGAGTACGACACCCAGTATGCCAAGCTGGAGGCGCTGATCGCGGCGCAGGATCAGAAGGACGGGCGCTTTGACCCCGTCAAGGAGGGCTTTCTCCCCGTCAAGGGCAGCACCGGCACCACCAAGGATCACCCCCTGTATTACCAGCTGCTGACGGATACCCGGACGCAGGAGTTCTACCTGACGGACGAGTATATCCTCAACAATATCCTCCGCAATCGCAGCAGCGCCTATGTGGTGCTGGTGGAGAAGGCAGGCAATGTGAAAAACGGCGCCGTCACCTGCTACGGCATGTACTATGTGGCGGATGACACCGCCGCGCCGGTGACGCTGAAGACGAAGCCCATGAACGACCTGCCGGCCTACGAGGACGAGTATTCCACCAAGAACACCAAGGAGATCAAGGAGGCCCGGACAGATCTGGAGAAGATCCAGAAGCTGCTGGACGAGTCCTTCACCCGGGAGGAGCTGCTGTCCCTGATCGCCACTACGGAAAAAGAGGTTTACAACAATCAGCGGGCCGTCCGGCAGGCGCAGATCGCGCTGGATAAGAAGAAAAAGGAATTGGGCGACGGCACCGTATACAGCGAGATAGACGGTGTGGTCAAGGTCGTGCGGAACGCCGACGAGGCTTACAGCAGCAGTGAGCCTGTGGTGGAGGTTTCCGGCGGCGGCGGCTACTACATCACCGGCTCGCTGGGCGAGCTGGATCTGGGCACGGTGAAGATCGGCGACACCGTGCAGATCAGCAGCTGGATGACCGGCGCCAGCTGTGAGGGCAAGATCGTGGAGATCAGCGACTTCCCCACGGACAACGGCAGCTACTGGGGCGGCGACTCCAACAGCAACGTGTCCTACTACCCCTTCAAGGTGTTCGTCTCCGAGGACGCCAACCTGCAGGCCGGCGACTATGTGGATATGTCCTATCAGAAGACCGTCAGCGACGGCGGCAGCAGCCTGTACCTGCAGACCATGTTCATCCGCTCCGAAAACGGCAAGAGCTATGTGCTGCTGCGGGGTAAGGACGGCAGACTGGAGCAGCGCTGGGTGCAGACGGGCCGCGACCTGTGGGGCAGCTATACCCAGATCCGCGGCGGTCTGACGGTGGACGACTATGTGGCGTTCCCCTACGGCCGGGACGTGAAGCCCGGCGCCGCCACGGTGGAGGCCACGGCGGATCAGCTGTACAGCGGCATGTAAGGAGGCGAAGCGATGTTAGAAAATATCAATCTTGCCTTTCAGGGCGTATGGAGTCATAAGCTGCGGTCGTTTCTGACCATGCTGGGCATCATCATCGGTATCGCCGCCATCATCACCATCGTGTCTACCATTCAGGGCACCAACGAGCAGATCAAGCAGAACCTCATCGGTGCGGGCAACAACGTGGTGCGCGTGCAGCTGACGCAGGACGGCAATCAGGTGGAGCTGGGCTACATGGATCTGCCGGAGGGCGTGGCCTGCATTACCGCCGAGATGCGGGACGAGATGAGCCAGCTGGGCAGCGTGGCGGATGTGTCCCTGTACCACCAGCGCCAGTGGCCCGACGGCGTGTATGTGGGCAACAGCTCCTTCAGCGGCAACCTGTACGGCATCGACAGTCACTATCTGTCGGCGGCGGACTACGCCGTCAACTACGGCCGTGCGTTCATCCAGTCGGACTTTGACAACTGCCGGAAGGTGGCGCTCATCGACGCCAAGACGGCCCAGAGCCTGTTTCAGGGCGAGAACCCCATCGGCGGCACCATGGAGATCTCCGGCGAGCCGTTCACCGTGGTGGGCGTGATCTCCGCCCGGGTGTCCTCCGAGCCGGTGATCAACAATCTCATCGACTACTACATGTACTCCGGCAACACCTCCGGTACGGTGTTCATCCCCGACAGCTGCTGGCCCATTGTCTACCGCTATGACGAGCCTCAGTCCGTGGCCGTCCGGGCCTCGTCCACCAACGACATGACCACCGCCGGCAACAACGTGGCCGAGTACCTCAACAGCCACGTCATCGCCAGCGAAAAGTACAAGTACCAGTCCAAGGATCTGCTGGAGCAGGCCAGCCAACTGCAGAGCCTGTCTGAAAGCTCCAACAAGCAGCTGATCTGGATCGCCGCCATCTCTCTGGTGGTGGGCGGCATCGGCGTCATGAACATCATGCTGGTGTCTGTGACGGAGCGTACCCGCGAGATCGGCCTGAAGATCGCCATCGGCGCCCAGCAGAGCCGTATCCGCCTGCAGTTCCTGACAGAGGCGGCGGTGCTCACCAGCATGGGTGGTATCCTCGGCGTGGGCTGCGGCATCGGCCTTGCGGAGATGATGTCCCACGTCATGAGCACACCGGTAGCCATCAGCGTACCTGCCTGCATCATTGCCGTGGCCTTCTCCATGGTCATTGGCGTGGTGTTCGGCTTCGTACCGGCCGTGAAGGCCTCCAAGCTCAATCCTATCGAGGCTTTGCGCCGCGAATAAGGCATACACAAAAAGAAAGACCTGCCAAAGCAGGTCTTTCTTTTTGTGCATATATCAGCTTTCCTCCTGTGCGGGGACGAATACCAGCCGGGCCATGTCCGTCAGCACCGTCTCCGAAGCGCCGCTGTCCACCGTCAGGCCATAAGTCAGCCCCGGGGCCACATCCTTCCAGATGACGGCGCCCGCGCCGCCCTCCGTCCAGCGCAGCCGGGCGGCACACCAGCGAACGGCACTCTCCGCCGTCTCGCTGCCGCCGGTAAGCTGCGAGATATCGGGGATATTCTCTGTCACATCGGCGGTGGCGGCCATGCGGTAGCGCCACGTCAGCCCATCGGACCGGAACGACACCTCCGTGACGGTCATGCCGTCCAGGTAGAGAATATCGTACCCCAGCACCTCCGCGCCCTCCGGCGGGGTAGGCACTGTATAAGCCTGCGCGTCCATCAGGGAGAAGGCCGTCACCAGCGGCTCACCGCCGTCCCACGGCACACAGTACCACTGGATGCCGGCCCCGGCGTCGTACCAGCCCACCGCGCCGCCATCGTACAGCAGCAGCGTCAGGCTGCCCACCTCCCAGCTGGCGGAGGGCATGGCGCCGTCCGGCGCGGGCAGCGGCTCCGCGGCGTACACCGCCGCGTAATCGTAGTCGCAGCCGTCCACCGCCACAGTGCAGGACACGGCGGTCACGGCGCCGGCATCGTCGGTGCGGGTATCGTAGCCCGAGACGCGCACCGCGTCCGCCGGCAGGGCCAGCGTGGCGCTGAGGGGCTCGGCGCTGCTCTCCGCCGGTGCGGTGAAGGGCGCGGCGTTGTCGGTGCCGGCGGCGCTGTCCGCCCGATCCGCCCGCCACGGCTGTGCCAGCAGCAGGGCGGCGGTGATGCACAGGCAGGCCGCCAGCGTGCCCCACCGCAGGGCGGGACGGCGGGCGGGCAGGGGACGCTGGGCCTCCTCCAGCAGGTCGTCGTCGATGGCATCCATCATCATGCGCAGCATAGGCTCGTTCACAGCATCCCCTCCTTTTCCAGTCGCTGCCGCAGCCGCTGACGGGTGCGGAACAGGGAGGATTTGATCTTTTCCTCCCCTGCGCCGCAGGCGTCCGCGATCTCGCGGATGCTCTCACCGTACCAATAGCGGCGGATGAAATAGGTGCGGCTCTGCCGTGTCAGCTGCCGCAGAAAGTCGTTGAGCACACGGGCAAATTCCTGCCGCTGGAGGGACGCGGCGGCGGTATCCTCCGCCGGCAGACAGCCCTCCAGCTCCTCAAAGGCTACCGTCAGGTCGCTGCGGCGCTGGGCGGCTTTGTTATAGTTGCAGCGATCCAGCGCCACGCGCCGGACAATGCAGGCGATATACGCCGCCAGACTGCGGGGCCGCTCCGGCGGGATGGCGTTCCACAGCCGCAGCCACACATCGGAGACGCACTCCTCCGCGTCCCGCCGGTCAGGCAGGATGCGGCAGGCCGACGCCAGACACTTTTTCCCGTATCTGGCCTCCACGGCCTCCAGTGCCGCCGGATCGCGGCGGAAAAGCAGGTCGATGATCTGTACGTCCTCCAAGGCGCGCTCCCTCCCTCTGCGAATGGTGTGTCCCTACATCTTACCACACCGGGCGGGAAAACGCCAGCGGAACCTTTACGGCAAAACGCCGCCCCCTGCTGTCTATGACGGCGCGGGGCGGCGGGGCGTTGCGGTTTTCAGCGGGCGGCAGGCGGCGGGGCGTTCCAGCCGTCGGGGAAATTGGCCAGCACCCAGCGGCGGGTATGGTCGATGAAGGCACGGGTGCTGTTGGACAGGGCGTTCCTGTCCTTGACGCAGATGCCGATGTTCCGGTAAAACGGCTGGGGCAGGGAACAGGCCACCAGCGGATAGGCACAGCGGTAGAGCATCAGCTCCTCCATAACGCTGATGCCCAGCCCGTTGGACACCATGGCCAGAATGGTCTGATCCTGCTGGACGGTGTACTGGATCTTCGGCTTCAGGCCCAGCGTGTCGAACACCGCCTGTATCTCGTAGTCATCGCCCTCATCCAGCAGGATCAGGGGGTACTGCTCCAGCGCCTCCGGCGGAAAGGGGTCTGCGCCGGCCAGCGGGTGATTGCAGGGAACGATGACCTTCCACTGATCCCGCTGCAGGAGCCAGCAGTCCAGATATTTCTCCGCCGGGGCCGGCAGGCTGATGAAGCCACAGTCCGCCTGCCCCTTCAGCACCCAGTCGCTGATCTCGTTGTTGAAGTTGGAGGGCAGCAGCTCGAACTCGATGCGGGGGTAGTGCTCCTGAAACGTTTTGAGGATGTTGGGCAGCCACTTTTCCGACACGCTGGTGAATGTGGCCACCTTCACAAGACCCGTCTCCAGTCCCCGCAGGTCGGCGGCCCGCTGCTCCAGCTGGTGCTGCATGGCGCACATCTTCTCAAAATAGGGCATCAGCTCCCGGCCGTCCGCCGTGGGCGTAACGCCGCCGTGGCTGCGGATCAGCAGGGGCACGCCCAGCTCCTCCTCCAGCGAGCCGATGGCGTGACTGACGCCGGACTGGGTAAAGTTCATCTCCCGCGCCGCCGCCGTAAAGCTGCCGCGCTCCACCGTTTTCAGGAAAATCTGATATTTTGCCACGCTCATGGCCTCACGCTCCTCTCGTACCGTCAGTATAGCATATGCGGCGGCATAGTGAAAAGTATTTTTCATGGTTTTGATGAGTATGATGCGTTTTACAAATCGGCTCCGATGTGGTACATTAAGAATGCGTTAAGAGAACTACAGGAAAGGAGGCGCTGAAGCATGGGTCTGAACATTCTGTTGGCTGCTCTGGCCGGTCTTCTTGTGGTGGTCGGCATCGTCAGCAAGGTCACCAATAAGTAATTTCGCTTTTCCATTCAACTTTTCTTCCTTCTGAAATTTTTACCTCCTACACGGCGGCACCCCTCTCCCCACGCCGCCGGTACGAAGGCCCCGCGCATTGCGCGGGGCCTTCGCTTTTCTGGCACGGCGGTACGCCTTGCTTTTTCGCGGCCGCTGTGCTATAGTGGGCGCCAATACCATCCGTTGACAAGGGCAAGCACGGTTTTGACGGATGGTAAGAAATGAGGTATCGGATATGACACAGAAAAAGACCCGCACCCTGTCGCTGCTGGCGGCTATCACCGCCGACGTGATCTTCGGCATGAGCTTTATGTTCTCCAAGCTGGCGCTGGGGGTGGCCGCGCCCACGGTGCTGCTGGCCTTCCGGTTCACGGTGGCGGTGGCGGCCATGACGCTGGTGGTGCTGGTCAACGCGCTGGTGGGAAAGCTGCGGGGCAGGCCGCTGTTCGCCTTCTCCCTGCGGGGCAAGCCGGTGTACAAGCTGCTGCTGCTGGGCATCGTGCAGCCGGTGGCCTACTTTATCTTCGAGAACTACGGCATCCTGTACACCTCCTCGGCGGTGGCGGGCACCATCATCTCCGCCGTGCCGGTGTGCTGCATCCTCATGGACGTGCTGGTGCTCCATGAGCGGGTGACGCTGAAGCAGGTGCTGTGCGCCGTGGGCGCCATCGGCGGCGTGGCGCTGATCTCCGCGGGCGGCGCGGTGATGGTTTCCGCGCTGGGCATGCTGTTCCTGCTGCTGACCATGCTCAGCGACACGCTGTACTACGGCATCAGCCACGACGCGGCCAAGCGCTTTACGCCCTTTGAGATGACCTATGTCATGTTCTCCGTGGGCATGGCGGTGTTCATCCCCGTGGCGCTGCTGCAGGCCGGCGGGCTGGACAGCCCCATGATTACCGCGCCGCTGCAAAGCGGCGGGTTCTGGCTGGCGGTGCTGTATCTGGGGCTTTTGTCCTCGGTGCTGGCCTACGGGCTGCTGAACTTCGCCAACAGCCACCTGTCCGTGTCGGAGACGTCGCTTTTCTCCAACGTCACCACGGTGGTGTCCGTGCTGGCGGGTGTGGTGCTGCTGAAGGAGCCGTTCAGCATCTGGCAGATGCTGGGCGTGGCGGTGATCCTGATCTGCGTGTTCGCGGCCAACGTATCCGGCAAAAAAGACAAATAACATCAGGGGGTGTTCCCATGTATAAGAACGAAACGCGCTATGCGCTGATAAACGGCGTGGTGCTGAACGGCACCCGGGACATGACGCCCCAGACGGGGAAGATCGTCTGCGTGGAGGGCAGCCGCATCGCCGCCGTCACCGACGGGCCGGCGCCCGCCGGGTACGAGCCGGTGGATCTGGCGGGACGGTATGTGCTGCCGGGGCTCATCAACATGCACGTCCACCTGCCGGCCTCCGGTAAGCCTAAAAAGAAGCCCTCCGACCCCCGGAGGCTGGTGAAGCTCATCACGTCCAGCGGCCTGATGCGCCGGGTGGACATCCGCCTGTGCGAGGGCTACGCCAGAACGGAGCTGCTCAGCGGCGTCACCACCATCCGGACGGTGGGCGGCGTGGCGGACTTCGACACCATCATCCGCGACCGGGCGGCGGCAGGCGAGATCCTCAGCCCCCGTGTGGTGGCGTCCAACATGGCGGTATCCGTACCGGGCGGGCACATGGCCGCTTCGCTGGCCTACGAGGCCCGGACGCCGGAGGAGACCGCCGCCTATGTGGAGAAGATCGCGGCGGAGAAGCCCGACCTCATCAAGCTGATGATCACCGGCGGCGTCATGGACGCCGAGGTGGTGGGCGAGCCGGGCGTGCTGCGGATGGAGCCGCCGCTGGTAAAGGCTGCCTGCGACAAGGCCCACGCGCTGGGCATGAAGGTGGCCGCCCATGTGGAGAGTCCGGAGGGCGTCCGGGTGGCGCTGGAGAACGGCGTGGACTCCATTGAGCACGGCGCAAAGCCCGACGCGGACATCCTGCGGCTGTTCCGGGAACGGGGCGCGTTCCAGATCTCCACCATTTCCCCCGCCGTGCCCTACGCCCTGTTTGACCGCAGCATCTCCCATGCCACCTACGAGCAGCAGGAGAACGGCCGGGTGGTATTCGAGGGCATCGTGACGCTGGCAAAGGCGTGTCTGGAAAACGGCATCCCCGTGGGACTGGGCACCGACACCGGCTGCCCCTACATCACCCACTACGACATGTGGCGGGAGCTGTGCTACTTTGTGAAATACTGCGGCGTAACGCCGGCCTTCGCGCTGTACAGCGCCACGCTGCTGAACGCGGAGCTGGCGGGCATCGCCGATGTCACCGGCTCTGTGGAGGCGGGGAAGGCCGCCGACCTTATCGTATGCGACAAAGACCCGCTGGCCGATCTGACGGCGCTGCGCAGCCTGCACATGGTCATCAGGGACGGCCTGCGCATCGAGCATCCCTCCGTGAAGAAGATGCCGGAGGTGGAGCGGGAGCTGGACAAGTTCCTGTGAGCCCCGCGACCCAGCATAAAAGGAACGCACCCGTGGGTGCGTTCCTTTTATGATTTACAGCTTCAGCTCCCGCAGGACGCCGCGGCACGCTGCGTTGGCGGCGAACACCGACGAGGGCCGCAGCACATCCATGGGCTTTCCGTCGAAGCCGGTAACGGTGCCCCCGGCTTCCGTCACAATGAGACTGCCGGCGGCGTAGTCCCACGGGGACAGGCGGCATTCGTAGAACAGCTCCGCCCGTCCGGCGGCCACCTGACACAGATCCAGCGCCGCCGCGCCGAAGCGGCGGTAGTCCAGCCCCCGGTCGTACAGCTGCCGCAGCAGGGAAAAGCTCTGCTCCGTCAGGCGGCGGTCATAGATAGTGGAGCCGCAGAGAAACACGGCGTGGGCCATGTCCTTGCCGCTGACATGGATGGGCAGGCCGTTGCAGAACGCGCCGCCGCCCCGCCGGGCGGAGAACAGCTCGTCGGCAAAGGGGTCGTAGACCACGGCGTACTCCACCTGCCCGTCGTGGGCCAGCGCAACGGAGATATTGCTGTAGTGCAGGCGGCGGACAAAGTTGGTGGTGCCGTCGATGGGGTCGACGATGAACGTCCACGGACGGGTCAGGGCGGCGTGCTCCCCCTCCTCGCCGAAGAAGTCCGCCTCCGGCAGCAGGGTCAGCAGCTCCCGCTTCAGAAGGCCCTGCACCGCCACATCGTACTTGGTGACAAGGTCGGCGGCGCCGGTCTTTTCCGTAGTGACCTGCTCGATGTCGTGGGCCTCCCGCACCAGATCGCCGGCCAGACGGACGATGCGTTCCAGCTCCTGCAGTATATCGGTTCTCATTTCGTATCCCTCCTGATGACTGTACCGGCGCGGATGCCGGTGTATGTATCGCGTATGACCGCAGGCATCCCTGCCACCAGCACGGCGTCCAGTCCGGACGCCATCTCGCAGGGATGCTGATAGTCGCCGTTTTCTCGTATCTCTGCCGGGTCAAAGACGCAGATATCCGCGTCCATGCCCTCAGCCAGAATGCCCTTCCCCCGCAGGCGCAGGGCCATGGCTGGAAGCGCCGTCATTTTCCGGACGGCCTGCTCCAGCGTGAGGACGTGCTTCTCCATGACAAAGTGCCGGATAAGGCGGGGGAACGTGCCGTAGACACGGGGATGGGGCATCCCCTCCGTGGGGTAGGTGGCATCGGAGATCAGGTTGGACAGCTCACTTTGCAGAACGGCGGCGATGTCCGCCTCTGAGGCCATGAAGTCGATCATGGTGATCTGGCAGTCCTCCCGCACCAGCAGGTCACAGCAGCAATTCAGCGGATCCTGTCCCGTCAGCGCCGCGATCTGGGCAAGGCTCTTACCCAGAAAGGGGTGATCCTCCGGACAGTGGAGGCTGGTGAGGTAGATGCCGTCCCAACCCGCCAGACGGGCGATATCGTCGAAGCCGTCGCCTGTTTCGATACGCTGCGCCAGCTCCCGCCGGGCGGCGGGATCCCGCAGCCGCCGCACCACCGCGTCCATGCCGCCCTCCAGAAACTCCGGCGGCAGGATGTGCAGCAGCTGGGTGGAGCCGGCGGTGTAGGGATACACGTCGCAGCTGACGTCCATGCCCTCCTGCCGGGCCTGCTCCAGCAGGGACAGCGCACGGGGGATCCTTCTGCCCCAGCTGTCCCGGCCCATGGCCTTCAGGTGGCTGATGTGCAGAGGGATGCGCAGCGTCCGGGCCACGGTAAGCATCTCCTCCACAGCCCCGCAGACACCGGCGCCCTCCTGCCGCATATGGACGGTGAGGGGGATATCCTGTCCCCGCAGGGGCTCCAGCGCCCGGATCAGCTCCTCTGTGGTGTAGAAGCACTCCGGCGCGTAGCCGAGGCCCAGCGATATGCCCAGCGCGCCATCAGCCAGCGCACGCTCCATGGCGCGGTGGATGGCGCGGTAGTGGGCGTCCGCCAGATGCTCCAGCTCGTAGCCGGCGGCATCCGCCCGCAGGATGCCTGCCCCCGCCAGCATGCCGGTGTGGAGGGGCAGCTCGTGCAGCGCCGCCAGATAGTCCGCCATGGACGCGGAGGGCATATCCGCCGGAATGTCGCCGGTGATGGGCCGCAGGTAGGCCCGGACAGCGGCGGCGTGGGCTTCGCCGAAGGGGGCGGCGGACAGGCCGCAGTTGCCGTTGACGATGGCGGTCAGCCCCTGCCGCAGCTCCAGCTCCCCGTAGCCGGGGCGGAAGGCCGCCGCGTCGGCGTGGCGGTGGATGTCGATGAAGCCGGGGGTCACGGCGCGGCCGGATGCGTCGATGACGCAGCCCGCCTGAGCGGCGGACAGGCTGCCCAGCGCCGCGATCTTCCCGGCTGTGATGCCCACATCGGCACGGAAACCGGGTCGGCCGGTGCCGTCGATGACCGTGCCGCCGCGGATCAAGGTATCAAACATGGTATCGCCTCTCTATTTTCCCTGCCGGCAGGGAAGGGTAATGGTAAAGCGGGTGGTGCTGCCGCTGCTGTCGCAGCGGATGGCGCCACGATGGGTCTCCACGATGGCCTTGGCAATGGACAGACCCAGCCCGAAGCTGCCGCCGTCGGTACGGGACTCGTCGGCGCGGTAGAAGCGGTCGAAGATGTGGGGCAGCTTGTCGGCGGGGATGGGGTCGCCCTCGTTCTCCACCCACAGGCAGGCGTTCTTGCCCTGCCGCACCGCGTCCAGCCGCACCTCCGTGCCGGGGGCAGCGTATTTGATGGCGTTGTCCAGCAGGACGGCCACCGCCTGCTCCAGCTTATCACTGTCTCCCCGCACCAAAAGCCCCGGCGCGATGTCGTAGGACAGGGTAAGCCCCGCCTCATAGGCCACCGGCTCGAAGCGCAGGGCCACGTTAGCCGCCGCGTCCGACAGATCCGCCGCGGTGTCAGGCAGGGGGGCGTCGCTGCGCTGGATGCGGGACAGGGTGAGCATATCCTCCACCAGCTGCTTCATGCGGCGGGACTCGGCCCGGATATTATCCACATACTGCTTCTGCTCCGGCGCGGCGCTCTGTTCCAGCAGCTCTGTCGAGGACAAGATCACCGTCAGGGGCGTTTTCAGCTCGTGGCTGGCATCAGACAGGAACTGCTTCTGCTGCTGCCACGCACGGCCCACCGGGCGCGTCACCGCGCCGCTGAGCACATAGCTGCACACGAACAGCACCGCCAGCGCCGCAAGGCCGATGAGCAGGCTGCCGGTCAGCAGGCTGCGGAGGGTGGCCTGCTCCAGCGTGCTGTCGGTAAAGGCGATGCGGGTGGACAGCAGCCCCGTCTGCCGCAGATAGCGCAGATGGTGCTCCGCCAGCACGCCCTCGTCACTGTCCGCCGTCAGGGCGGCGGTGACAATATCCACCAGCGCCTCCTTGTCCGTCAGGTCGTAGTAGCTGTTGCCGGAGACGCGGACGGTGCCGCTGGCATAGACCTCCGCCACGAAGCAGGGGACGCCCTCCTGTCCCGGCTGGGACAGGTCGTAGCCGCTGCCGGTCTGGAGCACCTGCTGCAGCTGGTGCTGCACGCTGCGGGCGATGCCGGCCCGGGAGGAGAAGTACACAGCGGCGAACACCGCCAGCAGTACGCAGAATACCATGCCCATATTCAGGCCGATGACCTTCCAGCGAAGTCTGCGGATCATGCCTCCACCTCCTCCAGGCAGTAGCCCACCATGCGCAGGGTCTTGATGCGCACGCGGGAGTGCAGATGGGTCAGCTTCCGCCGCAGGAAGGAGATGTACACCTCCACATTGTTGTCCTCGGCGGCGGAGTCGTAGCCCCATACCTTCAGGATCAGCTGCTCCTTGGACACAATCTGGCTGCCGTTTTTCATCAGCAGCTCCATCAGGTCGTACTCCCGGCGGCTCAGCCGGACGGCGCGCTCTCCGCAGGACAGCAGGAACGTGGTCATCTGGAGGCGCAGGTCGCCGAAGCAGACCGCGTCGCTGTCCGCCGTCTCGCCGCCCCGCCGCAGCAGGGAGCGGATGCAGGCCAGCAGCTCCTCCGTTTCAAAGGGCTTGGTCAGGTAGTAGTCGGCGCCGCAGTCCAGCCCCCGCACGCGGTCGCTGAGATCGCTGCGGGCCGTCAGCATCAGCACGGGCACCGTGTCGCCGCCGGCGCGCAGCTGCTGTAAAAGCGTGAAGCCGTCCAGCCCCGGCAGCATGGCGTCCAGCAGCACCAGATCGTAAATGCCGCTGCGGGCGTTGTCCAGTCCGGACACGCCGTCATAGCTGACATCCACGGTGTAGCCCCGGCGGTGCAGCAGCTCCGCCAGCGTACCGGCCAGACGCTTTTCGTCCTCCACAATGAGTATGCGCACAGGCAGCCCTCCTCTCTTTTGATCGTCTCCTCTTATACCACAAAAAGGTGCGTTTTGCAACGCACCTTTTTGCTTTTCCCTGTTCACTTCAGGCCCGTCTCCGCCAGCGTCAGCAGCTGCACCAGCGACGTCTCCTCCATGCGGTAGATGTTGGAGTCGCCGCTGAGGGCCACATAGCGGCCGCCGTCCCCGATGGGCAGGCCCACGGTGACGGTCAGCGTTTCCTCCGCACCCACGGCGTTGGCATACGTCAGGGTCAGCGCCGCCGCCGGCGCGTCCAGTCCGCAGATGGCGGCGGCACCCTCAGCGGGGGCGTAGTCCACGCAGGCGGTGACAGCCAGCCCGGACAGCTCGTCCATCAGGGCCTCCGTCTCCGCCGTCACGTCGCGGCTGCCCGCCTTCCGCACGCCGTCCGTCACGCGGAGGTCGATGCGGACGCCGTCGGCGCCGGTGATGGAGACGGCATGCAGCGTGTCCATGGTGACGGCGGGCAGCGTAGGCAGCAGAGCCAGATCGTAGATACTGCCGTCCAGCAGCTGGAACACCTTCACGGTGTCGTCGGACACCATCCGGACGGTACCGTCCTCGGTGCAGTAGAGATACCAGTCGCCGGAGGCGGCCTGATCGCCGCGGGTAAAGGTCAGCGTCTCGCCGTCCGCCGTTACGGTGAGGCTTGTTTTGGCGTCGTCCAAGCCGTATTCCGACAGCTCGTCCCCGGCCTGCACCGGCACGGAGGCGGTCATGGCGGCGGCGGCCTCCAGCAGGGCGGGCATGCCGGTCTGATCCAGCGGGAACGTGGAGTCGTCCTGCCAGAACCAGACGCCATCGTCGTCCCGGCGGAAGCGCAGCACCTGCGCGTCGTCGGCCAGCACCAACGCCGTGATGCCCTCCGGCGGCAGAGCCGTCTGCGCGACAGAGTCCGCGTCGGCATTCGGCTGCGCCTTGTGGCCGCAGCCCGCTAAAAGCGCCGCCGTCAGCAGCAGCGCCAGTAAACACACATATCGTTTCATCGGAAAATTCTCCTTTCTGTTCAGGAACTACGTCAGTATACCAGCTTCATGCCGGAAAGTGAAGAACAAAACGTAAATAAAATGAAAAAACCTACTTTACAAACCTATGGCTTTATGGTAACATACCAAGGTACGCGACTGAGTCGCTGCCCCTTGCCTTAGCTGCGCGGAGCTGTCCATCTCTCCCCCGGCTCAGGATGCGGGCGTAATTTATGAAAGGTGGAAACACAACCATGATGCTGAAAGACCAGAAGACCTCCATCATCGAGGCCAACCGTACCCATGAAACTGACACCGGCTCCCCCGAGGTGCAGGTGGCGATCCTCACCGAGCGCATCAACCAGCTGACCGCGCACCTGAAGGTGCATCCCCATGACTTCCACAGCCGCCGCGGCATGCAGATGATGATCGGTAAGCGCCGCCGTCTGCTGGACTACCTGGCCAAGAAGGACATCGAGCGTTATCGTGCTCTGATCGCCAAGCTGGGTCTGCGTAAGTAAGTTGAAACAGGGTGATGTGCGCACGCGCATCACCCTTCTTTCACATTCTGCGCCGTGTTCGCATCCAACCATTAGCAGTTGAAAATGCGTCGAAACCGCCGCTTTCGGGGTGTTTTCAAGTGCTAACGGCGATGAGACCGGCACAGGATGCTATTTCACAAAAAAGGAGAAATGATATGTCGACCATCATCACCAAGCGCCAATTCCCCCACTATCACAAGTACACCATGGATCTGGCGGGCCGTCCCCTCACACTGGAGGTGGGCAAGCTGGCCGAGCTGGCCAACGCCGCCGTCATGGTGGGCTACGGCGACACCCGCGTGCTGTGCTGCGTCACCGCCGCGCCCCGTCCCCGGGACGGCATCGACTTCTTCCCCCTCAGCGTGGACTTTGAGGAGAAGCTGTACGCCGTGGGCCGCATCCCCGGCAGCTTCAACCGCCGCGAGGGCCGTCCCGGCGAGAAGGGCATCCTGACCAGCCGCGTCATCGACCGTCCCATCCGCCCCCTGTTCCCCTACGATTTCCGCAACGACGTGTCCGTGATGTGTACCGTCATGGCCGTGGATCACGACTGCTCCCCGGAGATCGCCGCTCTGATCGGCACCTCCGCCGCGCTGGCCATCTCCGACATCCCCTGGAACGGCCCTGTTGCCGCCCTGAAGGTGGGTCTGGTGGATGGCAAGCTGGTGTTTAACCCCGATGCAGAGCAGCGTAAGGTCAGCGATCTGGACGTCACCGTCGTCTCCACCGGCAAGAAGGTGGTCATGATCGAGGCCGGCGCCAACGAGGTGCCCAACGACGTGATGTTCGAGGCCATCCGCTCCGCCCACGAGGAGAACCAGAAGCAGATCGCCCTCATCAACCAGATGGTGTCCGAGATTGGAAAGCCCAAGTTCGAGTATCCCCACGCCGACTTCGATCAGGAGCTGTTTGACAAGATCGTGGCCGCCACCATGGACGATGCCAAGGCCGCCATGGATACCGACGACAAGAACGTCCGCGAGGCCCGCTGGAATCAGCTGATTGAGAAGTGGCACGAGCTGTTCCTGGAGGATTATCCCAACATGGATCAGTATCTGGATGAGATCACCTACAAGTTCCAGAAGAAGATCGTGAAGGCATGGCTGCTGGAGGGCCACCGCGTGGACGGCCGCCAGAAGAACGAGATCCGCCCGCTGGACGCCGAGGTGGGCGTACTGCCCCGCGTCCATGGCTCCGGCCTGTTCACCCGCGGCCAGACGCAGGTGCTGAGCGTGGCCACGCTGGATACCCTGTCCGCCAACCAGAAGCTGGATACCATCTGGGAGGAGACGGAGAAGCGCTATATGCACCACTACAACTTTCCCGGCTACTCCGTGGGCGAGGCCAAGCCCGCCCGCAGCCCCGGCCGCCGCGAGATCGGCCACGGCGCACTGGCTGAGCGTGCGCTGCTGCCCGTGATCCCCCCGGTGGAGGAGTTCCCCTACGCCATCCGCGTGGTGTCCGAGGTGGTATCCTCCAACGGCTCCACGTCTCAGGGCTCCATCTGCGGCTCTACGCTGGCACTGATGGACGCCGGCGTACCCATCAAGGCCCCTGTGGCCGGTATTTCCTGCGGTCTGATCCAGGACGATGACGGCAGCTTCACCACCTTCATCGACATCCAGGGCGTGGAGGACTTCCACGGCGAGATGGACTTCAAGGTGGCCGGCACCAAGAAGGGCATCACCGCTATCCAGATGGACCTGAAGAACGACGGTCTGACCATGGAGATCATCAAGAACGCACTGGACATCACCTACGACGCCCGTGTGCAGATCCTGGATCAGGTGATGCTGCCCTGCATCGCCGAGCCTCGCGCCGAGGTGAGCAAGTACGCTCCCAAGATGCTGACCATGCACATCGATCCCGACAAGATCCGCGATGTCATCGGCAAGGGCGGCTCCGTCATCCAGAAGATCGTGGCCGAGTCCGGCGCCAAGATCGACATCGACGACGACGGCACCATCCACATCGCCTCCCCCGACGCGGAGAGCTGCGCCATCGCCAAAAAGTGCATCGACGACATTGTGTTTGTACCCGAGGTGGGTCAGCTGTACTACGGCCGCGTGGTACGCCTGATGACCTTTGGCGCTTTCGTGGAGCTGGCGCCCGGCAAGGACGGTCTGGTGCACATCTCCAAGCTGGCCGACCACCGCATCGAGAAGGTGGAGGACGCCTGCAAGATCGGCGACATGATGTGGGTCAAGGTCACGGAGATCGATGAGAAGGGGCGCGTGAACCTGAGCCACAAGGACGCCATGAAGGAGATCGCCGCCAAGGAAGCCGCCGGCGAGCCTATCAAGTAAGAGCGCTGACAGAAATTATGCAGAAGGGCCGCCTGTGGCGGCCCTTCTGTTCGGTTGGTGCCTTCAGGCGTGGAAATAAACCCCCAGTTCTACTGGGGGAAGAAAGATAGCTTT
>URHT01000011.1 GCA_900547745.1 uncultured Eubacteriales bacterium | reverse complement strand
AAAGCTATCTTTCTTCCCCCAGTAGAACTGGGGGTTTATTTCCACGCCTGAAGGCGCCAATCAAACAGCGCCCGTCCTGCGACGGGCGCTGCTCTTTCTGTTATTTGGAGAGCATACCGGAATGGCGGTTCCGGCATGTATAACATACCTTGTCGTTTCTTCTCTTAGAAGAAGAATTCCTTGATCTGGCCGTACAGGATGAGGATCATGCACAGCGGGGTGATGAACTTCACGCAGATCTTGAAGAAGCCGTAGCTGCCCATAGCATGACCGGACTGCTCGCACTCGTTCTTGACTATGTCGGGGCCCAGCTCCCAGCCGATCATCAGCGTCATCAGCAGGCCGCCCAGCGGCATGAACACGCCCTCGGAGATCATATCAAAGAAGTCCAGCCAGCAGTCGTTCCACGTCCGGATGGCGTCGCCGGAAATATTCAGTATATCGCATGGCGCCATACCGTTGGCGCCCAGACCGTCGGCGCTGACCAGCACGCACAGCAGCCCGATGAGGATGGAGGCGATGAAGGAGTACTTCTTGCGCTGATCGCCCTTGCCCTTCTCGCGGGCCTCGTCCACGAAGTGGGCCACCACCGTCTCCAGCAGGGAGATGGAGGAGGACACTGCTGCCAGCACCACCAGCAGGTAGAAGATGATGCCGAAGATGGGGCCGATAGCGCCCTCCATGGAATCGAACACGTTCTGCATGGTGATGAACAGCAGCTTGGGGCCGCCGATGGGGCCCTCGGGATCCAGGGCGAAGCGGGCGGGCATCACGCACAGGCCGGCCATCAGCGCCACCAGCGTATCCATAACGATGATGAGGATGGCGTTCTTCTGCAGGTTCTCCTTCTTGTCCAGATAGGAGCCGTAGGTGATCATGGCGCCCATGCCGATGGACAGGGAGAAGAACATCTGACCGCCTGCGGTAGAGATGACTTCAAAGATGCTGGGAGCCTCTTTAATAACGCCGTTGGCCACGGCCCAGCCGGGGATAAACATATACTTCAGGCCGTTCACGGCGCCGGGCAGGGTGCAGGCGCGGATGATGCAGATCAGCAGCATCACGAACAGCGCGGGCATGCCGATACCGCAGAACTTCTCGATGCCGCCGCCGACGCCGCCCATGACGATGAGCATCGTCAGGATAACGAAGATCAGGCCGTAGATGATGCCCTCGCCCTGATTCAGCAGGAAGCCGCCGAACACATCGCCGCCGGACATGCCGTTGGAGCCGAAGCCGGCGTTGAACAGGTTGCCCACGTTCAGCACGACGTACTTGATGCAGTAGCCGCCCAGTGCGCAGTAGAAGCTCATGATCAGGAACGCGGAGGCGACGCCCAGCCAGCCGACCCACTTGAACTTCTTGCTCAGTGCGTGGTACGCGGCGATAGCGCCCTTGCCGGTCTTACGGCCGATGGCCAGCTCGCCCAGCATGACGATAAAGCCGCACAGGACTGCCAGGATGAGGTAGATGATGAGGAATGTGAAGCCGCCGGAGGCGCCCATCTTGTTGGGGAAGCCCCAGATGTTGCCCAGGCCGACTGCGGAGCCGACCGCGGCCATCAGGAAACCGAAATTGGTTCCAAAGCCTTTTCTTTCTTCCATTGCTTTCTCTCCTTACAATTTTTTCTTTCCCTTAGCCTTCCTGCACCGGCAGCACGCCGCCGGTGCAGACGACCCACACGAAAGTGTTTCCTGTGGGTCATGTTAAAGTATACCGTATCCCGCCAATTCCTGCAATTAGCAATATTTATAAAATTTTAGCACAGCTTTCTCCACTTTTAACATTTTCTTAGCGGTAAACACGGCGCTCCCTGCGCCGTTTATCCGCATTATTCACTACGTTAATTTTGCGATTACATCGTCTTTCGCCGCTATATGCGACATTTTACAACTGTTTTCCTATAAAGAAACAAGCGGACGCCCCATCAGGAGCATCCGCCTGCTTGTTAAGTTCTCATAAATCGGAAGTTAAGTACCTGTTAACGTGGCGCCTGTCACCACTTGTTCTCCACCTTCTCCGCAAAGCCCAGAAAGTCGCTGACGTGGATCTCCGTGCCGTCGTCCAGCACGGCCCGGCCGGTGAACCGTCCGAACACCTGATGCTGGTCGGACTTCAGCAGCTTGAAGTCCGTACAGGCTGCCCGGTCAAGGATGGGCGCGAAGTCCATCTCGAACCGCCCGTCGTCGGAGGTGAACGTCCACGGGCTGAGATAGTCCTCCCGCCCGTCCTTCACGGGGATACGGAACCGCACCTTGCTGAGCTTGTGGGCCCTCCCGCCGTAGAACAGCATGTTCTCACTGGCGGCGTAGGTGTTGCCGAAGCCGTAACCGATGTTCCAGCCGAAGGGTACGCCGTCGATCTGCCCGGAGGCGCTGCCCCAGTACCATGTGTTGTGGTACGTCCACACGCCCCGGCCCCAGTCCAGCACCGCGAAGGAGTCCTCCGGCGCAAACCGGTACACCCGACCTGCGGCGTTGACCTCGCCGGACACCCGCATGCAGTTGATCTTCTGGTTGTAATAGAAGTGCCCCGGCTTGTCGAAGGGCGTGGCGATGACCATGGACTCCTCCGGCTCCTCCGTCAGGACCAGGCGTCCCTCGATGGGCTGCCCGTCCAGAAAATCCCCCATGCGGAACGTCAGCACCCGGGAATCCCCCACGTGGCGGAAGGCGATGCCGTAGCCGTTGCCGGTGATCACGGTGTCTCCGGCGGCGGAGCTCTCCGGCAGGCCGGTGCGCCCCATGGGAAACACGCGCATGGGGCTCTTCGTCCTTTCCCACTTCTCGTCGAAGTGCAGAAGCGAGATGGAGTCCAACCCCATGTAGCCGTTGTCCGCGATGGTCAGCGCCACGGCGAAGTGGTCGTTGGCCGCCAGATAGTAGTCCCATTCCTTGATGCGGGCCTTCCCGGCCCGGATGTCGGCGCGGCGGTAGACAGGCAGGAGCTTCTTGGCATATCCCGGCTCCCGCAGGCTGCCCTTGTCGTTGAGCAGCGGTGCGCTGTGGGTGATCTCGTGCTGCATGCTGGTATCCTCCCGTATCTCTTTTTGGGGAAGCGCGGAACGACACGCCCGCCGGCGTATCGGCCCTCACGGGTGACGGCGTCCCCATTGTACCATACGCGGCGGAAAAAAGATAGTTGACAAACAAATAATTTCGGCTATAATTTGAAAACGGTTTTCATTTTCAGATTCAGGAGGGCGTCCTATGGCATACATGACGAAACAGCAGCAGGCGGTGCTGGCCTGCATCCGCGGCTGTGCCGACGGCGTGGGCGCGGCGGAGCTGACGGAGCTGCTGCACCGGCAGGGGGAGGCGGTGGGCCTGACCACCGTGTACCGCCAGCTGGAGCGGCTGGAGAAGGCGGGCAAAGTCCACAAGCTGGTGACGGATACCGGCGCGAAATACCAGTTCTGCACCTGTGCCGCCTCCGGCCGGGACTGCTTCCTGCTGAAATGCGAAAAGTGCGGCACGGTGCAGCATGTGGACTGCTCCCGCCTTGCGCCGCTGTACCGCCATCTGGAGGAGGAGCACGGCTTCGCCATCGACGCCCACCGCACGCTGTTCTACGGGCTGTGCCGCCGCTGCCGGGAGGCGGTGGAATGAAGCGGCTGCTGACGGGCCTGCTGGCGCTGGCGCTGGCGGCGTCGCTGACCGCCTGCGGGCGGGAGGCCCCGCCGGAGGACGGCCGGCTGCGGGTGGTCTGCACCCTGTTCCCCTACTACGACTTCGTCCGCCAGATCGGCGGCGACGCCGTGGACGTGACGCTGCTGGTGCCCGCCGGCCGGGAGACGCACAGCTTCGAGCCCACGCCCCGGGACGTGATCCGCATCAGCGAAGCGGATGTGTTCCTCTATAACGGCGGCGAGAGCGAGCAGTGGGTGGACGACATTCTGGACGCCGCCGGGGCGGATATTCCCTGCGTCCTGTCCATGATGGACGCGGCGGAGCTGTACGAGGAGGAGTACGCCGAGGGCATGCAGGCCGCCCACGGCCACGACCACGATGACCATGACCACGATGACCATGACGAGGATATCGGATACGACGAGCATATCTGGACATCGCCGGTGACGGCCATGACCCTGTGCCGCGTCATTGCGGACGCCCTATGCGAAGCCGACCCCGCCAACGCCGAGGGCTATCGCGTCCGGCTGGACGATTATCTGACCCGGCTGGCCGCGCTGGACGAAACCTTCCGCGATATCGTCGCCGGCGCCTCCCGGAGACTGCTGGTGTTCGGCGACCGGTTCCCGCTGCTGTACTTCTGCCGGGCATACGGGCTGGACTACCGGGCCGCGTTCCACGGCTGCGCCGGGGACACGGAGCCGTCGCTGGCCACGCTGAAATACCTCATTGATCTGGTGAACGAGCAGCATATCCCGGTGGTGTACACCATTGAGCTCAGCAGCCGGAAGGTGGCGCAGGCCATCGCGGAAACCACCGGTGCGCAGGTGCGGACGTTCCACTCCTGCCAGACGGTGAGCCGCGCCGAATTTGACAGCGGCGTTACCTACCTCCAGCTGATGGAGGCCAACGCCGACGCTTTGAGAGAGGGGTTGTCCTGATGAAGCAGACAACGGAAAAGAAAGTCCTGCTGGACTGCCGGGACGTGTCCCTGGGCTATGAGGGCAAGGCCATCTGGGAGGGGCTGTCCTTTCAGGTGCGCAGCGGCGACTACCTGTGCATCGTTGGCGAGAATGGCTCCGGCAAGTCCACGCTGCTGAAAAGCCTGCTGGGGCTGCTGCGCCCCATGAAGGGCGATATCGTGCTGGACGCTTCCCTGCGGGCGGGGGCCATTGGCTACCTGCCCCAGCAGACCCGCGCCCAGAAGGACTTCCCCGCCACGGTGACGGAGGTGGTGCGCAGCGGCTTCCTCAGCGGCAAGCGCGGCCGCTTCTTCTACACGCCGGGGGAGAAGTCCTCCGCCCTGATGCACATGGGCAAGCTGGGGATCCTGGAGCTGAAGGATCGCTGCTACCGGGAGCTGTCCGGCGGCCAGCAGCAGCGGGTGCTGCTGGCCCGGGCGCTGTGCGCCGCCGGGGAGCTGCTGGTGCTGGACGAGCCGGTGACGGGCCTTGACCCCGCCGCCGCTCAGGATCTGTACCGCACGCTGGACTACCTCAACAAAAAGGAGGGCCTTGCCATCATCATGGTGACCCACGATCTGCGCAGCGCCCTGCCCTACGCCACCGCCATCCTCCACGCCGGACACGGCAGTTGGTTCTACGGCGACACGGCGTCCTATCTTGCTTCGCCCTATGGCAAGCGGTTCGGAGGTGACGGGATATGAGCCTGCTGCTGGATATGTTCACCTACCCGTTTATCCTGCGGGCCTTCGTGGTGGGCATCCTCATCGCCCTGTGCGCGGCGCTGCTGGGCGTGCCGCTGGTGCTGAAGCGCTACTCCATGATCGGCGACGGTCTGAGCCATGTGTCCTTCGGCGCGCTGAGCATCGCGCTGGCCTGCGGCTGGGCGCCGCTGCCGGTGTCCATCCCCGTGGTGGTGCTGGCGGCGCTGGGTCTGCTGCGCATGACGGAGAAAAGCCGCATGGGCGCGGACGCGGCCATCGCCGTGGTCAGCGCCTCGTCGCTGGCCGCCGGCGTGGTGGTCACCAGCCTGACCACCGGCATGACCACCGACGTGGACAGCTTCATGTTCGGCTCCATTCTGGCGCTGGATCGGGCGGACGTGGCCCTGTCCGTTGGGGTCTCCGCGGCGGTGCTGGCGCTGTATGTGCTGTTTTACCACCGGCTGTTCGCCATCACCTTCGACGAGAGCTTCTCCCGGGCCACCGGCGTGAAGGTGGGGCTGTACAACACCGTCCTCTCGGTGCTGACGGCGCTGACCATCGTGCTGGGCATGCGGCTCATGGGGGCCATGCTCATCTCCAGCCTTGTCATCTTTCCCGCCCTGACGGCCATGCGCCTGCTGCGCAGCTTCCGGGGCGTGGTGCTGTGCGCCGGGGCGGTCAGCGTGGTGTGCTTCTGCGCCGGCCTCACCGGCTCCTACCTGTGGAGCACCCCCGTGGGGGCCACGGTAGTGCTGGCCGCTCTGGCGGCGTTTCTGCTGGCCTGTCTGCTGGCAAAGCTGAAAAAACGGGCGTAAGCCCGTATCCCCCGGCGGAACAGGGCGCCGCTGCCCCGCTCCGCCGGGATTTTTTTGCCAAACCTCCTGTTTCGACCGGCTTTTTGCGGAAAAATACTTGCGTTCCCTGCATTTTTATGGTATGCTACGCGTGTAAGTGAGGTATTGACTGGGAGTGGGCTTGACTGTCCGCTCTTTTTGTTGGGCATTTTTGATTTGTTAAAAGCAGGAGGATGCGCCGTGAAAAAGATCACAGACGTCGTCTGGGAGCTGGCCGAGCCGGTGGTACGGGAGCACGGCTGCCAGCTGTGGGACGTGGAATATGTGCGGGAGGCCGGCCAGTGGTACCTGCGGCTGTATCTGGATAAGGACGGCGGCGTGGACATTCTGGACTGCGAGGCCATCAGCCGGAGGGTCAGCGACCTGCTGGACGAGGCCGACCCCATCGAGAGCAGCTATGTGTTCGAGGTAGGCTCCGCCGGGCTGGAGCGTCAGCTCAAGCGTCCCGGCGACTTTGCCCGCTTCATGGGCAGCCCCGTGCTGGTCAAGACCTACCAGAACCGGGACGGCCGCAAGGAGTTCGCCGGTAAGCTGGCGGGCTACGAGGACGGCGCGGTGCTGCTGGACATGGGCGGCGCGGAGCCGGTGCGGTTCGAGAAGAACGAGGTGGCGCTGGTGCGCCTGCGCGTGGAATTCTGACACAACTGTCTGACGATAAATATAAGGAGAAATAACATGAAATGTGATGAGATCTTCGCCGCGCTGGCCATGCTGGAAAAGGAACGCGGTATTCCCCAGAGCTTTATGATGGGTAAGATCATTCAGGCGCTGACCACCGCCTACAAGCGCGACCACGAGGGCGTGGAGAACGTCATCGTGGACGTGGACGAGGAGAAGAAGGATCTGAAGATGTTCGTCCAGAAGGAGATCGTGGAGGAGGTGGAGAACCCCGGCTCCCAGATCTCTCTGGAGGAGGCGAAGCGCCTGTCCGCCAAGAACGAGCTGGGCGGCATCGTCAATATCCCCGTGGAGAGCGTGGAGTTCGGCCGCATCGCCGCCGGCAACGGCAAGCAGGTCATCATTCAGGGCCTGCGCGAGGCCGAGCACGGCATGATCTACGATGAGTTCAACAGCAAGCAGCACGAGATCCTTACCGGCACCGTCAGCCGCATCGACCCCCGGACGGGCAACGTCAGTCTGCGCATCGGCACCGGCGCCGAGTCCACCGAGGCGGTGCTGACCATGAACGAGCAGGTGCCCGGCGAGGAGCTGCGGGAGGGCCAGATGGTCAAGGTATATCTGGTGGAGGTACGCCGTTCCACCCGCGGCCCGCAGGTGCTGATCTCCCGCACCCACCCCGGCCTTGTCAAGCGCCTGTTTGAGCTGGAGGTGCCCGAGATCTACGACGGCACGGTGGAGATCCGCTCCATCGCCCGCGAGGCGGGCAACCGCACGAAGATGGCGGTCTGGTCTGCCGACGAGAACGTGGATCCCATCGGCGCCTGCGTCGGCCCCCGGGGCCAGCGCGTCAACGCCATCGTGGATGAGCTGCGGGGCGAGAAGATCGACATCATCAAGTACTCCGAGGACCCCGCCGAGTTTATCGCCGCCGCGCTGGCGCCCGCCGACGTGGTCAGCGTACAGTTGGCCGCCGAGGGCAAGAGCTGCCGCGTGGTCGTCCCCGACGATCAGCTGAGTCTGGCCATCGGCAAGGAGGGGCAGAACGCCCGTCTGGCCGCCCGGCTCACCGGCTACAAGATTGACATCAAGCCCGCCAGCTACACCGGCGAGTAAATCAGAAAGGAGCGGCAGAGATGCAGAAGCCCCGGAAAATACCTCAGCGGCAGTGTGTCGGCTGCCGCGAGATGAAGGAGAAGAAGTCGCTGCTGCGCATCGTCCGCACGCCGGAGGGGGAGATCCTGCTGGACGCCACCGGCAAAAAGTCCGGCCGCGGCGCGTATGTGTGCCCCGACCCGGCCTGCCTGAAAAAGGCCCGGAAAAGCAAAGCGCTGGAGCGCGCCTTCGACACGTCCGTCCCGCCGGAGGTCTACGACGCGCTGGAGGCGCAGATGGAGGGCTGCCTATGACGGAACACATTCTCTCCATGCTGGGCCTTGCCCTGAAGGCGGGCCGCGTGGAGGTGGGCGAGGAGCCGGTAGGCGCCGCCGCCCGGGCCAAAAAGGCCCGCGTCATCTTCGTGGCGCAGGACGCCGCGCCGTCCTCGATGCGGCGCGCCCAGTCCTTTGCCCGCACCGGCAGCACGCTGTGCGTGATGCTGCCCGCGGATAAGGACGCGCTGGGCCGCAGCCTCGGCCGCAGCAGCGTGGCCATGTGCGCCGTGACCGACATCGGCTTTGCCGAGTCGCTGGTGCGGAAGCTGGCGGCGCTGGACAGTGAGACCTATCAGCCCGCTGCCGACACGCTGGCCGTCAAGGCCAGGCGGGCGCGGGAGCGGAAGGAGGAGCAGCTCCGCCACGAGAAGAACCTGCGGCAGGGTAAAAAACGCACCCACGCCGAAAAGCCCGCCGAGCCGGAGCCTGCGCCGCCGCCCGCCAGACCGGCGGCCAAGCGTCCCCCGCGTCCCAACAGCGCCCGCCGGCGGCAGGAGCATCCCAAACGCAGAGCAGAGCCGCCCGACCGACGGTTCGCCGGCTCCCTGCCGGTGAAGAAGGGCAAGGGCAGCCGGAAGCCGTCCGGCAAGACCAGACAGCAGTAACGCAAAACTTTTCGCGGCCCGCCGCAGGGCAGGCCGATCACTAAGATGGAGGTGGCTTTATTTGGGTAGTATCGTCAACAAATACAGAGTGCATGAGGTGGCCAAGGATTTTGGAGTCTCCACCAAGGAGATCACGGAGATCCTGACCAAATACGCCGAAACGCCCAAGAATCATATGCAGGTGCTGGAGGACCGGGAGCTCAGCCTCATCTTTGAGTATCTGACCCAGCACAACCCGGTCTCCAATATCGCGGTCATCTTCGCCGAGGGCGCCAAGCCTGCGGAGAAGAAGGCGGAGCCTGCCCAGAACGGACAGAGCGCCAAACCCGCCGCACCTCAGCAGGGCGGCAGCAAGCCCGTCCAGAACGCCGCGCCCGCCGGTAAGGCCCCGGAGAAGGCCGCCGAACCGGCGAAGCAGCCCATGTCCCGCGTGCCCCAGAAGCAGGTGGTGGATACCCGCAAGGCCACCAACGTGAATCTGGACAAGTACGACGAGAAGCTGCAGGACATGGCGGACGCCCGGGGCCACGGCAGCCGCCGGGAGCAGCAGGCCCCGCAGGGCAAGGAGAAATTCCGCAATAACAAGCGCCGCGACAACAACTTCGCCAGCAGCAAGCGCAAGCAGGAGGAGGCCGACCGTCTCCGCAAGCTGCGCCTGGAGGTCATCAAGAAGACCCCCGTTACTGTGCAGATCCCCGACGAGATCTCCGTGGGCGAGCTGGCCAGCCGCATGAAAAAGACCGGCGCGGAGGTGGTCAAGTGCCTGATGAAGAACGGCGTCATGGCCTCTCTGAGCCAGATGATCGATTTCGACACCGCCGCCATTATCGCCGAGGAGCTGGGCTGCAAGGTGGAGAAGGAGGTCGTCGTCACCATCGAGGATCGCCTGATCGACGACCGTCAGGACAAGGACGAGGATCTGGTGCCCCGCGCCCCCGTGGTGGTGGTCATGGGCCACGTCGACCACGGCAAGACCAGCCTGCTGGACTATATCCGCAACGCCCATGTGGCCTCCGGTGAAGCCGGCGGCATCACCCAGCACATCGGCGCCTATCAGGTGGAGATCCACGGCAAGCCCATCACGTTCCTGGACACCCCTGGCCATGAGGCCTTTACCTCCATGCGCGCCCGCGGCGCCATGGTGACGGACATCGCCATTCTGGTGGTGGCCGCCGAGGACGGCATTATGCCCCAGACTGTGGAGTCCATCAACCACGCCAAGGCCGCCGGTATCCCCATCATCGTGGCCATCAACAAAATGGATAAGCCCGAAGCCAACCCCGATCGCATCAAGCAGCAGCTCACCGAGTACGGGCTGGTGTGCGAGGAGTGGGGAGGAGACACCATTGTGTGCCCCATCTCCGCCAAGACCGGCATGGGCATTGAGAACCTGCTGGAGATGCTGACCCTCACCGCCGAGGTGGGCGAGCTGAAGGCCAACCCCAACCGCGCCGCGCAGGGCACGGTCATCGAGGCCCGTCTGGACAAGGGCCGCGGCCCCGTGGCCACGCTTCTGGTGCAGAACGGCACCCTCCATCAGGGCGATATCATCATCGCGGGCACCTCCGTGGGCCGCGTCCGCGCCATGGTCAGCGACAAGGGCCAGCGCATCACCGACGCCGGGCCCAGCGTCCCCGTGGAGATCACCGGCCTCAGCGAGGCCCCCTCCGCCGGCGCCACCTTCAACGCCGTGGCCGATGAAAAGCTGGCCCGCGAGCTGGTGGAACAGCGCAAGGCCGAGGAGAAGGCCAAGGCCAACGCCCCTGTCACCAAGGTATCGCTGGAGGATCTGTTCAGCCAGATCCAGGCCGGCGAGATGAAGAATCTGAACCTCATTGTCAAGGCCGACGTGCAGGGCAGTGTGGAGGCCGTGACGGCCTCTCTGGAGAAGCTGAGCAACGAGGAGGTACGCGTCCGCGTCATCCACGGCGGTGTCGGCGCCATCAACGAGTCCGACGTGATGCTGGCCTCCACGTCGCAGGCCATCATCGTGGGCTTCAACGTCCGTCCCGACGCCGCCGCCCGGGACAGCGCCGCCCGCGCCAACGTGGACATGCGGATGTACCGCGTGATCTACGACGCCATCAACGAGATCGAAGCCGCCATGAAGGGCATGCTGGCCCCCAAGTTCCGGGAGGTGCTGCTGGGCCACGCCGAGGTGCGCCAGACCTACAAGGTCTCCGGCGTGGGCACCGTGGCAGGCTGCTATGTGCAGGACGGCAAGCTGCAGCGCAAGGACTGCCAGGTGCGTCTGGTGCGGGACGGCATCGTGGTGCACGAGGGCGTGCTGGCCTCCCTCCAGCGGTTCAAGGACTCCGTCAAGGAAGTCCCCTCCGGCTACGAGTGCGGCCTGAGCATCGAGAAGTTCAACGACATCAAGGAAGGCGACGTGGTGGAGGCCTTCACCATGGAGCAGATCCAGGTGTAACACGACGAGGGGGTGGGCAGACGCCCACCCCCTGTTTTTGAAAGGAGCGATACTATGGCATCTAATCGCATCGGCCGCATCAACGAGGCCATCCGCGAAGCGCTGGCCGGCCTGCTGCGCACCGTGAAGGACCCCCGCGTGACGGAGAGCATGCTGACCATCACCCATGTGGACACCACCAGCGACCTGCGGTACGCACGGGTCTATATCAGCGCCCTGAACTGTCAGGACGAAAAGGGCCTGATGAAGGGCCTGAAGTCCGCCTCCGGCTACCTGCGCCACGAGCTGGGGCAGAAGGTGGATCTGCGCTACACGCCGGAGCTGCAATTCATCATGGACGACTCCATCGCCCACGGGGCTCATATTCTGGAGCTTCTGAACCATGTAAAGCCCGCCAACCCCGCCAACGCGGACATCGTCCTGCCGGAGGAGCGGGAATGAGCAGACGCATGCTGACCGTACAGGAGACGGCGGCGCTCCTGCGCGGGATGGACGATGTGCTGCTGCTGACCCATGTGCGGCCCGACGGTGACACGGTGGGCAGCGCCGCCGCCCTGTGCCGCGCCCTGCGAGACATGGGCAAAACGGCCTATCTGCTGCCCAATTCCGGCATCACCCCCACCTACGAGTCCTACGCCGCCCCCTACTGGGCGCCGGAGGGCTTCGCCCCCGCCCACGTCGTCTCCGTGGACATCGCGGCGCTGAACCTGCTGCCGGACAACGCGGCGGCCTATGGGCAGCACGTCGGGCTGGCCATCGACCACCACGGCTCCCACGGCTTCTTTGCCGCCGACACCTGTCTAGATGCGGACGCCGCCGCCTGCGGTGAGATCGTCTACGACATCATCCGCCGGCTGACGGCGGTGACGCCGGATATCGCCCTGCCGCTGTATGTGGCCGTGTCCACGGACACCGGCTGCTTCGTCTACACCAACACCACCGCCCGGACGCACCGCATCGCCGCCGCCCTGCTGGACACCGGCATCGATGTGGGCCCGGTGAACAAGGTGCTGTTCCGCACCAAGAGCAAGACCCGTCTGGCCATGGAATCCCGCATGGCGGCGGACATGGCCCTCTACGACCGCGACCGGGTGGTGGTCATGACCATCCCCCTGTCCCTGTGCCGGGAGCTGCACGCCACGGAAGCGGACATTGAGGAGCTCAGCTCCCTTGCCGCGCTGGTGGAGGGCACGGACTGCGGCGTGACCCTGCGGGAGCTGCGTCCCGGCGTCATCAAGATCTCCCTGCGCACCGGGCCCCGCGTGGACGCCAGCGCCGTCTGCCAGAAGCTGGGCGGCGGCGGGCACAGGGCCGCCGCCGGCGCCACGGTCAACGGCGCCATGGACGAGGTGCGCGACGCCGTGCTCCGGGCCTATCAGGAGGTCACGGGCTGATGGCAAACGGCATCATCATCATCGACAAGCCCGCCGGCTGGACGAGCATGGACGTGTGCGGTAAGCTGCGGGGCATCCTGAAAACGAAAAAAGTGGGCCACGCCGGTACGCTGGACCCCATGGCCACCGGTGTGCTGCCGGTGTTCGTGGGACAGGCCACCCGCGCCGTGTCCTTTGCCGAATCCGGCGACAAGGAGTATGTGGCCGGTCTGCGTCTGGGCTGCACCACCAACACACAGGACACCTCCGGCGACGTGCTGACGCGCTGCCCCGTCTCCGTGACCCGGCAGCAGCTGGAGGAGCTCCTGCCCCGCTTCACCGGGGAGCTGATGCAGGTGCCGCCCATGTACTCCGCCATCAAGATCAACGGGCAGAAGCTGTACCAGCTGGCCCGTCAGGGCCGGGAGGTGGAGCGCCCCGCCCGCCCCGTGACCATCCGCGAGCTGGAGCTGCTGGGGCAGGACGAGTGCGGCGACTGGCTGCTGCGGATCCTCTGCTCCAAGGGCACCTACGTCCGAACGCTGTGCCACGACATCGGACAGGCGCTGGGCTGCGGCGGCTGCATGAGCTCCCTGCGGCGCACCATGGCCGCCGGCTTCACGCTGGCGGACTGCCATACCGTTGAGGACGTGCAGGCTCGCGGCGAGACGCTGCTGGCCCCCACCGACTCTCTGTTCCGCCAATACCCCGCCTGCACCGTCCCCTCGCCGGAGGCGGAGCGGCGCTGCCGCTGCGGCAACCCCCTGACGATGGATGTGCCCGACGGCCTGTACCGCGTCTACGGCGCGGACGGCGCGTTTCTGTGCCTGAGCCGGGCGGAAGGGGGCACCCTGACATCCCTGAAAAACTTTTTCGGAGCGTGAACACCTTGGAACGAACTGTGATAGCCCTCGGCTTTTTCGACGGCGTACACCGGGGCCACGGAGCCCTGCTGCAAAAAACGGCGGAACGTGCCCGTGAGCTGGGCGCGGTGCCTGCCGTCTTTACCTTCGACCGCCCGCCCAAGGAGGTCGTCACCGGCCAGCCGGTGTACCTCATCAACTCGGCGGAGGACAGGCAGGGCCTGATCCGCCGGCTCTACGGCATCGACCGGATCATTCTGGCCCCCTTCGACCGCAATATGATGACCATGTCGTGGGAGGACTTCGTCACGGAGGTGCTGGTCAAGCGCTACGGCGCGGTACACCTTGTGGCGGGCCACGACCACCGCTTTGGCCATAAAAACGCCGGAAACGCCCAGCTTCTGCAAGAGAAATGCGCCCAGCTGGGACTGGGCTGCGACATCATCCCGGAGGTGGTACACGACGGCATCACCGTCAGCTCCACCTACATCCGCACGCTGGTGGAGGCGGGCGATGTGGAGCGGGCGGCGGAGTTTTTGGGCCACCGTCACTGCCTCAGCCGCACGGTGGAGCACGGCCAGCGCCTTGGCCGCACCATCGGCATCCCCACGGTGAACCTGACCATGCCGCCCCATGTGCTGGTACCGGCCCACGGCGTGTATATCACCCGCGTCCACCTGCCGGACGGCCGCAGCTTCGCCGGCGTCACCAATGTGGGCACCCGCCCCACGGTGTCCGACAGCGACGCCGTCTCCGTGGAGACGTTCCTGCTGGACTTCGACGGCGACCTGTACGGCCAGACCGTCCGTCTGGACTTCTGCCGCCGCCTGCGGGGGGAGCGAAAATTCGCCTCGCTGGAGGATCTGCGTCAGCAGATCCAGCAGAACATCGCCCAGACCCGCGCCTACTTTCAGACGACTCCCTGACCGCGAGACGCAAAACGAAAAGACGCAAAAACAGCCCCCGGCAGAGCCGGGGGCTGTTTTTGCGTCTTTTCACTTCTTTTTCTTGCCCAGATAGGCTTCCTTGATGGACTCGTCCGCCAGCAGCTCCGCGCCGGTGCCGGACTTGGTGATGCACCCCGTCTCCAGCACATAGGCGTAGTCCGCCACCTTCAGGGCCATGTTGGCGTTCTGCTCGATGAGCAGCACCGTCACGCCCTGCTGATTGATGGTGCGGATGATGTCGAAGATGCCCTGCACCACCAGCGGTGCCAGACCCAGCGACGGCTCATCCATCATCAGCAGCTTGGGGCGGCTCATCAAAGCCCGGCCCACGGCCAGCATCTGCTGCTCGCCGCCGGACAGCGTACCCGCCTGCTGCCAGTGCCGCTCCTCCAGCCGGGGGAACAGCTCATAGACCCACTTGATGTCCTTCTCGATGCCGTCCTTGTCCTTGCGGAGGTACGCGCCGATCTTCAGATTCTCCAGCACCGTCAGGTTGGGGAACACCCGCCGTCCCTCCGGGGACTGGGCGATGCCCTGCTCCAGGATCCGGTTGATGGGCATGCCCAGCAGCTCCTTGCCGTCGTAGGTGATGGAGCCGCTCTCGGCCTTCACCAGACCGGAGATGGTGCGCAGCGTGGTGGACTTGCCCGCGCCGTTGGCGCCGATCAGCGTCACGATCTTACCGTCGGGCACCTCCAGACTGATGCCCCGCAGCGCGCGGATACCGCCGTAGGAAACATGCAGGTCTTCAATCTTCAGCATCTTCTGCCACCCCCAGATAAGCGTCGATGACGCGCTCGTTGTTTTGGATCTCCGCCGGCGTACCCTGTGCGATGAGCTCGCCGAAGTCCAGCACATAGATGCGGTCTGCGATGTCCATGACCAGATCCATGTGGTGCTCGATGAGCAGCACCGTCTTGCGGAACTTCTCCCGGATCTCCCGGATGAACTCCGCCAGCTCCAGCGTCTCCTGCGGGTTCATGCCCGCCGCCGGCTCGTCCAGCAGCAGCAGCGTGGGGTCGGTGGCCAGCGCCCGGGCGATCTCCAGCCGCCGCTGCTTGCCGTAGGGCAGGCTGGTGGCCAGCTCATCCTTCACATCCTCCAGCCCCACCACGCGCAGCAGCTCCAGCACCTCGGCGCGCTGTCGCGCCTCCTCCCGGGCGTTGAGCCGGAACATGGCGGTGAACATATTGCTGCTGCGGCGCAGGTGCTTGGCGATCAGCACGTTGTCGAACACGGTCATGGACTTCCACAGCCGGATATTCTGGAACGTGCGGGCCATGCCCATCTTCGTCAGCTTATCCGGCGTAGGCTCCAGCACGGCCTTGTATTCGCCCATGTGCTTGCCCTTGTACTGGCGGCGCAGCTTGCCCTTGGGATGGTTCTCCACCACTCTTTTCCCGTTGAACAGCACCTGCCCGTTGGTGGGGGCGTACACGCCGGTGATAACGTTGAACGCCGTGGTCTTGCCCGCGCCGTTAGGCCCGATCAGCGCCACGATCTCGCCCTCGTTGACCTCCATGCTCAGATCGTCCACGGCCACCACGCCGCCGAACTGCATGGTCACATGCTCCACCCGGAGCACATTCTTCATTTCCGCCATTATGCCGCACCGCCTTTCGCCGCTTTACCGCCGAACAGCTTCCTGAAAAACCGTCCCGCCGCCCGGACATCGTCGTATACGGATACCTCGCGTGTGCCCATGATGCCCTTGCGGAAGAACAGCACCACGATCATGATAAGCACGGAGAATACCACCATGCGGAAGCCGTAGCCCAGCAGGGGGATACGGGTGCCCGCCGCGGTGTACGTCTCCAGGTCGAGGAATCGGAGCCACCACTCGCTGCTGGCGTAGTAGATGAACGCCGCGATGATGGAGCCGGACACGGAGCCGATGCCGCCTACCACCACCACCAGCAGGATCTGGTACGTCATGCTGGTGGTAAAGGACACGGAGGACACGGACGTGTTGCACATGGCCAGCATGGCGCCGGCCACGCCGCAGAAGAAGGAGCTGACCACGAAGGAGATCATCTTGTGCCGCGCCAGATTGATGCCCATGGCCTCGGCGGCGATCTCATCGTCCCGGATGGCCTTGAACGCCCGGCCGTAGGTGGAGTTGATGAGCAGCACGATCAGCAGGATGCACACACCGGCGATGGCGGCGTAGGGCATCACGTTCTTCGGCGCGGTGAAGTTGTTCAGCGGGTCGGGGCCGTTGGTCAGCGGGCCGAACTGGCTCAGCTGCACCAGCCCGCGGACGATCTCCGCGAAGCCCAGCGTGGCGATGGCCAGATAGTCGCTCTTCAGCCGCAGCACCGGCAGGCCGATGAGGAACGCGAAGAACGCGGCCACCACACCGGCCACCAGCAGCGCCAGCACCAGCGGCATCTGGAACTGCACCAGACTGTCGCCGTAGTTGCGGAACACGGTGCCCCGCAGCTCCACCGGGATGGTCAGGATCGCGTAGGCATAAGCGCCCAGCAGCATGAAGCCCGCCTGACCCAGCGAAAACAGGCCGGTAAAGCCGTTGAGCAGGTTCATGGCCACCGCCGCCAGCGCGAAGGTACACACCTTGCGCAGCACCGGGAACCACATGGACGAGGACGGCGCGAAGGCATCCACGCAGCCCACCAGCGCCACCAGCACCGCCACCAGGATCAGGTTGCAGAGGGTGCGCTTGTTTTTCTCCCAGAATGTCGTTTTCATCGTCTCACACCTTCTCCGTCGTTTTCTCTCCGAAGAGGCCCGTGGGCTTGATGACCAGAATGATGATCAGCAGCGCAAAGGAGATCACGTCGCTGAAATCCGCCAGCCCGAAGGCCTTGGCAAGGCTCTCCACCACGCCGATGAGCAGCGCGCCCACCACAGCGCCGGGTACGGAGCCGATGCCGCCCACCACGGCGGCGATAAACGCCTTGATGCCGGGGGTGGAGCCGGCCATATGGTTGATGCCGGTGTTCTTGGCGAAGTACAGCAGCGCGCCCACCGCTGCCAGGAACGAGCCGATGATGAACGTCATGGAAATGACGCGGTTGATCTTCACGCCCATGAGCTGCGCCGTCTCAAAGTCCTTGGACACGGCCCGCATGGACATGCCGAACTTGGTGTGGTTGATGATGAGCACCAGCACCACCATCAGTATCACCGCCGCCAGCGGGGAGATGAACACCGCCAGCTTGTCCTTGACGCCGAAGACCCGGACGCTCTGGCTGATCAGGGGGATCTCCGGGAATTGCTTGGCAAGTCCGCCGGTGATGTAGCACACCAGGTTCTGCAGCAGATAGCTGACGCCGATGGCGGAGATCATCACGGACATGCGGGGCGCGGTGCGCAGCGGGGAATAGGCGCACTTTTCGATGGCGAAGCCCACGAACACCGTCAGGGCGATCATGAGCAGGATCGTTACCCACATGGGCATAGTGGGGAAGGCGGCCGCCAGATAGATCATCATAATGCCCGACAGCATGAACAGGTCGCCGTGGGCGAAGTTGATGAGCTTCAGGATGCCGTATACCATGGTGTATCCGATGGCCACCAGCGCGAACTGTCCGCCCGTCGCCAGCCCTCGGATCAGGTAGGGAGTCAGATTCATGTATGTCACCTCTCAAACCGAAAGAACCGTCTTTCGAAAGACCCGCCGCAAGTCCCGGCGGGATAATGTGAAAGGGAACCGTCAGGGTTCCCTTTCGTGTTCAGTCGCCTGCCGCAGCGCCCGGAATGGCAAAATAGGATACCGTCTCCACTTTTTGTTCCCCGGCACTCAGCTTGTCAAAAAAAGCCCGGCGGGACTTTTTTTGACAAGCCGAGAAGTACGGTGGTGCGAACCACCGTACTTCTGCGGATGAAGTCAGGATGTTACGCGCCTGCCACCATGTCCCATGCGAACTGGGCCATGACGGAGCCCTGGAACGGATCCAGGAAGCAGATGCGGAAGTACCAGTCGTGGCCGTCGGTGACGGACGCATTGGTGCAGGACACGCCGATGGCGGGGATCTGCGCCTCCGCGAAGGTGTCAGCCGCCGCGATGGACACGCCGGAGCCGTAGGAACCCAGAGAGATCAGGGCGCCGGAGGACACGATGGCGGAAGCTGCGGACACGGCGTTCTCCTCCAGAGAGCCGTTATCGGAGACGTACAGCTCCACGGTGTACTCCTCACCGGCGATCTCGATCTTGTTGTCCAGGGAGTTGGCATATCTCATGCCCAGCACCTCCTGCTTGCCGCCGCCGCCGTTGTTGCCGGTCAGAGGCTCATACACGCCGATGACGATCTTGTGGTTGGCGGTGTCCAGCTTCACGCCGGTGGCATCGCCGTAGTCAAAGCCGGTGGCCTGCACGTCGCTGTTCTCGACCTCCTGGGTCTTGACGAACTCGAACTTGGAGCCGTCGGCAGCGGCCTTCTTGATGTAGGCGCAGTTCTTGATGGCGTCGCCGGTGGCGTTGAACTGGATCTGGCCGGTGACGGCATTCTCGTAGGTCAGCGTCCACAGGGCGGCGGCCACGTCCACGGAGGTCATGTCAGCGCCCTTGGCCTCGGCAGCGGCACGAATCGCGGCCACAGCCACGTTGTAGGCATCGTAGCCCAGCGCGGAGACGGCTGCCACGATGTCGTTGCCGCCGTTATCGTTGAGAGCGTCGGGGTTGGCGTTCAGCCACGCCTTGAAGCCGTTGACGAAGTCGGCGGCAGCGGTGGAGCTGGAGTCGCTCTCGTCAAAGAAGGTGGAGCAGTACACGTCCAGCCCGGTGTTGGCCATACCGTCCAGAATGACGGAGGACTCCCAGGTGTCGCCGGCCATGATGGGGCACTCCACGCCCAGGTCGTTGGCCTGAGGCAGCAGGCTGGAGGCCACGGTGATGGAGTTGGGGGCAAAGATCACGTCAGCGCCCTTGTCGATGGCCTTCTGCAGGTAGTCGGAGAAGTTGGTGGTATTGGTGGGGAAGGTCTCCATCACCACCGTACCGCCCAGCTTCTCGAAAGCGGTCTGGAAGTTGCTGGCCAGACCCAGAGAATATGTATCGCCTTTCTCCGCCAGCACATAGGCCACGGGGGCATCGTTACCGGCAGGCTGGTCGCTGTCATCGCCGCCCTGCTGACCGCCCTGCTCACCGCAGGCGACCAGGCTCAGCGCCATGACCAGCGCCAGAAGCATCGCAAAAAACTTCTTCATTTTATTTTCCTCCTAAGCTTTCTCCGGAACGCCCTCCCAAACAGGCGCTCCATAGAATGTTCACATTCTATCGGAACAGCCCTGCAATTACAATAGTGAGTTACTCCGAAAAATCGTGCCGCATTTCCCGCACAGCACCGACTTTCCGCCGCTTTTCCGCTTGTTTTGTCCCCCCGTCACGCACACACCCCGCCGTTCCCCACCCACATTCCCGACATATGTCTTTCTCCCGTAGACACGTCTTTCGTCATTTTGCCCAAGTGCAGCCGCTGCTTTTCGCCTTTCCTACAGCTTCTTCCCCACCAAATACACAAAAACAGGCCCCGCAGCGCTGCCGCGGGGCCTGTTTTTCTCACGTATTCGCATCCTTGGCCGCACCGTCTCCGGTAAAGTAGCTCTCGAACGTCTCCGCGTCCATGGTTTCGTGCACCAGCAGATACTCCGCCACGGCCACCAGCTGGGGCCGGTACGCCGTCAGGATCGCCCTGCACCGCTCGTAGGCGCTGTCGATGATGGCCCGGATCTCCTCGTCCATCTCCGCCGCCGTTTTCTCCGAGTAGGGCCGGGTGTGGCCCATGGACTTGCCGATGAACACCTCGTCGGTACCGGCGTCGAAGGCCACGTTCCCCAGCTTCTCCGACATGCCGTAGGTGCCCACCATCTTCCGTGCGATGGCGGTAGCCCGCTGGATGTCGCTGGAGGCCCCGGTGGAGATGTCGCCCAGCGTCATCTCCTCGGCGGCCCGGCCGCCCAGCAGCGACACGATCTGCTGCGTCATATACGCCTTGGAGCGGTAGGAGCGATCCTCCTCCGGCAGGAAGATGGTCATGCCCCCCGCCTGTCCCCGCGGCACAATGGTGATCTGGTGCACCGGATCGTGGTCGGGCAGGGCGTGGATGACCACGGCGTGGCCCGCCTCATGGTAGGCCGTCAGCCTTCGCTCGATCTCCGGAATGACGCGGCTGCGCTTTTCCGGGCCTGCGATGACCTTGATGACCGCCTCGTGGATCACGTCCTCGGTGATGAACCTCTGATCCTGCCGTCCGGCCAGCAGCGCCGCCTCGTTCAGCAGATTCTCCAGATCGGCGCCGGTAAAGCCCGCCGTGCTGCGGGCCACGCGGCCCAGATCGACGTTCTCCGCCAGCGGCTTGCCCCGTGCGTGGATCCTCAGGATGTCCTCCCGGCCCTTGATGTCGGGCAGTCCCACATACACCTGCCGGTCAAACCGTCCCGGCCGCAGCAGCGCCGGGTCGAGGATGTCCACGCGGTTGGTGGCGGCCAGCACCACCACGCCCTCGTTGACGGCAAAGCCGTCCATCTCCACCAGAAGCTGGTTCAGCGTCTGCTCCCGCTCATCGTGCCCGCCGCCCAGACCGCTGCCGCGCTGACGGCCCACCGCATCGATCTCGTCGATGAACACGATGGCCGGCGCCTGCTTCTTGGCCTGCTCAAACAGGTCACGGACGCGGCTGGCGCCCACGCCCACATACATCTCCACAAAATCGGAGCCGGAGATGGACAGATACGCCACGTCCGCCTCCCCTGCCGCGGCCTTGGCCAGCAGGGTCTTGCCGGTGCCCGGAGGCCCCACCAGCAGCACGCCCTTGGGGATATGTGCGCCCAGCGCCGTGTACTTCTCCGGGTCGCGCAGGAACTGGACGATCTCCTCCAGCTCCTCCTTCTCCTCGTCGGCCCCGGCCACATCCTGAAACGTCACCTTTTTGCTGCCCGTGGGCAGGCTCTGGGTGCGGGCCTCGCCGAAGCGGGCCATCTTGTCGTTGGCCGCCGGACCGCCGCCCGCCATGCGGTTCATGAAGTTCAGCAGCAGGATGAAGGCCAGCGCGCCCAGCACATAGGGCAGCAGCACCTGCACCCAGTTGGTGGAATGATCCGCGTGGTAGTCGTAGGCCTCGATGATACCGGCCTCGCTCTGCGCCACCACCAGATCGTTGAGATCCTCATAAAAAGCGTCAAAGCTGTACAGCTCGCAGGTAGCTGTGGTGCCGTCCCGCAGGGCGGCGGTGAGCCGCTCGTTGTCGATGGCAAAGGACTGCACCTTCTCCTCCGTGAACAGTGCCCGCATCTGGCTGTACGGGATATCGCCGGAGCGCCGCATGTTTCCGGCCAGGTGCCCCACGAATATCACCACCAGGACGACCAGCAGCAGCCCGGTGACGCCAAACCGTTTTCTCTCCAATTCCTCTCCCCCTTACGCGATCCAGTGGACACCCTGCCAGCTCTGTGCCGCACCGATGGAGATGGCCACCAGCACCTGTGCCTGTATCTCCTCCACCGGGATGTACGGATCCTTCAGCCGGCGGCTGTCATAGGAGCCGGTGCGGTTGTCGCCCATCACGAAGATGCAGCCCTCCGGCACCTCAAACGACTCCGTCTCGCTGGTGGTGATGCCGCTGACCGGCAGATAGTCCTCGTTCAGCTTCTCCCCGTTGATATACACGAAGCCGCCCTTGAAGGACACCGTGTCCCCCGGCAGGCCGATGACCCGCTTCACCAGCACGGTCTGCTCCTCGTCGCTCCAGAACGTGACGATATTGCCCCGCACCGGCACCGGGTCGCTGACCACATAGGGCAGCCGGAAGCCGATGAGCAGCGACTTGGTGGGGATAGTCGTCTCCATGGAGCCGGTGGGGACATAGGACAGCTGCAGCACCACCCGGAACAGCAGGAACACCACCGCCACCGTCACCAGCAGATAGCCGTAGTCGTTCCACAGGCGTCTCGCCCGGCTCACCGGCGGCATCACCTCCGGGGCCGCGTCCCCCTCCGGCGTCCTCTCCGCCGGAGCCGTCTCCGCCGCTTTCTCCGCCGGGAGCGGTGCCGTCTCCGGTACGCTGTCCGGCAGGCTGTCCGCCGCCGGCTTCACGTCCGGCATCTCCCGCCGTCCGCTGTCCTCCTTACGCGCCAATCGCTTGCCGCCCTTCTTTTCCATGCTCGTCCTGCCTCCTGTTTTCTTCCCACTGCGCGATACGATTTGTATATCCCGCGCACATTATTACTTGCTGTATACCTCCGGCTTCAGCACACCGATGTAGGGCATGTTGCGGTACTGCTGGGCGTAGTCCAGCCCGTAGCCCACCACGAACTCGTCGGGCACCACGAAACCGACGTAGTCGGCCTTGATGGGCTTCTCCCGTCGGGCGGGCTTATCCAGCAGCGTGGCGATGGTGATGGACGCCGCGCCCTTGGTCATCAGGTAGTTCTTCAGGAACGCCAGCGTATTGCCGGAGTCCAGGATATCCTCCACGATGATGATGTTCCGGCCGCTGATGTCCCGCTGCAGGTCGCGGGTGATCTGCACCACGCCGGAGGACTTGGTGCTGTTCTTGTAGGAGGACACGCCGATGAACTCCAGCTCGCTCTTGAGCTGGGCGGCCCGCACCAGATCCGCCATGAAGATGAAGCAGCCGTTCAGCACACCCACGAACATGGGGTTCTTGTCCTGAAATGCGTCATACAGCTCGTCGCCCATCTCCTGCACACGGGCCTTGATCTCCTCCTCGGACAGCAGGATCTTCAGGATGTCCTGATCCATATTACTCTTTGCCATACGTTGTATCCTCCGTTAGTTTTCTCCCATTATAATATAATATATGTTCTCGCCGGATACCTCCGGCAGGAAGCTCCTGTCTGTGCCCACGCCCCACACGGCGGCAGCCGCGCCGTCCACGCAGAGCACCGGGATCGTCTCCCGCTTCTCCGGGGTCACGCCCCGCTCGGCCAGCAGCCGCTTGACGCTCCGCGCCCCGCGGCTCTCCGCCAGCGCCAGCCGGTCATCCCGCCGCCAGCGCCGGGCGGTCAGCACCTGTCCCGGGCCGCAGCGCAGCGCCAGCCCGCCCTCCATGGGCGTCCGGCTCACCAGGATCCAGCCGCCGCCGAAGGGGTTCTCTCCCTCCCGCAGCACCGTCTCCTCCGGCGGGGCCGCCGCCGGCCGCAGCGTCAGCACGCCGTCCCGGCACACCGCCTCCGCGCCGCCGGGCAGCGCCAGCACGCCCTCCCCGGCGGCCAGCCGCTCCAGCGCCGCCAGATGGACGGCGCCCACGTCCTTCCGGCCCGTGCCCAGCCGCTCCAGCAGCAGCCGCAGCATCCGGGGCCGCAGCGCCTCCGGCGCCGCCAGCAGCGCGCCGCAGTCCACGGCGCGCCCCGCCTCCGGCAGCCGCGCCGCCGCCAGCTCATCCAGATAGGCGTTTTCCCGCCGCAGGATGTCCGCCGTCCGGGCAATGTGGGCCGCCGCCTCCGGGTTGATGCCCTCCAGCATGGGCCATACCTCCAGCCGCAGCCGGTTTCGGGCGTAATGCAGGTCGCCGTTCGTCTCGTCGGTGACGTAGGCCAGCCCGTTTTCCTCGATATACTGTTCAATGTCCCGCCGGGGCGTGTCCAGCAGCGGCCGGATGATCCCGTCCCGTACCGGCGGGATGCCGGTAAGCCCCTGGGGCCCGGTGCCCCGCAGCAGCTGCAAAAGCACCGTCTCCGCCAGATCGTCCCGGTGGTGTGCCGTGGCGATCCTCTCCGCGCCGGCGGCCGCCGCCGTCCGCCGCAGGAAGTCGTACCGCGCCCGGCGTCCCGTCTCCTCCACCGTCAGGCCCCATGTGCCGCACAGGCCGTACACGTCGGCCTTCTCCGTGTAGAACGGGATGCCCCGCTCCGCGCAGAAGGCCCGGACGAAGTCCTCGTCCCGCTGGGCGGTGGGCCGCATCAGGTGGTTCAGATGTCCCGCCGCCGCCGTAAAGCCCCGCCGCTGTCCCAGCCTATGCAGATAGTCCAGCAGACAGATGGAGTCCCGTCCGCCGGACACGCCGCACAGCACGATGCCGCCCTGTTGGGGCAGCATGTGCCAGCGCTCCATCCACGGCGTCAGATCCATGGCTCACTCCTCATCGTCGTAGCGGTTCTCCAGCGTACCGAAGGCTGTATACTCCGGCATCCACCGCAGCTCCACCTTGCCCGTCTCGCCGTGGCGGTTCTTGGCCACGATGCACTCGGCCACGTTGCGCTTTTCCGAATCGCTGTTGTAGTAATCGTCCCTGTACAGAAACAGCACGATATCCGCGTCCTGCTCGATGGCGCCGGATTCGCGGAGGTCGGACAGCATGGGCCGCTTGTCCTCCCGCTTCTCGTTGGCACGGCTCAGCTGGCTCAGGCACAGCACCGGCACCTGCAGCTCCTTGGCCATGATCTTCAGCATACGGCTGATGTCCGACACCGCCTGCTGGCGGTTCTCGCCGGAATAGCCCTTCCCTCCGGCGGAGGTCATCAGCTGCAGGTAGTCGATGACCACCAGCCCCAGATTGTCCAGCCGGCGGCACTTGGCGTTCATATCCGCCACTGTCAGCAGCGGGTTGTCGTCGATACGGATGTCCATCCGGCTCAGGGCGGACGCCGCCTCGGCGATGCGCTGCCAGTCGCTCTCCCGCAGGTTGCCCGTCACCAGGCGGGTGTTCTCCACCAGCCCCTCGCTGGCGATGAGCCTTGTCACCAGCTGCTCCCGTGACATTTCCAGCGAGAAGATGGCCACGGTCTTGCCCGACTCCCGCGCCGCGGACAGCGCCACGTTCAGGGCCATACTGGTCTTGCCCATACCGGGCCGGGCGGCCAGCAGCAGCAGGTCGGACTTGTTCAGTCCGTTGATCTTGGCGTCTACGGCGGAAAGTCCCGTGGACAGGCCCGGCAGCGTCTTGCCGCCGCTGGCGGTCAGCTCCGCCAGATGGGCCATCACGTCCTGCAGAACGACGCTCACCGTCACCATGCTCTGGGCGCTGCGCCCCCTGCGGATGGCGTACACCCGCTGCTCCGCCGACTCCAGCATGTCTCCGGCGGTGCCGGTGCCCTCCTGCACCATGGCGGTGATACTGCCGGCGGCGGCGGCCACCTGCCGCATCAGCGACTTGTCCAGCACGATCTGCACATACTCCATGACGTTGGCGCTGGTAGGCGTCACGTCCATCAGCTGCAGCAGATAGTCCCGTGTATTGTCGTTGTAGACGCCGTTTTTCTCCATTTCCCCGGCCACGGTAACGCCGTCGATGGGCCGGGAGTAGACAAACATATGGTAGATCGTCTCAAAGATATCGCGGTTGGCCCGCAGATAGAAATCCTCCGGCTGCAGCTTGTCCATGACGTCCTTGATGCAGTCGGGATCGATGAGCATGGAGCCCAGCACCGCCTGCTCCGCCTGAGGCGAATGGGGTGCCTGCCGCAGCAGCAGCTCGTCCGCAGCCATATCCGGGCCTCCTCTCCGTGTTGATGTCGGTGTTACTTCTCCTCGATGACCAGCACATACACCGTGCCGCTGACCTCAAAGCCCAGCTTGGCCTTGACCTCGTAGCTGCCGAAGCTCTTGATAGGCTGCTCCAGCACCAGCTTCTTGCCGTCCACGTCCATGCCGAACTGCTCCTTCAGCGCCCCGGCGATCTCCTTGCCGGTAACGGCGCCGAACAGCTTGCCGCCCTCGCCGCCCTTGGCCGCGATCTTCACCTGGCAGCTCTTGAGCTTCTCCGCGATGGCCAGCGCCTCGGCCTTGGCCTCCGCGTCGGCCTTGGCCTTGGCCTTGGCCTGCAGCTTCATGGTGTTCACCGCGTCGGCGGTGGCCTCCACCGCCAGCCCCTTGGGCAGCAGGAAATTCCGGGCGTAGCCCTCCGCCGCCTCGATCATCTGGCCCTTCTTGCCCTTGCCCTTCACGTCCTGCTTCAGTATGACTTTCATGGTATTCTATCTCCTTTTCGTCAGTTTTCAAAGTAATGGTCGATGGCCGCCAGCAGCTTGGCCTTGGCCTCGTCCACCGAGATGTTGTCTGCCTGCCCGCCTGCGGTGGTGGAATTGCCGCCGCCGCCCAGCGCCTCCAGGATGACCTGCACGTTGACCTCGCCCAGCGACCGGGCGGACATATACACGCCGTCGCCCTTCCTGTACAGGACGATGGACGCCTTGATGCCCCGTATGGTCAGCAGCTCGTCGGCGGCCTTGGCGGCCGTTACCCGGTCGCACTCGTCCTCCAGCGCCACCACGGCGATGTCGTCGTGGTACAGCTCCGCCTGCCGGATGATGGCGTACCGGTCGATCATGGACTGCAGATCCCCCTGGAACAGCCGCTGCACGTCCTGCGTATCGGCGCCCAGCCGCCGCAGGTAGGCCGCCGCCTCAAAGGTGCGCCCGCCGGTGCGGTTGGTAAAGTTCTTCGTATCCAGCACGATGCCCGCCAGCAGTGCCTCCGCCTCGCACTTCAGCACGTCGGACGGCTCCAGCAGGTACTGCATCAACTCCGCCACCAGCTCGCTGGCGGAGGAGGCATACGGCTCGTGGTAGTTCAGCGCCATCTTCTCGATGTAGCTGCTGCCCCGGCGGTGGTGGTCGATGACCGCCACCCGGTTGCACGTCTCCAGCATCTCCTCGGATTCCACGCTCTCAGGCCGGTTGGTGTCCACCACCACCAGCAGCGCGCCGGGCTGGCACTTCAGGAACGCCTCGCCGCCGGAGATGAGGCCCCCGGCGTACTCCGGCTGCTCCAGCATCTTCCGGATCAGCGGATGGGCGGCGTTGTTTTCGGTGTCAATGACGATCTGGCACTTCTTGCCCCGCTTCCGGGCGATGCAGTACACGCCCATGGCCGCGCCTACGGAGTCCATGTCCGCGTACTTGTGGCCCATGACGTACACCTGCTTGGCGTCGTCGATAAGCTCGCCCAGCGCGTTGGCCATGACCCGGGACTTCACCTTCGTCCGCTTCTCCGTGGTCTTGCTGCGCCCGCCGTAGAACTCGAAGTTCACCCGATCCTTCACCACAGCCTGATCGCCGCCCCGGCTCAGGGCCATCTCCAGCGCCAGCGAGGCGTTCTTGAACAGCTGGTCGAAGCTGTCCTCGTCCCGCCCCACGCCGATGGACAGCGTGGCGGACACGCCCTCGCCGGCCTGCACCTGCCGCACCTTCTCCAGCACGTCGAACTTGCTCTCGGTGTAGCCGCCGTAGTCCTTCTCCTCGAATACGAACAGATAGCGGTCGCGGTCGTAGCCCAGCAGCAGCCCGCCGGAGTCCGCCGCCCAGTTGTTCAGCTGCTCCTCCAGCGCGGCCAGCACCGCCGAGCGCTTGCTCTCCGGGCAGGCCTTCATCAGCTCCTCATAGTTGTCCACCATGAGGATGGCCACCAGCGGCCGGGTCATCTCCAGTGTCTGGCGCATCTCCTCGCTGTCGGTGACATCCATCCAGTAGGTAGTGGCCAGCGGGTTCTGATTCCTGTCCATCTCCTCCGGATGGCTCAGCGCGCCGAACACCCGGTACACCCTGCCGTTCCACTGGAACAGCTCCGGATACTCCCGCTTGCCGTCCAGCAGCCAGCGATAGCTGAAATCCGGTATCACCGTATCCACCAGCATCTCGAAGATCTTCTCCTTCTGGCTGGTCAGCTGCAAAAACATATCGTTGCTCCACAGCACCTCGCCGGTGGTCACATCGAACACCAGCATGGGCAGCGGGGCGTACAGCATATTGCTGGAGCGGGCGGAGTCCATGCCCCCGGACACCCTGTCCATATACTGCCGCACGGAGGCCTGCGCCATCTTGTTGCGGCGGCTGCCCACCAGCAGCACCACCACGGCCACCACCCCCTCCGCCAGCGCCAGCAGCGGCTCAAAGGGGATGGTCACGATCACGAACACAATGAGACACAGGCCGTACAGGGCCATGTTCGTGCGGAATCCGCGTATGATCTTTTTGCTCAAAAGGCGTTCCTCCTCCCGGTGCAGGTATACGAAAGGCGTTTCCTCGCTTGTCGATAGGAATACGTCTCCAATTTAATATAGCAATTGATTATAGCACAGAATTTCCCCGCCGACAATAGCGGCTTTGGGGAAAAATCCGCCGAACGCCGCCGCTTTCCGTCCCCTTTCCGCCGCTGTCGGAACCTGTCGGCAAGTTGGGGGTGTACAAACGCGGCAAGGTGTGGTATACTTTGTGAAAAGCGCAGAAAAATACGCGCATTTTTTGGTTGTTTCGCAGAGCGTGTGCCTGCGATCACATAGAAAAAAGAGGGCGACCTCTTACAAACCATCCACATGGAGCGGCTGGGCGACACTCCGCACCTCTCTCCGGCGATGCAGGGCCGGACAGCGGGCGGGCCGCCTTTGCTTTGCTGCGGTCATTTTCCGCCCTGCCGGGCCGTGCGGTATCTGTACAAGCAAAGGAGTATTTGACATTTATGGCAGAAAAACTGAAGATCATTCCTCTGGGCGGCCTGAACGAGATCGGCAAGAATATGACCGCCTACGAGTACGGCGGCGAGATCATCATCGTGGACTGCGGCATGGCCTTTCCCGGAGACGACATGTACGGCATCGACTGCGTCATTCCCGACGTCAGCTATCTGGTGAAGAACCACAGCCGCCTGCGGGGCATGTTCATTACCCACGGGCACGAGGATCACATCGGCGCCATCCCCTACGTTCTCAAGCAGCTCAACACCCCCATCTACTGCACCCGCTTCACCGCCGGGCTCATCAAGCTGAAGCTGCAGGAGCACGGTCTGGTAAGCTCCACCAAGCTCATCACCGTGGAGGCCGGCCAGACGGTGAGGGCCGGCAAGTTTCAGGTGGAGTTCCTCCATGTGAACCACTCCATCGCCGACTCCGCGGCCTTCGCCATCCATACCCGGATGGGCACCATCGTCCACACCGGCGACTTCAAGATCGACTCCACCCCCATCGACGGCGAGGTCATCGATCTGGCCCGCTTCGGCGAGCTGGGCAAGCAGGGGGTGCTGGCGCTGCTGGCCGACTCCACCAATGTGGAGCGTCCCGGCTATACCATGAGTGAGAAGGCGGTGGGCGCCACGTTCAAGCGGCAGTTCACCGGCTGCGACAAGCGCATCATCGTCACCACCTTCGCCAGCAACGTCCACCGCATCCAGCAGGTGCTGGACGCCGCGGCGGCCTGCGGCCGCAAGGTGGCCGTCACCGGCCGCAGCATGGAGAATATCATGAAGGTCTCCACGGAGCTGGGCTACATGAAGGTGCCCAAGAACACGCTGGTGGACATCAACCGCATCAAGGGCCTGCCCCTGCAGCAGCAGGTCATCGTCACCACCGGCTCCCAGGGCGAGGAGATGAGCGCCCTGTACCGCATGGCCTTCTCCACCCACAAGCAGGTGGACATCGGCCCCGGCGACAAGGTCATCATCTCCGCCAGCGCCATCCCCGGCAATGAGGTGACGGTGGGCCGCGTCATCAACGAGCTGTTCCGCAAGGGCGCCGACGTGGTCTACGACAAGGCCGACATGCTCCACGTCTCCGGCCACGCCTGCCAGGAGGAGCTGAAGATCATCCATGCCCTGACGAAGCCCAAGTTCTTCATCCCTCTCCACGGCGAGCAGCGTATGCTCCAGATCCACAAGCGGGTAGCGGAGAGCATGGGCATGCACCCCAACAACATCGTGGTGGCCGACAACGGCTCCGTCATTGAGCTGACCACCAAGCACATCAAGTGCGAGACATCCGTTCCCGCCGGCGAGGTGTTCGTGGACGGCAGCGGCGTCGGCGAGGTGGGGGCCGTGGTGCTCAACGACCGGAAGCTGCTGGCTGAGGACGGCATGGTGGTCATCGTGCTGCCCATGTCCAGCCACGACCACCAGCTGCTGTGTCCGCCGGAGATCGTGACACGGGGCTTTGTCTACGTCAAGGAGTCCGAGGAGCTGCTGGACACCCTGCGCCGCATCGCCACCGACACCGTGGACGGCATGTCCGCCCGGAAGCGCCGGGATGACGGCGACGTGTGCCGCACCGTCCGCTCCGCCGTGTCCAGCTACCTCTACAAGACCACCAAGCGCAGCCCCATGATCATCCCCATGGTGACAAAGCTGTAAATATCCGGAAATTTCCTGCATACTTTGATTTTCGATATTTCGTATAAACAGCAAAAAGCGATGCCCGCGCCGGCCCCGGCGCGGGCATCGCTTTTGCGCTTGAAGGGGCCTTGCCGCCCCGCCGCATCCTGAAATTGTTTTTCAGGTCAATTTCCGGTTTATTTCCGATTTATTTTCAAAAATCCCGCCTTTATTTCACGTTTTTCCTGAAATAAATCGCGCTCCCGGTTCACTGTGTCCCCCTTATGCCTGCCCCGCGCACCCGTACGGCGGGGCCAATGCGCCCCGCCGCCGTTCGGTTTTCAGAACCACTTTTTCCTCTTGAAGTACCAGATGAGCAGCGCCACCACCAGCGCCGACACCGCCGCCACCGTCACATAGCCCCAGCGCCAGCGGAGCAGCGGCATATCCGTGAAGTTCATGCCGTACCACCCGGCAATGAGGGACAGCGGCAGGAAGATGGCGGTAACAATGGTCAGCACCTTCATCACCCGGTTCTGGGCAATGTCCACCTGCGACTGATACTCGCTGCTGATCTGGCTGGCATACTCGTGAAGCATCCGCGTCTCGCCCCGCAGATTCTCCACCTTCCGCAGGAAGTGGTTCAGCCGCTTTTTACTGTGGCCGGACAGCTGCTCCTCCGCCTCCTCCATCAGGGAGGACGCAAAGTCGCTGAGCTGGGCGTAGTAGCGGTTGGTGCGGTTCAGCTCCTTGCGCAGCACGCTCATCCGGTGGAGGAACCGCCCGGTGTCGTTGTCCAGCACCGCCTGCTCCAGAACGGTCAGCCGGCTCTCCAGCTGCTGGATGTAGGGCAGGTCATCCCGGATGAGATATAGCAGCAGCGCCGTCAAAAAGCCGTCGGGGCCGTCCGGCGGCGGGGCGCTCTGCTCTGCCAGACGGGCAATGCAGTCCGACGCCGCATGGTCGTGGTCGACCACCAGCAAAGCCCCGCCCGTCCAGGAAAAGCTGAAACGGCGGGCGGACTGGTTGGCTTGCGGCGGTGTCCGCAGGTGGCCGGTAATGCCGCTGCGGTCAACGCGCAGCCAGCAGAACTGAGACTCATGCGGGTCAGCGGGCGCGGTGGGAGCCGGCATGCCGGCAGGCAGCGCCGCGTCATGCAGCTCCTGCGGCGTCAGCACCGCCAGTACGCCGCGCCAGTCCGATGGCGGCGTGGGCAGCGGCTGCAGGCCGTTGGCAAAGAGATAGTACATACAGGGTCACAGCTCCTTTTTTTGTTGTTGATTTTCCCGGCGCGCTGCGCCGGAGCGCGAAACGCCCCCCGCGCGCCGGCAGGCGCGTAAAAATCATCGCGGCGGCGTGGGGCGCGCCGCCCTGCGAACGGGCCGCCGGGGACGCCGGTCCCTACGCAGGAATGCGGGGACGCCGGTTCCCGCGATGCATGCAAGCGGGATCGCAGGGGCGATGCGAAAAGGGCAGGGCTTTGCCCTGCCCTTTCGGGTTCAGAATCGGGAGGCCCCGCTGCGTTCAAAATCCGAAGCGCCCCCTGAGCTCAGAATCCGGAAGCACCCTTGCGGGTTCAGCGCCCGGGCACATTCTCTCAAAACTCCGGCGCGTCCGGGGCCTTGCGGTACAGCAGGGGTCTGCCCTCGGCATCTACCAGTACGCACATGCCGCCGGAGTTGCCGGAAGCGTGATAAAAGTACTGCACACCGGTCTGCGTGTCTGCCCAGACCTCGCTGTTGTTGATGATGCCGCTCTCCTCCGCGACCTTGATAAAACGCTGTTCCTTCTTCGCCATAGGCTTACTCCGCGGCGGGCGCGTCGTTCTCCACCAGCATCTTGGCGCTGGCCGCCAGACCCGCCAGGCTCTGGATCTCGCTGGGAATGATGAGCTTCGTGGCCTTACCGTCCGCCACCTTCTGTAGCGCCTCCAGCGCCTTGAGCTTGATGACCTGATCGTTGGGCGCGTTCTCGTTCAGCATCCGCATAGAGTCGGCCATGGCCTGCTGCACCTTCAGGATGGACTGTGCCTCCGCCTCGGCGGCCATGATGCGGGCCTGCTTGGCGGCGTCCGCCCGCAGCAGGGTGGACTGCTTCTCGCCCTCGGCGATCAGCACCTTACTGGCCTTCTCGCCCTCGGCCTGCAGGATGGACTCGCGGCGCTCGCGCTCTGCCTTCATCTGCTTTTCCATGGCGTTCTGGATCTCGCGGGGCGGCAGGATGTTCTTCAGCTCCACGCGGTTGACCTTGATGCCCCACGGGTCGGTGGCTTCATCCAGAATGGAGCGCATCTTGGCGTTGATGGTGTCGCGGCTGGTGAGGGACTGGTCCAGCTCCAGCTCGCCGATGATGTTGCGCAGGGTGGTGGCCGTCAGATTCTCGATGGCGGACATGGGATACTCCACGCCGTAGGTGTACAGCTTGGGGTCGGTGATCTGGAAATAGATGACGGTGTCGATCTGCATGGTGACGTTATCCTTGGTGATAACGGGCTGGGGATCGAAGTCGGCCACCTGCTCCTTGAGGCTGACCTTCTTCACCACCCGCTCGATGAACGGCAGCTTGAAGTGCAGGCCCACACCCCAGACGCTGTGGAAGGCGCCGAGACGCTCCACCACATAGGCCTTGGACTGCTGGACGATGTTGATGCAGCTGACGACCACCACCAGAACGAGAACGACCAGAACGATGATGGCAATGGTACCGGGCATGTTGTACGGCATGTGTGTTTCCTCCTTATTCTTTCTCCGTGTTTTTGTGCTGCTTTTTCTTCCTGTGCTTGCGGGTCAGGTGGACGATGCGAGTGACGACAAAGGCGAGAACTACCAGCAGGCCCTTGATGAAGTACGGCATTTACATCTCCTTTTCCACATACAGCTTGACGCCCTCCATGCGCACGACGCGCACCATGGCGTCAGGCTCGATGATCTCCCCGGTGCTGCTGCGGGCAGACCAGGTCTTGCCATCTATGTAGACGGCGCCGGTGGGCACATCGTTGTCGATGCGCTCCGTGACCCGGGCCGAGCCGCCCAGAACCCGGTCGGCATTGGTAGGCTTGATGTCCTTTTTCATCAGCCTGACCACCAGCGGGCGGGTAGCCGCCAGCGTGGCGATGGACACCACAAAGAACAGCGCGATCTGCAGCCAGACGGGGCCGTTGCAGATGGCCGCGATGAGAGCCGCCACGCCGCCCAGCACGAACCAGATGGATGTCAGGCCCGCTGTGACCGCTTCCGCCACGCCGAAGATAACGATGGCGACGATCCAGATAATCGTGGACATATCCGTGCTTCCTCCTTTCAGACACAGGCCGATGAGGCCGCTGAGAGCGCCTACGCCCAGCAGCACGCCCCCGGCCATCCACTTGTTTTTCGGGGACAGGTTGGTGAGGAACGCGGAAAACGCATTGTGCAGGCTCTCCCGTGGGAGGGGCTGCTCCGACGCGGCGGGCGCAGCGGGCGCGTCCGGTGCGGGGGACGCCGCCGGGGCAGGGGCTTCCTGCGCGAACATGTCGGCAATGAAGACTTGATAGCGGTTGCAGATATAGAGTATCTTCTCGATCTCCGGGTAGCCCCGGCCGGACTCCCATTTGCTCACCGCCTGACGGGAGACCTGCAGCTGCTCGGCAAACTGCTCCTGGGTCAGGCCGCTGCGGCGGCGCACAGCCGACAGCTGTTCTCCGAATGACATAGGCTCGTTCCTCCGTTCCTCTTTCCGACAGTGTAGCACTTCCGCCGGTTTTGTCTATCACCTTGAAGTTGCGCCGGGAAATTTTTTGCACAAAGCCGCGCAACCTGAAGTTTACATCCCCTATTATAGCCTATCCGCGCCGGAAATGCCACAGGATTTTTACGCCTTGCGCGGCGGACAAAAGTCGGGTATACTGATGGGTACGAATCTGAACGAACGAGGTGCGCCGTCTATGGTGACATATATGATCCCCTGCCTGCTGGGGTTGGAAAAGCTGGTGGCTGATGAGGTGAAGCGGCTGGGTCTGCAGGACGTGCAGGCGGAAAACGGGCGCATCCTGTGCCATGGCACCATGGCGGACTGCGCAAGGCTCAACATCAATCTGCGCTGCGGCGCACGGGTGATGCTGGTGCTGGGGCAGTTCCCCGCCCGCAGCTTTGAGGAGCTGTTTCAGGGCGTACGGGCCATCCCGTGGGAGGACTATCTGCCCCGGGACGCGGCGTTCCCGGTGAAGGGCTACGCCATCTCCTCCCAGCTGCACGCGGTGTCCGCCTGCCAGAGCATCATCAAAAAGGCCATGGTGGAGCGGATGAAGACCGCCTACGGGCTGGAGCAGTTCCCGGAGACGGGGGTGAAGCATCAGGTGCGCTTCTCCATCTTCAAAGATGAGGCCGCCGTCTGTCTGGACACCTCCGGCGAGGGGCTGTACAAGCGGGGCTACCGGGCCGTGGGCGTGGAGGCCCCGCTGCGGGAGACGCTGGCGGCGGCACTGGTGACTCTCAGCCGCTACCGGGGGCGCGACCCGTTCTGCGACCCGTTCTGCGGCAGCGGCACCATTCCCATCGAGGCGGCGCTCATTGCCAAAAACCGGGCGCCGGGTCTGGACCGGCGGTTCGACGCCCAGCGCTGGGCGTTCCTGCCGGCGGCGGCGTGGATGGACGCGGCGGACGAGGCGCAGGACAGGGAGTTCCACGGGCAGTACGACATCTGGGGCGGCGACATTGACCCCCATGCCGTGGACATCGCCCGGGACAACGCCCGGAAGGCCGGCGTGGACGACTGCATCCGCTTTGAAGTGGCGGACGCCGCCAAATTCCGCCGGGACAGCCAATATGGCCAGCTGGTGACCAATCCCCCCTACGGCGAGCGGCTGCTGGAGCGGCAGGAGGCGGAGGAGCTGTACCGGATGCTGGGCAGGGTGTGGAAAACCCTGCCGGAGGGCTGGCGAACGCTGGTGCTCAGCAGCCACACGGAGTTTGAGCGCGCCTTCGGCCGACCGGCGGACAAGAAGCGCAAGCTGTACAACGGCATGATCAAGTGCGACGTGTTCATGTACGGCAACGTGTGAGCGACGCAGATAAATTTGCCGTTTATTTTCAATTTGTTCACTTTCTTTTCCGGCGGCATGGTACAATGCTAAGGAATTCTTAAACTTTTGCTTGGCTCGAGGAGGCAACCTAAGATGAAGCACGTTTTCATCATCAATCCCACTGCGGGCAAGGCGGACAGCCGCCAAAAGATATACGATATGGCGGATGCGCTGCGGACAAAGCACGATCTGGATGTCCAGTGCATCCTGACAAAGAAGCAGGGCCACGCCACGGAGATCGCCCGGCGGCTGTGCGACAGCGGCGAGGAGCTGCGGTTCTACGCCTGCGGCGGCGACGGCACCGTCAACGAAGTGGCCAACGGCATCATCGGCTACGACAACGCCGCCATGACCGCCATCCCCGTGGGCACCGGCAACGACTTCCTCAAGAACTTCGGCGACGATCTGGAGAAGTTCCGGGACGCGGAGAACCTGTGGGACGGGCCGCAGTTCCCCATGGACGCCATCGACGTCAACGGCCGCGTGGCCCTGACCATCGCCTGCTCCGGCATTGATGCGCGGGTGGCGCGGGACGTACATAAGTACAGTGAAAGCCCCCTGCTGGACGGCAAGGGCAGCTACATCTACTCGCTGGCGGTGAACTTCCTGTTCAAGGGCATCGGCTCCCGCTGGACCGTGTCGCTGGACGATGTGGCCGTCAAGGGCGACTGGTCGCTGGTGGCGGTGTGCAACGGCCGGTACTACGGCGGCGGCTTCATGCCCGTAGGCGAGGCCCGGATGGACGACGGTGTGCTGAACACGCTGGTGGTGAAGGCCGTGAACCGCCGGACGTTCCTGAAGTTCGTGGGGCCCTACTCCAAGGGCGGCTATCGCAAGTTCCCCGACTATGCCCACTGTTCCACCCCCAAGGTCATCCGCATCCAGTCGGAAAAACCGGACATCGTCACCTGCCTGGACGGCGAATGCGTGGTCAATCAGGACGTGACCATCAAAATGGCCGACAAGAAGCTGAATTTCTTCGGCCCCGCCGGGTGCAGCTGCAATCGCACCGCCCGAGAGCCGTCCCTCAGTTGAACATTTTGTGAATTTTTCAAAATTTTCCCGTTTCCCCCTTGCAAATCCCGTATAGTGTGGTATGATAAGCGGCGTTAGCACTCCAAGACATTGAGTGCTAACGCTGACTTTATTTTTTCAATATTGAGTATATAAGGAGGAAGCAGCTATGAAACTGACACCGCTTGCCGACCGCGTGGTGCTGAAGATGTCCGAGCCGGAGGAGACCACCAAGGGCGGCATCATCCTCACCGGTTCCGCCAAGGAAAAGCCCTCTGTGGCAGAGGTGATCTCCGTGGGCCCCGGCGGCACCGTGGACGGAAAGACCGTGGTGATGTCCGTGAAGGCCGGCGATAAGGTCATCACCGACAAGTACGCCGGCACCAAGGTGACGCTGGAGGATGTGGAGTACATCATCGTCAAGCAAAGCGACATCTTGGCCATTGTGGAGTAAAAGTAGGAGGTAAGTTATATGTCTAAGATCATCAAGCGCGGCGACGAGGCCCGCAAGGCTCTGGAGGCCGGTGTCAATCAGCTGGCCGATACCGTTAAGGTCACGCTGGGCCCCAAGGGCCGCAACGTGGTGCTGGATAAGAAGTTCGGTACGCCCCTGATCACCAACGACGGCGTGTCCATCGCCAAGGAGATCGAGTTGGACGATCCGTTTGAGAACATGGGTGCGCAGCTGGTGCGCGAGGTGTCCACCAAGACCAACGATGTGGCCGGCGACGGCACTACCACCGCTACCCTGCTGGCACAGGCCATGATCCACGAGGGTCTGAAGAATCTGGCCGCAGGCGCCAATCCCATCGTCATGAAGAAGGGCATGGCCAAGGCTGTGGAGGCCGCTGTCAGCGCCATCAAGGAGCAGAGCCAGAAGGTCAACGGCACCGACGATATCGCCCGCGTGGGTACTGTCTCCTCCAGCGATGAGACCATCGGCAAGCTCATTGCCGAGGCTATGGAGAAGGTCTCCGCCGACGGTGTTATCACCATTGAGGAGTCCAAGACCGCCGAGACCTATTCCGAGGTCGTGGAGGGCATGATGTTTGACCGGGGCTATATCACCCCCTACATGGCCACCGATATGGAGAAGATGGAGGCTGTGGTGGACGATCCCTATATCCTCATCACCGACAAGAAGATCTCCGTCATCAGCGACATCCTGCCCCTGCTGGAGCAGATGCTCCAGAGCGGCAAGAAGCTGTTCATCATCGCGGAGGACGTGGAGGGCGAGGCCCTCAGCACTCTGCTGGTCAACCGTCTGAAGGGCGTTCTGAACGTGGTGTGCGTCAAGGCCCCCGGCTTTGGTGACCGCCGCAAGGAGATGCTGCAGGATATCGCCGTGCTGACCGGCGGTCAGGTCGTCAGCGAGGAGTTCGGTCTGGCTCTGAAGGACACCACCATTGATATGCTGGGCCGCGCCCGTCAGATCAAGGTCACCAAGGAGAACACCATCATCGTGGACGGCATGGGCGATCCTCAGGCCATCAAGGATCGTGTCTCCCAGATTCGCGCCCAGATCGGCGTGACCACCAGCGAGTATGACAAGGAGAAGCTGCAGGAGCGCCTGGCCAAGATGGCCGGCGGCGTGGCTGTCATCAAGGTGGGCGCCGCTACCGAGACTGAGATGAAGGAGAAGAAGCTCCGCATCGAGGACGCGCTGAACGCCACCAAGGCCGCCGTTGAGGAGGGCATCGTGGCCGGCGGCGGCACCATCTACGTCAACGTCATCCCCGCCGTCACCGCGCTGCTGAACAGCACCGAGGGCGACGAGCGCGTGGGCGTGCAGCTGGTGGCCAAGGCACTGGAGGCCCCCATCCGCCAGATCGCGGCCAACGCCGGCATCGACGGCAGCGTGGTGCTGGAGAAGGTGCGCACCTCCGGCAAGAACGGCTACGGCTTCGACGCCTATAAGGAGGAGTACTGCGACATGATCGCCAGCGGCATCGTGGATCCCGCCAAGGTGACCCGCAGCGCGCTGGAGAACGCCGCCAGCGTGTCCGGCATGGTGCTGACCACCGAGTCTCTGGTGGCCGACAAGCCCCAGCCCCCCGCTCCGGCTCCCGCCGCACCCGACATGGGCGGCATGGGCATGTATTAAGCCATTGAAAAACGCAAGGGGATGCGGCGCAAGCCGCATCCCCTTTCTTTCCCCAGCTTTTGCTCCCGGTTTTTCCGGCCTTGGGAGCGTTGCTTTTTGCGGCGGCATATGGTACAATGAACATTCAAAGACCGGCACAAACGATAGCAAAAAGTATTTTTCGGGACGGATATGACCGCCCGTATAGCCTTCAGGAGGTCAGACCATGCAAAAACTGGAAAAACAGTACCACATTCACTGTGAAGAGGGAGATGTGGGCCGCTATGTGATCCTGCCCGGCGACCCGGGCCGCTGCGAGAAGATCGCCGCGCTGTTTGACGCCGCGCATTTCGTGTCCAGCAACCGGGAGTACACCGTGTACACCGGCACGCTGCTGGGGGAGAAGGTCTCCGTCTGCTCCACCGGCATCGGCGGCCCCTCCGCGTCCATCGCCATGGAGGAACTGCACAACATCGGCGCGGACACCTTTATCCGGGTGGGCACCTGCGGCGGCATTGATCTGGATGTCCGCAGCGGCGACGTGGTGGTGGCCACCGGCGCCATCCGGTTCGAGCACACCAGCCGGGAGTACGCGCCCATCGAGTACCCGGCGGTAGCGGATTTCGACGTGACCACCGCGCTGGTGCAGGCGTCCCACGCGCTGGGCAAGCGGACGCAGGTGGGCGTCGTCCAGTGCAAGGACGCCTTCTACGGCCAGCACAGCCCGGCCAAGATGCCGGTGTCCTATGAGCTGCTGAACAAGTGGGAGGCGTGGAAGCGCCTGCACGTCAAGGCCAGCGAGATGGAGTCCGCCGCGCTGTTCGTGGTGGCAAACGCGCTGGCGTGCCGGTGCGGCTCCTGCTTCCATGTGGTGTGGAACCAGGAACGGGAGGCCGCCGGTCTGGATCAGGACATGAGCGAGGACACCACCTCCGCCGTACAGGTAGGCGTGGAGGCGCTGAAGCTGCTGATCCTGCGGGATCGGGAGAAGGCCGCCGTACAGAAATAAGCAAAAGGAAAGCCGCAGGCGTGCCTACGGCCTTCCTTTTGCTTACAGGGTCTCCTCCAGCGCTTTGCACGCCTGCGCCTCCTGCCGGTAGTCGGCGGCGGATTGGCGGAGGCTGTCCATCTCCTCCGGCGTCAGGGGGCGCTTCACCCTGGCGGGGGAGCCAACGGCCATGCAGCCGTCAGGGATGACGGCGTTCTGCGTCACCAGCGCGCCGGCGCCGATGAGGCAGCTTTTGCCGATCTGCGCACCGTTGAGGACGATGGCGCCCATACCGATCAGCGTCTCGTCGCCGATGGTGCAGCCGTGGAGGATGGCTCCGTGGCCCACGGTGACGTTTTTGCCCACCGTTACCGGCAGGTCGTACTCCACATGGACCACGCAGTTATCCTGTATGTTGGTACCCTCGCCGATGGAAATGGGGGCGCGGTCGCCCCGGAGCACCGCGTTGTAGAACACGCTGCTGTTTTCGGCCAGATGTACCTCGCCCCGGACGACGGCGCCGGGGGCCACAAAAGCGGAGGGATGGATGTCGGGGGTTTTCATAAAAGGGTGCTCCTCTCGAAAAATTTCCCCTATTGTACCACGTTTTTTTCGGATATCCACCGGTTTTCAGGAAATTTCTTAAAAATCGCCCTTACATTTTTTGACACAATGTGGTATAATTCTACCAGATAGAAAAGCCGCGTGTCCGAAGGAGAGAGCGGACGGGCGGCGTGTTTCCGCGTGTTTTGTGTGTGAGGAGCGTGACAGAATGTTTGCAGCAGGCGATCTGGTGGTGTACGGCGGCGAGGGCGTCTGCCGGGTGGAGCGTATCGGCCCGTCCGGCATGTCCTACGACGATGGGGACAGGCTCTATTATCATCTGACCCCGCTGTACCGCAGCGGAATGGTGCTGACACCGGTGGACACCGGCGTGCTGATGCGTCCCGTCATCACCCGGGAGGCGGCGCTGGCCCTCATCGCGGCCATCCCGTCGCTGCCGCCCTGCAAGCCGGAGCAGGCAGGCGTCCGGGCCGCCCGGGACTTCTACCATCAGGTGGTGATGCGGTGCGAGTGCGGTGAGCTGGCGGCCATGATCCACAGCGTGTGCCGCAAGAGGGCGTGGGCCCTGCGCCACGGCAAGAAGGTCAGCCAGATAGACGAGCGCTATCTCAAGCGGGCCGAGGATCAGCTGTACGGCGAGCTGGCCGCCGTGCTGGGCACGGAGCGGGGCGACGTGGCGGCGCTGATCCGCCAGAGCTGGCCCGGCTGGCCGGAGAAGCTGCCGGAGCCTGTGCCGGCAGAGATGTGAAAAGTGAAAAAAAGACATCCCGCGCAGATGCGCTGGATGTCTTTTTTCGTATCAGAAGTGGCGGACAAGTCCGGCGATGAGCAACGTGGGCAGCAGGTTATACCTGAATGCTATGATTCCTTTGTGATTCCGCTACCAAAGTGGCTGCTTGGGCTTTGGCCCGCGCAATGATGTCCGGAAGTCGATCCTTGGGGATGACCATGATCCTGCCGTTGGAGTCGTAGCGGGGATATTGGCCATTAAAATAGACAACGCCGGTTTCTGCATCCACAAAAAGAACGTCTGGAAGTGGGTGGTACGGACTAACATATGTAGTGTCGGTGAAAACTTTCTTTACAGAATCAATTTGAATCAGTTCCATATTCGCCCTCCTTAAAGATGCTTCAGACTGTCCTCACGGCGCTTTTTCTCTCGCTCAGCAGCAAGCTGACGCGGGCCTATAACTCGATAGGCCACCGTCAAATCGTATCGACTGACTTGACAAGATTCACCGCCGAATCGCTTGGCAATTTCAGCGGCAAGCAGTCTTGCCATGTGGTCGCTGACAAAGTATCCATGAGTAGCGTAATCATAAGAAAAGTTCTGCCCGCTCAGAGAAGCAAATTTAATGCCACCAACAGAACCCTCTGAGGATATGCTGACCGTAGCCCCATCGAAATCGGGAGCAAATCGTTCTATAGTCGAGATGACATCGTGCACAAGTTCCCTTTCTGCATTATTTTTAGGCCCGGTTTTACTCTTTGCGGATTTGATCACAAAAATGACCACGATCCAAAAAATGATGCCGGGTAAGGCTAGCATAAAATCGCTCATAAGATATACCCTCCCTCATTGGAAGATCGCAATAGACCGACAACTTATAATCTAACATATCGTTATGCGCATATCAATGGGCACCCTTACGATTTCGCATCAGAAGTGGCGGACAAGTCCGGCGATGAGCAGCGTGGGCAGCAGCCAAAGCAGCAGGAACACCACCATGGACAGCGGCGTCAGCACCGCGAAATTGCCCACGGAGGTCAGGTAGTAGGACAGCGCCACGCCGCACAGCGCGCCGATGTAGCTGAGCACCGTGGCGGTGCGGACCGCCCGCACCATGCGGCGGCTCCCCACCACCGACTCCGCCAGCGGGAGGAGCCCCTCCCGGCAGACGATGACGTTGGGCGCCTCACCCTGCTGGGCGGCCAGCTGGGCCAGCGCCAGACGGGTGGACACATCGGGGTAGACCACCTTGGCGTCCACGCCGAATTTCCGCTTGATCAGGCCGGGGGTCACGTTGCTGCTGCGGACGGCCAGCACCGGCGTGATATGGCTGCGGCGCATGGCCCGCAGCGCCCACTCCGCGTTGCGGGAGGGCTGGTACTTCACGGCGAACACCGCCGTCAGCACGCCGTCCACCGCCAGAAACAGGCCGGTCTGCAGCTTCAGGTCGCGGGGCAGGGGCACGCGGCGCTTCTTCATAAAGTAGGCGCTGCCCATCAGCACCGTCTCGCCCCGGATGGCGGCCTCCACGCCGCCCTCCTCGCAGTAGCGCAGCTCGTCCACCCGCATGGGGTAGCCGCCCTCCGCCGTCAGCTGGCGATCCAGCAGGGGTGCAAGGCTGCTGCCGGCGGCCTTGGCCACCGAGGCGGCATAGGACACGGCCCGCACACGCTCCTCGCCGTAGACCTTGTAGCCGTTGAGGGTCACGGTACCGGCGGGGAACAGGTCGTCGTCCGTCAGCACCATGCGGCCGGAGCGGGCCACGGCCCGTGCACCGGCGTAGCCTGCGGCGGCAGCGCCGCTGCGCTCCAGCCGCCGGGTCAGATAGTACAGCGGGAGCGTGCCCGTCAGGGGCAGGGACAGCTGGACGCCGGCGCCGGTGAGGGTCGCCAGCACCCAGGGAAATTCGTCCATGGGCCGGGCGGTGAAGCACACCACGCCGGACAGCACCACCGCCGCGCTCAGCAGCAGCGGCAGCACATAGTTCTGCCACTGGCGGGCGGGATCGGGGCGCATGGTCATACGGTAGAAGCCGTCCAGCACACCCCGCTGCTTGCAGATACCGGCGGGCAGAACGGACACCACATAGGGCGGTACGCCGTTGACATCCGCCAGATGGAAGGCGATGCGGCGCGTCTCCGCCGTCAGGTACAGGCCCAGCTGGCAGCTGAGGAGCAGCAGCGCCCCGGCGGCGGCATAGGGGGTGGACAGGGTGCTGCCGGTCACGGCGCCGCTGACGCAGCACAGCAGGTCGGCCAGCACCGTCACACCGGCGCACAGCTCGCAGCCCACCCGGCCGTCACGCAGCAGGCGGAGGGCCGTCTGCCACACCGGCAGGCACAGCAGCGCCGTCAGCAGCAGACCGCCGCCCAGCACTACGCAGCGCAGGAACGCGGCGTCCAGCCACGCGGGCGGCAGCACCTCCAGCTCCTGCAGCACGGCGGCCACCAGCAGGCCCAGCGCCGGGAACGCGCCGAATACCAGACCGCGCCGCAGCCGGTTGCAGAGGCGCTTCTCCGCCCGGAGGGCATCGTCCATCCGGGGCTCCGGTTCCTCCGGCTCCTCCGGCTCCGGCTCCTCCTCCGGGTCGTCGAACAGCTGCTCCGTCTCCCGGGACAGGCCACGGGGCGGATGGCCGCTGCGGCGGTCTGTGAAGCGGTGCAGCAGGTCGGAGAGCCGCTGGCCCAGCGGCACGGGATCGTCGATAACGCCGTCCTCCTCGTCCTCCAGCACGGCGTCCACCGTCTGGCTCATCACGTCCTTCAGGCTGACACGATCCGGCGTGTCGGAGAGGGGTGCGGGCTCGGGTACAGGCGCGGGAGCCGGTTCGGGCTCCGGCGTGGGTTCAGGCTCCGGGACATGCTCCGGGACGGGAACGGGCGCCGGGGCGGGCACGGGCTCCGGCTCCGGGGCAGGCTGACGCCCACCCCGGCCGTACTCGGCAAGGATGGACTCCAGAGAAAACTCGTCGTCGGGGACGGGCGTATAGGACGATGGATGGCTGCGCCTGCTCATGTTACCTCAAATCTAGATAGACGGGAAGCGCCGTTCATCTCCGCTGGCGCACCGCCTCGTACAGCAGGATGGCTGCGGCGGCGGAGGCGTTCAGGGAGGAGATGCGGCCCTTCATGGGGATGCTGACCAGAAAATCACAGTTCTCCGCGGCGAGGCGGGTCATACCGCTGCCCTCGGAGCCGATGACGATGGCGGCGGGGCCCTTCAGATCCGCGCCGTACAGGTCGGTGGCACCGCCGGCGGCGGTGCCGAACACCCAGACGCCCTGCTTTTTCAGATCCTTCAGCAGGGAGGGGATGTTGGCCACGCGGGCCACGGGAATGTAGCTCACCGCACCGGCGGAGGTCTTGGCCACCACGGCGGTCAGACCGGCGGAGCGGCGCTTGGGGATGATGACGCCGTGGGCTCCGGCGCACTCGGCGGTGCGGAGGATGGCCCCCAGATTGTGGGGATCGGAGATCTCGTCGCACACCACCAGCAGGGGCGGCTCGCCCTTCTCCGCGGCGGCGGCGAGAATGCTCTCCACCGTAGCGTACTCCCGGACGGCGGCCAGTGCGATGACGCCCTGATGGGCGTGGGTGCGGGACATGCCGTCCAGCTTCCGGCGGTCGGCCTCCACCACCACGATGCCTGCGTCCCGGGCTCTGGAGGCGATGTGGCCCAGCGTTTTGTCCGTCTCACCCTTGGCCAGATAGATCTTATCGATGGCGGTGCCCACGCGCAGGGCCTCGATCACCGCGTTGCGGCCCTCGATGATGCCGTCAGCCTCCGCGTCGGGCAGGGGGCGGCGCTGGGTATCCTTTGTATCTTTCATGGGAATGACCTCGTTCTTCTTTATATACCGACCAGTATAACACACTATTTCCCCGATAGAAAGAAGCATTCATAGAAATTTTACAGAAATTCCGACAACGTGCCGCTTGTGACGGCAGGGCAAATGTGGTATACTGTGCGATACTGCAGAAGTATACCACACAGTGGTTTTTACGGAGGATACGCATGGCCAACAACGATCAAAACAACAAAAACGGCAAGGGCCGCAATAATCTGCGGGGCATCCTGACGCTGGTGGCGTGGGCGCTGGTGCTGACGGTGGCGTTCAACTACTTCAGCGCCTACAACCGCAATGCCGCCAGCAAGGCCACCAGCCACGAGATCAAGTACAGCGAGATGGTGGCACTTATCGAAAGCGGCAAGGCGGCGGAGGTGCAGTTCAAGGACGACGCCATCTATGTCACACCGGTGGAGGGCTACACCTACACCGAGGAGCAGGACGAGAACAGCACCACGCCCCCCAAGTCCTACACCCAGTCCAAGGACTCCCAGCTGACGCTGTACGCGGCCTATCTGAAAAACGTCAGCGATACCACACTGGTGGCGCTGCTGAGGGAGCACAACGTGGCGTACACCAGCGCCTACGAGACGCAGATGAACCCGGTGCTGGTGTTCATGATGCAGTATATTCTGCCGACCATCATCATGGTGGGTCTGCTCATGCTGGTGTTCCGCATGCTGGCCAAGAACGGGGGCGGCGGCTTCGGCGGCATCGGCAGCGTGGGCAAGTCCAACGCCAAGGTCTACATGGAAAAATCCACCGGCGTCACGTTCAAGGACGTGGCCGGACAGGACGAGGCCAAGGAGTCGCTGGAGGAGATCATCGACTTCCTCCACAATCCCGGCAAGTACACCGCCATCGGCGCCAAGCTGCCCAAGGGTGCGCTGCTGGTGGGCTCCCCCGGTACCGGCAAGACCCTGCTGGCCAAGGCCGTGGCCGGTGAGGCCGGGGTGCCGTTCTTCTCCATCTCCGGCTCCGACTTCGTGGAGATGTTTGTGGGCGTGGGCGCCAGCCGTGTCCGCGACCTGTTCAAGGAGGCCGCCAAGGTGGCTCCGTGCATCATCTTCATCGACGAGATCGACACCATCGGCAAGTCCCGCGACGCCAGCAAGTTCGGCGGCAACGACGAGCGGGAGCAGACCCTGAACCAGCTGCTGGCGGAGCTGGACGGCTTCGACCCCAGCAAGGGCGTCATCGTACTGGGCGCCACCAACCGCCCGGAGGTGCTGGACAAGGCGCTGCTGCGCCCCGGCCGCTTCGACCGGCGCATCACCGTCGACCGGCCCAATCTGGCGGGCCGTCTGGCTACGCTGCAGGTACACACCCGCAACATCCGTCTGGCGGAGGACGTGGATCTGAACAAGATCGCGCAGGCCACCGCCGGCTGTGTGGGCGCGGACCTTGCCAATCTGGTGAACGAGGCGGCGCTGCGGGCCGTCCGCAAGGGCCGCAAGGCCGTGAATCAGAACGACCTGCTGGTGTCCTTTGAGCTGGTCATCGCCGGTTCGGAGAAGAAGGGCACCGTCATCACCGAGGAGGAGAAGCGCATCATCGCCTACCACGAGGTGGGTCACGCGCTGGTGGCGGCCAAGCAGAAGAACGCCCAGCCGGTGAGCAAGATCACCATCGTCCCCCATACCCAGGGCGCGCTGGGCTACACGCTGCACCTGCCGGAGGAGGAGAAGTTCCTCATGTCCAGAGAGGACATTCTGACGGAGATCCGCACCCTGCTGGCGGGGCGCTCCAGCGAAGAGATCGTGTGTGATACCATGACCTCCGGCGCGGCCAACGACATCGAGCGGGCCACGGAGATGGCCCGGAATCTGGTGGCGCGGTTCGGCATGTGCGACGAGTTCGATATGATGGCGCTGGGGACCATCCAGAGCCAGTATCTGGACGGCGGCTACTCCATGACCTGCGCGCAGGAGACGTATGCCGCCGCTGACCGGGAGACTATCAAGATCATCCGCCAGTGCCACGAGGAGGCCAAGCAGATCCTGCGGGACAACCGGGAGCTGCTGGACAAGATCGCCGCGTACCTGCTGAAGAAGGAGACCATCACCGGACAGGAGATGATGGCCATCATCGAGGGCCGCGACCCCGAGACGGTGGACAACTACGGCGCCACGAGGGAGCCGGATCAGAAGCTGTTCCGCCCCAGTGTGCCGGAGACCATCGAGGCCCCCGCCAAGCACATCAATATCGTGTCCGAGCCGGTGCCCATGCCGGACTTCGACCAGCCGGAGGACAAACCGGTGGAGGAGAAGCCCGAGGAGCCGGAGGAGGAAAATAAAGAATAATAAATATCCCCCGGCGAAGCCGGGGG
>URHT01000010.1 GCA_900547745.1 uncultured Eubacteriales bacterium | reverse complement strand
CTTTCGACAATCTTAACACAGAACACGCCGCGTTGCAATAATAAAGCCGCCCCTCCGGGCGGCTTTTTTCCGTGCGCCCCTTGACAAACAGGGGCTTTTTGATATAATAACGGGTGTTCCGTTTGCGAGCGTGCTGGAATCGGCAGACAGGCAAGCTTGAGGTGCTTGTGTCCGTAAGGTCGTGTGGGTTCAAGTCCCATCGCTCGCACCAGAAAAACCACCCCCCCGGGGTGGTTTTTCTATTTCCTTCACGCTCCCGGCCGTTTATAGGTTCCCATTTTCCGCCACCCACGTCCGCACATAGTCCACGAACAGGCGCGTGGAGTTGGACAGCGCCTTCTTGTCCTTGACGCCGATACCGATGGTGCGGTAGAAATGCAGCGGCGCGCGGCAGACCTTGATGGGGGTAGGGCTGTGGCGCACCATCAGCTCCGGCAGGAGGCTGATGCCCAGTCCCTCCGACACCATGGCCAGGATGGTTCTGTCCTCCCGGGCGATGTACTTCACATTGGGCCGGATGCCCATTTCATCAAAGGCCGCCATGATCTCGTAGTCGTCGCCCTCCTCCAGCTGGATGAACGGCTCCTCCGCCAGCGCCGGCACAGGGAACGGGTCGCGGTCGGCATAGGGATGGTCGCAGGGCACAATGACCTGCAATTCGTCCCGGTGCAGGGCGTAGGTCTGCAAGTTCTTCACCGACGGCAGGCGCAGAAAGCCGCAGTCCACCGTGCCGCTGACGATCCAGCCCTCGATCTGGTCGTAGAAATCGCCGGTGACCACCTCAAACTCGATGTTGGGGTAGATCTTGCCGAAGCTCTTGAGGATGCGGGGCAGCCACTGTGCGGACACGCTGGAGAAGGTGGCGATCTTCACAAGGCCGCTGTCCATATCCTTCAGGCCCTCCACCGTCTGCATCAGGGAATGGTGTGCGGCGCACAGCTTTTCGATCTTAGGCAGCACCGCCCGTCCGTCCGCCGTCAGCACCACGCCGCCGCGGTTGCGGCTCAACAGCTTCACGCCCAGCTCGTTTTCCAGCGAGTTGATGGCGTGGCTGATGCCGGACTGGGTAAAGCTCAGTGCCTCCGCCGCCTTGGAGAAGCTGCCGCAGGCCACGGTTTTCAAAAACACCTGATATTTGGAAATACTCATAGCGCACCTCGTTTCGCCCCCCCATTGTACTATACAAGTCCTCATGTTTTCAAGAACAAACATGCGCTTCACAAATGCTTTTTCTGCTGTTATGATAGGGTCATGGTTCAGCCAACCATACTTTTTCTTTTCCATGAGGGTTTCCCTCAAAATAACACCGGCAGCGTGTGGGTAGCGCTGCCGGTGCTGTTTTTTATTCGTTCGGCTTTTGTTCCCTGTCGTGGACGGGCATGACACGGAAGCTGACGGTCAGCAGGCCGCAGGACAGCCAGATCGTCCCGCGCCCCAACGGAGCGTGGCGATGCCGTCTCACCCCGCCACCGGCGCGTCCGGCCAGTAGATGACGTAGCACTCCTGCATCTCGCCCATGTAGAAGAAGATGTTCTCCCCCATCTCGATGTGCTCGCCGAAGGTCAGGTCGGGCACGAACAGCCGCCCGCTGGTGCGCTTGGGGCCCTTGATGGTGAAGCCCTCCGCCGTGGGATGCTGCCGCAGCTCGTTGGCCGCCTCCTCCAGGCCGGGGAAGTGCAGCGTCCGCTCCAGCTCCGCCAGCTGCGTCGCGCCGTTGATATATACGAGGTGATTTTCGTCCTTGAACCAGTTGATGCGCATGATACGTCCTCCTTGGTGGTGATGGGAACAGTATAGCACATGCCGCCGCATTTGTCACCACCCACCGAGCGCAGAAAAACCACCCCTGCCGGGGTGGCTTTTCCCGTATTTCCGTGTTATAATTGCGCCAGCACCTGTCCGATGGGGCCGTCCACCGTGACGGCAGCGCCGAGGCCGCCGCCTGCGCCGCCCTTGTTGATGACCGCCAGCTTGTGTCCCCGGTAGTAGGTGACAAGCCCCGCCGCCGGATACACCACCAGCGACGTACCGCCGATGAGCAGCACATCCGCCTGTCGGATGTAGTGGATGGCCTTTATCATCACGTTCTCGTCCAGCGGCTCCTCATACAGCACCACGTCCGGCTTGATGACGCCGCCGCACGCGCAGCGGGGTACGCCGGTGCTCTCCGCGATGTGCTCCACGCCGTAGAATTTCCCGCAGCGGGTGCAGTAGTTCCGCAGCACGCTGCCGTGCAGCTCCAGCACCTCCCGGCTGCCCGCCTTCTGGTGCAGACCGTCGATGTTCTGGGTGATGACCGCCTTCAGACGCCCCTCCTGCTCCCACTGGGCCAGCTTCCGATGGGCCGCGTTGGGCTGGGCGTCCGGCGCCAGCATCTTGGTGCGGTAGAAGTCGAAGAACTCCTCCGTGTGCCGTTCAAAAAAGGTGTGGCTCAGTATAGTCTCCGGCGGGTATTTGAACTTCTGGCTGTACAGCCCGTCCACGCTGCGGAAATCGGGAATGCCCGACTCCGTGGACACCCCGGCCCCGCCGAAAAACACGATGTTGTCGGAGCCGTCCAGCAATTCCTTCAATCTGTGGATACTCTCGTCCATGAAAAACCCTCCATTCTGCCCACAAGGAGCCGTCTATGAATATTCAAATTTTCGGAAAGTCCAAGTCCTTCGATACGAAGAAAGCAGAGCGCTGGTTTAAGGAGCGCCGCATCAAGTATCAGTATATCGACCTTGTCACCAAGGGCGTATCCCCCGGCGAGTACCGCTCCATCCGCGCCGCCGTGGGCAGCCTTGACGCGCTGGTGGATAAGTCCTGCCGCGCCTACGAGGAGCAGTACATGGCCTACATCACGCCGCAGGCGGCGGAGGAAAAGCTGCTGGACTATCCGGAGCTTTTCGCCGCCCCCATCGTCCGCAACGGCCGTCAGGCCACCGTGGGCTACTGTCCCGATATCTGGCAGACATGGGAATAACGCCCCGTCCCGCGCCTGCCGGCGCGGGACTTTTTCATGCCGTATAGCTGTGCTCCACCGTCACCACGGCGAAGTAGGTGCTGTCCAGCGCCTTTACCAGCCGCCGGATCTCCTGCGCCGCCTGTTCCGTCGTCTTACCGGAGGAAAACGGCAGCACCGCGTCGAAGATGAGGTTCGTATGGGTGGTGCCCCGCACCAGCCGGAAATCGTGGATGGTCATGCCGGGATCGACCTGCTTCACCGCCTCGGCCACCTGCTGCCGCAGCGCCCCCACCAGCGCATCGTCGGTGACGATGGGATCCATGTGGATCACCGCCTGACAGTGCAGCTTCTCCGCCAGCTCCTTTTCGATGTTGTCGATGATGTCGTGCATCTCCAGGATGTCCCCGTGAGCCGGCACCTCCGCGTGGAGGGAGATCATGCACCGTCCGGGGCCGTAGTCGTGCACCACCAGATCGTGTACGCCCTGCACGGTGCCGTGGGCCATGACGATATCCCGTATCTCCCGCACCAGCTCCGGGTCGGGGGCCTGCCCCAGCAGGGGCGACAATGTCTCCTTGGCCGCCTTATAGGCGGAAAACAGGATGAACAGCGCCACCACAAGGCCCACATAGCCGTCCGCCGCCAGCCCCGTCCATTTACCGATGAGCATGGCCAGCAGCACCGCTGCCGTAGCGGCGGTATCGGACAGGCTGTCCATAGCCGTGGCCTCCATGGCCGCGGACTTGATCCTTCGGCCGATGCTCCGGTTATACAGCCACATGTACAGCTTCACGCACACCGACGCCGCCAGAATGCCCAGCGCCAGCGCCGAGAACGCCACCTCCTCCGGGTGGAGGATTTTCTCAAACGAGGACTTGGCCAGCTCCACGCCCATCAGAAGGATCAGCCCCGCCACCGCAAGGCCGGAGATATACTCGATGCGTCCGTGGCCGAAGGGGTGGTCGGTGTCCGGCTTCCGGCCTGCCAGCCGGAAGCCCAGCAGCGTCACCGCCGAGGAGCCCGCGTCCGACAGGTTGTTGAAGGCGTCCGCCGTCACGGCGATGGAGCCGGAGAGCTGTCCGGCAAAGAGCTTCCCCGCAAACAGCAGAATATTCAGGACGATGCCCACCACGCCGCACAGCGTACCGTAGGCCCGCCGCACCGCCGGAGACGTCACATTTTCCCGGTCAGGGATCAGCCACCGGGCCAGCAGTCGTATCATGCGCGTTCTCTCCTTTCTCCATCCCCATGGCTTACCGCTTCGCTCCCCGGATGGTCAGCTTCATCTGGCAGCACAGATCGTCCAGATCCCGATCAGTGGCAGCGTTGAGCCGCAGTCTGCCGCCGCAGTCACCGCAGATCAGCTCCACCGCGCCCCGCCGCACCGCCATGGTGTACTTATGGCTGCCGCAGGTACAGGAGATGCCGTCCCGTGCGGCGATGTCCTTCAGCTCCGACAGCACCTCGTACATGATGACGTTGTCGGTAAAGGCCTCCTCGCCGCCGGCCTTCTCCTTTTCCACACGCAGGGCCAGCTCCTCCATGGCCCGGCGCACCTGCTGCTCCTCACCGATATAGCAGCATAGCTCCTGCTTTTCGGGACAGGCAAGGCCGATACCCCGCCCGTGCAGCACCGCGTCGGCGCCGCACTCCGCCTGATGATGCCCGCCGCACACGCCGCAGGGCACCCAGAGCCGGAACCTCACGCCGTCCGTCTGTGCCTCCAGCGCCTCCTGCCCGCATTCGCACTCCATCCGGGCCGCGGCGGCGGACAGGGCGAACACGCTGCGCTGGTGCAGCACCGCCTTTCCGCAGTGGGGGCAGATATAACCAAAGCTGCGCATTTCCTCCATCGGTACACGCTCCTTCTCCTGTGTAAAGTCCTTATATTATACGCTCCCGGCGTCCCTTTTTCCAGAGTTTTTTTCCGCATTCCTGCGGTTTTTTCCTCTTGCGCCCTTCCCGGTTTTCCGCTATAATGCTGACACATTTCATCGGAGGTGGTCGTTTTGCCCCGCAAGTCCTTCCCCGCCGCGCTGAAGGCGGCGTTCCCCCACACGGTGCCCATCCTCACCGGCTATCTGGCGGTGGGTCTGGCCTACGGCCTGCTGATGTCCTCCAAGGGCTACAATTTTCTGTGGTCGGGCTTTGTCAGCGCCTTCGCCTTCTGCGGCAGCATGCAGTATGTGGCCATCACCCTGCTGACCACGGCCTTCGACCCCCTCAGCGCCTTTTTCCTCAGCCTGATGGTCAACGCCCGGCACCTGTTCTTCTCGCTGGCCCTGCTGCCCAGATACCGGGGGCTGGGACGGCTGCGGTACTTCCTCATCTACACCCTCAGCGACGAGAACTTCTCCCTCAGCTCCACGGTGGAGCCGCCGAAGGACACCGACCCCACGCTGTTCTACTTCGCCATGAGCCTTCTGACGTGGCTGTACTGGGTGGCGTTCTCCATGCTGGGCGGCCTCATCGGCGGTCTCATCACCTTTGACATCACCGGCATCGACTTTGCCCTGACGGCGCTGTTCGTGGTGCTGTTCATCGAGCAGGTCATCAAGCGGGAGAACCGCCCCGCCGGCTTCATGGGCCTTGCCTGCTCCGTGGCGGGTCTGGCCGTGTTCGGCGCGGACAGCATGGTCATCCCGGCCATGGCGCTCACGCTCATCGCACTTCTGCTGGGGAGGAAAAAGCTATGCGCCTGAATTTCATCCAGTCCCTGATCATCGTCTGCATGGTGGCGCTGGCCACCCAGATCACCCGCTGGACGCCGTTTCTGGTGTTCTCCGGCGGCCGGAAACTCCCCAAGGTGGTGGAGGATCTGGGCCGTCTGCTGCCCCCGGCCATGATGGGTCTGCTGGTGGTATACAGCCTGCGGAACACGGACCCTTTCACCGGCAGCCACGGTCTGCCGGAGGCCATCGCCGTGGCCGTCACCGCCGGGCTCCACCTGTGGAAGCGCAGCACGCTGCTGTCCATTCTGATGGGCACCGCCGTGTATATGCTGCTGGTGCAGCTGGTATTCGTGTAAGTCCATACCGCACCCCAGGGACGCCCCGCCGGGCGTCCTTTTTCATATTTTTCCGCTTCCCGCGCAAACTAAGGGCAAATCTGCAAGCGTGAGGTGGAACACTATGGACATCAAACGACTGAGCCGCCAGACCTGCCGGCTCCTCCAGCCCCCCGGCGTGGTGAGCTGGGCCAGCGTGGCCGGACGGCTGGAGCGTCAGGGCCCGCTGGGCGCGTATTTCGACATCACGGACGATGACTCCTTCTTCGGCAAGAAGACATGGGAGCAGGGGGAAGCGGAGATGCAGGCCATGGCCCTGCGCCGCGCCCTGCAAAAAGGCGGCCTGACGCCGCGGGACGTGGACTGCGTCTTTGCCGGCGACCTGCTGAACCAGAACATCGGGGCCACCTTCTCCCTGCGGGACTTCGCCATCCCGTTTTACGGGGTATACGGCGCCTGCTCCACCATGGGCGAGGGTCTGTCTCTGGCGGCCATGGCGGTGGCCGGCGGCTTCGCCCGCATCGCCGCCGCCCAGACCTCCTCCCACTTCTGCACCGCCGAGCGGCAGTACCGCGCCCCGGTGCCCTACGGCAGCCAGCGGGCGCCCACGGCCCAGTGGACGGCCACCGCCGCCGGCTGCTGCGTGGTAGGCGCCCAGTCCGAGGGCCCGTATATCACCCACACCACCCGGGGCCGCATCGTGGATCTGGGCGTTACGGACGCGGCCAACATGGGCGCGGCCATGGCTCCCGCCGCCCACGACACCCTGTCCGCCCTGTTCCGGGACACCGGCACCACGCCCCGGGACTACGACCTCATCGTCACCGGCGATCTGGGCTATCTGGGCCACGATCTTCTGGTGGAGCTGTTCCGCCGGGACGGCGTGACGCTGGGGGACAACTGCACCGACTGCGGCATCCTGCTGTATGACCGGGCAAAGCAGGACATGCACGCCGGCGGCTCCGGCTGCGGCTGCTCCGCCGCAGTGCTCAACGGCTATCTCCTGCAGGGCCTGCGCACGGGCAAATGGCAGCGCATGGTCTTTGCTCCCACCGGCGCGCTGCTGAGCCCCACCAGCTCCTTTCAGGGCGAGAGCGTGCCCGGCATCTGCCACGCGGTGGTACTTTCCCACACGAAGGAGGGCACTTTATAAATGGAATATCTCTATGCGTTCCTCTGCGGCGGACTGCTGTGCGCCGTGGGGCAGATCATTCTCGATAAGACCAGCCTCACCCCCGCCCGCATCCTGACGGGCTATGTGGTCTGCGGCGTGGCGCTGCAGGCGGCGGGCGTGTACCAGTATGTGGTGGACTGGGGCGGCGCGGGGGCCACCGTGCCCCTCACCGGCTTTGGCTATACGCTGGCCAAGGGTGTGGCAAAGGCCGTGGCGGAAAAGGGCCTGCTGGGCGTCATCACCGGCGGGCTCACCGCCGCCGCCGGCGGCATTGCCGCCGCCGTGGTGTTCGGCCTGCTGATGGCTGTGCTGTTCCACCCCAAAGAAAAGCGTTGACAAATACCCCACGGGGGTATATAATGCCACCGTCAAAATATACCCCCTGGAGGTATCCGATATGAACGAATGCTGCTGCCGCAAGACAAAGCACCGCTCCCCCCAGGAGCAAAAGCAGCTGGCCAACCGCCTCAGCCGCATCGAGGGGCAGGTACGGGGCCTGCGGGACATGCTGCAAGCCGACGCCTACTGTCCCGACATTCTGGTGCAGGTGTCCGCCGTCAGCGCCGCGCTGAACAGCTTCAGCCGGGAGCTGCTGGCCACCCACATCCGCACCTGCGTGGCCGACGGGATCCGGCAGGGCGATGACGAGGTCATCGACGAGCTGGTGACCACGCTGCAAAAGCTGATGAAATAAAGGAGGAGCGTGTGATGACCGAAAAATTTGTCGTCACCGGCATGACCTGCGCCGCCTGCGCCGCCCATGTGGAAAAGGCGGCCAGTTCGCTGGACGGCGTGGACAGCGCCGCCGTGAACCTGATGCTGGGGACGCTGGTGTGCTCCTACGACGCGGACAGGGTCTCGCCGCAGGCCATCATCACCGCCGTGGAGGCGGCGGGCTACGGAGCCGCCCCGGCGGACGACGCCAAGCGCGATATCCGCCGGGAGCAGGAGGAATCCGCCAGGGCCATGGGCCGCCGTCTCCTGTGGTCGGTGGTGTGCCTTGTGCCCCTGTTCTACCTCAGCATGGGCCACATGATGGGCCTGCCGGTGCCGGGCTTCATGCACCGCCAGCCCCTGCTGGCGGCGGTGGTGCAGCTGGCGCTGTGCCTGCCCATCCTCATCCTCAACCGCGCCTACTTCACCGTGGGCTTCTCCCGCCTGTTCAAGGGCAGCCCCAACATGGACTCGCTGGTGGCGCTGGGCGCGGCGGCGGGACTGGTGTACAGTCTCATCGAAATGGGTCTGCTGGTCGCCGGACAGGTCACCGGCATGCCCGACCTGTACTTCGAGTCCGCCGGCATGATCCTGGCTCTCGTCACCGTGGGCAAATATCTGGAGGAGCGCTCCAAGGGCAAGACCACCGGCGCCATCACGGCGCTGCTGGCGCTGGCCCCGGATGTGGCGGTGGTGCGCCGCAGCGGCACGGAGGTCACGGTAGCCACCGGCCAGATCAAGGCCGGCGAGACGGTGATCGTCCGGCAGGGCGGCCGCATCCCCGTGGACGGTACCGTCACCAGGGGCAGCGGTGCCGTGGACGAATCCGCCCTCACCGGCGAGAGTATGCCCGTGGAAAAGATCCCCGGCAGCAAGGCCGTGTCCGCCACCGTCCTCACCGGCGGCTATCTGGAGATGACCGCCGACCGCGTGGGCGCGGACACCACCCTCTCCCAGATCGTCCGGCTCATGGAGCAGGCCGCCTCGTCCAAGGCCCCCATCAGCCGTCTGGCCGACAGGATCAGCGCCGTGTTTGTGCCGGTGGTGATCTCCGTCGCCGTTCTCGCCGCCATACTGTGGGCGGCTGTGGGCGGCATGGGCGTCCGGTTCTGCCTGTCCATCGGCATCGCCGTGCTGGTGATCTCTTGCCCCTGCGCGCTGGGTCTGGCCACCCCCGTGGCCATCACCGTGGCCACCGGCAAGGCCGCCGAAAAGGGCATCCTCATCAAATCCGCCGCCAGTCTGGAGCTGCTGGGCCGCGTCAACACCGTGGTGCTGGACAAGACCGGCACCGTCACCGAGGGCAAGCCGCAGGTCACGGACGTGCTGTGCGTCCCCGGCGTCACAGAGGAGGAGCTGCTGTGCGCCGCCGCCTCGCTGGAAAAGCCCTCCGGCCACCCGCTGGCCGACGCCATCGTGCAGGAGGCGGCGCGCCGCAGCATCCCCCTGTGCGGCGTGTCCGATTTCACCACTGTGTCTGGCGGCGGCGTACAGGCCGTACTGGACGGCAAAACGCTGTACGCCGGCAACGACCGTTACATGGATCTTATCGGCGCAGGCGTCTCCGTGCTGCGGAGTGCGGCGGAGGAGCTGGCCGCCCAAGGCAAGACGCCCCTGTACTTTGCCGAGGAACACCGTCTGCTGGGCGTCGTCGCCGTGGCGGACGTGGTGAAGCCCGACAGCGCCGCCGCCATCGCCGCCCTGCGCCGCGGCGGCTGCGAGGTGGTGCTGCTCACCGGCGACAACCAGCGCACCGCCGAGGCCATCGCCCGTCAGGTGGGCGTGGATCGCGTCATCGCGCAGGTGCTCCCGCAGGACAAGGCCCGCTGCATCCAAGAGCTGCAAAGGGAGGGCCGTCTGGTAGCCATGGTGGGCGACGGCGTGAATGACGCTCCGGCGCTGGTGACGGCGGATGTGGGTCTTGCCATCGGCGCCGGTACCGATGTGGCTATCGAGTCGGCGGACGTGGTGCTGATGCGCAGCAGCCTCATGGACATCGTGGACGCGGCGGCGCTCTCCCGCGCCGCCCTGCGGAATATACGGCAAAATCTGTTCTGGGCGTTCTTCTATAACGCCATCGGCATCCCCGTGGCCGCCGGTGTGCTGTACCCCGCCTTCCAGATCACCCTGAACCCCATGATCGCCGCCGCCGCCATGAGTCTCAGCTCCGTGTGCGTGGTGTCCAACGCCCTGCGGCTCCGTGGCTGGAAAGGCTCCCGGCCTGACGCCCCCGCGCCCGCTGACAAGTCCGCCGCCCTGACGGACGCTCCAAACGTTATTACCGCCGCACCTGCGGCGCAGCAGGAGGAATCCGCTATGAAAAAGACGCTTACCATTGAGGGCATGATGTGTGCCCACTGCGCGGCCCATGTGGAAAAGGCCCTCAACGCCCTGCCCGGTGTCACCGCTCAGGTGGATCTGGCCGGCAAGACCGCCGTTGTCACCGGCAGCGCCGGCGACGAGGCCCTGAAGCAGGCCGTGGCCGACGCCGGCTATCAGGTCACGGACATCCGCTGACCCCGCACGGCAAAGGAGCGGGGACACACTTTCGTGTGTCCCCGCTCTTTTCCTGTTTTTCGCTGCAAAGCGCGCTCCCTCAAACGCGCTCCGCTTCCCTCTACGCCTGCCGCTTCTTCAGCTTCAGCTGAAGACGGTCGGCGATCATGGCGATGAACTCACTGTTGGTGGGCTTTCCCTTGGCGGAGTTCACCGTGTAGCCGAAGTACTTCTGCAGCGTCTCCAGATCACCGCGGTCCCACGCCACCTCGATGGCGTGCCGGATGGCCCTCTCCACCCGGCTGGGCGTGGTGCTGAAGCGCCTGGCCACCTCCGGATACAGTACCTTGGTCACGGCGTTGATGACCTCCATGTCGTCCACGGTAATGATGATGGCCTCCCGCAGGTACTGATAGCCCTTGATGTGGGCCGGCACGCCGATCTCGTGGATGATGGCCGTGACCATGCCCTCCAGCTGTGGCGCCGGCTCCCGCTGTGCGGGCGGCGCCACCGCCCGCCGCATGTGCTCCATCAGCGATGCCTCGCTGACGGGCTTGGGCAGGAAAAAGTATGCCCCCAGATCCACCGCCTCGTGGATCATCCTGTCGTTGTAGAAGGCTGACAGCACGATGGTGCGTGGCCGCTCCTCCCTCTCCCGGAGCTGCCGCAGCACGCCGATGCCGTCCAGCACCGGCAGCATGGTGTCCATCAGCAGGATCTGCGGATGCGTCTCCGCCGCCAGCGCCGCCACCTGGCTGCCGTCTCCCGTTTCGCCTACCACCTGGAATTCTCCCGTTTCCTCCAGCGCTTCCCGCAGCAACAGTCGGAACTCCGCGCTGGCATCCGCCAGCATCACGCGTATTTTTGCGTCCATTTTCTTCCCCCGTCCTTTTTGATTCACGTTTGAGCCGCCGTTTCGCAGTGATTTTACAATTCTCGGTGACCCGCTATAAAAATTAGCACAATGAGACATCGTATGCAAGGGTTTTATGTCGATTATTCCCATGTTTTACTTAGAATTTTCTGATGAAGTTGTTGCTTTTACACAGAATTAACACTTATTTCGGTTTTCGACACCGCCTGTCTTTTCCTGACTTTTTTCGCAGGACGAAATTTTGCACTTTTTACGGCCTGTGCTTGCCAGTCCCCGCTCTTTGTGCTATTCTGTAGGGTATGCAAACGGAGGGAGGCGGAAAAATGCCGCTGTCGGAAAAGCGTCTGTTCCTGTTGGACATGGACGGCACGCTCTATCTGGATGACCGTCTGTTCGACAGGGTGCCGGACTTCCTGTCCCACATCCGCCGCATCGGCGGACGATACCTGTTCCTGACCAACAACTCCTCCCGGGGCGTGGAGGGCTACATGGAAAAGCTGGCCCGCATGGGCATCCCCTCCGGGCCGGAGGACTACCTGACCTCCGTGGACGCCGCCATCGACCACCTGCGCCGCTTCTGCCCCGGCAAAAAGTGCTATGTGTTCGGCACCCGCTCGTTCCTCGGCCAGCTGCGGGACGCAGGCATTCCCGTCACCCACCGGCTGGAGGACGACGTGGACATCCTGCTGTGCGGCTTCGACCGGGAGCTGACGTTCCGGAAGCTGGAGGACGCCTGCATCCTGCTGAACCGGGGCGTCACATGGCTGGCCACCAACCCCGACTGGGTCTGCCCCACATGGTACGGCTCCGTCCCCGACTGCGGCAGCGTCTGCCGCATGCTGACCACCGCCACCGGCCGGGAGCCGCTGTTTCTGGGCAAGCCCAAGCCCGCCATGGCGGAGCTGGCCCTGCGGCGCACCGGCTTTGCGCCGGAGCAGGCGGTCATCATCGGCGACCGGCTCTACACCGACATCGCCTGCGGCGTCAACGCCGGTATCGACAGCATCTTCGTGCTGTCCGGCGAGGGTACGGAGGCGGACATCGCCCAGTACGGCATCCATCCCACGTGGATCTTTTCTGATATCGCGGCACTGTACCGCCAACTGGAGGAAACGCTATGAAACTCAACTACAAGCGCACCATCATGGTAGGCTTCGCCTTCTTCCTCATCTGCGCCTTCTGGCAGGCCTATGACAACACCGTCCCCCTGATCCTGACCAACAAGTTCGGCATGAGCCAGACGTGGTCTGGCGTCATCATGGCGCTGGACAACGTGCTGGCGCTGTTCCTGCTGCCCCTGTTCGGCCACATCTCCGACAAATGCACCAGCCGCCGCGGCCGCCGGACGCCCTTCATCGTCATCGGCACCCTCATCGCCGCGGTGGCGCTGGTGTGCCTGTCCTTCGTGGACAACGCCCAGCTGAAGAACCTGCGCAGCGTGTCCGCCATCGACGATCCCGCCGCCCTCACCGCCATCTATCAGGAGGAGAAGGACGCCACGCTGCTGACCCCCTCCGGTGAGAAGTTCATTCTCGGCCAGAAGTTCACGGAGGAGGAGTTCACCGCCATCCGCAGCCAGATCACCGACGGGGACAGCACCGTCACCAACCCGGACTACACCAACTATGTGGTGCCCGCCCGGCAGGCCTGCGCGTGGCAGATGACGGTGGAGCACCCCTCTACCCTGATTTTCTTCGTGGTGCTGCTGCTCATCATTCTGGTGTCCATGGCCACCTTCCGCTCCCCCGCCGTGGCCCTGATGCCCGACGTGACCCTGAAGCCCCTGCGCTCCAAGGCCAACGCCGTCATCAACCTCATGGGCTCCGCCGGCGGCATTCTGGTGCTGGCGCTGGGCATGGTGTTCGCCACCTCCTCCGTCCGCAACAGCCTCATGAGCTATACCGGCTACTTCGGCGTCATCGCGGCGCTGATGCTGGCGGCGCTGGTGATCTTCCTGCTCACCGTCCGGGAGACGGAGTGGGCCGCTGAGATGCAGCAGCAGGCCGTGACCGCCGGTCTGGTGGAGCAGGCCGAGGCCGACGACCCCACCGCCAGCCGCAAGCTGTCCGCCGACGAGGTCAGGAGCCTGATCTTCATCCTGCTGTCCATCGTCCTGTGGTTCTTCGGCTATAACGCCGTCACCAGCAAATACTCCGTCTACGCCAGCAACATCCTGCACAAGGACTATAACCTGACCCTCATCATCGCGCAGGCGGCGGCCATCGTGGCCTACCTGCCCGTGGGCTTCATCGCCAGCAAGGTGGGCCGCAAGAGGACTATTCTGGCCGGCGTGGTGATGCTCACCGGTGCGTTTACCGTGGCCGCTTTTCTGAATGCCGACAGTCCCACCGTGCTGATGAACGCCATGTTCGCGCTGGCGGGCATCGGCTGGGCCACCATCAACGTCAACTCCTTCCCCATGGTGGTGGAGCTGGCCTCCGGCGGCGACGTGGGCAAGTACACCGGCTTCTACTACACCGCGTCCATGGCGGCGCAGGTGGCCACCCCCATGGTGTCCGGCCTGCTGATGGATCAGTTCGGCATGCATGTCCTGTTCCCCTACGCCGCCGTGTTCACGGCGCTGGCCTTCTTCACCATGCTCATGGTGAAGCACGGCGACAGCAAGCCCGAGGCAAAGGCCGGCATCGAAGTTCTGGAGGATCTGGAGGCGGATTGATATGACTGTTGTATATGTTCTGTTGGGACTTTTTGTTCTGCTGTGCCTGCTGTACGTTCTGTGCCTGCGCTGCCGCCGCCGCAAGGACTGGGATCGCTTCCGCAAGTGGCGCTTCGCCCATCGCGGCTTCCACGACAAGCCCCGCATCCCCGAAAACTCCCTGCCCGCCTTCCGCCGCGCCGTCCAGTGCGGCTTCGGCGCGGAGCTGGATGTCCATCTCATGAAGGACGGCCATCTGGCCGTTATCCACGACGCCTCCCTGCTGCGCACCGCCGGCGCGGACGTGCTGGTGGAGGATCTGACGGCGGAGGAGCTGAAAAACTACAGGCTGGAGGGTACGGAGCACCACATCCCCCTGCTGGAGGAGGTGCTGCCCATCTTCGCCGGCAAGGCTCCTCTCATCGTGGAGCTGAAGGCCGAGCAGGGCAATGCCGAGGCGCTGGCCGCCGCCGCCTGCAAGCTGCTGGACAAGCACCACGTCACCTACTGCATCGAGTCCTTCGACCCCCGCTGCCTTATGTGGCTGTGGGCCAACCGCCCCGACATGGTGCGGGGTCAGCTCTCTGAGAACTTCCGTCGTCACGGCGACGCGCAGGACCTGCCCGGTGTGGTGCGCTGGGTGCTGAGCAGCCTGCTGCTCAACGCCCGCACCCGGCCCGATTTCATCGCCTACCGCTTTGAGGACCGGAAATGCCTGTCCCTCCGGCTGTGCCGCGGCCTGTACGGCGCGCAGGAGTTCAGCTGGACGATCCGTTCCAGGGCGGATATGGACGCCGCCGAGCGGGACGGCGCGCTGGTCATCTTTGAGTGCTTCGATCCGAGGGGGTAACTGCTGATGAGAGTCATCACCGGCTCTGCCCGCGGCAGAGTATTGAAGGAGCTGCAGGGTATGGAGACTCGCCCCACCACCGGCAAGGTGAAGGAGAGCCTGTTCTCCATCATCCAATTCGACATTGAGGGCCGCCGTGTGCTGGATCTGTTTGCCGGCACCGGCCAGCTGGGCATCGAGGCCCTGAGCCGCGGCGCGGCGGAGTGCGTGTTCATCGACCGCCGCCCCGACGCCGTCCGGCTCATTCAGGAAAACCTGGCCCTCTGCAAGCTGGCCGACCGGGCCCGCGTCCGGCAGGGGGACGCCCTGCCCTACCTGCGCAGCGGCGAAAAGTTCGATCTGGTCTTTCTGGACCCGCCCTACGCCTCCGGCCTGCTGGAGCAGGCGCTGACGGATATCGCAGCGTTTGACATTTGCCGTCAGCATGGTATAATTGTGGCAGAAAGTGCCGCGGAAACGGTTTTGCCCGCACTTCCGCCCCCCTATCGGCTGTACCGCGAGTACCGGTACGGCAAGATCAAGCTGACGGTGTTCCATCGCGGCGGAAATGAGGACTGACCATGAAGATCGCCATTTATCCCGGCAGCTTTGACCCCATCACACTGGGACACCTGGATATCATCCGCCGGGGCGCGGCCTGCTTCGACAAGCTATATGTCTGCGTCATGGTCAACTGCGAAAAGAAGCTGCCCATGTTCACGCCGGAGCGCCGGCTGGAGCTGATCCGCCGCAGCGTGGCGGACATCCCCAACGTGGAGGTGGAGAACTGGAGCGGCCTGCTGGCGGACTACGCCCGGGAAAAGGGCGCCCGTATCCTGCTCAAGGGCGTGCGCAACGCCACGGACTGGGACATGGAGCTGCAGATGTCCCGCATCAATCAGGGCATCCTGCCGGGGCTGGAGACGCTGCTGCTGCCCGCCAGCGCGGAGTACGAGCATTTCAGCTCCACCATGGCCCGCGAGATGATCCGCTACGGCCAGCCGCTGGAGAAGTATGTACCGGCGCCCATCGCCGAGGAACTGGAAAAAGCGCGGGGCTGACGTCCTGCCAGAAACTTAGAAAGGAATCAGGGATATGGAAGAAAAGGATGTGCAGCGACTGCTGGATATGCTCTACGGCATGATCGACGAGGCCAAGAGCGCCGCCTTCAGCTCCGACAAATGCATCATCAACCGCGACGAAGCGCTGGATCTGCTGGACGAGATCCGCGCCAAGCTGCCGCTGGAGCTGAAAAAGGCCCGCGAGCTTATTGCCGCCCGCAGCGAGTATGTGGCCGGCGCCAAAAAAGAGGTGGAGAAGATGCTGCGTCAGGCGGAGCTGGACGCCAAGGTCATCGTCTCCGAAAGTGAGACGATCCAGCTGGCCCGCCAGAAAAGCAACGAGATCGTCCGCCGCGCCGAGGAGCGCACCCGCGAGCTGTACCATGTGGCCAACACCTACACCGAGGATGCCCTGCGCCGCACGGAGGAGGCCATCCAGATGGCTCTCACCGAGGTACAGGAGTCCCGCGTCCGCTTCCGCGCCGCCAGCCGCGAGCAGATGCAGGCCCAGCAGGCGCAGCAGAGCGCCGCGCAGGCCGGCGAGGACGCCCCTAAGGACGGCGGCAGCGCCCAGTAACAGCCCCGCTGTTTCCTTTGTTAAAAATCACCCAAATTTCCCCCGGCATTTCTACGTTTTCCACAACAAAATAACATCTTGTGGCGCTCCAAACCGGTAGACACTATATTTTGTGTCTACCGGTTTTTTGCCCCCTCGACCATCGAACATGCGTTTTAAGACGTGCCTGTTTTCCACCATTTTCTGGGAAATTCCGGCGCCTCCGCACCGCCGCCCGGCGGAAACTTCTGCTTGCATTTTCATAACGCATTATGTATACTTACCCTATAAGTGGTGGATTGTGGGGGAAGTGTCCCCTTTTGTGGGGGACAATCCCACGGTTTTCCCACCCCACCCCATTTTTTCACGAGAGGAGGCGGCCCCATGACCCCCATGACCGGTCAGTACAGCCACAACATCGACGCCAAGGGCCGCCTGTTCATTCCCGCCAGCTTCCGCAAGGCGCTGGGGCAGACGTTCCACGTCACCGTGGGACAGGATCACTGTCTGGCCGTCTACTCCGACGACCGCTGGAACGAGTACATGGACAAGCTGAAGGACATGTCCTACAGCGAGGTAAAGGAGCTGCGCGCCCTGTTCGCCTACGCGGCGGACTGCGAGCCGGACTCCCAGGGCCGCATCCTCATTCCCGCCAAGCTGCGGGATTACGCGGGCCTGACCAAGGAGGTCGTGGTGGTGGGCAGCTTTGACCGCGCCGAGATCTGGAACGCCGGCCGCTGGGCCGCCGTAGAGGCGGAGGCCTTCTCCTCCGGCGCGCTGGAGCAGGCCATGGCCAGGATCGGGATGTGAGCCATGGAACATCTCACCGAAAAGGATTACGGCCACAAGCCGGTGCTGCTGCCCGCGTGCATGGACGCGCTGGCCATCCGGCCTGACGGCGTCTATGTGGACGGCACGCTGGGCCGCGCCGGCCACTCGCTGGAAATTGCCCGCCGCCTGACGGCGGGCGGCCGTCTCATCGGCATCGACCGGGACCAGACGGCCATCGACGCCGCCCGGGAGCGTCTGGCTCCCTACCTTGACCGCGTCACGCTGGTACACAGCAACTTCGACCGCATCGGCGACATCCTCGCCGATCTCCATATCCCCGGCGCCGACGGGATGCTCTTCGATCTGGGCGTCTCCTCCCCCCAGCTGGACGACGCTCAGCGCGGCTTTTCCTACATGCACGACGCCCCGCTGGACATGCGCATGGATCGCACGGCTCCTCTCACCGCCCGGGACGTGGTGAACGACTGGCCTTACGAGGAGCTGCGCCGCATCCTCTGGGACTACGGCGAGGAGCGCTATGCCCCCGCCATCGCCCGCCGCATCGTGCAGGCCCGGGAGCAGGCCCCTATCGAAACAACGCTCCAGCTGGTGGATATGATCAAGTCCGCCATGCCCCCCGCCGCCCTGCGGGAGAAGCAGCACCCGGCCAAGCGCAGCTTTCAGGCCATCCGCATCGCCGTCAACGGCGAGCTGGACGCCCTGCCCCCCATGCTGGAGGCCGCCGTGTCCCACCTGAATCCGGGCGGACGACTGGCCGTCATCTCCTTCCACTCGCTGGAGGACCGCATCATCAAAAAGACCATGCAGGCGCTGGCCACCGGCTGCACCTGCCCGCCTGAATTCCCCGTCTGTGTCTGCGGCAAAAAGCCGCAGCTGCGGCTGGTCAGCCGCAAGCCCATCGTATCCGGTGAGGCGGAGCTGGCCGAAAACCCCCGGGCTCGCAGCGCCAAGCTGCGCGTCGCGGAAAAGCTCTGACGCAGAGCGTCCCATTTTTTCGGAGAGGAGTGACCGTCCCTTGGCTCAGCCCTATCGCAAAAACGCCGTCTACGGCAGTCTGGCCTACGATCTGGATGCCCTGGCACGGGAACGCCAGCTGGAGGATGCCGGTAAGCTGCCCCAGAAGCCGCAGCCCGCGTCCCAGCCCCAGCCTCTCCCCCGCCGTCACCCCCAGACCCGCGCCGCCGCCCGCCCCTCTCCTTTGGTCGCCCTCGGCACCGTGGTACTGCTGGCGCTGGTGGTGGTACTGATGCTGGGCTACGTCACGCTCACCGACGTATCCGGCAGCGTCTCATCCATCAAGCGGGAGATCGAATCGCTGGACGAGCAGCATGTCGCCCTCCTGACGGAATATGAAAAAACCTTCGATCTGGCCACCGTCAAGGCGGCGGCCGAGGCCGCCGGCATGTCCAAGCCCACCAGCGGCCAGATCCAGTACATCGACCTGTCCGGCATCGACAGCGTCACCCTCTACAAGGCCGAAGGCGGCGCCGCGCTGGGCGGCCTGCTGGATCAGCTGGAGCGCGGCTGGGACTATGTGCTGGAATATTTCCGCTGACAGCGGCCATATCATGAGGCAGTGAGGAGTAAGAAGGCGACTTCTTGCTCCTTGCTTGGTATTCGAGAACCCGTCCGGCCCCGGAAAAACCGTGCCGGGCCTTGCTTTCGGAGGCAAAAACGTGTCAGATCCCAAACGAAAAGACGAAAATATCCGCCGCGCCAACCGGGTCATCCAGACCCGGTCCTTCGTGCTGATGCTCATTATGGGCGTGGGCATGTTCGTGCTGCTGTTCTTCCAGCTGTTCGACCTGCAGATCATCCGCCACGAGGAGCTGCAGAGCAAGGCGGTGAGCCAGCAGACCCGCCGCACGGTGGTCACCGCCTCCCGCGGCACCATCTATGACCGTGCCGGCAACATCATGGCCATTTCCGCCAGCGCCGAGACGATCATCCTCTCCCCGCTGGAGATCGACAGGGCCGTCAACGACAAGGACGCTCCCGTGTCGTGGACGAAGGACTCGCTGGCCGCCGGCCTCGCCGAGATCCTGAGCAGCGACGCCGCCTCCATCCGCAGGCGCATGGACAACACCAAGTCCCAGTACGAGGTCATCAAGCTCCGCGCCGAGGAGGACACGGCCAACGCCGTCCGCGCCTACATCAACGAAAACAAGATCGTGGGCGTCCATCTGGTGGCCGACGCCAAGCGCTACTATCCCTACGGCTCGCTGGCGTCCCACGTCATCGGCTTCGTGGGCGACGAGAACACCGGCCTGTACGGGCTGGAGGCCCGCTACGAGCAGCAGCTGGAGGGTCAGAGCGGCCTTGTGGTGTCCGCCAAGGACAACGCCGGCAACGACATGATGTACGCCTACGAGCAGTACTTCGCCGCCCAGAACGGCAGCGACCTGACGCTGACGCTGGACGCCACCATCCAGTACTATCTGGAAAAGGGCCTTGAGTCCATGGCCGACAAGTTCGCCGCCGCCAACGGCGCCGCCGGCATCATCATGGACGCCAAAACCGGCGGCATTCTGGCCATGGCCTCCTACCCCAACTACGACCTCAACGACTTTTCCGCCGTGCAGGATAAGACCCTGCTGGAGCGGATGGAGCGGGGCGAGGGCACGCTGGCCGACATGCAGCTGCTCCAGTGGCGCAACAAGGCGCTGAACGACACCTACGAGCCCGGCTCCACCTTCAAGATCCTGACGCTGGCCGCCGCGCTGGAGGAGGGCGTCATCGACATGAACACCACCGTCAACTGCAGCGGCTTCGTCAACATCTCCAACTACACCATCCACTGCTCCAACAAGGCCGGTCACGGCCTTCAGACGCTGATCCAGTCCGTGGGGAACTCCTGCAACCCCGCCTTCATCTCCTACGGTCTGAAGCTGGGCAACACCACGTTCTACAGCTACATGAAGTCCTTCGGGCTCATGGATGACACCGGCATCGACCTGGGCGGCGAGGCCGTGGGCATCTTTGCCGACCCCGCCAGCTTCACCCAGCTGGATCTGGCCTGCTATGCCTTCGGCCAGAACTTCAACGTCACCCCCATCGCCCTCATCACGGCGCAGGCCGCCTGCATCAACGGCGGCTACCTCCGCAGCCCCTATCTGGTGGAACGCATCACCGACGCCAACGGCAGCGTCACCTACCAGCACGACAGCACCCCCATCCGTCAGGTCATCAGCGAGGAGACGTCCGCCACCGTGCGGGAGTGTCTGGAGTATGTGGTGTCCAGCGGCACCGGCAAGAACGGTCAGGTGGCCGGCTACCGCATCGGCGGCAAGACCGGTACGGCCGATAAGGGCCAGACCGGCGACGTGGTGGTGTCCTTCCTGTGCTTCGCCCCTGCGGACGATCCGCAGGTCATCATGCTCCTGACCATGGACACCCCCAGCCGCTCCACCGGCACCTACGTCTCCGGCGGCAACATGGTGGCCCCCACGGCCAGCTCCATCATGGCCGAGGTGCTGCCCTATCTGGGCGTGGAGCCCAGCTACTCCGCCGAGGAGCTGCTGGGCATGGACACCACCGTGCCCAATGTCATCGGCATGTCCGTGGAGGAGGCCAAGACCAGGCTCACCGAGCGGGGCCTCTCCTGCAAGATCAACGGCGACGGGGCCACCGTCACCGACCAGACCCCCGCCGGCGGCGCCATTATCCCCGGCAAGTCCGCCGTGATCCTCTACGCCGGGACGGATAAGTCCACCGCCAAGTGCAAGGTGCCCCACCTCATCGGCAAGACGCCCTCCGAGGCCAACACCGCCGCCACCGGCGCCGGGCTGTTCATCCGCTTCTCCGGCACCACCAGCAGCGAATCCTCCTCCGTCCGGGTGTTGTCCCAGTCCATCGAGGAGGGTACGGAGGTGGACGCCGGCACGGTCATCACCGTCCAGCTGGGCGACACCTCCGTCACGGACTGAAACCCCACGATTTTCCCAGAGAACCGCACAGATTTCCCTTTTCTGCGCAATTTCTGCCTGCTATAATAGGGGCAACATCTGCTGCAAAGGAGACTTTTGTATGAAACTCATCGATATTCTCAAGGATCTCACCATTCTGGAGACGAATGCCGACCTGAACGCCGACATCACCGATGTCTGCTACGACTCCCGCCAAGCCGGGGAGGGCCGCCTGTTCGTGGCCATCGCCGGCGCGGAGACGGACGGCCATAAATATATCCCCATGGCGCGGGAAAGAGGCGCGGCCTGCGTTGTCTGCCAGCATGCACCGGATGCCGCTATTCCCTATGTAGTCGTGGAGGATTCCCGCCGGGCGCTGGCGGTCATCGCCTGCAACTGGTTCGACCACCCCTCCCGGGAGCTGACCATGATCGGCGTCACCGGCACCAGCGGCAAGACCACCTCCACCTACCTCATCAAGAGTATTCTGGAGCAGAAGGCCGGGGCCAAGGTGGGCCTTATCGGCACCATTCAGAACATGATCGGCAGCGAGGTGCTCCACACCGAGCGCACCACACCGGAGTCCTTCGAGCTGCAGAAGCTGCTGCGGCAGATGTCCGACGCGGGCTGCACCCATGTGGTCATGGAGGTCTCCTCCCACGCACTGGTGCTGGATCGGGTCTACGGCATCCGCTTCGCCGTGGGCATCTTCACCAACCTCAGTCAGGATCATCTGGATTTCCACCACACCATGGAAGCCTACTGCGACGCCAAGGCCATCCTGTTCGACCGCTGCGACGTGGGCGTCTACAACGCCGATGACCCGTGGCACACCCGGCTGCTGCAAAACGCCAAATGCCCCCGCCTGTTCTCCTACGGCATCCACGCCGCCGACGCAGACCTGAAGGCCAAGTCCGTGCAGCTCCACCCAGGCAGCGTGGCCTTCGACGCCGAGGCCGACACGGAGTGGGCCCATGTGCGGGTAGGCATCCCCGCCCAGTTCACGGTATATAATACGCTGGACGCCATGGCCTGCTGCTGGAATCTGGGCGTACCGCTGACGGAGTGCGCCGACGCGCTGGCCCGGAACCACGGCGTCAAGGGCCGCATGGAGATCATCCCCACTCCCGGAAAGGACTACACCATCCTCAATGACTACTCCCACAAGCCCGACGCTCTGGAGAACGTGCTGGAATCGGTGAACGGCTTTGCCAAGGGCCGCACTGTGGTGCTGTTCGGCTGCGGCGGTGACCGGGATAAGACGAAGCGCCCCGTCATGGGCGGCATCGCCGCACGGCTGGCGGACTTCGTCATCGTCACCAGCGACAACCCCCGCACCGAGGATCCCCAGTCTATCATCGACGACATTCTGGCGGGCATGCGGGACACCGACACCCCCTATGTGGCCATCCCCGACCGGGTGGAGGCCATTCACTACGCCATGGACCACGCCCAAGGCGGCGATGTCATTATTCTGGCCGGCAAGGGCCACGAGGACTATCAGGAGATCGACCACGTCCACTATCCCATGGACGAGCGGGTCATCGTGGCGGACTACCTGAAGCATTAACGGATAAAAAGAGCCGCCGGGGCCCTTGCCCGGCGGGAAGGAGCGAAGCATTATGGGAATCATGGAGATCGTGCTGCCGGCAGTGGTCAGCTTTATCCTCACCGCCGCCGCCGGCAAGCTGCTGATCCCGGCGCTGGTGCGGCTGAAGGCCGGCCAGTCCATCAAGGAGATCGGGCCCACATGGCACATGACCAAGCAGGGCACCCCCACCATGGGCGGCCTGATGTTCATCGTCGGCATCGGCCTGACCATCGTGGCGCTGGGCTGGCGGCGGATGATGGCGGGCGAATTCGCCCACCTGTACGTCTATCTTTTCGCGCTGGTGTTCGGCCTCATCGGCTGCATCGACGACTATCAGAAGGTGAAGCACCACCACAACACCGGCCTGACGGCGCTGCAGAAGTTTGTGCTGCAGCTGGCGGCGGCGGTGGCGTTCCTGTGTCTCATGCGGTACGAGGGGATGCTCAGCCCCAACCTGTATATCCCGTTCTGGAACACCCATCTGGTGCTGCCGTGGCCGGTGTACCTCATCTTTGCCGCTTTCGTCATCGTGGGCACCGTCAACGCCGTCAACATCACCGACGGACTGGACGGCCTCAGCTCCAGCGTGACGCTGCCGGTGGCGGTGTTCTTCGCGGTCTTGGCCGTGGTGTGGCCGGGCTTTGCCCAGCTTGGCACGTTTGCCGCCGCCATGGCCGGCGGCCTGTGCGGCTTCCTGCTGTATAACCACTACCCCGCCAGGGTGTTCATGGGCGACACCGGCTCCCTGTTTCTGGGCGGCGCGGTGGCGGCGCTGGCCTTCGCCTACGACATGCCGCTGGTGCTGCTGCTGGTGGGCATCGTCTACATCTGCGAGACGCTGTCCGACATCATTCAGGTAACGTACTTCAAGCTGACCCACGGCAAGCGCATCTTCAAGATGGCCCCCCTGCACCACCACTTTGAGATGTGCGGCTGGAAGGAGACGAAGATCGTGGCGGTGTTCTCCACCGTCAGCGCGCTTTTCTGTCTGCTGGCCTACTTCGCCGTGTACCAGCGGTTCAGCTTCTGAAAACAATTGCATGATGAAATAAAACCGGGCTTTTTTACCTTCAGGTCGTCCTTCATCATGAAGCTATCTATTGCAGGTTTTTTTGCAGGTTTTTCCAGTTTTTGGGAGAGGAGGGACAGCCGTGACCCGGGAGGAATATCGGGCGCAGAAGGCCGCCAGAGAGCGGATGCGCCAGATGGAGCAGAAGCACAAGCAGGCCGCCAGAGGCTCCATGGATCTGCCCTTTCTCATTTTAACGGTGCTGCTGACGGTGGTGGGCCTGATCATGCTGTTCTCCGCCAGCTTTCCCCGCGCCTACTACGACACCGGGGACGGCACCTACTACTTCAAGCGGCAGGCGCTGTTCGCCGCAGTGGGCATGGCGGCCATGTTCGTGATCGCCAAGATCAACTACCAGCGCTGGCGCGGCGCCTCCCGCATGCTGGTGGGACTGGCGCTTTTCCTGCTGATCCTGGTCATCATCCCCCACAACCCGCTGGCCATCACCGCCAACAACGCCACCCGCTGGCTGGGCATCAAGGGCGTGTTCCAGTTCCAGCCGTCGGAGATCGCCAAGCTGGCGGTCATCGTCTACTTTGCCGACACCATCTCCAAAAAGAAGGAGAAAATGCTGACGTGGCGGCAGGGCATCCTGCCCTATGTGGCGCTGCTGGGTGTCATCTCCGTGCTGATGATGCTGGAGCCCCACCTGTCCGGCACGGTGCTAATCCTGTGTACCGGCGCGGTACTGATGATCGTAGGCGGTATCCAGGGCTGGCTGGTGGGCGCCGGCGTGGGCGGCGTGGCCGCGCTCGGCTTTCTGTTTATCCGGCTGGCGGAAAAGGGTATCATCAAGTACGGCGCGGCCCGCATCGCCATGTGGCACGACCCGTGGCTGGACTACTCCGGCGACGGCTATCAGCTGGCACAGAGCCTCATCACCATCGGCTCCGGCGGCCTGCTGGGCGTGGGCTTCGGCCGCAGCCGCCAGAAGTTCCTGTACCTGCCGGAGCAGTACAACGACTTCATTTTCTCCGTGGTGTGCGAGGAGCTGGGGCTTATCGGCGCCTGCGTCATCATGCTGATCTTCGCCCTGCTGATCCTGCGGGGCTTCTGGATCGCCCTCCACGCCCGCGACCGGTTCGGCGCGCTGCTGACGGTGGGCATCATGACCCATTTGGCCTTGCAGACGTTTCTGAACATCGCGGTGGTGTCGGGCTTTGTGCCCACCACCGGCATCTCCCTGCCCTTCTTCAGCTACGGCGGCACGGCGCTGTGCCTGCAGCTGGCGGAGATGGGCATCGTACTCAGTGTGTCGCGGCAGATACCCGCGCCAAAGGCGGGGTAACGCCTCACGGAAACGTTCCGTCTCCGACGGCCCCATTTCTTTCAGCAGCGAAAGAAATGGGGGAAAGAATGCCGCCAAAAACCAATGGTTTTTGGATTTCCTTTCGCCGCTGGCCGGTGCATTCCGATCCGTCCGAAATGTGAATCAACGTATTCCTCTGTGCGCTGCCGCTTTTGGTCTGAAATGCGCCGTGGTCTGCTTCTTTCGTGTTCTGCGGCTCTCCGAGCCGCACCGACACTTGCCGCCGATAGCGGCAAGTGCGCGATTTGATAATCGCCAAAACGGTAGGACGGCATACGCCTACATTTTGCAAGTCCAGCGGCAGCGGGGATAGACGCAGGTCAATACCACATTTCGGGTGCCTTGCCGCGTCCGCGTGGTGTGCAGGACGGTGAGGACGATGTGCGGGGCGCGGCGGAAGTCTTGAAACCGCAGGTTTTAAGCAGTCCTTTTGGTCGCTTTTGGGACTGCGGCCAAAAGTGACCCGCACCGGGGCGCGGAACGCCTCGCGGCGGTAAAATCCGACAACAAACCGTATCTTTTGATAGAAAAATTACAGATCGTATATCATTTTACAGGGCAACGAGCCTTGGAAACACAGAGAAAACGACAAGGCCATGTGATGAGCCTTTGAAAACATACAGGAAACGGAGTTTGCGATGAGAGTGATCTTCACCTGCGGGGGCACCGCGGGACATGTGAATCCGGCGCTGGCGCTGGCAGGGCTGATGCGGCAGCGTGACCCCCAAACCGCCGTGCTGTTCGTGGGCACACCCGACGGCATGGAGCGGGATCTGGCGGCCAAGGCGGGCTACGACTACGCCGCCGTGGAGGTGGACAGCTTCCGCCGCTCCATGAGCCCGGAGGCCGTGCGCCACAACCTCCACGCCGTGGGGGTGCTGGCCCGCTCCGGCCCGGCGGCCAAGGCCATCCTGCGGAAGTTCAGACCCGATCTGGTGGTGGGCACCGGCGGCTACGCCAGCTATCCCATGGTGAAGGCCGCAGCGCAGGCCCACATCCCCACGGCGGTACACGAGAGCAACTCCGTGCCGGGGCTGACCACCCGGATGCTGGAGGAGTACGCAGATGTCATCATGGTGGGCTTTGAGGACTGCCGCCAGCACTACCGGCATCCGGAGCGCATCATGGTGACGGGTACACCGGTGCGGGGGGACTTCTTCGAGAAAACGCCGGAGGAGGCCCGGCGGGAGCTGGCCTTTGACGACGGGAAGCCCATCGTGGTATCCTTCTGGGGCAGTCTGGGCGCCAGCCACATGAATGAGGCCATGCTGGACTTCTTCGAGGAGGAGCGGCAGAACGGCTTCCCCTTCCACCACGTCCACGCCGTAGGCAAGGGCGGATGGGAGGCAATGGAAAGAGCTTTACAGCAGCGGGGGCTGGCGGGCTGCCCGGCGCTGGATGTACGGCAGTACATCTACAACATGGCCACAGTGATGCGGGCGGCCGATCTGGTGATCTGCCGGGCGGGCGCGTCCACCATCAGTGAGCTGACGGCGCTGGGGATGCCGGCCATCATGGTGCCGTCCCCCTACGTCACCAACAACCATCAGGAGAAAAACGCACGGCTGCTGGAGGCCCACGGCGGGGCGGAAGTCCTGCTGGAGAGCGAGGCCGGCGGCAAGGCGCTGTACCGGGCGGCGGCGGACATCCTGCGCGACCCCGGCAGGCAGGCGCGGATGAAGCAGGGCATGGCCCAGCTGGGCATCCCCGACGCCGCAGAGCGCATTTACGAAACAGTCATGGCACTGGTGCGGTAGGGCCATTCACACCCGACGCCCGTCCCTTCATACAATGGCGTACAGCGACAATGAAGGGCGGGAGGGGTTTTATGGGGCCTATCACCATCGAGGGCGGCCACCGGCTCAGCGGCGAGGTGGCGGTACAGGGGGCAAAGAACAGTGTGCTCCCCATTCTGGCGGCCACGCTGCTGTGCGGCGGGGCATGCAGGATCCAGCGGTGCCCACGGCTCAGCGACGTGGACGCGGCAGCGGACATCCTGCGGTACTTAGGGTGTCGGGTGGACCGGGAGGACGGCGACCTGCTGGTGGACAGCAGCGTGCTGACCCGGTGCGACATCCCACAGACGCTGATGCGGCGGATGCGGTCGTCGGTCATCTTTCTGGGGGCCATCCTGGCCCGGTGCGGCTGGGCGGAGCTGAGCTATCCCGGCGGCTGTGAGCTGGGGCCAAGGCCCATCGACCTGCATCTGGCGGCGCTGCGGACGCTGGGCGCCTCCATCGAGGAGAGCGGCGGCAAGCTGTACTGTCAGGGCAGGCACCTCACCGGCGGGCAGATCGTGCTGGCCATCCCCAGTGTGGGGGCCACGGAGAACGCCATGCTGGCGGCCTGCGGCGCGGAGGGCGTCACGGTCATCACCAACGCGGCGCGGGAGCCGGAGATCGTGGACTTGCAGGACTTCCTGTGTGCCTGCGGCGCGGAGGTACGGGGCGCGGGCGGCTCGGTGATCACGGTGGAGGGGCGCAGGCCCCTGCACGGGTGCAGCCACCGGGTCATCGGCGACCGCATCGCGGCGGCCACCTATCTGTGCGCGGCGGCGGCCTGCGGCGGCGATGTGCTGCTGCGGCAGGCGGACTGCCGGCACCTGTCCACTGTGACCACCGCCTTACAGCAGACGGGATGCCGGCTGGACTGCGGCGAGGAGGACATACGGCTGCGCAGCGAGGGGCGGCTGCAGGCGGTGACGCCGGTGCGCACCGCGCCCTATCCGGGGTTCCCTACCGACTGTCAGGCTATCCTGATGGCGGCGCTGCTGCGGAGCCGGGGCACCACGGTATTTGTGGAGAACATTTTCGAGAGCCGCTACCGCCATGTGGCGGAGCTGCAGCGCATGGGCGCGGACATCCGGGTAGAGGGCCGGGTGGCCGTGGTGTGCGGCGTGGAGCGGCTCTACGGGGCGGACGTGTTCGCCGCCGACCTGCGGGGCGGGGCGGCGCTTGTCATCGCCGCCCTGCAGGCGGAGGGACTGTCCGCCATACACAGGACACATCACATCCAGCGGGGGTACGCGGATCTCGCCGGCGATCTGGCCGGTCTGGGCGCCCGTATCCGCCAGAAAAACGAGTAAGGAGCAACTGGTCATGGCGCGACGCAGACGGTACAACCGCAAACGGCGGAGAGGAAGCTTTGCCTTCCTCTATAAGCTGCTGGCCTTTGTGCTGATCTGCGGCGCCATCGGTCTGGCGCTGGCCATGTTCTTCAAGATCGAGGACATTGAGATCAGCGGCAGCAGCCGCTACACCAACCAGCAGATCACGGCGGCGGCAGAGGTCAGGGTCGGGGACAACCTGTTCTTCCTGAACAAGTACGATGCGGCGGCGCGCATCCGCCGGCAGCTGCCCTATGTGGAGACGGTGCAGTTCCGGCGGGTGCTGCCCAACAAGCTGGTGGTGCAGGTGACGGAGTGTCAGGATCCCGTGGCCATCAAGCAGGACGGCACGGTGTATCTGCTGTGCGACAAGGGAACCATCGTGGACACCGTCAGTGCCGCCAAGTGGATCCAGTACATCCAGATCGAGGGGCTGACGCTGCTTGACCCGCAGGTAGGCGCCGAGGCGCGGGCCGCCGCTACCCAGCAGTCGGTGCTGGAGCGGCTGCTGACGATACTGACGCTGCTGGACGACAAGGGGATGCTGCACCATGTTCAGGTCATCGATCTGTCCGACGCGGCCCGCATCACTATACGGTACATGGATCGGTTCGACGTGCAGTTCCTGTGGGACGCGGACTTCGACTACAAGCTGGACTATCTGGCGGCGGTGGTGGACAAGCTGGAGGACAACGAAAAGGGCACCATCGACATGACGCAGGAGGGGAAAGCCAGCTTTATCCCCTCGTAGCGGGAAAAAGATGGACAAATTCCCCCGCAGCACTTGACGGGTCTTTGATTCCGTAATACAATGTGGGGTGTAGTACAAGATATAGCATTCTCGCATAGGGAAGCTGGCTTTTCCATACAAATTGTGGCAGGAGGAACCAACATGGCTTTTGGATTGGAGACGGGGCCGGAAAACGTCGTCAGCATCAAGGTGGTCGGCGTTGGCGGCGGCGGCAATAACGTGGTCAACCGCATGGTGCGCTCCGGCGCGCAGGGCGTAGACTTTGTGGCAGTCAATACGGACAAGCAGGCGCTGAATGCGTCCAGCGCAAGCTATAAGATCCAGATCGGCGAGAAGCTCACCGGCGGCAAGGGCGCAGGCTCCAACCCCGACGTGGGCCGCAAGGCCGCCGAGGAAAGCCGCAACCAGATGGCCAAGGCGCTGGAGAGCACCGACATGGTGTTCATCACCGCCGGTATGGGCGGCGGCACCGGCACCGGCGCGGCGCCCGTGGTGGCGGAGATCGCCCGGGAGGCGGGCATCCTCACCGTGGGCGTGGTGACAAAGCCCTTCGGCTTCGAGGGGCGGCGGCGCATGGCCCAGGCCGAGCAGGGCATCGAGGAACTGCGCAGCAAGGTGGACTCGCTGGTCATCATCCCCAACGAGCGGCTGAAGTACGCCACCGACCAGAAGATCACCTTCGCCAATGCCTTTGAGATCGCCGACGACGTGCTGCGGCAGGCCGTGCAGTCCATCTCCGACCTGATCCGCGACACCGGCTTTATCAATCTGGACTTCGCCGATGTGACGGCCATCATGAAGGACGCGGGGCTGGCCCACATGGGCGTGGGCCGCGCCGCCGGCAAGGGCAAGGCCGAGGAGGCCGCCCGGATGGCTATTTCCTCTCCCCTGCTGGAGACCTCCATCAACGGCGCCAAGGGCGTGCTCATCAACGTTACCGGCTCCATGGACATCGGACTGGAGGAGGTGGAGCAGGCCGCCACGCTGGTGCAGCAGGCCGTGCATCCCGACGCGCTCACCATCTTCGGCGCTACCTTCGACGAGACGCTGGACGACGAGATCCGCGTCACCGTCATCGCCACCGGCTTCGACGAGGAGCAGCAGGAGGCCCATATCCTCTCCACCGGCGCGCCCGCGCAGGAGGGGAAGAAGCCCGTGCTGCAGCCGCTGGACGAGGTAAAGGGTGAGCAGGCGCAGGACGAGATGGATAAGTCCTTCGACGAGATCCTGCGTATCTTCAACAAGGACAAGTTCTGAGAAAACGACAAAAAGAGGCTCTCCGGCGCAGCCGGAGAGCCTCTTTTTGTGCGCGGGGGTGGTATTTGGCGGCGGGTTGTGGTAGGATGAGGACATCAAAGGCGCGGGGCCGTTTACCGCGCGGAGGCTTGACAGGAGGTGCAGTCGCATGGAGTACAGAAGATTCGGGAACAGCATCGTCGCCAGAATGGATAAGGGCGAGGAGATACTTGCGCAGATACAGGAGATCGCGCAGCAGGAGCACATCAGGCTGGCCAGCGTCACGGCGCTGGGGGCAACCAACGACTTTACCGTGGGCGTGTATAAGGTGGACGAGAAGAAATACTACGCCAACAAGTTTCAGGGAAATTTTGAGATCGTTTCCCTGACGGGGACCATCAATACGATGGACGGCGAGTTCTATACGCACATCCACATGAGCGCGGGAAACCACCGGGGCGAGGTGTTCGGCGGGCATCTGAACCGGGCCGTGGTGAGTGCCACCTGCGAGATGGTGATACAGGTGATGGACGGCGAGGTGGACAGGGCCTATGACCCGGAAACGGGATTGAATGTGTTCAGATTCTGAGGAAATGACTTACGCCGCGGCGGGCGCTGCTGATAGGCAAAACCACAGTAAGTGCTGAAAACAGAATGTATACAGGGAGACGCAGCATCATGAGAAGTGATGAAATGTTTGTCAGGGCATGCAGCGAGGATGTGCCCTCCATTATCGGCCTGCGGCACAGGATCTGGAGCACCACATACAGGGGGATCTATCCCGACTGCATGATCGACGACTTTGCGTGGGACTGGCACAGCGAAAAGGAGTTGGCGCGGGTCAATGATTCGGCGTATTCCGTGTATCTGATCCGGAAAGGACAGCAGGATATCGGCTATCTGACGATACATCAGGCCGACGGGGTCACTTTGCAGTCGCTTTACATCGTTTCCGAATACCAGCGGAACGGAATCGGTCGTGGAGCATTTGACCTTGTCAGGGCGTACTGTCGGGAACACGGTGCGCAGTCTTTCATCTGCCACTGTGTTCCGGAGAATCATAATGCCCGAATGTTCTACGAAAGAATGGGCGGCACGGTGATCGGAGAGGACTTGACAAACGAGGAGTCGTGGCAGAACTCGGTCACTTACCGATTCACGCTGGCATAAGCGATCTGCGGGGCTGACGGCCTTGGGCGGTTCGCGGCAAAAGATATCCCCCGGCTTCGCCGGGGGATATCTTTTACTCTACAAGGCCGTATTTCGTTTTGATGCGATCCAGCTTTTCCAGCATGGGCTCCGCCAGCACCCACAGGAAGAACACCGTGGCGGCGGCGTGGACGCAGTCCACCGGGAAGCCGGTGAGGTAGTAGCTCACCAGCACCTGCCAGCTCAAGTCCTGACTGTACAGCAGGGCGGAAACGGGGTTCATCAGGCCGCCGTAAACGACGATGGACGCAATGGCACCGAACAGGCACAGCGCTCCCCGGCTGCGGCGAAGCCACCCCTTGCGGAACAGGACGCCGGCCAGAAAGCCGATGATACCGGCGGCGAACATCTGGAAGGGCGTCCACGGCCCCTGCGAGAACAGGAAGTTGCTGGCCAGCATGGTCATAGCACCCACCAGAAAGCCCGTCTCGCCGCCGAAGGCCACGCCGGCGATGATGGTCAGCGCCAGCACCGGCTTGAACTGGGGCAGCATGAAGAAGGCGGCGCGGCCCGCCACGCCCAGCGCACACAGCACGGCGATGACGGTCAGCTCCCTGGCCTGGGGCTTCCGCCCCTCGAACACCATGAAGAACGGCAGCATGCAGGCCAGCAGCACCAGCAGGGCCATAAGGTAATAGTTTTTCACGTCGAAGTAATAGCTGCCCACAAACAGAATGGCCGGGATGCCCACCAAAATCAGGGCGGCAGCGGCCTTGGTGCGTTTGGACAGCCGCCGCTTCTGCACCGGGGTCTGCACCTGTACGGGCGGGGGCGAGCGCCGCCCGATGGCGGCGGCGGTGACGAACAGGGCGGCGATGAACAGGGCGTACTCCCACAGCGCCGACCAGCCGGCGGCGGACACGCTGCCGCCGCCCACCAGCGCCGTCAGGTCGGTGTTTTTCGCGGCGTGCCAGAAGATCACCAGCGCCAGAAGGCCGGACACGGCGGCGGTGAGCTTCCGCCACCACGGCAGCCGGGGCGGCTGCCATGCGGCGGACTCCTCCGCCACCAGAGGCAGCGGCGCGTAGGCCATCGGCGGCACCGGCTCCGGCGGCACGTCGCCGCCGATGAGGGACATGACATCCTCCGCCGTGACGGCTTCGGCGCACAGCTCCCGGGCCATGCGGCCGGCGGAGGTGGTGTAGAAGCTGTTGCCGGAGAAGAACGGGCGGGGCGCGCCCTCCGTCACCACGCTGCCGTCGAAAAACAGGGCGCAGCGGTGGGCGTAGCGGGCGCAGAACTCCACATCGTGGCTGACCATGACCACAGTGACGCCGCCCGCCGTCAGAGAGCGAAGGATGGCGGCGAGCTCCTGCTTGAATTCGGCGTCCAGCCCCTTGGTGGGCTCGTCCAGCAGCAGTATCTCCGGGTCAAGGAGCAGAACTTTACACAGCGCGGCGCGCTGCTGCTCCCCGCCGGACAGGTCGTAGGGGTGGCGATCCAGCAGCTCCGTCAGGCGGCAGAGGGACACGGCCTGCGCCACCCGCTTTTCCCGAAGGTCAGAGGGCAGCGTCTGGCCGTCGAACGCCTCGTACAAGTCCTGGCGGACGGTTTTTTTCACGAAAAGCGCCTGGGGATCCTGCGGCAGCACACCGATGCGGCCGGTGTGCCGCACTGTACCGCGGTAGGGCGTCAGGGCGCCGCTGAGCAGGTGGAGCGACGTGGTCTTGCCGGCGCCGTTGCCGCCCAGCAGGGCCAGCAGCTCCCCCTGATACACGGTGAGGTCAAGACCCCGCACCACGTCCGGCTCCTCCGGCGCGTAGCGGAACCACAGCCCCTCCGCCGTCAGCACCGGGCCGCCGCGGGGATGCTCCTGCGCCGGGGGCAGCGGGCACAGGGAGTGCGCCGCCTGCCAGCGGCGCAGGAAATCCCGTCCCTCCCGGACGGTGACGGGGGCGGGCTCATCGCTGCGGACGGAGGCCCAGATCCGCATGGCGGCGGGCATGGCCAGAAACATGCCGTGGCCCCGGCCGCGAAGCTGGCGGCCTACCTCAGCGGGGGCGCCGGTACACAGCAGGCGTCCGCCGTCCAGCACGGCGGCGTGGGTGGCAAGGGGCAGCGCATCCTCCAGCCGGTGCTCCGTCAGGAGAACGGTGGTGCCCAGCTCGCGGTTGATGCGGCCCAGCGTCTGCAAAAAGTCGGCGGCGGCGATGGGATCCAGCTGGCTGGTGGGCTCGTCCAGTATCAGCACCTTGGGCTGCATCACCATGACGGAGGCAAGGCTCAACAGCTGCTTCTGGCCGCCGGACAGCTGATCCACGGACTTGTGGAACCAGCCCTGGATGCCGAAAAACGACGCCATCTCCGCCACGCGGCGGCGGATGGCGGGGGTATCGCAGCCCATGCTCTCCAGTCCGAAGGCCAGCTCGTGCCAGACCTTGTCCGTCACCACCTGATGCTCCGGCGACTGGAGGACGAAGCCGATGTCCGCCGCCTGCTGGCGCAGGGGGACATCCCGCAGGGGCACGCCCTGAAACCAAACCTCCCCCTCGGTGACGCCGTGGGGTGCGAGAACGGTCTTGAGCTGACGCAGCAGCGTGGATTTGCCGCAGCCGGAGGGGCCGCACAGCACCCAGAATTCGCCGGGGCAAACGGTGAGGTCGATGCCGGTGAGGGCGGGGCGGCGCTGCTGGGGGTAGGTGAAGCTGAAGCCGGAAAGACGGAACAGCTCGTCCATATCAGGCACCTCCTTTCATGCAGCGGCGGAAGCGGCGCCGGGACACCCACGACATGGCGGAGGGCGTCAGGCACAGCAGCAGATACACCGCGAAAAAGCTGATGGTCAGTGGTTGGGCCGGGGCGCCCAGCAGCAGGGGGTAATACTGGAAGTACAGGCCCCGGGACACTACGCCGGTCAGCAGGTACAAGCCGCAGAAGCCCAGCCACAGCAGGAGGCTGCGGTCGCGGTCGTCCAGACGGTAGATGGAGAAGGCGGTGCGGCCCGGCTGGCCGTACCCCCTGCTGCGCATGCTGTCCGCCGTGTCGATGGCGCTTTCAAGGCTCCATGTGACCAGCACGGAAAAGACCTTCATGGCGTTTTTGCCCCGCTGGAGCAGGCCGCCGGAGGACGTGTCGCGGCCCATATAGCGCTGGGCCTGCGAGACGGCGCGGAACTGGCGGCGGAAGCGGGGCACGAAGCGCAGCGTCATGCTCAGCACCAGCGACAGGGCGGGGATGACGCGGCCGAAGAGGTAGATGAATTTATCGGAGGTCATGACGGTGCTGAAGCAGCGGAACCACAGCACCACCGACGCCAGCAGCAGCGCGGCGGCGAAGCCGTAGAGGATGCTCTCCAGCGTCAGGGGGTTGCCGGTGGGCAGGTAGGTCAGGATGGTGACGCCCTGATGGACGAAGGCGGGGTTCACCAGCGCCGCCAGCAGCGCCATGGGCACCAGCCAGCGGGCGCTGCGGCCCAGCTCCCGCAGGCCGCACAGCCGCGCCACATAGCAGCAGGCGCCGGTGAGGGAGATCAGCAGGCAGGCCGGGTGCATCAGGGTCATGGAGAAGGCCAGCACCAGCGCAAAATAGAGAAAATTCACCGCCGGGTGGCAGTCGGAAAACGTATCGCGCAAGGATGGCACCCCCTCTCCCCTGTGATATGAGCGCATACGGTTTTATTATACTGTTTCCGGCGGCGGGCGTCAATCCCCGGAGGGGCCGGAAGGTTCTGGAGCGTGGAAATTTCCGACATGAAAAAGACCGCCGGGAGGCGGTCTTTTTATGTGTGGGTCGTGTGGGGGCGCGTCAGGCCAGGAAGCCCTTGAGGATGGTGTCCTCCGCCTCCTCCTCCGTCAGGCCCAGCGTCTCCAGCTTCAGCAGCTGGTCGCCGGCGATCTTGCCGATGGCCGCCTCGTGAATCAGCTGGGCGTCGGGACAGTTGGCGGTGATGGCGGGCACGGACTCGATCCTGGCCTGCCCCATGATGATGCTGTCGCACTGGACGTGGCCGAAGCACTGGGCGTTGCCCACCATGACGGGGCGGAACACCTGATGGGACTGATCCTGCGCCACAGAGCGGGAGATGACCCGGCCCTTGGCGTCGTGGCCGTTGAGCTGGATGTTCATGTCGCTCTCCGCCTGCTGGCTGCCGTGGGTCAGGAGACGCTCCGTCACCACAACCTCGCTGCCGGCCTCGCAGAAGAAGTCCGTCTCGCGTTTGGTGGAGTCGATACCCCGGATCTGGACGGTATCCATCTGCATGGTGGCGTTCTCGCCCAGATACACCACGGTCTTGGGGTTCATGATGTTGCCGCCGGTCTGGCCGGGGTCGTTCTCGCCGTAGTGCTTCTCGCTGTAATGCACGCGGGCGTTTTTGCCGATGTGGAACGTATGCACGCCGTCGTGACGGCTCTCGTCGCAGCCGGAGTTGTGGATGCCGCAGCCGGCCACGATCTCCACATCGCAGTCGTCGCCCACATAGAAGTCATTATAGACCATCTCGCTGAGGCCGGTCTTGCTGATGATGACGGGGATGTAGCACTTCTCCCCCTTGGTGCCGGGCTTGATGCGGATGTCGATGCCCTGTTTGCCGTCGGCCCGGGGCGTGATGTCGATATGCTCCGTGGACTGGCGGGCCTCACAGCCGCTGTCCTTGCGGATGTTGAAGGCGCCCACGGGCTGACCCGTCAGGTCGGCGATCTTTTCCAGCAGTCTGGCGTCAATATCAGTGATCATTGTGCGCCCTCCTTTCTCTCCAGCACGGGACAGCTGCCCAGCGTATCCGCCAGAATGAGGGGGAAAACCTCCTCGGTGGTGCCCCGGTGGGCGATCTGCCCGTTGGCGATGACCACGATCTCGTCGGCCAGCCGGATGATGCGCTCCTGATGGGAGATGATGATCATGGTGGCCCTGCCCTCCTGATGGATCTGCTCGAACGTCTCGGTAAGGCGGGCAAAGCTCCACAGGTCGATGCCGGCCTCCGGCTCGTCGAAGATCATCAGGTCGCTCTGCCGGGCCAGAATGGTAGCGATCTCGATGCGCTTGACCTCGCCGCCGGACAGGGACACATCCACCTCGCGATCCAGATAGTCGTTGGCGCACAGGCCCACCTTGGTCAGGTACGCGCAGCACTTGTCCTTGCTGAGCTTCTCCTGCCCCGCCGCCAGAAGCAGCAGGTCGTGGACGGTGATGCCCTTGAAGCGCGGCGGCTGCTGAAAGCCGTAGCTGATGCCCCGGCGGGCACGCTCGGTGATGGACAGCGCCGTTACGTCCTCGCCGTTATAGAGGACGCGGCCGGACGTGGGCTGCACCAGGCCCATGATGACCTTGGCCAGCGTGGTCTTGCCGCCGCCGTTGGGGCCGGTGAACACCATCAGCTTATGGTCGGGAATGGTGATGGACACGTTCTTGAGAATGTCCTGCTCCCCGTCGGGAGTGGACACGCGGTAACAGATGTTTTGCAGTTCCAGCATGGATAGCTCTCCTCTCTCTGAGGTGATATCTGAAGTATACCAGATGGGCCGCCGGAAGGATGTGACATCTGCAACAGCCCATTGGAAAAGCAGATGCGCTTTACAACTGTGCCAGTGTAACAGATTTCCGAAAAAAAAGCAATCTTTTCCTGCACATTTCGCCGCGAACGGGGCAGACAGGCGCACCGGCGGGTCTTTACGCATAGTATGCCGTGAGAAGGAGGCGTTCAAACATGGAGCAGGAACTGAATTTACCCTATGACCGGGCGCTGTCAGAGGCCGTGTGGCGGCGGGTGGCACCGGAGCTGACGCCCTTTGCGCCGCTGCCCGCCCCGGAGGAGCGCGAGGCGTGCTGCATGGCCGCGCCCACGGAGGACGGCCTTGTCCGGGTGCAGCGGTTCATCGACGAGGAGGTATCCATGGCGCGGGCCTACCGGTGCCACGCCCGGAGCGCGCCGCCGGCGGCGCGGCGGACGCTGCTGCGGATAGCGGACGAGGAGCTGTCCCACGCCCGGACGCTGCTGACCGCCCACTATCTGATGACCGGGCGGTTCTACCAGCCGCCGGCGGCGGCCGGACAGGAGCCGTCCATGCCGTGGTGCCAGCTGCTGCGGGAGCTGTACCACGAGGAGGCCTGCGGCGGCGCGGCCTACGCGCAGGCGGCGGAGGACACGGAGGACGTGTGTCTGCGGGAGCTTTTCCAGCGGCTGAGCCGGGCGGAGTACGGCCACGCGGCCATGCTGCTGCGGCTGCTGGAAAACAGCTTGACATCCGGGAATAACCTGCTAAAATAGGGGGCAATTAAGCTGCACAAAGGAGGTCTGTGAAGATGAAAGAATGCATCTCCCGCGAAGCGGCGCTGGCCGCCCTGAGAGAGTATAACAAGGAGCCGTTCCATATCCTGCACGGTCTGACGGTGGAGGGCGTCATGCGCTGGTACGCCAACGAGCTTGGCTACGGCGAGGACGCGGATTTCTGGGCCACGGTGGGTCTGCTCCACGACATCGACTTTGAGAGGTGGCCGGAGCAGCACTGTCTCAAGGCGCCGGAGCTGCTGCGGAAGGCCGGGTGCTCCGACGAGTTCATCCACGCCGTCTGTTCCCACGGCTACGGGCTGGTGTGCGATGTGGAGCCCACGCACCAGATGGAGAAGGTGCTGTTCGCCGCCGACGAGTTGACCGGTCTGATCGGCGCGGCCGCCCGCATGCGCCCCAGCAAGAGCGTCATGGATATGGAGGTCAGCAGTCTGAAGAAGAAGTACAAGGACAAGAAGTTCGCCGCCGGGTGCTCCCGGGATGTCATCAACACCGGCGCGGAACGGCTGGGCTGGCCCATCGAGGAACTGATGGAGAAGACCATCCTGGCCATGCGCAGCTGCGAGGAGCAGGTCAACAGGGAGATGGAGACGCTGTCCTGAAACGAACGCGGGAACACAGAAAAACGCCCCCGATGCCTGTGCATCGGGGGCGTTTTTGTGCGGTTGGGGCTTACTTGACGCAGATCGTCTCGATCTCCACCAGCGCGCCGCGGGGCAGCGCACCCACCTCCACGGCGGAGCGGGCGGGGTACTGGCCCTCGGTGAAGAACTCGGCATACACCGCGTTCATGGCGGCGAAGTCGCCCATGCTCTGCAGGAACACGGTGGTCTTGACCACATTGTCCATGGTGAGGCCGGCGGCCTCCAGAATGGCCTTGATGTTGGTCAGCACCTGACGGGTCTGCTCGGTGATGCCGCCGGGCACGAACTCGCCGGTGGCGGGGTCAAAGGGCACCTGACCGGAGGTGACGAGGAAGCTGCCGCAGTCGATGGCCTGGGAATAGGGCCCGATGGCGGCGGGGGCGTTGGTAGTGGCGATGATCTTTTTCATGGTATGACCCTCCTGTTCATGATGGTGGATGCCGTCCGGCCTGCGCCGGAGGTGCTTTCTGTTTACACTTATACCACATTCCTCCGCAAATGGCAACCGTTCCCCTCGGCGGCGCGGGGTTTTTCTTTTGCTATGAGGAATAATTATAATGCGATTTTGCCATTGTATGCGCGGAATGCACCGCGTATACCTGTAGCTTCTGCCTGACTTTTCGCATTTTTTTCAGTTTTAGCGGGAAGGATATCGGTTTCAGCAGAAAAAGTACGCGGCGGATATGCATTTTGTTATCTGGAAAACAGATATCAGGCCATGGAATTTTCAAAGTACCATATCCCGCCGGTTTCATGGTAACTTTAAAGGGTAAAGCTACCGGAAATCGCCGCTGCGGCGGCCTGTTATGATGAGGAGGATATGTCTATGTATGACCAGAACTGCGGTTTCGGCACCAAAGCCATCCACGCCGGCAACGTCAAGGATACCCAGTACGGCGCGCTGACCACCCCCATTTTCCAGACCTCCACCTTTGTGTTCGACAGCTGCGAGCAGGGCGGACGCCGCTTCGCCGGTGAGGAAGGCGGCTACATCTACACCCGTCTGGGCAACCCCACCGTCTCCGTGCTGGAGAACAAGGTGGCGGCGCTGGAGGGCGGCGAGGCCTGCGTGGCCGCCGGCTCCGGCATGGGCGCTATCTCCGCCTGCCTGTGGAGCATCGCGGGCGCCGGGAAGCACATCGTGGCCGACGGTACCCTGTACGGCTGCACCTTCGCCCTGCTGAACCACGGCATGACCCGTTACGGCGTGGAGGTCAGCTTCGTGGATACCACCGATCTGGACGCCGTTCGGGCGGCGCTGAAGCCCAACACCTGCGCCGTGTATCTGGAGACGCCCGCCAATCCCAACCTGAAGATCACCGATATTGCCGCGGTGGCCGGTGTGGCCCACGGCTACAGCAAGGACATCAAGGTGGTGTGCGACAACACCTTCGCCTCCCCCTACCTGCAGAACCCGCTGGCGCTGGGCGCGGACGTGGTAGTCCACTCCGCCACCAAGTACCTCAACGGTCACGGCGACGTCATCGCGGGCTTTGTGGTGGGCTCCGCCGAGTTCTGCAATGAGGTGCGGATGTTCGGCCTGAAGGACATGACCGGCGCAGTGATGGATCCCTTCACCGCGTTCCTGATCCTCCGGGGCCTGAAAACACTGGAGATCAGGATGCAGAAGCACTGCCTCAATGCCCGGCTGGCGGCGGAGTTCCTGGATAAACACCCCGCCGTGGAGAAGGTCTACTATCCCGGGCTGGAGAGCCATGAGGGCCACGACATCGCCGCCCGCCAGATGCGGGACTTCGGCGGTATGCTGTCCTTCGAGGTCAAGGGCGGCAAGGCGGCCGGCATGAAGCTGGTCAACGCCGTGAAGCTCATCACCGTGGCGGTGTCCCTGGGCGACGCGGAGACGCTGATCGAGCACGCCGCGTCCATGACCCACTCCACCTATACCGAGGAGGAGCTGGCGGCGTCCGGCATCCCCGCCGGGCTTATCCGCCTGTCCCTGGGTCTGGAGAACGCCGAGGACATCATCGCCGATCTGGAGCAGGCGCTGGCCCAGCTGTAACGGAAAAAGGCACAAAAAAGGACGTCCGGTCTGTTGACCGGACGTCCTTTTTGCTTACTTCTCGATGACGACCTTGCCGTCCTTCAGCCGCACATGCGCGGTGTCGCCGGACTTCAGCTCGCCCTCCAGCATCTTCTCGGCCACGGCGTCCTCCACCATGCTCTGGATGGCGCGGCGCAGGGGACGTGCGCCGTATTGGGGATCGAAGCCGTCCCGGGCCAACTCGGCCACGGCGTCGTCGTCCGCCTCCAGCGTGATGCCCTGCTGGGCCATGCGCGCGCCGGTGACGTCCAGCATGCGCCGGGCGATCTGGCGGATGTTGTCCTCCGTCAGCTGACGGAACACAATGATCTCGTCGATACGGTTCAGGAACTCGGGGCGGAACGTCCGCTTCAGGTCGGCCATGACGGCGTCCCGGATGCGGCCGAAGTGCGCCTCCTCGCTCTCCTTCTCGTCCTTGTCCCCGCCGTCGAAGCCAAGGCGCGCCGCGTCAGCGGTGATGTTCTTAGCACCCACATTGGACGTCATGACGATGATGGTGTTCTTGAAGTCCACCTTGCGGCCCTGGGAGTCGGTGACGATGCCATCCTCCAGGATCTGCAGCAGGATGTTCCACACATCCTCGTGGGCCTTTTCGATCTCATCGAACAGCACCACGGAGTACGGCTTCCTGCGCACCTTCTCGGTGAGCTGACCGCCCTCCTCGTGACCCACATAGCCGGGAGGCGAGCCCACCAGACGGGACACCGTGTGCTTCTCCATGTACTCGGACATGTCGATACGCACCATGGCGTTCTCGTCGCCGAACATGGCTTCGGCCAGCGTCTTGCACAGCTCGGTCTTGCCCACGCCGGTGGGGCCCAGGAACAGGAACGAACCGATGGGGCGCTTGGGATCCTTCAGACCCACGCGGCTGCGGCGGATGGCCTTGGCCACCGCGTTGACGGCCTCGTCCTGCCCCACCACGCGCTGGTGGAGCTTCTCCTCCAGCTTCAGCAGGCGCATGCTCTCGTCCTCGGTCAGGCGGGTAACGGGGATGCCCGTCCAGCCGGCCACCACCTTGGCCACGTCATCAGCGGTGACGCTGCCCCGGTTCTGGGCCATCTGCTTGCGCCAGTTGTCCCGCTCGATCTCCACCTGCTCCTGATAGTTCTTCTCGATGTCACGCAGCTGCGCGGCCTTCTCGAAGTCCTGCGCCGTCACGGCTTCGGACTTCTCGCGGTGCAGCGCCGCGATCTTCTCCTCCAGCGCCTTCAGGTCGGGAGAGGACGCTTCGGCGGTCATGCGCACCTGCGACGCGGCCTCGTCCATCAGGTCGATGGCCTTGTCCGGCAGGAACCGGTCGCCGATGTACCGCTTGGACAGCTGCACGGCAGCTTCCAGCGCCTCGTCGGTGATGGTCAGCTTGTGATGGGCCTCGTACTTGTCGCGCAGGCCCTTCAGGATCTCCAGCGTAGCCTCCGGCGTAGGCTCACCCACGGTGACGGGCTGGAAGCGGCGCTCCAGCGCGGCGTCCTTCTCGATATACTTGCGGTACTCGTTAAGGGTGGTGGCGCCGATAACGCGGATCTCGCCGCGGCCCAGCGCCGGCTTGATGATGTTGGCGGCGTCCACGGCGCCCTCGGCGGAGCCGGCGCCCACGATGGTGTGCAGCTCGTCGATGAACAGGATCACGTTGCCGGCCTTCTTCACCTCGGCCAGTGTGTTCTTGATACGCTCCTCAAACTCGCCGCGGTACTTGGTGCCGGCCACCATGCCGCTGAGGTCCAGAGACAGGAGCTTCTTGTCCAGCAGCTCCTCAGGCACATCGCCGGAGACGATGCGTTCGGCCAGGCCCTCGGCGATGGCGGTCTTGCCGACGCCGGGCTCACCGATGAGGACGGGGTTGTTCTTGGTGCGGCGGGACAGGATCTGGATGACTCGCTGGATCTCCTTGTCCCGGCCGATGACGGGATCCAGCTTGCCGGTGCGGGCGGCCTCCGTCAGGTCGCGGGTAAACTCGGCAAGGGCCTTGTTCTTCTTGTCGGACTCGCGGTTGGCGGCAGACACACCGCTGGTCACGGTATGGGGGGTGTCGTTCAGCTTCTTGACGATGCTGCTGTACATCTTCTTAGGGTCGACACCCATGGTGCGCAGAATGCGCAGGGCCATGTTGCCGCCCTCGCGGAGAATGCCCATCAGCAGATGCTCCGTGCCGATGTAGCTGCTGCCCATACGGGCGGCCTCAGACACAGCCAGCTCTACCACACTCTTGGCGCGGGGGGTCAGACCCTGACTGGGTGCGGCGCCGGACAGGCCCTTGCCCACGCTGCGCTGCAGCACGTCGCACACCATCTCGTCGGTGACGCCGTATTCGCTGAGGACACGGTGGGCGATGCCCTCCTCCTCGCGGATCAAGCCCAGCAGCAGATGCTCGGAACCAACGTAGCCGTGGCCCATCTCCTCCGCCGCTTCCTGGCTCAGACGCAGGACCTCCTCGGCCCGGGGGGTGAATTTATTCTCGCTCATAAAATAGCACTTCCTCTCTTACTGTGGTGTCGCGCCGGATTTACTTTTCCAGCGCCTTCAGCTCATCCCGCAGCTTGGCCGCTTCCTCGAAGCGTTCCGCCTCCACTGCCAGATTCAGCTGTGTCTGCAGCGCGTTGCGTCTGCGCTGCTTTGTCAGGGCGTCCTGCTCGTCCTTGGGCAGCAGGTCGCCGTGCTCCTCCGCGGCAGGCGTGCTCTCACGCGCCTGTCCCAGCACGTCCACCGGCTCGGGGAACTCGGTGAGCATCCGGGCGCCAAAGCCGTTCAAGAACGGCTCCAGCATCCCGAAGGGGCGGGAGAAGAAATCCCCGAACAGGCCGCCGGTCATGCCGGCGGAACGGAAGGAATCGGTGTAGCCCAGCTCCTCCGCGCACTGAGGACACAGGTGGATCTGTGTCACCTTGCCGTTGATATTGCTCTTATAGTAGAACGTTGCCTCGTTCCTTCCACAACGATCACATCTCATAATCGTAACCTCCTTGCTGAAAAATCAGACCGAATGGATCAGGATCTGTTTGAAAATATCGGCCCGCAGCGCGCTGCGCCGCTCCTTGGGAACAGTGCGCAGCGCCCGCTCGCCTACGGCGGCCAGCAGCGCCTGCCCCAGCTCCCGGCTGACGGCCTCGGAATCCACCAGATTCTGGGTGATGGCCCGGGCGCTGGCGTAGTCCAGCGTGTCGCCGACGGAGTTGATGACGTGCATCAGAAGCGTCTGGCGATCCACCTGCACCCGCGTGATGCGGATGTATCCGCCGCCGCCCCGCCGCGACTCCACAATGTAGCCGTGCTCAGGGGAAAAGCGGGTGGACATGACATAGTTGATCTGACTGGGCACGCAGTTGAATCGCTGTGCCAGATCGCTGCGCTGAAGCTCCAGCGCGCCGCCGGCCTCCTCCAGCTCCTGCTGGATAAACCCGGCGATGATATCGGAAATACCCATGCTTGCCTGCCACCTTTCCACAGGTCATTTTTGACTTTGCCTTTCTTTGACCTTGACTGTAGTATAGCACGTTTCTTGCGTTTGTCAATAGGAATTTTTGACTTTCTTTGACCAAGTTTGTAAATAATTTGTGAACGAGGGGGGCGCATTTTTGCCTCCGGCGGCAAAGTTATTTCTTTTTGTCGCCGGTGGCCCCATTTCTTTCAACAGCGGTAAGGGGCATTCCGCGCACTGGCGCGGGGGGACAGAGATATTTCGCTCTCCAGAGCGACCCACTTTTGCCAACAGCGGCAAAAGTGGGCAAAAACGCCGTTCAAACCTGCGGTTTGAAAATCCGCCCGCGCCCCGCACATCACGCTGCGCGGCGGTGCGTCCCACACGGACGCGGCAGGACGAAAACCACCCGAAATGTTAAACTGACGAATTTCTCTGCGCGCTGCCGCTTTTACTCTGAAATGCGCCGGTGCGCAGTTCTGTTAAACTGGCGCTGTTTGGCATGTAAAAAGACGCCGTATGGCGTCTTTTTTATGTCTCCGTGTAAATATCTTCGCATTTTTGCTGCGCGTTCTCCAGTATTGCCTGTATCCGCATCGGGACTGCAAGCTCCTCCGCAGATGCCATATACTTCTCCAGCAAAGCCAACACATCCTCTGTCGCCGCAAAGAGTACGCGATACATTGTCTTGTAATCCGCCATATTAGCCTCCTGTTTCAATACGTTTTAGACATATTTTGCATCCACTTCGCACATCATAACATATAATGCATCTAAAATAAACATAAAATTTGTCTATAATGGAGTGATTTTGTGGCGGTAAAAAGTCTTTCGATCCGTATTGATTCGGTACTGTTAGATAAGCTGCACGTCGTGGCTGATTATGAGGGGCGTTCTGCCAACAGCCAAATCAACATTCTGATACGCGACTGTGTTGCAGAATACGAGAAGAACCACGGCGGCATTGAAATTGAACGAAAAAATGGGTAGGAGCATCGACAGGCTCCTGCCCATTTTTTCTCTGAAATGCGCCGGTGCGCAGTTCTACATTTTGCATCTTCAGCGGCAGCGGGGATAGAAGCAGGTCAATTCCACATTTCGGGTGGTTTACACTTTGCCGTGTGCGCGAGGGACGCAGAACAGCGAGGCGCAATGTGCAGGGCGTGGGCGGATTTTCAAACCGCAGGTTTGAACGGCGTTTTTGCCCACTTTTGCCGCTGTTGGCAAAAGTGGGTCGCTCTGGAGAGCGAAATATCCCTTGCCGCCGGAGGCATAAAACGATCGAGCGGGGCGCGGGGAATGCACTCTGTACAAATCCTTTTTTGTAGGGTATACTATCCTCAAACCGCAAAACAACAGAGAAAGGAACTGCCTATGAATACAAACTGGAACGATCCCAATTTTCAGGGCTTCAGCCGTCAGCACCGCCCCAAGAAGGAGCGCAAGCCCGTGGGCACGCCGCTGGGCCGCACACTGCTGAATCTGGCGGTGACGCTGGTTTTCGCCGCCGTCTACTACTATGTGGTGCTGCCGCCCATCAACCTCAAAAGTGAGGAGTTCTACGCCTTCGCGCTGCTGGTCTGCGCGGTGTACGGCATGTGCGCCGTGCTGACCTCCGGCTTTCAGGGCAGCGGCGCCAAGGGCTATTTCGGCTTTCTGAAAAAGCAGTGTACCGTGCCCCTGCTCCTGGCGGTGGGACTGGCGGCCACCGCGCTGGTAGGCGCGGTGCTGGGCTGGCAGCTGTTCCGCGCCAAGGACTACCGCGATCTGCTGACCGTGGAGGACGGCGACTTCACCGCCGAGGTGGAGGAGATCAGCTATGACCAGATCCCCATGCTGGACGCGCAATCCGCCATGAAGCTGGGCGACCGCAAGCTGGGCGAGCTGGCGGACATGGTGTCCCAGTTTGAGGTGGCGGACGACTACACCCAGATCAACTATCAGGGCCGCCCCGTCCGGGTGACGCCCCTGCGGTACGGCGACCTCATCAAGTGGCTGAACAACCGGGCGCAGGGTCTGCCTGCCTACCTCATCATCGACATGGTCACGCAGAACGTGGAGGTAGTACGGCTGGACGAGGGCATCCGCTACACCACCGCCGAGCACTTCAGCCGCAATCTCAACCGCCATCTGCGGTTCCGCTATCCCACCTTCATGTTCGACGATCCCGCCTTTGAAATTGATGAGAACGGCGATCCGTGGTGGGTCTGCCCCCGTGTGAGCCACACCATCGGCCTGTTCGGCGGGCGGGACATCATCGGCGCGGTGCTGGTCAACGCCGTCACCGGCGAGAGCACCTACTACGAGACGGGCAGCGTGCCCAACTGGGTGGATCACGTCTTTACCGCCGAGCTGATCATGCAGCAGTACGACTACCACGGCACCTACGTCAATGGGTTCATTAACTCCCTGTTCGGGCAGCGGGATGTCACCGTCACCACCGAGGGCTACAACTACATCGCCATCGGCGACGATGTATACATGTACACCGGCGTCACCTCTGTGGTGTCCGACCAGTCCAACATCGGCTTCATTCTGTCCAACCAGCGCACCAAGGAGACCAGCTTCTATCTGGTGGCCGGGGCCAAGGAGTACTCCGCCATGGACAGTGCCGAGGGGCAGGTTCAGCAGATGAAGTACACCGCCACGTTCCCGCTGCTGCTGAACATCTCCGACCAGCCCACCTATTTCATGGCGCTGAAGGACGCGGCGCAGCTGGTGAAAATGTACGCCATGGTCAACGTGGGCCAGTACCAGATCGTGGCTACCGGCGACACCGTGGCCGAGTGTGAGAGCAACTACCGCCGTATTCTGGCGGAGAAGGGCCTTGTCTCCGGCGACGCGGCCCAACTGCCGGCCACCGCCGGGCAGGAGATCAGCGGTGTCATTGCCGACATCCGCTCCGCCGTGGTGGACGGCAACACCCTGTACTACTTGCGGCTCAGCGGCGGCAGCGCCTACTATGTCATCTCCGCTGCGGCCGCGCCGGAGGCCGTCATCTTCAACGTGGGTGACAGCGTCACCGTCCGGTGCAGCGAGGGCGAGGGTACCATTCTCACCGCCGACAGCATCACCCGCACGGCGGTACACGATGCCGCCACCATTGACGAGCAGGCGGAGAATAGCGCCTCCTCCGGGGAGGACGCGGCCTGACCGGCTGTTCGGTCATACAGAAAAACAGCCCTCTGATGTCTATGCATCAGGGGGCTGTTTTGGCGCTTAGCGGGGAAATTCCCGCAGAAATCAAATACAAATGGTGAATTTGTTGTCGAATTATACGTCCTGTTGTCGTTATTCGATGGCCACGATATAGTAATACACCGGTTGGCCGCCGGATAGGGCGCTGACCTCCGCGTCGGGGCACACCGCCTCGAACAGGGCGGCGGCGCGGGCGGCGTCCTCATCGGACACACCCTCTCCGGCGTAGACGGTGATGAACTCGGCGCTCTTGTCTGCCGCCAGATGGGCCAGACGCTCCAGCAGCACGTCGAGGCTGCGGTCGGTGCCCAGCAGCTTGCCGTCGCACAGGGCCAGATAGTCGCCCTCGTTGATGGCGAAGCCGTCGAAATCGGAATTGCGGGCGGCGTAGGTGATCTGGGCCGTGGTGACGTTAGACGCGGCATCGGTCATGGCCCGCAGGACGTTCTGGGCGTCCGGCTCCTCCGGATCCACGGACATCATGGCGGAGATGCCCTGGGGCACCGTGGCCGTAGGGACGACGATGACCTCCTTCTCCGACAGGCCCACGCACTGCTGGGCTGCCATAACGATGTTCTTGTTGTTGGGCAGGACGAACACCACCTCGCTGGGGGTCTGGTCGATCTCCCGGAGGATGGCCTCGGTGGAGGGGTTCATGGTCTGACCGCCGGACACGATGCGGTCCACGCCCAGATCCCGGAACACGGCGGCAAGGCCGTCCCCGGCGCAGACCGCCAGAAAGCCATAGCGCTTCTCCGGCGCCGCTACGGAGCAGACGCCGTTCTCCAGCTCTTCCTCAATGGCGTCCAAGTCGTCGGTGGACTGGGCCTTGCGGCCCGCCGCCAGATCCGCCGCCTGGGTGCGCATATTCTCGATCTTGGCCAGCTCCAGCGTGCCGTACTTCTGGGCCTCGTTCAGGGCGTCGCCGGGGGTGTCGGTGTGGACGTGCACCTTGAAGGACTCATCATCCTCGCCGATGACCAGACTGTCGCCGATGCTGCTCAGATAGCCCCGCAGACCGTCCAGCGGACGGTCAGTGGTCTTGCGGACGATGAACACGGTGTCGAAGGCGAAGGTGATGTCCTCATCGCCGATGGCGGCGAAGTCCGCCTTCTCCTCCACCTGCTCCTCCACCTCCGGGATCTCCTCGCCCCGCAGGGCCCGGAGCATGCCCTCCAGAATGATGAGGTAGCCCTTGCCGCCGGCATCCACCACGCCGGCCTTTTTCAGCACGGGGTTCATTTCAATAGTCTCCGCCAGTGTGGCGTAGCCGGTCTTGATGGCTTCGTCCAGCACATACTCGGCGGAGTTCTGCTCCCCCGCCGCCTCCAGCGCGCGCTGGGCGGCCAGACGGGAGACGGTGAGCACCGTGCCCTCGGCGGGCTTCATCACCGCGCCGTAGGCGGTGGCCACGCCCTCCTGCATGGCGGCGGCCAGCTGGGCGCCGTCCGCCTCCGCCGTGCCCTTGAGCACCTTGCTCATGCCCCGGAACAGCAGGGATAAAATGACGCCGGAGTTGCCGCGGGCGCCCCGCAGCAGGCCGGAGGCCGTGACCTTGGCGGCTTCGTCCACCGTGGCGGGCTGGCACTTGCGCAGCTCGTTCACCGCGGTCTGGATGGTCAGGCACATATTGGTACCGGTGTCGCCGTCGGGCACCGGAAATACGTTAAGATCGTTGATGGTCTGTTTCTGCTGGGCAATGCAAGCGGCGCCGAAGGCGACCATCTGCTTGAAGGCACCGCCGCTGATCCTATCTGTCATGTCGTATTTTCTCCTTCTTGGCGATGTCACACCGTGACGGAATCCACGCAGACGTTCACCGCCTTGACGGTGACGCCGGTGTTGAGATTGACCACATATTTGACCTCGCCCATAATGGAGCGGCAGACAGTGGCGATATTGACGCCGTTTTCCACGATGATGTGCAGCTCAATGGAAACGGTACCGTCATCGTTATAAGTGACCTTGACGCCCTTGCTCATGGCCTCCGGGCGCAGGAGATGGACAAGGCCGTCCGTCATGCTGCGCTGGGCCATGCCCTTGACGCCGAAGCAGTTGGTGGCCGCCGCGCCGGTGATGGTGGTGAACACCGCGTCGCTGATGGTGATCTCACCGTGCTCAGTGGGGACTTTTATCATAGCTGACTTCCTTTCTGCGGAAATAGTAACAGATTACATGCAGGCACAATTTAATACGGTATATTATATACTACTTTTCACCGGAGTACAAGAGAAATTTCTGCGGCGTGAAAAAACGAATAAATATCCCCCGGCCTAGCCGGGGGTATTT
>URHT01000009.1 GCA_900547745.1 uncultured Eubacteriales bacterium | reverse complement strand
AAACCGAAACACCATCCTAATCATTGCGGCGGTGATGGCAACCCTGGCCATTCTGCGGCTCTGTGTTTATTATATCTGAGCTATTCACAGTAAAGTTGGACATTTGTATTCAGCGGGAGAAAATACCCTTGACAAATCGCTTTTCAGCAGGCCATCCTTGAGAAGTACGCACAAGAAAATGGCTTCCGGAACACCCGTGTGTTCATTGATGACGGCTGGTCAGGTACGAACTTCGCAAGACCGGCGTTCACGGAAATTATGGAGCTGGCGGAAAAGGGTCTTATCGGCACCTTGATCGTCAAGGATCACTCCCGCTTGGGGCGTAATCGCTTGATAGTAGGGCAGCTATTGGAAGAAGGCTTCGACAGCCTCGGCGTCCGCTACATCGCCATTATGGACAACATCGACACCGCCAAGGGCATCAGCGACCTTGTCCCGATGCAAGACCTGTTCAACGAGTGGCACGCTAAGAACACCAGCCAGAAGGTACGCAATGTGTTCAAGAGCAAGGGAATGTCCGGCGCACCGCTGACCACCAATCCGCCCTTTGGGTACCTGAAAGACCCAGAGAGTAAGAACGGCTGGATCATTGATGAAGCTGCGGCAAAGACCGTGCGGCAGATCTTCTCTTGGTGCGTGGACGGCCTCGGTCCTATGCAGATCGCCAAACGGCTGAAAGCTGCCAAGGTGCCGACGCCTACGGAGCATTGGAGCAATATTGGCCGGAATTGCAGTAAACCGCCTGCCGTGCCCTACAACTGGTGCTCGGCTACCGTGGCGGATATTCTCGGCAAACAGGAATACTGCGGTGATACGGTGAACTTCCGCAGCACCACCAAGTCCTTTAAGAACAAGAAGAAAATCGAGCGTCCGCCGGAGGAATGGCAAATCTTCAAGGACACGCATCACGCCATCATCGACCGGGAAACCTTCGCCTTGGTGCAGGAGCTTCGCAAGCACCGCCGCAGGCCCACGAAAAGCGGCATTGTCAGCCCCTTTTCGGGTCTGCTGTACTGTGCCGACTGCGGAGAGAAGCTGTATTACAGTGTCACCAACAACTACAAGCGAGAGCAGGCGTATTTCTTCTGCTCCTCCTACCGCAAGAATTCCGAGGTCTGTTCCGCCCACTATATCCGTGAGAAGGTGGTGGAGCAAATCGTTCTGGAGAGTATGCAGCGCATCCTGCTGAATGTGCAGGTGTTTGAGAAGGAGTTTGCCCGCAAGCAGATGGACTGCTACACGGAGGACAAGAAGAAGCAGCTTGCCGCCAAGCGCCGGGAGTTGAGCAAGGCGAAGAAACGCATTGCGGAGATTGACACCCTGATCCAGAAGATCTATGAGGACAACGCCAGCGGAAAGCTGTCTGATGAGCGCTACGCTACTCTATCCCTGTCCTACGAGGAGGAGCAGAAAACGCTGAAGGCTGCCGTCCTGGAGATGCAGGCGTATCTGGAAACCGAAACGGATAAGACCGAGAGCTTGCAGCGGTTTATTCAGAAGGTGAAACAAATCACGGAGCTGAAAGCCCTGACCCCGGAGCTGGTCCACGAGTTCGTGGACAAAATCGTGGTGTATGCGCCCAGATACCTTGACGGCAAGCGAGTGCAGCTTTTGGACATCTATTACAGCGGCGTGGGCATTCTCCACGAGCTGACCCCGGAGGAAATGGAAGAAGCCTTCCAGCACCACCTCGCCCAGCGTAACAAAGAGAAAACGGCGTAACCACAGGGGTTACACCGTTTCCGAGAACTTATTAATCTGAGATACAAGAGCCGCCCCGGGGCACCTTCCTTACGGAGGGTGCCCCGAGGGCCGTCTCTTTTCCGGTGTATGAACTTACGCCTGCGTCAGGAAGGTATCCGACTCATCCACGGTGTGCATGTGCTCCAGCATGCGGGTGACCATGTTGCTGTAGCCCCACTCGTTATCGTACCACGCAATGAGCTTGACGAAGTCGTGATCCAGCATGATGCCGGCGGTCTCATCGAAGATGCAGGGGCAGGAATTGCCAATCAGGTCGGTGGACACCACCTGATCGCGGGTGTAGCCGATGATGCCCTTCATGTATGTCTCGGAGGCATGGAGGATCTCGTAGCAGATGTCGGCATAGGAGACGCTGTTGCTGAGACGGGCGGTGAGATCCACCACGGACACGTCCGCCGTGGGGACGCGGAACGCCATGCCGGTCATCTTGCCCTTCAGGGACGGGATAACGCGGCCCACGGCCTTGGCTGCGCCGGTGGAGGTGGGGATGATGTTGTTCAGGATGGAACGGCCGGTGCGCCAGTCGCTGCCGCCGCGGGAGTCCACGGCCTTCTGCTTGGCGGTGGAGGCGTGGATGGTGGACATCAGGGACTGCTCGATGCCGAACTCCTTGTGGATAACGTAGGCCAGCGGGGCTAGACAGTTGGTGGTGCAGCTGGCGTTGGAGACGACGCGCATATCGGAGCGGTACTCGTCGCTGTTGACGCCGAAAACGAAGGTGGGCGTGGCGTCGTCCTTGGCGGGAGCCGTCAGGATGACCTTCTTGGCGCCGCCCTTGAAGTGGCGGCTGGCCTTGTCGGTGGTGTTGTTGGCACCGGTGGATTCGATGATGTACTCCGCGCCGCAGTCGGCCCAGTTAATCATGGCGGCGTCAGACTCGCTGTAAATTTTGATCTTACGGCCATTGACCACCAGATCGCCTCCGGCGTGCTCCACCATGCCGGGGAAGTTGCGGAAAACAGAGTCGTACTTCAGCAGGTATACCATATAGTCGATGTCCGCCTTGCGCAGGTTGATGCCGCAAATGTCAAACTTTTCCGGATCCTCCGTCAGGATGCGCATGACGACACGGCCGATACGGCCAAATCCGTTGATACCGATTTTGATTCCCATGATGCTTTCCTTTCCTTCTTTGTCCGCAGCAGCTGCGGTATTTGTTCCAAGTACATTATAGCACCCAAAACGGATTTGTCACTATAAATTTGCAATTTTGTTTCTTAAATTTTTATTTTTGCCGTTTACGTGGCAAAAATCGTTAAATAATGTTCAAATTCAAATCCAAACGTTCCATACGTTTTGGACTATGCAGACGTGCCGGAGAAGCGTGAAAACAGGCGGGGCGATGCCCCGCCTGTCTGCGGTCTTGGCCGGTTTTCTGACAGCCTGCGGCGGGGCTGCTCTTACAGGATGATGCAGATGAGCCCACCGCCGCCCTCATTGATGATGCGCTCCAGCGCCTCCCGCAGCTTGGCCTGCGCGTCCGGCGGCATACGCTTCAGCTTGGCCTGCAGATCCTCCCCCGCGATCTCGTTGAAGCTGCGGCCGAAGATGTTGGACTCCCAGATCTTACCGGTGTCGCCCTCGAACTGCCGGAGCAGGTAGTTGACCATCTCCTCCGACTGCTTTTCGTTGCCCACGATAGGCGACACGGTGGTGGAAACATCCGCCCGGATCATGTGGATGGACGGCGCGCTGGCCCGCATGCGGATGCCGTAGCGTCCTCCCTGCCGGACGATCTCCGGATCCTCCAGCTCCAGCTCCTCCACAGTGGGCAGCACGATGCCGTAGCCCGTCTCACGGGCGGCAATCAGTGCGGGGGCCACCTTGTCATAGGCCTTGCGCACCTCGGCAAGCTCCGTCAGCAGCTCCATCAGGTCGCCGTCATCGCTGACGGACAGGCCGGAGCGCTGAGACAACGTGGTGTAGAACAGGCCGCGGGGCAGGCGGATGCTGGCCTGTGCCACGCCCTGTCCCAGATCCATGGCGTCCACGCCGGCGGACTCCACATTCTCCGTATTCTGCAGGGACGCCAGATACGGTGCAAGCTGGCGGATGCAGTGCAGGCCCGCAGTGCCCGCCGCGATGCGCTGGTACAGGTCGCTTTTGATGGGGTGCTCGCCGGGCAGGGCGTCCACCCACGGCGGCAGAAAAACGTCCAGCTCCTGCAGGGGAAATTCGTACAGCAGGCCCTGCAGGAGGGAGCGCAGCTCCTGCTCTTCCAACGCCAGACAGTTTACCGGCAGGCAGCTGACACCGAATTTCTCACCGATCTCCGCTGCGATGGATGCGGCCCGGGAGCCGCGTGGGTCGGCGGAGTTCAGCAGCACCAGAAACGGCTTGCCAATCTCCTGCAGCTCCCGGATAACGCGCTCCTCCGCTTCCAGATAGTCCTCGCGGGGAATGTCGGTAATAGTGCCGTCGGTGGTAATGACGATGCCCACGGTGGAGTGGTCGGTGATGACCTTGCGGGTGCCAATCTCCGCCGCCTCGGTCATGGGGATCTCATGGTCGTACCACGGCGTCATCACCATGCGGGGCGACAAATCCTCGAACTGCCCCATGGCGCCGGGCACCATGTAACCCACGCAGTCGATGAGCCGCACGGAGAAGGTCACGTCGTCCTCCAGCCGGATACAGACGGCCTCCTCCGGCACGAACTTGGGCTCGGCTGTCATGATGGTGCGGCCGGAGCCGCTCTGGGGCAGTTCGTCCTGCGCCCGGTCACGGCGGTATGCATTGTCGATATGGGGCAAGACCTGCGTTTCCATGAAGCGCTTGATGAAGGTGGATTTGCCCGTCCGTACCGGGCCTACCACCCCGATATAGATACTGCCGCCCGTGCGGGCCGCCATATCCTGATAGATGGATGTGGATCGATTCATAATGCCTTCCTCCGAATCCTGACTGTTGTCCTATCTCTATGCGGCGGCGGGGATTTTTAGAAGCGTGGGGAATTCTACGGACAAATTCGCGGCAGAGTGTTGCTTTTGTAACATCAACCATCCGTTTACAAGGGAAGACCCTTGTAAACGGATGGTTGATGTGATAAAATATGCACAATACAGCGGATACATCCGCGTGGACAGGGGTGGCAGACATGGAGGATATGACTGTAGACCGCCGCGTAAGAAAAACAAAGAAGCAGCTGCGGCAGGCACTGATGCATCTGATGGCGGAAAAGCCGTCCCGCAGTATCTCCGTCCGGGAGCTGGCCGAGCGGGCCGATATCAACCGGGGTACGTTCTACATCCACTATAGGGATGTGGACGATCTGCTGCAGCGGCTGGAGGACGAGATGGCCGAGCGGCTCATTCTGGTGTGCCGCAAGCACGCCCACAGCAGCGGCGAGGGCAGCGCCTATCCCTATCTGGCCGATCTGTACCGTTTCGCCAGGGACAATGCCGATCTCTGTCTGGTGCTGCTGGGACCCAACGGCGACCGGGCCTATACGGAGCGTATATGCGCCATTCTGCGGGACTGCTTCCTGCGGGACTTCGTGGGCCGCTTCTACGGCGGCGATCCGGAGCGGCTGTCCTATTTCTGTCACTTCATTGTATCGGGCAACCTGTCCCTGACGCTGAAATGGCTGCAGGACGGGGCAAAGGAGTCGCCGGAGGAAATGGCCGAACTGGCCGGTACGCTCATCATGGACGGCGTTCGGGTGCTGTGAACGCAAAACGCACAAAAAAGACATCCCTCATATGAGGGATGTCTTTTTTGTGCGTTTTGGTGGTTAGAGCTCTGGATCCCAGCTGCGGCGCTCCCGGCTTTGGGGGGCATCCTCCTGCGCTGGTTCTGTTGTGTGTTGGGCAGCTCCCTGCCGCTGAAAGTCCAAAAAGCGGGTGCCCTGAAACGTCAGCAGGCCGGCGTCACCCTCGGCCAGCAGGCCATACGCCCGACCGGAGAGGCGCAGCTCCATGCGGTCGCCGCCGTCAAACTCGAAGGCGGCGTAGTAGGTGGTGGAGCGCGTGGTGTGCCCCGCATCGTTGCCGTGATGGTGATGGACGCTGACGTTTTCGCGCTTCGCCACTACGCGGGCGGCTACGGTCAGCTTGGGCGAGCGGTTGTTTTTGCTCCACTCCATCAGGCTTTTGCCGGCGTTGAACATGAACACAAAGAGAATGGTCACGAACATTACCATAAACAGGATCCGGAACAGGCCCAGACCGCCGAAGCCGAACATGCCGGAATGGAAACCGAACACAGATGACATGGATACGCCTCCTTTCTGATGGGGACAGTATAGCAGTTTTTCCGCTGTTTGTCCAGCAACCTGAGGTTTGCAGGTTGTAGGGACGGAGAAAACCGCGCAACCTGAGGTTTACAGCGGCATCAACCCTTGGTCAGGTGGCCCATGGCCGCCCGCAGCATCAGCTTTTTGGTGCCCACGGTGTCGAAGGCCACCTCGATGAGGGCATCGTTTCCCATGACACGGACGGACAGCACCATTCCCTGCCCGAAGGCGTCGTGTCGCACGCTCTCCCCCGGCGCCAGCTGCATCAGGCTGCCGGCAGGCGCCACCTTCCGGCCGGACGCCGTCTGGAGCAGCTTTCCGGCGGGCTCCGCAGCCGCGCGGGACGTTGTGACCGGCGGAGTACGGTGGCTCTGGCCGCTACCGTAAGCGCCGTATTTTTCGCCGTACCCAGCGCACCGGGAGGCATAGCCGTCGCCGCTGCCATCGCCCCAGCCCACGTCGCTCTCTGCGCTGCGGGGCTGCGGCTTGCTGAGCCACTCCATGTTCTCCTCCGGGACTTCCTTCAGGAACCGGGAGGGCATGGCCGGGGCCGTGCGGCCAAACAGCATGCGCTGCCGGGCGTTGGTTAGGGTCAGCGTCTCCTTGGCGCGGGTCATGGCCACATAGCAGAGACGCCGCTCCTCCTCCATCTCTTCCGCGTCGCCCATGGCGCGATTTCCCGGGAAAAGGCCGTCCTCCATGCCCACCACATAGACGTGGGGGAACTCCAGCCCCTTGGCAGCGTGCATGGTCATCATGGTCACGCAGTTATCGCTGTCGGACTGGCTGTCCAGATCGGTGTACAGCGCCACCTCGTCCAGAAAGCCCGCCAGCGTTGGTTCGCCCTCCGCGTTTTCCATGTAGCCCCGGATGCTGGATTTCAGCTCCTCCACATTTTCCAGACGGCCGCGGCTCTCCATATCGTCCTTTTCCCGCAGGGCGGCGGTGTAGCCGCTCTTATCGCAGACCAGATCGTAAAATTCCAGCAGGTCGCAGCCTTCTATCTGGCGGCGCAGCGATTCAATCATATCTGTAAAGGTCAACAGCTTGCCAGCTGCATTCTTCAGTTCCGGATAGTCGGCGGCGCGGCGGAACACGTCGTACAGGGCGCTCCCCTGTTCCGTGGCGATAAGCTGCGCCTTATCTACGGTGGCCTGGCCGATCTTGCGGGACGGCACGTTGACGATGCGCCGCAGCCGCAGATCATCGGCGGTGTTGCTGATGACGCACAGATAGGCCAGCATGTCCTTGACCTCGGCGCGGTCGAAGAACTTCATGCCGCCGTAGATCTTGTAGGGCACGCCGTTGCGCTTGAAGGCGTATTCCAGCGCGTTGGACTGGGCGTTCATGCGGTAGAGCACGGCGTTGTCCTTCCAGCTGCCGCCCCGGCGGTAGGACATCATGATCTGGCCCACCACATAGTTAGCCTCATCGCTCTCGTTGAAAGCGGTCTTGATGACCACCTTCTCCCCCGCGCCGTTGTCCGTCCACAGCGTCTTACCCTTGCGGCCCTCATTGTGACGGATAACGGCGTTGGCCGCGTCCAGAATGTTCTGGGTGGAGCGGTAGTTTTGCTCCAGACGGATGGTACGGGCGCCCTGATACTCCTTTTCAAAGCTGAGGATGTTGCTGATGTCCGCGCCGCGGAAGCGGTAGATGCTCTGGTCGTCGTCGCCCACCACGCAGATGTTGCGCTGCCGGTTGGTCAGCAGACTGGCCAGCAGGTATTGCAGGTGGTTGGTGTCCTGATACTCGTCGATGAGGATGTAGCGGAACTTGTTCTGATAGTACGACCGCACGTCCGGGCAGCTTTGCAGCAGTCGGACGGTGTGGAGGATGATGTCATCGAAGTCCAGCGCGTTGGCGTCGCACAGCTTTTTGTTGTAAAGCGCATACACTTTACCTATTCTGATACGGCGCCAATCGTTAATGGCCTGCCACTGCTGAATGAATTCCTCCGGCGACTGCATCTCATCCTTGGCGCGGGAGATAATGCTCAGAAGCTCCCGGGTGGGGAACGCCTTCTCATCCAGTGAAAGCTCCTTGAGGATATCCTTGATGACCCGCTTGCTGTCGTCCGTGTCGTAAATGGTAAAGCTGCGGTCGAAGCCGATGCGGTCGATGTCCCGGCGCAGGATGCGGACGCAGGCGGAGTGGAACGTGGAGGCCCACACATCCTGCGCCACCTCCTCCCCCAGCATGCGGCCCAGACGCTCCTTCAGCTCGTTGGCGGCCTTGTTGGTGAAGGTGATGGCCAGCACCTCCCACGGGCGGGCCGGCTCCACGGCGCAGAGGTACTGCATCAGCGGACGCTGCTCCTCGTCCGGGGATTTGGCATATTCCTCCAGAAACGCGGCCTCGTCCTCCGTCACCGGGATAGGGATGTCCTCGCTGTCGCTGCCCCGGCCGTAGCGCAGCAGGTTGGCCACACGGTTGATGAGCACCGTGGTCTTGCCCGACCCGGCACCGGCCAGCAGCAGCAGCGGACCCTCCGTGGTCAGCACGCCCTCCCGCTGGCGGGGGTTCAGCTTTTGAAAATCGGCGGCGATAGCTGCCTGCCGCGCCGCGATGAATCGTTTTTCCAGTTCCGTCATACAGAAGCCTCGCTTTTCTCTTTCTTACTTCTCATTTTAATACATGCGGGCGCTGCGGTCAACCTCCCACAGAAATTTTATAGAATTTTTGTTCGATTTATATTGACAAGAACGATTGTTCGATTTATAATGCGAATAGAACATAAGTTTGACGAGGAGGTAACTGACTATGACGACCATCGGACTGCTGATCACCCTGCTGGGCGCGGGCTCCATTGCTGCCAATGTGATGCGGCTTATCGACTGCATCGACCACCCGGCCCCCCGCCGCAGACGCCGCACGGCGTAACGATATGGACGTTCTGGAGAAGCTGACCATCCTGACGGATGCGGCCAAGTACGATGCCGCCTGCACCTCCAGCGGTGTGCGGCGCGGCTCCAGACCCGGCATGACCGGCAACACATCCTCCTCCATTGCCGGGTGCTGCCACAGCTTCTCCGCAGACGGGCGCTGCATCACACTGCTGAAGGTGCTGATGAGCAATGTGTGTGTCTTCGACTGCAAATACTGCGTCAACCGGCGCAGCAATGACACGCGGCGGGCGGCGTTTACGCCGCGGGAGCTGGCGGAGCTGACCATCGGCTTCTACCGGCGGAACTACATCGAGGGGCTGTTTCTGTCCAGCGGTGTGCTGCGCAGTCCGGACTATACCACCGAACAGATGATCCGGGCGCTGCGCATTCTGCGGGATGAGTACCGGTTTAATGGGTATATCCACGCCAAGGCCATTCCCGGAACCGCGCCGGAACTGGTGCGGCAGTTGGGACTGCTGGCAGACCGGCTCAGTGTCAACATTGAACTGCCGTCCCAGAACGGGCTGCGGCTGCTGGCGCCGGATAAGACGAAAGATGCTATCCTGCGGCCCATGGGGCAGATACGGGACGGCGTGGCCCAGAGTAAGGCGGAGCTGGTGAAGTACAAACACGCGCCGTCCTTTGCGCCGGCGGGTCAGAGCACCCAGCTGATCGTGGGCGCTACCGGCGACAACGACCGGCATATCCTCCGGCTGACAGAGTCATTATATGAGAAGTACCGGCTGAAGCGGGTATTCTACTCCGCCTATGTACCGGTGGTGGAGAACAGCCTCCTCCCTGCGCTGGACACCAAGCCGCCGCTGCTGCGGGAGCACCGGCTGTATCAGGCCGACTGGCTGCTGCGGTTCTACGGCTTCCGAGCGGAGGAGCTGCTGGATGCGGCGCACCCCAACTTCGACCAACGGCTGGATCCGAAATCCAGCTGGGCGGTGGCACATCTGGAGCTGTTCCCGGTGGAGGTCATGCGGGCCGATCTGGAGACACTGCTGCGGGTACCGGGCATCGGACCGGTCAGCGCGCGGCGTATCCTGTCGGCGCGGAGGCAGACAAATCTGCGGTTCGAGGATCTGAAGAAGCTGGGCGTTGTGGTGAAGCGGGCGCAGTTTTTCCTCACCTGCGGCGGACGGATGCGGCAGGGGCTGCACTTTTCCCCTGCCACGCTGCCGGTGCAGCTGGAGCGGATGGAGCGCGACCTGCTGGTTGAAAACGGCGTGGAGCAGCTGTCGCTGTTCGACAGCGCGGGGTGAACGGGATGGATGTGGTCTATGAATACGATGGCACTTTGGAAGGGTTCCTGTGCTGTGTGTACGACAGTTACGTATATAAGGAATCCCCCGTCGGTTTTTCTGCCGACGAGGGATCACTATCCTTGTACGAGGTGCGCGCCGTGGTGACGGACGCCGCTCACGGGCGACGGGTTTACCAGGGACTGGTCAGGCGGTCTGGCAAGGCGGCCAATATACTGCAGCGGGCCTTCCTGACGTGCATGGAGGATAAGGAGATGCGGCTCTACGCCTTTGTCCGCAGGGTGTTTCAGGAGGGCGGCGGGTTCATGCAGGATCTGTCCGATCCGGTGTGCTATCCGCTGCACAAGGCCATCCGACATATGAATGGAGAGCTGGAGAAGCTGCGGGGCTTCGTGCGGTTCTCCGACTATAACGGTGTGCTGGGGGCGGTCATCGAGCCGAAAAACCGGGTGCTGCCACTGCTGCGGTACCATTTCTGTGACCGCTACGCCAACGAGACATTTTTCATCTTTGACCGCACCCATCGTGAGGTGCTGCTGTACGCCAGAGGCGTCTCCCGCATCGCGCCGCTGGAGCATCTGGAGCTGGCGGTACCCGACGATAAGGAACTCCAGTACCGGCGGCTGTGGAAGACATTCTTCGAGACGGTGGCCATCCCGGAACGGAAGAATCCCCGCTGTCAGGACACGTTCCTGCCCAAGCGCTATCGCGGGGTCATGACGGAATTTCTGCCCGCAGAGTACGAAAAAGCGTCGGGTCAGATGGAAAGGCCGCAGCTGCCGACGTAAGCAGAGACAATACTTTTCGCATTTTACTGCTACGCGGAAAATGCGGCGCAGAGCGGCGGCACACCCCGTATACCGGGAGTCTTTGGTCAACGCAGCGGCACCTGCCGGTCAGTCGCTTAGCAATTCTCGCAGCTTTTGTAGGCTGCGGCGCTCCATCCGGGACACCTGCACCTGCGAGACGTGGAGCAGCCGAGCGGCCTGCTCCTGCGTCAGCCCCTTGAAGAAGCGGAGCAGAATGGTCTTTCGCTCCTGCTCTGGCAGGCAGTCGATGGCCTCCCGCAGGGCGATGCGCTCCACTATGCGGGCTTCCGGCTCCTCCGTGCCCAGCAGGGATTCCAGCGTCAGGCCGTCTGCCGTCTCCTGCTGCAGGGACTCCGGCGCTACCACCGCCAGTTCAATGTTGGCGATTTCCTCCACGGTCAGGCCCGTCTCTTCTGCTAATTCGGAGAGTTTTGGCGCGCATCCCAGCCGATTTTGCAGCCGCTCCCGTGCGGTCCAGAGCATCTGCCCCTTTTCACGCAGAGTGCGGCCCACCTTGATGGGCCCGTCATCCCGCAGAAAGCGGCGTATCTCCCCGGCAATCTTAGGCACGGCGTAGGTGGAAAATTGTGTCCCGTATGTGAGGTCAAAACCCTTTACAGCCTTTATAAATCCAATACATCCAAGCTGATAGAGGTCATCGGCCTCCACGCCACAGGTGCGGTAGCGCTTGACGATAGACCAGATGAGTCCGGCATTTTCCACCAGCATTTGTTGGCAAGCATCATCGTCCCCCTGCTGCGCCCGTTCCAGCAGCGCCATGCGGTCTTCGGCGGTCATCTGGTCACAAGACGCGGGGCGATGCGTTTGCGCATCTGGACGGTAGTACCCTTTCCGGGCAAGGAGCGGACGGTGAGCTTATCCATGAAGCTTTCCATGATGGTGAAGCCCATGCCGCTGCGTTCGCTGCCGCCGGTGGTGAACAGCGGGCGGCGGGCTTCCTCTACATCCGGGATACCGCAGCCCCAATCGCGGACGGTAATTTCCAGGACGCCCCCCTTCAGGAGCTTCATTTTCATGATGACCTTTCCCAGCGCGTCTGGGTAGGCATGGACGATGGCGTTTGTTACCGCTTCGCTGACGGCAGTCTTGATGTCGCCCAGCTCATCCAGCGTGGGATCCAGCTGGGCGGCGAAGCCGGCTGCCGCCGTGCGGGCGAAGCTCTCGTTATTGCTGCGGCTGAGAAATTCAAGGGTCACATAATTTTCTGCGCGTGTCATATGTAATCTCCTCCTTCGATATGTTTATTCAATGGGCATCATGCGGCCGATGCCGGCAGCTTCGAACACCTTACGGGGCTGCGGCGCCACATGGTGCAGCGCCACGCTGCCGCCCAGCTCCCGCATGCGCTGCCAGCCCCGCAGCGCAACGGCGATACCGGAGCTGTCCATGAACGTGACGCCCGAAAAGTCCAAAACGAGCACCATGGGAAGCGACCGCTGGATCTCCTGCTCCAGACAGGCCAGCAGCCCCTTGGCGCCGTGGTGGTCGAGCTCTCCCTTCAGGGCCAGCTCCAACTGGTTACCCTGATGCTTTGCAGATATTTCCATATGCAATGCTCCTTTGTAAAAGCGTTCTAAAAAGTAATCACCGCAGATCAATGATCTACGGTGATTATAGTTTATTTTTGCAGTTTTCTGTGTCGAATTACGCCTGTAACCGCAGGAAATTCAGATCTGCATAGCAGCGGCAGACTCATCCAGTTTGGCAATGAGCGCACGGGCCTTCTCCGCCTTCTCACGTTCGGCGTTCACCACGTTCTCGGGGGCGCGGGAGGTGAAGGATTCGTTGGCCAGCTTGGCTTCGATGCGCTGCAGGTTCTCCTCTGCCTTTTTACGCTCGGCGGCGATGCGCGTCAGCTCCTTGGCGATGTCCACCAGCTCTGCCATGGGCATATAGATGGTGGCATCGTGGGTGGCCACTGTCACCATGCCGGTCAGGTCGGCGGGAGCGGCGGTCTGCACTGTCAACTCGCTGGCGTAGGCCATGCGGGTGATGAAATGTGCGCCCAACTGATAGTTTTCCGGCTTGGCGGCCACGATGACGACCTGCGCCTTGCGGCTTGGCGGCACATTCATCTCGGCGCGGCGGGCGCGGATGGCAGAGATGGCATCCTTCACCGCCTCCATGGCCGTTTCAGCCTCCGGGAAATGCAGCGCGTCCTGATACTCCGGCCACTTGGCGGTGATCAGATAGTCGCCCTCATGGGGCAGCGCCTGCCAGATCTCCTCGGTGATGAAGGGCATGAACGGGTGCAGCAGCTCCATGATGCGCAGCAGCACATAGCACAGCACGTTCTCCGCCGCCAGCTTGGCGCTCTCGTCCTCGCCGTTGAGACGGGTCTTGGTCAGCTCGATATACCAGTCGCAGTAGGTGTCCCAGATGAAGTCGTAGATCTTGGCGGAGGCCACGCCCAGCTCGTAGGCCTCCAGATTGTCAGTGACCTCGCGGATCAAAGTGTTCAGACGGCTAAGCACCCACTTGTCCTCCAGCTCCAGCTTTTCCGGCAGCTGTACCTTGTCGATGGACAGGTTCATCATCACGAAGCGGCTGGCGTTCCAGATCTTGTTGGCAAAGTTGCGCATGGCTTCGCACTTTTCCACGAAGAAGCGCATGTCGTTGCCGGGGCTGTTGCCGGTGATGAGGTTGAAGCGCAGCGCGTCGGCGCCGTACTTGTCCGCCATCTCCAGCGGGTCGATACCGTTACCCAGAGACTTGGACATCTTACGGCCCTTATCGTCACGGACGAGGCCGTGGATTAACACGGTCTTGAATGGCTCCTTCTTCATCTGCTCCATGCCGGAGAAGATCATGCGGGCCACCCAGAAGAAGATGATGTCGTAGCCCGTGACCATGACGGAGGTGGGATACCAGTAGTTCAGGTCGGCAGCGTCCAGATCGGGCCAGCCCATGGTGGAGAAAGGCCACAGGGCGGAGCTGAACCAGGTGTCCAGTACGTCCTCCTCCCGGGTCAGGTGGGTGCTGCCACACTTTTCGCATCTGGTGGGATCGGTGCGGCTGACGTTGATGTGGTTGCAGTCGTCACAGTACCATGCGGGGATCTGATGGCCCCACCACAGCTGACGGGAGATGCACCAGTCATGGACGTTCTCCATCCAGTTGATATAGGTCTTGGTGAATCGCTCCGGAACGAACCTGATGGTGCCGTCCTCCACCACGCGGATGGCCTCCTTGGCCAGCGGCGCCATCTTCACAAACCACTGGGCGGAGATCAGCGGCTCCACATCGTTGTGGCAGCGGTAGCAGGTGCCCACGTTGTGGGAGTAGGGTTCGGTCTTGACCAGATAGCCCTCGGTCTCCAAATCGGCCACGATGGCCTTGCGGCACTCGTAGCGATCCATGCCCTCGTATTTGCCGCCGTTTTCGTTGATGCGGCCATCGTCGGCGATGCAGCGGATGACCTCCAGATGGTGGCGCAGGCCCACCTCAAAGTCGTTGGGGTCGTGGGCGGGGGTCATCTTCACGGCGCCGGTGCCGAAGCCGATCTCACAGTACTCGTCGCCCACGATGGGGATCTCGCGGCCCACCAGCGGCAGGATGCAGGTCTTGCCGATAAGGTGCTTGAACTTTTCGTCCTCGGGGTTGACGGCCACGCCGGTATCGCCCAGCATCGTCTCGGGACGGGTGGTGGCGATGATGATATCGCCGCTGCCGTCGGTCAGCGGGTAGCGGACGTACCACAGATGGCCGGGCTTGTCCACATACTCCACCTCGGCGTCGGACAGGGCGGTCAGGCAGTGGGGGCACCAGTTGATGATGCGGCTGCCCTTGTAGATCAGGCCCTTGTCGTACAGCTCGCAGAACGTCTCGCGGACGGCACGGGAGCAGCCCTCGTCCATGGTGAAGCGGCTGCGATCCCAATCGCAGGACGCGCCCATCTTCTTCTGCTGCTGGACGATGCGGTCGCCATACTTTTCCTTCCACGCCCAGACGCGCTCCAGGAATTTCTCGCGGCCAAGATCGTGGCGGGTCAGGCCCTCCTTGGTACGCAGCTCCTCCTCAACCTTGATCTGGGTGGCGATACCGGCGTGATCCGTGCCGGGAAGCCACAGGGCCTCGTAGCCCTGCATGCGCTTGAAGCGGGTCAGGATGTCCTGCAGCGTACAGTCCAGCGCGTGGCCCATGTGCAGCTGGCCGGTGACGTTGGGGGGCGGCATGACGATGGAAAACGGCTTTTTATCCGGGTCAGGCCGGGCCTTGAAGCAGCCGCCGTCCATCCACATCTGGTAGATCCGGGACTCCACGTCCCGGGGATCGTACACCTTCGGCAGTTCTTTCATATGCTTTCTCCTTTGTGTGTATTTGGCAAAACAAAAAGTCCGCTCCGTTTTGCCATGGCAAAACAGGGCGAACGTCAAGTCCGTGGTACCACCTGTATTCGGGAAAACTCCCGCACTCATGGGTGCAGCTACACCCTGTCCCAATAACGGGGGACATCCGCCGGGGCCTACTGCGCCTGTTCAGCCCGGAGCTCCGAGACGACTTGGGCGGCGCGTCACGGACGCTTGCACCTGCCGCGCCCTCTCTTGGCTTTCGCTGACCGCTTACTGCTTCTCATCATCGCCGTTTTCGTATGGTGGGAGTATACTATATCCGCAAAAAAATGTCAAGACCGTTATCTTTATTGAAAAACGGGGAGCGGATGACCACTCCCCGTTCGTATTTGATCTGTTTTATATTACCGCTTGTTGGAGCGGATCCAGATGCCCTGCTTCTCCGCGTTGGCGATCAGCTCATCGCGGAACATGGGATGAGCGATGCTCACCAGCTTCTCCGCCCGCTCCCATGTGGAACAGCCCACCAGATTCACGCCGCCGTACTCGGTGACGATATAATAAGCCAGACTGCGGGGGTCGGTGACGATGTCGCCGGGGGACAGCAGCGGGTTGATGCGGGACTTGACATTGCCCTGCTTATCTGTGAAGGAAGAGGTCAGGCAGATAAAGGCCTTGCCGCCGTTGGACAGAGCCGCACCCTCCAGAAAGTCCAGCTGGCCGCCGGTGCCGCTGATCTGGCGGATGCCGGAGCTTTCGGCGCAGATCTGGCCGTACAGATCCACGGAAATGCAGTTGTTGATGGACACAAAGTTGTCCTGCTTGCCCACGTTGGCCGGGTCATTGCAGTAGCTGATGGGATACGTGACCACGCCGGGGTTTTCCCGGATCCAGTCGTACAGGTCGGGAGAGCCAATGGCAAGACCGAAGATGCTCTTGTAGCGATCCAGCCGCTTGTGGGTATTGGTGATCTTGCCGGCCTTGTACATATCCAGATAGCTGTCACACAGCATCTCCGTATGGATGCCCAGACCCTTCAGGTCGCTCTTGGCGATCATCTGCCCCACGGCGTTAGGCAGCGAGCCAATGCCCAGCTGCAGCGTGGAGCCGTCCACCATGTTCTGCACCACATACTCGGCAATCTTCATCTCCGCCTCGGAGGCGGGAGGCGACTTGACACTGGGCAGTGCGCCGTGGGGACCCTCCACGATCATATCCACGTCGCTGATGTGGATGCACTCGTCCAGACCGCCGTAGACCCAGGGAAGATTCTCGTTGACCTCCAGAATCACCACGTCCGCCTTGTCCAGCGTGGCGCGGGCGGAGGCGGTGGAGGCGGCGAAGTTGAAGTAGCCGTGCTCGTTCATTGGGGTGACGCACATCATGGCCACGTTCACCGTCAGGAACTGGGTGTAGTACCAGCCCAAATTGCGGAACACCATGGGGTTGAAGTTGCACAGGCCCTTGTCGCAGAGCTTGCGCTCGTAGCCGGACATATGCCAGCTGTTGTAGACGAAGTGCTGGCGAGTGGGATCGCACTCCACCATCTGGATGGGCTCGAAGATCAGGTAGCCGCGGATCTTCACGTCCCGCAGTTCCTCTTTCCGGCGGGCCACGGCGGCATCCATCAGCGAGGGAAAGCCCGCGCCCATGCCGATATCGATCCAGTCGCCGCTCTTGACGACCTTGGCCGCTTCGTCCGGCGTGCAGAGCTTGCGCCTGTATTCTGCTGTGTAGTCAAACGGTACTGCCATAGTGTTCTCCCTTTCCCCTCATGAAGTCGGTTTTTACTTTGTTAATTTTATCACTCTCCCCGCTGTATGTCAACAAATTAACAGATATTTATCAGTGCAATAAAAAATAATTTGCCCTGTATAAGCAAAAGCCGCCACAAGGGCGGCTTTTGCTTATTTTGTCGTATATCGATGGAGAATTTTATTTTGAGGAAACTATTACTTCTCCGCCCGACGCTTGTAGGACTCGTATTTGGCCTTGGCATCGGACTCAGCCTCGGCAAACAGCACCTTGGCGTTCTCCGGGAAGCTCAGCTCCAGGGAAGCGTAGCGTACCTCGCCCTTCATGAAGTCGTACAGCGGCATGGTGGGTTCCTTGCTGTCCAGCGTGAAGGTCTTCGTCTCAGGGCTGTAGCGATACAGGTTCCAGTAGCCGGAGTTGACGGCGTCCTTCATCTCCTGCTGGACGTTATTCATGCCCTTCTTAATGCCGTGGTTGATGCAGGGTGCGTAGCAGATGACGATGGACGGGCCCTTGTGGGCTTCGGCTTCTTTGATGGCCTTGATGAGCTGGTTGGGGTTGGCACCCATGGAGCACTGGGCCACATAGACGTTGTCGTAGGTCATCATCAGCATGCCAAGGTCTTTCTTCTTGGTCTTTTTGCCGCTGGCCTGGAACTGGGCCACCGCACCCACAGGCGTGGCCTTGGAGGACTGGCCGCCGGTATTGGAGTACACCTCGGTATCCACCAGCAGGACGTTAACATCCTCGCCCATGGCAAAGACGTGATCCAGACCGCCGTAGCCGATGTCGTAGGCCCAGCCGTCGCCGCCGTACATCCACATGGTCTTCTTGGACATGTCGTGCTTCCGCTTGAGGATCTCGTCCACGACCTTCTGCTCCTCGGCGGAGAACGTACCGCTCTCCAGCAGCCTCACCAGCTCCGCCGTGGCGGGGGTGGAGGCATCCAGATCATCATACGTCTCCTGCCACTTGGCGATGGCGGCCTTCACAGCCTCGTCTCTGGTCAGTGCGTCCAGCTCCTTGACGTAGCCGGCGACGCACTCGCGCAGCTGCTTGACAGCCAGACACATACCGTAGGAGAACTCGGCATTGTTCTCGAACAGGGAGTTGGACCATGCCACGCCCTTACCCTCGGCGTTCTTGCAGTACGGTACGCAGGGCATGGCCGCGCCCCACGCCTGGGTGCAGCCGGTAGCGTTGGCCAGATACATCTTGTCGCCGAACATCTGGGTCAGCAGCTTGATATAGGGCGTTTCTCCGCAGCCGGCGCAGGCGCCGTTGAACTCCACCAGCGGCTGCTTGAACTGGCTGCCCTTCAGGGTGAACTTGTCCACGCGGGAGGTTTTTTCCTTCACGGTGGTCAGGAAGTTCCAGTCGGTCTGATCCAAAGATACCTCGTGGGTGGGTATCATCTTCAGAGCCTTGCCGCTCTTGGGGCAGGAGGCCACGCAGCTGCCGCAGCTGGTGCAGTCCAGCGTGGACACGCCCATGGTGTACTTCAGGCCGGCCAGGCCGGGGCCCTTGGCATCCACCAGCGTCATGTCCGCGGGCGCGGCCTTGACCTCGCCCTCGTCCAGCAGGAACGGACGGATGACGGCGTGAGGGCAGACGAAGGAGCACATGTTGCACTGCAGGCACTCGGCAGCATTCCACACCGGCAGATGGGTGGCAATGCCGCGCTTCTCGTAACGGGACGTACCCAGCGGCATGGTGCCGTCCTCCATGCCCTTGAAGGCGGAAACAGGCAGATCGTCGCCCTTCTGGGCGTTGATGGGCACGAGGATGTTCTTGATAACGTAGGGCAGGCTCTCATCGACGGGCTTCAGGGCCTTGCCGGTGAGGTTCGTCCACTCGGGCTTCACCTTGACCTCCACCAGCGCGTTGATGCCGGCGTCCACGGCGGCGATGTTCATGTTGACCACCTTCTCACCCTTGAGGCCGTAGGTCTTCTTGACGGCGGCCTTCATGTGGGCCACGGCGTCCTCCACGGGGATGACATTGGCCAGCTTGAAGAAGGCGGCCTGCAGCACCATGTTGGAGCGGTTGCCCAGACCCAGCGCCTGCGACTCCTTGTTGGCATCGATGATATAGAACTTGATGTCGTTGTCGGCGATATACTTGAGGATCTCGCCGGGAACGTGCTGCTCCAGCTCGCTCTCCGCCCACTCGCAGTTCAGCAGGAAGCTGCCGTGGGGCTTCAGCTCGTGGATGATGTCGTACTTGGTCAGGTACGTCTGGTTGTGGCAGGCAATGAAGTCCGCATTGCTCACATAGTAGGTGGAGCTGATGGGGTGCTTGCCAAAGCGCAGGTGGCTCTTGGTGATGCCGAAGGACTTCTTGGTATCGTACTCGAAGTACGCCTGACAGTACATATCCGTCGTCTCGCCGATGATCTTGATGGAGTTCTTGTTGGCACCCACGGTGCCGTCGGAGCCGAGGCCCCAGAACTTGCAGGAGATGGTGCCCTCCGGCTCGGTGAGCAGGGGCGCGCCCACGGGCAGGGACAGATGTGTCACATCGTCCACGATGCCGATGGTGAAGTGGTTCTTCGGCTCGTCCAGCAGCAGGTTGTCGAACACGGCCTTGAGCTGGGCGGGGGTGGTGTCCTTGCTGCTCAGACCGTAGCGGCCGGCGTAGATGGCGGGGCGGTCATTCTCGTTGATATAAGCGGCGCAGATGTCCTCGTACAGAGGCTCACCGATGGAGCCGATCTCCTTGACGCGGTCAAGGACAGCGATTTTTTTCACCGTCTTGGGCATAGCGGCCATCAAGTGCTTGCGGGAGAACGGGCGGAACAGATGTACCTGCAGGAAGCCCACCTTCTCACCCTTGGCGTTCAGGTAGTTCACGACCTCCTGCGCGCAGCCGCCCACGGAGCCCATGGCCACGATGACGCGCTCGGCGTCCGGCGCGCCGTAGTAGTTGAACAGGTGGTACTCGCGGCCGGTCAGCTTACTGATCTGGGCCATGTACTCCTCCACGATGTCGGGCAGCTCGGCATAGGCGGTGTTGTTGGACTCGCGCAGCTGGAAATAGATATCGGGGTTATCCACCAGAGAACGCATCCGGGGATCCTCCGGGTTCAGGGCGTTGGCGCGGAAGGCGGCCAGCGCGTTCTGATCCACCAGCTTGGCATACTCATCGTAGTCCAGTACGTCGATCTTCTGAATCTCGTGGCTGGTGCGGAAGCCGTCAAAGAAATGCAGGAACGGGATGCGGGCCTTGATGGCGCTGAGGTGCGCCACGGCAGCCAGGTCGGCGGCCTGCTGCACGCTGCCGCTGGACAGCATGGCAAAGCCCGTCTGGCGGCAGTTCATCACGTCGGAGTGGTCGCCGAAGATGGAGAATGCGTGGGTGCCCACGGTACGGGACGCCACATGCAGTACGCCGGGCAGCCGCTCGCCGGAGATACGGTGCATGGTGGGGATCATCAGCATAAGGCCCTGCGAGGCGGTGAAGCTGGTAGCCAGCGCGCCGGCCTCCAGTGCGCCGTGACATGCGCCGCAGGCGCCGGCCTCGGACTGCATCTCCACCAGTCGTACCGGCTGGCCGAAGATGTTCTTCTTCCCCTTGGCAGACCACGCATCGGCGTGCTCGGCCATAGGACTGGACGGCGTAATGGGGTAGATGGCGGCTACCTCGGAAAACGCATAGGCGACATATGCCGCCGCTTCGTTGCCGTCGCAGATCTTCATGAGCTTGCTCATAGGTTCTTTCCTCCTCTTTTCTAACGGTTCTTCCCTGTTTTGGCACAGGAAAGGACTTAGATATACCGTGTAAAAGTATAGCATCCTGATTGCCGCAGGTCAATGAACAAAAGAGATTCTGTGACATACGACACAGAATCTCTTTTCGCTTTGTATAAAAAAACAATAGTGGCAGTCCGCATCAGATAATCACGGGGCGTTCGCCCAGCGTCAGCCTGCCGTTCCGGACGGTGACATCGCCGCCCAGACGGTTCTGGTACACGCCGTCCGGCAGGTCTACGGCCACCTCGCCGCCCTGCCCCAGCAGGTCGAACACGCCCAGTACCCGGCCCTCCGGCCCGTCGTAGTGCCCCAGCGCTGCGCTGTCGTTCAGCGGCTCCCACCAGAAGCCGCCGCCCAGAGACAGCGTCTGCTTCATGGCCTTGCAGGCGGTGAGGTACAGCTGCACGTCCAGCCGCATGTCGCCGTAGTTGTCATCAGCGTCGAACAGGCCCACCTGTTTTTTGGGGGCATACTCCATGCCGCTGTACAGCATGGCGGCGCCCCGCTGGAAGTACAGGAAGCCCAGCCAGTGGTACAATTGGCTGTCACTGGTGAGCCACGAGGCGGCGCGGCGGGTGTCGTGGTTCTCCAGACACCGGGCCTTGATGTAGCCGGTGGGGTACGTCAGCTCCTGATAGTTCAGAATATCCGTGTAGGCCCGCAGGGACAGCTCACCCTTCATGAAACCCTCGTAGAACGGCCAAATGTCGTAGTCGTAGGTCATGTCAAAGGCGCGGTAGAGCTCGGTATCCGTTGCGCAGGCCGCACCCATGCGGCGCATGCCCAGCACATAGGCACCGTGGACGCTTTCGGCCAGCCAGATGCAGCCGGGACGTACCTCCTCCACCTGACGACGGGCCTCACACCAGAAGTCCAGCGGTACACTGCTGGCCACGTCGCAGCGGAAGCCGTCCACGATGGCGGCCCACTGCTTCAGCGTGTCGATCTGGTACGTCCACAGATTACGGTTGGAATAATCCAGATCCACCACGTCCCACCAGTCCGCCACCTTGCGGGTGGGCTTCCCCGCCGCGTCGCGGAGGAAATACTCCGGGTGGGTGTGGGCCAGCACGGAGTCCGGCGAGGTGTGGTTATACACCACGTCGATGATGCACTTCATACCCCGCCGGTGGATAGCGTCCACCAGATGGATAAAGTCCTCCCGTGTGCCGTATTCCGGGTTGACGCCCCGGTAGTCCTGAATGGCGTAGGGACTGCCCAGCGTGCCCTTGCGGCCCTCTGTACCGATGGGATGGATGGGCATAAGCCAGATGATGTCCGCGCCCAGCCCGTGCAGACGATCCAGATCGTCCTCCAGCGCCCGGAACGTGCCCTCCTTCGTGTGGTTGCGGACAAAGACGCTGTAGATTACCTGATGCAGCAGGTTCTGATTCGTGTTTTCTGCCATGATGTGTACCTCCTTACTTCAGAAGCTCCAGAAATTCATCCTCTGTCAGGACGGGGATACCCAGCTGCTGCGCCTTCTGCAGCTTGCCGCCGGCGTTCTCCCCCGCCACCACATAGGTGGTCTTCTTCGATACGGAGCCGGACGCCTTGCCGCCCCGCTTTTCAATCATCTCTCCCGCCTCGTCGCGGGTAAACTTCTCCAGCGCGCCGGTGAGGACGAAAGTCATCCCGGCAAAACGACTGTCAACCATTTTCTCTTTACAGGCCATATTCAGTCCCGCGGCTCTGAGACGCTCCAGCAGATCCTGGGACTGAGGGCTGTCCATCCACTGGCGGATGTATTTGGCCGTGATAGGTCCCACATCGTCGATGGCGGTCAGCTCCTCCTCCGTGGCGGCGGTCAGCGCATCCATGGTGCCGAACCGGGCGGCCAGCACCTTGGCGGCCTTTTCGCCTACCTGCCGGATGCCCAGCGCGAAGATGAGCCGCCACAGATCGTCCTCGCGGCTTCTGGCAATGGCCTCCACCGCGTTCTGGGCGGATTTTTTCCCCATGCGATCCAGCACCTCGATCTGCTCGGGCCGCAGGCTGTACAGGTCGGCGGCGGTCTTCACAAGACCGCTGTCCACCAGCTGCTGCATAACGGCGGGGCCGAGCCCGTCGATGTCCATGGCGTTCCGGCTGGCGAAATGGGTCAGGTTCCGCAGCAGCTGGGCGGGACACTCCGCGCCGGTGCAGCGCAGCGCAGCGCCGTCCTCGTCCCGCACCACCTCCGCGCCGCAGACGGGGCAGCGCTCCGGCAGCATATAGGGCAGCGCGTCCGCCGGACGCTTGTCCGGCACAACGGCCACGATCTCCGGGATGATCTCCCCGGCCTTGCGCACCAGCACCGTATCGCCGATGCGGATGTCCTTTTGGGTGATATAGTCCTGATTGTGCAGGGTGGCGTAGGTCACGGTGGTGCCCGCCAGACGCACCGGCTCCAGCTCCGCCTTAGGGGTCAGCACGCCGGTACGGCCCACCTGCACCACGATGTCCCGGAGCACCGTCTCCTTTGTCTCCGGCGGGTACTTGTAGGCGATGGCCCAGCGGGGACACTTGGCAGTGCTGCCCAGCACCTCGCGCTCTGCCAGCTCGTCCAGCTTGATGACGGCGCCGTCGATGTCGAAGGGAAAGCGCTCCCGCCCGTCGCCCAGCGCGGCGATCTCCGCCAGAATGTCGGCGGTCTTGGACAGCTGCCGGTGGGGGATGACCTTAAAGTGCTGGGACGCCAGATAGTCAATGGTCTCCGTGTGGGTGGCGAATGTCCGGCCCTCCGCCAGCTGGAGATTGAACACGGCGATGTCCAGACGGCGCTGGGCCGCGATCTTGGGATCCAGCTGCCGCAGAGAGCCGGCGGCGGCGTTGCGGGGGTTGGCCATCAGGGGTTTGCCCTCCAGCTCGCGGCGGGCATTGATCTCCTCGAACACGCTGCGGGCCATGTAGACCTCGCCCCGGACAATAAGGCGGGGCAGCTTCTCCGGCAGCGTCATGGGGATGGAGCGGATGGTACGCAGATTCTCCGTCACGTCCTCCCCTACCCGGCCGTCGCCCCGGGTGGCGCCCCGGACAAACACGCCGTCCCGGTACTCCAGCGCCACGGACAGGCCGTCCACCTTGGGTTCCACGCTCCACACCGGCGCGTCCAGTGGGATCTTCTCCAGAAACTGGCACACCTCATCGTCGTTGAACACATCCTGCAGGCTCTCCAGCGGCACAGGATGCGTTACCTGCTGGAACGCGGACAGTGTCTGGCCGCCGATGCGCTGGGTAGGCGAATCCGGGGTGATCTCTTCCGGGTGCGCAGCCTCCAGATCCTCCAGACGGCGCAGCATGTGGTCGTACTCATAGTCGGAGATGGTGGGCTCATCCAATACATAATAACGGTAGCCATGGGCATTCAGCGTGTCCCGCAGCTCCTTCATTTCATCGCGGTAATCCATAGTGTGACCTCTTATCCGTTGTTGATGATGTATTCGTCGGCATAGTTCTCGATCTCGTCCGGTGTGGTACTGAAGTAGGTATATGTCTCCGGCACGCCGCCGACGATGACCGTCTCCGCCACGGAGATCTCGTTGGACACCTTGGTATAGGTGGTCAGCCCCGGCAGGAGGATACTGACGTGGACATCCACATCCAGAATGATGCGGTGGCGGGTCTGGTTGATGCCGGAGGAGGAAAACTGGTTGTCAAAGCGGGCGGTGGCCGTTCCCACGGACTGCATCCGCACATGGAGACAGGGGCCGCGCCCCGCCAGCAGCGGCGAGCCGGTCAGCGTGCCGATGGGGATGGACAGGTCGGTGGTGGACACCTCTGCCATGCGCTGCAGGATATCGTCGGCAATGGCGGCCTGCAGGCGGTTGAACTCCGCCATGTTGCTTTTCAGCGCGGTGACGCGGCCCTCTGCGTCCTTGTCGAAGGACACCAGCCGTCCGTAGTCGACGCGGCCGCTGTCCACGGCGTCGTTGATGGCCGCCACCACGATGCGGTTTACCGCATTGGATGTGCGAGCCGTGGCCAGATCCACCACGATGGGCTTCATGTGCAGCACGGCGGCAACGGTCAGCCCCAGCAGCAGCGTGAAAATGAATGTCAGCCAGATCAGAGCCTTCTGCCGCCCTGTCAGACGCAGATATCGGAGCCGTTCCACAGCAGCCACCCCCTTGCAGGGAGTGTATGCCGCCAAGGCTTTTCCTCATTCCTCCGGCCAGCCGCAGACGATCTCCTTGAAGGTCTTACCCCGCTCGGCAAAGTTCTTGAACTGGTCAAAGGCGGCGCAGGCGGGAGACAGCGTCACCACATCGCCGGATACGGCGCGGTCACGGGCGGCCTCCACGGCGGCGCGGAAGGGCGACACCTCCATGATCTCCGGGTGGCCGGGGCGGTAGTCCGGCGCGGCCTCCACGGCAGCCCGTATCTTCCCTGCCGTGGCGCCGCACAGCACCAGCAGCTTCACGTGGGACGTTACCTCCGGGCCCAGCACGTCAAAGGGAATGTGCTTGTCGTAGCCGCCGGCGATGAGGATGACCTTCTCCTTGAAGGAGCGCAGTCCCGCGATGGTGCGGGAGGGGCTGGAGGCAATGGAGTCGTTGTAGTACCGGACGCCCCGGTAGGTGCGCACCAGCTCGATGCGATGCTCCACGCCGCCGAAGCTGCGGGCGAAATCGCGGATGATCCCGTCCGGCACAAGGCCGTCCACGGCGGCGATGGCCGCCATGTAGTTCTCCACGTTGTGGACGCCGGGGATCCGGATGTCGGAGGTCTTCATGATGACCCGCTCTCCCGCCGGACTACGGCATACGATGTCCTCGCCCCGCAGGAACACGCCGTCCGACAGCTCACGCTGCCGGCTGAACCGGCGGCTGCGGCCTGCGGCGCGGGATGCCTGCTCCGCCGTAATGGCATTGTCGGCGTTGAACACGGCGATGTCGCCGCCGGTCTGGTGGCGGAAGATATTCTCCTTGGCGGAGACATACTCCGCCATGTCCTTATGCATGTCCAGATGGTTGGGGGCCAGATTGGTCACAATGGCGATATGGGGGCTGCAATCCATGGTCATCAGCTGGAAGCTGGACAGCTCCAGCACCACGTAGTCATGGGGCTGCATGCGTCCTGCATCGCACAGCAGCGGATGGCCGATGTTGCCGCCCAGCCACACCGTCCTGCCGGAGGCCTTCAGCAGCTCGGCGATGATGGTGGTGGTAGTGGTCTTTCCGTCGGAGCCGGTAACGGCGATGATGGGGCACGGACACACCTGAAAAAACGCCTCCATCTCACTGGTGAGCACACTGCCGTCTGCCACGGCCGCCGCGATCTGGGGCACATCGGGCCGCAGACCCGGTGTACGGAAGATCACGTCCTCGTGCAGGCCCTTCAGATAGTCCGGGCCAAGACGCAGACCGCAGCCGGCGCGCTCCAGCTCATCGGCCAGCGCGCCCAGCTCCTCCCGTGCCCGCCTGTCACAGGCGGTGACGCGGATGCCGCTGTCCAGCAGCAGGCGCACCAGCGGCGTGTTGCTGACGCCGATACCCAGCACCGCCACCGTCTTATTCTGTAAGGAATCCACATATTCCCGCAGTGTCATGGGGTTCTCCCCTTCCCTGAATTTGATTTGATGATCCTATATTATACTGCACCGTCCGCGTTTGTTCAATCCGTTTTCCGGTTTCCGGTGGAAGTTTTCTGCAAACAGGCCGCGCTCCGCCGTCTTTGGACAGCCTGCACAAAATCAGGCGGCACGAGCTGAATACAATCGGTAAAATTACTTCTTTACATTATCGCGCTAAAGTGATAGTATGTTAGCGTAATGAACGAGCGATGCGGAAACAACCGTAACGACCGTGTCGCGGGAAACAAAGCCGGGCGAAAGCCCCTACATCAAAAAATGGAGGACAATACAATGAAAAAGCTGATGGCACTGCTGCTGGCACTGGTCATGGTGATGAGCCTTGCGGCCTGCGGCGAACAGAAGACCAACGAAAACAAGGGCGACGCCGCTTCCGGCGATGCCACCCCCCCCGCCGAGATCACCTACGCTGTGGAAGCCGGCTCCGCCGGTGAGGAAGTGGCGCAGGCCAACGGCTTCAAAACCGTGGCGGTAGGCTCTCAGGCCAACGCCTTGATGGAAGTGGATGCCGGCACCGCTGATGCCGCCATCATCGACCTGCTGATGGCCGGCGCCATGGTGGGTGAGGGAACCAGCTATCCCGACCTGAAGGTCACGGAGCAGAAGCTGAATTCCGAGCTGTACGGCGTTGGCTGCCGCAAGGGCAGCGACCTGACCTCCTTCATCAACAGCGTCATGTCCGCGGCCTATGCCGACGGCACCATGGTGGAGCTGGCCAAGACCTACGGCGTCCAGGAGTCCCTGCTGGAGCAGCCCGCCTGTGAGTTCACCGCCGCTGAGTCCGACAGTGATGTGCAGTACATTCAGGACAAGGGCAAGCTGATCGTCGGCATCACCGAGTTCGCACCCATGGATTATCAGGACGCCAACGGCCAGTGGATCGGCTTCGATGCCGACATGGCCAAGCTGGTGGCTGAAAAGCTGGGCGTGGAAGTGGAGTTCCAGATCATCAACTGGGATATGAAGGTCGAGGAGCTGGACGGCAAGCAGATCGACTGCGTGTGGAACGGCATGACCCTGACCGACGGTGTGCAGGCCGCCATGGAGTGCAGCAACGCCTATTGCGAGAACGCACAGGTGGTCATCACCAAGTAAGTTGCCAGATGGCGGAAAGTATGCTATGATAGTCTCCCACGGCAGAGGGCGTTATACGTCCTCTGCCTTTGGGCGGCTTACTCCTCTCCCGCGCAAGTAACCACGAAGGAGCTTTTTTCATGTTTTGGACTGTCACTCTTTCCCTGCTGGCAGGCATGGGGCAGCTGCTGAAGCTGTTTTTCCTGACGCTGCTGTTCTCTCTGCCGCTGGGACTTCTCATCGCCTTTGCCCTGCGCAGCCGGTGCAAGCCGGTAAGCTGGCTTTTCAACGTGATCGTCTGGATCATCCGCGGCACGCCTCTGATGCTCCAGCTTGTCATCATCTTCTACGGACCCGGTAAATGGTTCGATTTCAACCTGTGGGGCTACTTTTCCGACGGGCGCATGGCGGCCTGTGTCATCGCCTTCGTCATCAACTATGCCTGCTATTTCGCCGTCATCTACAAGGGCGGCATTGAGAGCGTGCCCATCGGCCAGCAGGAGGCCGGTCAGGTGCTGGGCATGACAAAGAGCCAGATCTTCTTCAAGGTCACGCTGCTGCAGATGGTCAAGCGCATCGTCCCCCCCATGTCCAACGAGGTCATCACACTGGTGAAGGACACCTCGCTGGCCAAGACCATCTCCATTATGGAGCTGATCATGACCGGCGAGTCCTACATGAAGTCCGCCGGTATCGTCTGGCCCCTGTTCTACACGGCGGTGTTCTATCTGGCCTTCGTGGGTATCCTGACGCTGCTGTTCAACTACGCGGAGCGCAAGCTCAGCTATTTCCGCTAAGGAGGTGCCGCATATGGCGATTCTGGACGTACAGCACATCGAGAAGCACTTTGGCGACACCCCGGTGCTGAAGGACATCAGCTTCTCTCTGGAGGAGGGGCAGGCGCTAAGCATCATCGGCTCCTCCGGCAGCGGCAAGACCACGCTGCTGCGGTGCCTGAATTTCTTGGAAACACCGGACAAGGGCGTTATTTCCGTTCGGGGAGAGAAGCTGTTTGATGCAGCAGACCATGCCTCCCGTTCCGAAAGCGATATCCGCAAGAAGCGGCTGCACTTCGGCCTGGTGTTCCAGAGCTTCAACCTGTTCCCGCAGTACACGGCGCTGCAGAACGTGACGCTGGCCCGGGAGCTGATGGCCAAGTCGGAGAAGACCGGCGAGAGCCATGAGGGCATCGTCGCCGAGGGGCGGCGGCTGCTGGAGGACATCGGGCTGGGGCAGCGAATGGACAACTACCCCCACCAGCTGTCCGGCGGACAGCAGCAGCGGGTGGCCATCGCCCGTGCGCTGGCCATGAAGCCGGACATCCTGTGCTTTGATGAGCCTACCAGCGCACTGGATCCCGAATTGACCGGCGAGGTGCTGCGGGTCATCCGTAGCCTTGCCGAGCAGCACACCACCATGGTCATCGTCACCCACGAGATGGCCTTTGCCCGGGACGTGGCCGATCAGGTGATCTTCATGGACGGCGGCGTCATCGTGGAGCAGGGCCCCGCCAGGGAGGTCATCGACCACCCGCAGCAGGAGCGCACCCGCCAGTTCCTGGCGCGGTACAGCGAGGTATAAGCTTAACAGACAAAAGCCCTCCGTGCAGCTGCACGGAGGGCTTTTCTGGCGCGAGCGGGCCTATAAGCCGGGTTCTGTTTTGACAGTCATCTATCTGGGCGTACCGTTGCCGGCACGCTCAAGCCACCCCGGGAGCAGCCGGGCCAGCCTATACGCTCCCATACCGGTGTTGCTCCGAATAGAGTTTACAGCGACGGTCACTTTCACGCGCCGTCGGGTGAGCTCTTACCTCGCCTTTCCACCCTTACCTCGTCAGTGCAAGCTCCATATCCTTCGTTCAGCCGCAAGCGGCTGGACGAAATCATTTCGCCGCACCTCCTTTCCCCACAAAAACTGCGTTTTTGCGGGGCCCCATTGCTGGGGATGTGACGGGGCGGTATATCTCTGTTGCACTTTTCCTGAAGTCGCCTTCGGCGGGCGTTACCCGTTATTCTTGCCCTGTGGAGCCCGGACTTTCCTCATGAACAGGCTTTCGCCTTGTCCCCGCGACTGTCCAGCCTGCTCGCACTCTTTATTGTACCCTACGGGCACAGGGAAAGTCAATGCACAATTCAGCGGACGCGGGGGATCAGCAGCATTTTGTCCGGCAGCTCCTCCCCCTCCAGCTGGTTGACGGTGCGCAGCAGCGTCTCATCGGTGCGGTATTGCTTCGCCACGTCCCACAGCGTCTCGCCCGGCAGCAGGCGGCGCAGCACCAGCGATGGCATGCACTCCTGCTCCGCCGGCTCCAGCAGTTCCCCGCCGCTGACGGTTTGCAGTGGCTCCGGGCAGGTGTCCTCCGCCAGAAATGCCACCACCTGCCGCACGTCGCAGCCGCCGGTACCCATCTGCACCTCCGGCGCGCCGGACAGACCGCAGGACACACCCTGCACCGGCTCCTTCACCGGCAGCACCACCTCCGCCGTGCGCTCGGTGACAGACGGCGTATCCGACTCATCCAGATACAGCAGCCGCGTCCGGACGGTGGTACGCAGCGCCGTCTGACCCTCCTCCGTGGTGACGGATGCAGCGGCGCAGTCCGTGTCTGTGATGAAGAAGAACGGCCTGTTCCCACCGAAGTCCAGGTGCTCCACCGTTTCCTCCCGCAGGACGCGATCGGGCCGGACGGCGGGGATCGTCACCGTCTCCTGCTCCAGCCGCACCGGCTGACGGATACTGTACAGATCCTCCACGCAGGTACACTGAGCCGTGCGGTAGGCACACAGCAGCAGCCGCAGCTCTGCGGTGACGGAGAACCCGCCGCCGGTGTCGGAACGCAGCACCCGCACCTCCCCGCCGGTGAGGCAGAGCCGTGCGGCGTACTCGCCGTCCTCCGGCAGGCCGGCGCCGTCCAGTATCTGGGACAGCGGCAGCTCCCCTTCGTATGTATGCAGCTGCTGATCCTGCCCGCGGTACAGGGCAGACAGCGTAACCTCCCCCTTCACCACCAGCTTGCTGCCCACCGTGCGGCAGCTGGTGAGCCGGGGGTACAGGCGGTACAGCAGCAGCTCCTCCGGTACCGGTGACGCCTGCACCTCCTGCGCCATGCTGACATCCCGCTCCACGGCGGTATCCAGCAGACTGAAGCTGCGCTGGCGGCAGCGGGTACGCAGGGCGCTGCTCTCCTCCACACCGCTGCAAAAACGGTGCGGCACGCGGGTAAAGCCGGTCATCGTCACCTCCGGCAGAACGCGGACATACAGCCTCCGGGCTGTGACGGCCTGCGCCTCCACCAGCAGCAGGCGGCCCGTGGCCCAGATCAGCTGCGACGATGCCAGCTGCCGATCCTCCGCTGTGCAGGTGAACGGCACCGATACCGCCAGACTGCGCAGCCCCGCGCTCTCCTCCGACGTGTACAGCACCGTTACGCGCACCGTGCCGGAGACGGCGGTACGCTCCTCCGACGCGGTTTTTTCCCGGATGTACAGCTGCCCGCAGGCGCTGACGATCCGCGTCATGTCAGGGCAGTATTCCGCGATGGAGGTCTCCATCGTCTCCTCGTGGCTGACCGCCGCGTGACCTGTCTTTTCCCAACAGGTCAGGTCTGTGAACTGTAAGCCTAATTCCATGCTCTTGCCCTCTCATTTCTCCGTTGTACTGCCATGGTATGAGAGGACGGCCCACGTTATTCCCGAATCCCGAAAATGCTGCGCAGCAGGCCGCGCAGGATACGCGGCGACTTCCAGACAACGATCTTCATGACGCTACCTCCTATTTTTCAGACAGGCGATCCCGCAGGCGATGAGCAGAAATGCCACCAGAAACATCAGGCAGCCCACAGGAAAAACAGCCGTGATCAGGATGCCCAGTCCCAATGCCAGCGCACAGATGCCGATGATGAATCCGCCGCAGTTCCACCCTCTCATACCGGACCCCTCCTTCGTTCCAGTATATGGGCGTCAAAAAAGCGAGGTGCAAATGCACCCCGCTTTTCAGCGCTTGTTTTCACTTCTTTTCCCACGCCTTCAGATCCTTCAGCTCCTCGTACAGGCGGACGTAGCTGCGGTGGCGGCTGGGGTGGATGTCCCCGTCCCGCACCGCCTGCAGAACGCGGCACCCCTTCTCCTTGGTGTGGCTGCACCCCACGAAGCGGCACTGCCCCAGATAGGGCGCGAATTCCGGAAACGTCTCCGGCAGGTGCTCCTTCAGCTCCAGATCCATCTCCTGCGTGTCAAATGAGGAGAAGCCCGGCGTGTCGATGACCCACGTCTCTCCGCCCAGTGAGAACATCTCCACATGGCGGGTGGTGTGGCGGCCTCGGCCCAGCGCCTTGCTGACCTCCCCCACCGGCAGCGTCAGCTGCGGCGCGAGGGCATTGAGAATACTGGACTTGCCAACGCCGGAATTTCCTGTAAAGGCATTGAGCTTGCCAGCTATTGCGGCGCGAAGATCATCCAGTCCCTCCCCTGTCTCGGCGCTGACACGCAGCACCTGTATGGCGGAGCGGACGTAGATGTCGTACAGCTCGTCCGCCGTGTCGAGGTCGCACTTGTTCAGGCACAGCAGCACCCGGCAGCCCTTCAGCGCCGCGATGGCGGCGATGCGGTCGATGAGGTACGGCTCTGTCACCGGAATGGCGGCGCTGGCAATGATGACCAGCTGATCGATGTTGGCAGCGGAGGGCCGCAGGAATACGTTCTTTCGCGGCTCCACGGCCTCCACGAAGCCCTCGCCGCCGCCCAGCTCCCGTACCTGCACCCAGTCGCCCACCAGCGGACTGAGTCCCTCGCGGCGGAATTTGCCCCGGGCGCGGCATTGCAGCACCGCATCGCCGGTATTCACATAGTAGAAGCCGCTGAGGGCCTTTTCAATGCGCCCCCGGCTCAAAAGCTGATCTCCTGTGTGGGCGAGGACGCCACCGAGTTATTGTTGATGCAGGTAAAATAGGCGCGCACCAGCGAGTGTGCGCCCACCTGTCCGGTGAACGTATAGCTGACGGTCTGGAGGTTGGAGCTGATGTACTGGCTGTCGATGATCTCGCCGTCCTGCTCGTACTCCACCTTGATCATGCCGTCCATATCCGATGGCAGGGAGAACTCCACCGCCTTGGTACGAGTTATGATGTCCTCCTCGCCGCTGCCGCTGACGGTGAAAACGATCTGTGTGCCGCCGTCCACCACCTGCTGCGGCTCGATGCTTTGCTCCGTGACGCGGCCCGTCTCCACGCTGCTGAACGGGTCAAACAGCGGCTGGCCCACGGTCAGGCCCATGTCCTGCGCGGTCTTGATGGCCATGGCAATGTCCTGCCCCAGGAAGGTGGGCACGGTGACGGTCTTGGGCCCGGTGCTGACGTACAGCGTGACCTTCTGCCCCTGCTTCAATGCTTCACCGGCGGCGGGAGCGGTGGAGATCACCGTATCCTTGGCATAGCTGTCGGAGTTCTGGCTCAGGAACTCGAACTGCAGATCCAGCTTCAGCTCCTGCAGCTCAATGCGGGCCTGCCGGTACTCCTTGCCGGTGACGTTGGGCATATCCACCTTGACCTCCTCGGCGGCCACATAGACCTCGATGACGAAGTTGCTCTTGCGGCTGCGTCCCGCCTCCGGGGACTGCTGGATGATCTGCCCCGCCTCATAGGTGTCGGAGCGCTGGGTGCCCTTGACCACGATCTCGAAAACATCCTTGACGCCGTCCATCAGTTGGGCTTCCCCCACGGTCATACCCCGCACATTGGGCACCTCGTAGCTTTTATTGTTGCCGGCGGGGCCGAAATCGCCCAGGATCAGCTTAAACAGCAGGAACACCAGCACCAGTGCCGCCGCGAAGATGCCCGCCATGATGGCGATGGATTTTTTGTCCCGGGGGCGGAAGTCCTCCTCCTGCTCACTGCGGCGCAGCTGCTCGGCCCGCTTTTTCACGGCGGTGTTCACCTGCGCGGTGGGGATGGGCATGGTGGGCTCTGTGGTGGGCTGCACCTCCGCCAGCTCCTTACGGATATAGTCCATGTCCACGGTGGGGTCTTTGCGGAACTTCTCCAGATCCTCCAGCATAGCGTCTGCCGTGGGATAGCGCTTGTCCGGGTCGCTGTTCATGGCCTTCATGCAGATCAGCTCCAGCGGCTCGGGGATGCTGGGATCGATATCCCGGGGCGCCAGCGGCACGGAGCTCAGGTGCTGGATGGCCACGGACACGGCGGAGTCACCTTCAAAGGGAAGCCGGCCCGTCAGCATCTCGTACAGCACCACGCCGGCGGAATAGATGTCGGAGCGGGCGTCGATACGGTCGCCCCGCGCCTGCTCGGGGGAAATATAATGGACGGAGCCCAGCGCCTCCTGCGTCAGGGTCTGGCTGGCGTTGGCCAGACAGGCGATGCCGAAATCGGCCACCTTTACGCTGCCGTCCCGCAGCACCATGATATTCTGTGGCTTGATGTCCCGGTGGATAATGCCCCGGCTGTGGGCATGGCTGAGGCCGCGCATGATCTGGGAGATGAAATGCAGCGACTCTCGCCAGTCCATGCGGCCCCGCCGTTCCATATACTGCTTCAGGGTGATCCCGTCGATCAGCTCCATGACGATATACTCCGTCTCACCGCTGGTAGAGACATCGTACACCGAGACGATATTGGCATGGGACAGCTGTGCCACAGCCCGGGACTCGTCCCGGAAGCGGCGGCGGAAATCGGCGTTGTCCGCCAGATCGCTCTTGAGGATCTTGACGGCCACCAGCCGGTTCAGGCGATGACATCTGGCCTTATATACATTTGCCATGCCGCCGGAACCGATCAGCTCCAGAATTTCGTAGCGATCGTCCAGCATACGTCCTATGTATTGATCCATGTTTGCCATCTCCTTTACTCGTTCATCAGCAGCACCGCCGTGATATTGTCCGGTGCGCCGCGCTGCAGCGAGATCTGCAGCAGGTGATCCAGACAGCTTTCGATATCGCCGTTGTGGAGCACCTCAAAAAGCATCTCCTGATCGGAGACGGTGTTTACCAGCCCGTCCGTACAAAGCAGGATGAAATCCCCCTGCTGCCATGGTACGGAAAACGTGTCCGCCTGCGCCTGAATGTCCGGACCCAGCGCACGGGTGATCAGGTTGCGGCTGGGATGGCGGCGGGCCTCCTGCCGGGTGATGTCACCCTTCTCCACCATGTTCTCCACCACCGAGTGATCCCGGGAGATCTGGAGGATGCCCTCCCCGGTGATGTGGTAGGCGCGGCTGTCGCCGATGTTGCCGATCATCACCAGCTCCTCCCGGGCCAGCGCACATACCAGCGTGGTGCCCATGTGCTGATAGTCGGTGTTCCGTGCCGCCTCGCGCCGTATGGCGTCGTTGGCCAGCGAGATGGCGTACAGCATGGCCTGCCGCAGCTGCTCCTCCCCGGCATCGTCCTGCAGGACGGCCCGAAGCTCCGCTTCGAACCGCTCCACGGCGATGCTGCTGGCGATGCGGCCGCCGTGGGTGCCGCCCATACCGTCGCAGACCACCGCGGCGTAGCAGCTGCCCACCGTGAACGCCGCGTAGGCGTCCTGGTTCTCGCTGCGCACCAGACCGGTATTGGTAATGCCCCACGTTTTCATGACAGGCTGCTCCTTCCTTGCTCCTCCATAGCCTTGCGCCGCAGCTGGCCGCAGGAGGCGTCGATGTCGCCGCCCAGACTGCGCCGCACCGTGGCGGTGATACCGTGAGATTCCAGACGCTTCTGGAACGCGGCCACACGGCGGCTGGGCTTGTACGGGCTCTCCACCACGTCGTTCAGCGGGATAAGGTTTACATGGCCCGGCATGCCCCGCAGCTTTTTGGCGATGAGGTCAGCCTGCCAGTCATTGTCATTGACGCCGTCGATCATGGCGTACTCAAAGCTGATACGCCGCCCCGTCTTTTCAAAGTAGCGGTGGCAGGCGTCGAAAAGCCGCTCCACGTCGTAGGCGCGGTTTACCGGCATGATGCGGCTGCGCGTCTCGCTGTCCGGTGCGTGGAGCGACACAGACAGCGTCAATTGCAGCTGCTTTTCCGCCAGCGCATCAATGCCCGGCACCACGCCGCAGGTGGACAGACTGATGTGCCGCATGCCAATATGCAGGCCGTCCGGATGGTTCACCAGTTCCAGAAAGCGCAGCACATTGTCCATATTGTCCAGCGGCTCGCCGATGCCCATGAGCACGATGTTGGATATCTCCCGGCCGGAATCCAGCTGGGTAAACAGCACCTGATCCAGCATCTCCGAGGGCCGCAGATCCCGCACCTTGCCGGCGATGGTGCTGGCACAGAAGGCGCAGCCCATGCGACAGCCCACCTGAGACGAAATGCACACCGTGTTGCCATGGTGGTACTGCATCAGTACCGTCTCGATGCAGTTGCCGTCCGACAGCTCCCACAGGTACTTGATGGTGCCGTCCAGCCGGGACTCCTGCTTGCGGGCCACCACAGGGGCGGTGATAAAGCACTGCGCCGCCAGCTTTTCCCGCAGCGGTTTGGATAGATTGGTCATGTCCTCGAAGGAGACGGCGCCCCGGTGCAGCCATGTAAAGGCCTGCTTGGCGCGGAACGCCGGCTCCCCCAGTTCCTTGAAAAACAGGGAGAGCTCCTGCTGGGTCATGGATTTGATATCAGTCATAAAGACTCCTCGCTTATTTTCTGCGCATCCGGCAGATGTAGAAGCCGTCCGTGCCCCAGCGCTGCGGCCACAGCGTCAGCTGTCCGCAGCAGCTGCCGATGGGGTGCGGCAGGGAAAACGGCTCCATCACAAAGTCCGGGTGGGTGTCCAGAAACGCCGAGGTAACACCCTCGTTCTCCTCCGGCAGCACCGTGCAGGTGGAATACACCAGCACGCCGCCGGGGCGCACATACGCGGCGGCATTGTTCAGAATGGCGCTCTGGATGGCCGGCAGCTCCGCCAGCTCCTTAGGGTCTTTGTAGCGGATATCCGGCTTCTTGCGGATGATGCCGAGACCCGAGCAGGGTACGTCGGCCACCACCAGATCAGCGGCGCTTTCCCACGCCGCATGACGCTCCCGCCCGTCGGCCAGTGCCGTCCGAATGGAGCGGATGCCAAGCCGTGCCGCGCCCTTCTCGATGAGCGACAGCTTATGGGGGTGTACGTCGCAGGACAGGATATCGCCCCGATCCTTCATATCGATGGCAAGCGCAAAGGATTTGCCGCCCGGCGCGGCGCAGACGTCCAGCACCCGGTCCGTCTCGCCTGGTGCGGCTACCGTTGCCACCAGACGGGCAGCGGCATCCTGCACGGTGAAGTGTCCCTCCGTAAAGGCGGGCAGACGCTCCAGATCGCCGGTGGCGGATACCTCAAAGCAGCCCGCCAGCCATGGGTGGGCACGCACCGTCACACCGGCGGTGCGCAGCTCCTTCTCCAGCTCCTCCGCCGTACATTGCAGCGTATTGGTCTGGATGGTGGTGGGCACGATCTCGTTGTTCATCCGGAGGTAGTCCTCCGTCTCCTCCGCCCCGATCACGTCGATCAGGCGGCGTACCAGCCACTTGGGATGGCTGTACCGCACGGACAGATAGTCCGCCGTGGTGCCCTGAGGCAGCGCCGGCATATCCATCCAGTTGGCCACAAACTTCCGCAGCACCGCGTTGACCATACCGGCAGCCTTGGGACGGCCCCAGCGTTTGGTCATCTCCACCGCCTCATTGACGGCGGCGCGGTGGGGGATCTTGTCCATGAAAAGGATCTGGTAGCCGCCGATGCGCAGGATGTTCAGGATCACCGGCTCCAGCCGGTGGGGCTTCTGGCTGCACCAGCAGCCGATATAGTAGTCCAGCAGGCCCCGGTTCTGGATGACGCCATAGGCAAGGCGCGTGCAGAGCGCCGCCTCCCGGCTGTCCAGTCCGTTTTTCACAATGGTGCGCTTCAAACTGCCGTCCGACCACGCATTGGCGCGGCTGACCTGCATCAGCACCTCCAGCGCCGTGTCCCGTGCGCCTGTCCGCCGCATATCGCTCATGCGTCCACCTGCACGGGATGGCCCCGCAGATAGTCCGCCGCCGCCATACGCTTGCCGCCCTCGGCCTGCAGCTCCAGAATGCGCAGCAGCCGTCCGTCGCCGCAGGCGACGGCAAGACCCTGCTTCCCGGCCTCGGCGATCTTCCCAGCAGCCAGCGCCGTCTCGCCGCCCACAGCGGTGCGGTAGACCTTCACGGTCTTTCCATCCAGCGTCATGGACGCGCAGGGCCACGGGACGAGTCCCCGTACCTGATCGTGCAGATGCCGGGCGCTTCTGGTGAAGTCCATGGGCGACAGACTGCGATCCAGCATGGGCGCGTAGGTGTAGGCACTGTGATCCTGCGGCGTCCGGACGGCGGTACCGCTTTGCAGCTGCTCCACCGCCTCGGCCAGCGCGTCCGCACCCAGCGCCGCCAGACGGGCAGTGAGTGTCTGAGCGTCCTCGTCAGGGTCAATGGCCGTCTTGCGGCAGAGGATCACATCCCCGGCGTCCAGCTCCTTGGCCATATACATGATGGTAACGCCGGTGACGCTGTCCCCGTTGAGAATAGCCCAATTGATGGGCGCCGCGCCCCGGTACTTCGGCAGGACGGAGGAGTGTACGTTGATAGAGCCGTAAGCCGGCGTGCTGAGGATGTCCTCCGGCAGGATCCTGCCATAGGCTGCCACCACGATCAATTCAGGTGCCAACTCCCGCACGATGCGCAACGCCTCGCCATCCCGCATCTTCATCGGCTGGTATACCGGCAGAGCAACTGTCAAGGCATATTCCTTCACAGGAGAAAACGCCATCTTATGGCCCCGGTTCTTGGGCTTATCCGGCTGGGTGAACACGCCGCACACGTCGTGCCCGTCCTCCACCAGCCGTTTCAGGGACGCCACGGCAAAGTCGGGCGTACCCATGAACAGTATCCTCATTCGTCCTCGTCTCCATTCTCCGCCTCGGCGCGGCGGATGTACTCCTCCAGCTCCTCCTCGGTCAGCAGGTGGTCAGTGTGCTCCACGAACAGGTGGCCGTCCAGGTGCTCGATCTCATGGCAGAAGCAGCGGGCGGTCAGACCCTCGTCCTCCACCTCGAACCAGTTGCCGTCCCGATCCTGTGCGCGGACGCGGACGATCTCCGGCCGCGTGACCTCGCCGTATTTCCCGGGAACGCTGAGACAGCCCTCCAGACCGGTCTGCTCACCCTCAGTGCGGATGATTTCCGGATTTACCAGTTCGATGAGCTGATCCTCCTCGTCCAGCACCACGCACACCCGGCGCAGCACACCTACCTGCGGTGCGGCCAGCCCCACGCCGCCGGAATCGGCCAGCGTGTCCGCCAGATCGTCCAGCAGCGTGTGCAGCCGTCCGTTGAAGTCCGTCACCGGACGGCATACCTTGGTCAGACAGGGCTCTCCCTGTAAAGCTATCTTCCTTAACGCCATTGTTCGTACCTCGTTTTCTCAGATTCAATCCATCAGATTGCAGTCGGTATAGATGTGCAGACGGCGGTTCTCACCGCGCTGCGCGAATTCCCGCATGAAAGCAGCCAGCAACTGCCGCAGCTGCCGGTCATTGCGGCCCAGCACCATGGTGCGGTAGCGGTAGCTGCCGTTGACCTTCACCACCGATGCCGGCGCGGGGCCCAGAACCTGCAGCTCCATGGCGCTGTACGGCGGCTGCTGCGCCGCCTGCCGCAGGCTGCGGGTCAGCAGGGCGATGGCCTGCCGCACGGCGTCCTCCTCCTGCCCCGTCACCGTCACGGTGAACTGGTCGGAAAAGGGCGGGTCGCGCCGCAGCCTCCGCAGCTGGATCTCCGCGTCGTAGAATCGCTGGTAATCCTGCTGAGCCGCCGCCTGTATCACGTCGTTCTGGGGCGTGTAGGTCTGGATCACCGCCCGTCCGGCCTTGCTGCCCCGGCCTGCCCGGCCGATGACCTGCGTCAGCAGGTTGAAGGTGCGCTCCGCCGCCCGGTAGTGATCCACATACAGGGACGTGTCCGCCCCCAGAACGCCCACCAGCGTCACATTTTCAAAATCCAGCCCCTTGGCCACCATCTGGGTGCCCAGCAGGATCGGCACATGCTTTTCCTCGAACTCCCGCAGGATGGCCTCGTGCCCCGCAGACACCGTGTCCGCATCCATCCGCAGCAGCGGCGTGCCGGGGAAGATGCTGCGCAGCTCCTCCTCCACCCGCTGGGTGCCCACGCCGATGTGCTTGAACTGCCCGCCGCATTCGGGGCATGTCTCCGGCGCTTTTTCGGAGTAGCCGCAGTAGTGGCACATCAGCCGCCCGTTGGCGCTGTGGTACGTCAGATACACGCTGCACCGGGGGCATTTGGGGACGTAGGTGCACTGGGGGCACAGCAGCTGGCGGCTGCTGCCCCGCCGGTTCAGAAACAGAATGCTCTGCTCCCCGGCGTCCAGATTTTTCTGTAATTCCTCATAGAGCGGGCGGCTGATGATGCCGTTCCGTCCCTCCAGCAGCTCCTGCCGCAGATCGGCCAGAATCACCGTGGGCAGCGCCTGCCGGTTGTAGCGCCGCCGCAGCAGCGCCCGCTGATAGTCGCCCTTCTCCGCCCAGTAGGCCGTCTCCACTGTGGGGGTGGCGGAGCCCAGAAGGAGCCTTGCCCCCTCCTGCATACAGCGGTACTTGGCGATGTCCCGGGCGTGGTAGCAGGGCGCCGTCTCTGATTCGTAGGAGCTTTCCTGCTCCTCGTCCATGACGATGAGTCCGATGTCCCGCAGGGGCGCGAACACCGCCGAACGGGTGCCCAGCACGATGCGGGCCTCGCCCCGGCGGATGCGTTTGAACTGGTCGTATCGCTCCGTCAGGCGCAGACCGCTGTGCAGCAACGCCACCTCATCGCCGAAATAAGCGGTGAACCGAGCCATCATCTGGGGCGTCAGCGCGATTTCCGGCACCAGGAGCATCACGGATTTGCCCCGGTGCAGCAGCTCCTGCGCCAGCCGGATATAGACCAGCGTTTTGCCGCTGCCGGTAACGCCCTGCAGCAGCGTGACGCCGGCCTTTCCGGACAGCGCCTGCTGCAAAATCTCCTCGTATACCTGCTGCTGCTCGTCATTCAGTGTAATGGGAATAGGCTTTACAGCATACTGCTTTTCCGTGATTCGGTACGCTTCCTGCTCCCGCAGGGCTACCGCGCCGAGCTGCACCAGCAGCTCCACGGTCTTGCGGGACGCGCCGGTAAAATAACACAGATCGTGCAGCGATGTCTCGCCGTTCTGAGCCAGAAACGCCACGATCTCCCGCTGGCGGCGGGCGGTCCTGGACACCTGCTCCAGCGCCTGCTCCGCCGGTACGGCCAGCTTCACGAACAGGTCTACTCTGTCCCGCACCTTGCGGCGGGACTCCGTCTCGCGGCGGAGCGTCCCCACCTTCTCCATGCGCCGCAGCAGCAGTGCCGTATCGTCGCCAAGGGCCTGCTTCAGGGCATCCGTCTCCATGGGTCCGTCCTGCAAAAGGCGGCACACCGCCGCTTCCTTTACAGGCAGCGTCTCCGGCAGCACATCCTTCGCCAGATGCCACGTCTCCCGGTAGCGGTACCACACCGCCGCCGGGAGGATGGTGTGCAGCGCGTCGTAAAACGTGCAGAAATACCGCTGCCGCATCCACAGCGCCAGCCGTATCTCCCTGTCCGACACCACCGGCTCCTCGTCCAGCAGCGCACTCACCGTTTTCAAAGGCTTGTCCGGTACACCCTCGCTCAGCGCCAGAATCACCGCCTCACTGGGGCGGTTGCCCCGGCCGAAGGGCACCAGCACACGGCAGCCCACCTGCGCCCCCATGTCGCGGGGCAGCAGATAGCTGTACACCCTGTCGATGGCGTAGGGCGCCGCCTGCACAGCCGCCTTGGCGATCACAGCCATGTCAGATATTGTCTTCCTCGATGACGGGGTTGGCCACGAACTTACCATCGGCCACCTCGCGGATGGCCTCAGTCACAGGCTTCTCCTCCAGATGCTCGCCTTTAGCCTCGGCCTCGGCGGCGATCTGGCGGGCGCGGCGCGCCACCACATTCACCATCATGTAGCGGTTGGGGATGTACTCGGTCAGTTTGTTCATAGCGGGATACAGCATCATAATGATCACATTTCCTTTCCGTTGAGAATGTATTCCATACGCTCGGCGGGTTTGCAGTGCTCTGCGCACAGAATCGCGCGCAGCTCCTCCACCGCTTGCTCCACCGTATCGTTGATGACGAAATAATTATAATCGCGGGCGTTTTTCAGTTCCACCTGTGCCCGGAGCAGACGTTTCTGCACCTTCTCCGGGGTATCGGTGCCGCGGGCGGTGAGCCGGCGCTCCAGCTCCTCCCAGCTGGGGGGTGCGATGAAGATGCGCACCGTCTCCGGCCGCTTGGCGCAGACCTGCGCCGCGCCCTGGATCTCAATGTCCAGTATCACGTCCCGGCCCTGCTCCATGGCCTCGTCCACATACTTCTTGGGGGTGCCGTAGAAGTTGCCCACATACTCGGCATACTCCAGAAAAGCGTCCTCCTCGATCATGCTGCGGAACCGATCCGCATGGATGAAGTGGTAGTCCACACCGTCCCGCTCTCCCTCCCGGGGTGCGCGGGTGGTGGCGGACACGGAAAAATACAGATCCTCCCGCCCCTCAAACAGCGCGCAGAGCACGGTGCTCTTCCCCACGCCGGAGGGCCCGGAGATAATGAATGTCTTGCCTTTCCTGTTCAAAGCCTATTCCTCCTCTGTCAGATCCTTTACCGTCAGACCCAGACGGGGCGCCATTTTCTCCGTGCTCAGCGCCGAGAGCACCACATGGTCGCTGTCCATGATGAACACCGACGCTGTTTTGCGTCCGAAGGTGGCGTCGATGAGCATGCCGCGATCCCGTGCCTCCTGTACCAGACGCTTCACCGGCGCGGAGTCGGGGGCCACCACGGCGATGAGCCGCTCCACGGAGATCAGGCTGCCGAAGCCGATGTTCACAAGCTGCATGGCCGGGCCCTCACTCAATGTTCTGGATCTGCTCGCGGATCTTCTCCACCTCGGCCTTCATGTTCACCACGTCCTGCGCGATGGCCAGGTCGTTGCACTTGGAGCCGATGGTATTGCATTCGCGGTTGATCTCCTGCACCAGAAAGTCCAGCTTCCGGCCCACGGGGATGTCTCCGGCCAGCATGGTGCGCAGCTGGGCCATGTGGCTATGCAGGCGCACCGTCTCCTCATCCACCGCCACCTTGTCGGCGAAGATGGCCGCTTCGGTGAGGATGCGGGACTCGTCGATGGTGGCGGACTGCAGGACCTCCATCATCTTTGTCTCCAGCCGCTGGCGGTAGGCCGCTACCGTCTCCGGCGAGCGCTGCTCCACACGGGCCACCGTCTCCTCGATGGTGTCGGCGCGGCTGCCCACGTCCTCGGCCAGCTTCGCCCCCTCCACGGCCCGCATCTCGTTGTAGGCTGTCAGCGCGTCATCCAGCACAGCGCAGATGTCAGCGGCAATGGCCTCCACATCCTCCTCCGCCTTGGTGACGGACAGAACATCGGGAAACTTCGCCAGCATATCCGGTGTGATGGCTCCCTCCAAGCCGAAAGACTCCTTCAGCCGTGTCAGTGCCTCATAGTAGCCGCGGGCCAGCGCCTCATTGACGGATACCACCGTTTCGTCAGCGCCGGTGGCGTCGATGGTGATGAACACGTCCACCTTGCCCCGGGACACCGCCTTCTGCACACGGCTCTTGATGGCATCTTCTGCAAAAATATACGCGCGGGGCATCTTCACGGTGCAGTCCAGATAGCGGTTGTTGACGGAGCGCACCTCCACCGTGATATCGCGGCCGCCGCGCATCTCGCGGGCCCGTCCGTAGCCGGTCATACTCTTGACCACTCGATCATCTCCTTCGTTTTATTGGAAAAAGAGAGGCCGCCCTCTCCACTGTCAGCAGAAGCAGACAGGCACGCCCAGCGCGTTGCAGCACAGGCTGATGCCGCACAGCCGCAGACAGTCGGTATTGTCGCAGCTGCCGGTGGTGACGGAGCCGTAGCCGTTGGGCCGGTAGGCGTTCTGCCGCCCCTCCGACATATCCAGTGCCCGCTGGTACTCCGCGTTGTCCGGCTCCATCTGCACGGCGGTCTGGTAATACCGCCGTGCCTCGTCCAGCCAGCCCCGGCGGGTGCAGATCACACCCTTGAGGAAGTTCCACTCCGCATCGTGGTCGGACTGGGCGTTCAGCAGCTCCTCGGCAAGATTCAAATTGCCCTGCGAAATGGCCATGCGGACGCGCTGGAGCCGTGCTGTGCCGGCACCGTAGGCCGCTGAGGAATACCCGGTGTTATATCCCGGATTGTATCCGCCGTATCCCGCCGTGCTACTGTATCCGCTGCCGCTGCGGGCGGCCTTGCGTTGGCTCTGGATCGTCTCGTAGGCCTCATTGATCTCCTTCATGCGCTCCTGTGCCAGATCGGCCAGCGGGTTGTCGTGATAGTTGTCGGGATGGTATTTCCGCGCCAGATCACGATAGGCTTTCTTCACTTCATCGTCCGTGGCGGTGCTGGGCACGCCCAGCACCTGATAGGGATCACGCATCGTTGGTGTCCGCCTTTCGTATAGCTTGTCTCTCTCGTCTCCGCCGGTGGAACGTGCCGTTCAGCACGGCCGTGCCCACCAGATATAACCCCTCATACACCGTGGCCCGGATCACAGGCGTATATACGCCGAAGTCCGCCAGCTCAAAGGCCGCCGCCATGGCCCGCACGGAGCCGTCCAGCGTGGCGGCCAGCTGCTGCCGCCCCTCCGGCGTCAGCGCGCCGTTTTCCAGCGGGAACCGCAGCGCCAGCGGATTATAGCTGCCGGACCGCAGATCGTCCGCCAGATCATCTGCCGCGTCCACCAGGTAGATCCAGCGTCCCAGATGGTACAAAAGCTGCTCCGCCACCCGGCGCTTCACCGGCTGCTCCACCCGCCGCGCCGCACCGGCCAGCAGCGCCGCAAAGGCGTCCGCCGGCTCGTCCAGCGACGGGCATTTCGCCCGTTCCAGCGCGGCCAGTGCCGTCAGATGTGCCTGCGTATCCGCGTCGAACTGCGGCTGCCGCTGCCGGGCCTTCCGGTAGGCACGCCGCAGGGCCAGCGCCGCCGCCCGGTATTTCAGGCCCCCGAAAAAGCCGTGGTCGGCGATACCGTCCTGTATCTGCCACCACGTCAGGATCACGCTCATGTCGGCGGCGGTGTCCATGGCGGCATCGCCGCAGGCACAGCGCCGCTTCCGGAGCGGATGGGCAATGCATCTCTTCTCACAGGTGCTGCCGCCCTCCGACAGGATCATCGCCAGAAATGTCAGGTCATAGTTAAGGATCATCCGCCCCGCCGCGCCGTACCGGCGGCCCAGCGCGTGGCACAGGCCGCAGTAGGCGGCACGGAACGTCTGGCGCTCCTCCTCCGTCAGCCGCTGATCTGAGGGCCGTACATAGCCGAACATCCGTCAGAACAGCCGCAGGATGGTATAGGTCAGGCTCTCCTCCCGCTTGGCCCGGCGGTCGTAGAACACGCTGGGCAGGAAGAACAGTGCCGCCGCGGCGATGGCCGCCGCATAGCGCCAGCCCTCTGTGGGCAGGCCCGCCGTCAGGAAATACCCCAGAAGGAATCCGGCCACCGGCAGCAGGTACACCAGCGCCGCCACGCCTAGCAGCTTTTTGGTGCTGCTCTCCACCACTACCTTGTCGCCCGGCTTGGCCCCGGCGTCGTTTTTCGCCCTGGCGTGGATGGCCGCGCCCGTCATGCCGCAGCCGGCGCACTCCTCGCAGTCATGCCCGCAGGCGGACTTACGGGGCACGGATATCTCCGCGTAGCCGCCGGGCAGCAGCTTTTCCACTGTTGCGATCTGTGTCATCGTCTTACCTCCGCGTCAGCTCAGGTACTTGTCTCCGGCTGACCGTCCGTATCCGCAGGCGGCACAGGCGCCGGCTCCGTATCGGTGATGTATACCGTCACCTCGTAGCTGCCCTTTACCGCCACATCCCTGTATCCACTGATGGTCACCGTTACCGGCACCCGGTAGCTGCCGGGCTCGGTGATGCCGCTGAGATCGGCCATCGCCGTCAGCGCGGCGGCATCCATCTCTGCCAACTCGTCGGCGAGGCCCCACAGCCGCACGTCCAGCCCGCCTGTAATCTCCGGGTACAGGCCCGATGGCACATTGGTATAGCTGAAGGTATCCACCGTCACTGTCATCTCCTCGATGCCCTCCATGGTGATCTCCACGGTGGCCACCTCATTGCTGTTGGCCAGCCATGTGCCGTCCGGCGCTGTGACCACATAGCTGTTCTGCTGCCACAGATCCAGATCCTCGATATACAGTGTGGCCAGCACGATCTCGTTGATATTCTCCAGCACGTCCGCCTCGCCGATGAGCCGCACGCTGGTGGGCGTCACGGTGGTCTTGATGCTCTGCCCCGCCACGCCCGGCACGCCGGACAGCTCCACCGCCAGGCTGACCTCCTTAGTGGTCAGCACCGGCACCTTGGCCTGAATAAGGCTGGCGTTGGTGCGGATATTGCCGTTGTCCACGGGGTTATCGTCATTGTCGTACAGCTGCACGCTCTCCGTCTGGATCACAGACCGGGTGGCGCCGCTGATATTCACCGTCAGCTTGGCATAGGCCACGTTCAGCAGGTCGTCCCGCTGACCCCGCAGCACCAGTGAGGTGGGGTCGAGCACCGTCTCGCCGGTGAAGTAGCCGTCGGCCACCTGTCCGGTAACGGTGCAGTTCACCGGCACCTCCTTGGTATACAGCTCACCCACCGTGACCGTCACCTTGTACTTGCTGGCCCAGTCCACCGTCAGCGATGAGGACTGCACACCGTCGGGATAAATAGGATCCCACCGCAGCGTGTGGACGCCCACCGAGTCAATGCTGGACGTGCTGGCCACCAGCCGCACGTTGTCCTTGCTGATCTTCACCAGCTCCCGCTTGGGGCCCTTGATGGTCAGATCCACAGTGGTGTCATAGCCGGACAGGAGCATCAGGTTCTTGTCCGCCAGTGTGGTGGACTCGCCGGAGAACTCTACGGGGATGTCCCGGATGGTCTTGGTGCGGTCGGGGGCCTTTTCCACGTCCACATAGACCCATACCGCGATGGCCACCAGAATGGAGATTACGACCTGCAGCGCTTTCCGCCGGCTAAAGCCGCCCTTCTCATTCTTTTGTTCCATGATTGCCCTCCTTCCTGCGCAGGCCCAGCATGTCCGCCAGACTGCGGCGCGGCTTGTCCTCCAGCTCCTCCGGCTGCGGCATCAGCTCGTTGCGCAGCAGCTTGGACAGTGTTTCGGGCATCAGGTGGCGCTTGAGCATACCGCCCACCGCCACGGAGATGGAGCCCGTTTCCTCCGACACGATGACCACCACCGCGTCAGAGTTCTCGCTCATGCCAATGCCGGCCCGGTGCCGCATGCCCAGATCACGGCTGAGGTTCACATTCTTGGACAGCGGCAGCATGCACCCCGCGCCCAGAATACGTCCGTGCCGGATGATCACGGCGCCGTCGTGCATGGGTGCCTTCACGAAGAAGATGTTCTTCAGCAGCTCGGAGGACACGGCGGCGTCCAGCGTCGTGCCGCTGCGCACCATGTCATCCAGCTGGATGTGCCGCTCGAAGACGATGAGCACGCCGGTCTTAGTCTGGGACATCTCGCTGCATGCGATGACCGTCTGGTCGATGGCCTTTTCCAGCTCCGTCTGCTGTTGGGCCGGGGTAAACGCCTGCAGCAGGCGGATGTTCTTGCTGCCCAGCTTTTCCAGGATCTGGCGTATCTCCGGCTGGAACAGGATGATAAGGGCCAGAATGCCCACCTGCACCATGTTCCCCAGAATATAGGCGATACCGTTGAGATGGAAGATCTCCGACAGCCACAGAGCCAGCAGGAAAATGACTACGCCCTTGAGGATGTTTTCCGCCCGTGTGCTCTTTACCAGATCCAGCAGCTTATAGACAAGGAACGCGATGATGACCACGTCCAGAATGTCCGAAAACCGCACGAGCACTAAGTAATTCCCAATTTTTTCTAAAAACGCCAGCACTGTCTCCATACTGTCAACCTTCCCGTATCGGACAAAAACTCCGCATAGAAATAGATATACCATCGATTGACATGGGCGTATTTGCCCATATCAACCGACAGTAACATTATATTAAAAATATTGGGAAAATGCAACAAAAAAATCTTGGTGGAATCTTGCAGTTTAACGAACCGCCGTGCGCACCATGGCCGCGAAGTCCTCCACCTCCCGGGGCGTGTTGAAAACAGACGTACTCAGTCGGATAGTGCCGCTCTCCAGCGTACCCGCCGTGCGGTGGGCCAGCGGCGCACAGTGCAGTCCGGCCCGCACGGCAGCGCCCTGCGCCGCCAGACGCTCCCCCATCTCCTCGCAGTCCCGTCCCCGGATGCGGAAGCTCAGCACCCCCGTCTCGTGGGCGAAGTCTCTGCCGCAGAACAGCTCCGCGCCGTCGACGCCGCCCAGCAGCTCCGCCGCGTACATGGCCAGCCGCCGCTCGTGGATGGCGATGCGGTCGATGCCCGTCTCCCGGACGAACCGCAGTCCCTCCAGCAGCCCCGCGATGCCCGGCATATTATGGGTGCCCGCCTCCAGCCGGTCGGGCAGCTCCTCTGGCATGTGCTGCAGAAGGGACTGAGAGCCGGTACCACCCTCCAGCAGCGGCGCAGCCTCGTGGCCGCACAGCAGCAGTCCTGTGCCCTGCGGGCCGTACAGTCCCTTGTGTCCCGGCATGGCGATAAATGCCGCCCCCAGCTTCCGCATGGACACCGGCAGCATCCCTGCCGACTGGGAGGCGTCCAGCACGAAGGGCACGTCTGCCTTCCGGCACAGCGCCGCAATGTTCTCCACCGGCAGACGGTAGCCGAACACATTGGACACATGGGTGCAGATCACCGCGTTCGCCCCGGCCTCCAGCGCCTGCCCGAACTCCGCCAGCATCGTCTCCGGCTGGAACAGCGGCGTGTCGACGACCGTCAGCGTCACGTCCGGGATGCCGTGGAGCGGCCTTGTCACCGCGTTGTGCTCATACCCGGAGATGACGACCTGGCTCCCCGGCTTCACCAGCGTCTTGATGGCGATGTTCAGCCCGTGAGTGGCGTTGCCGGTGAACACCACCTGCGCGGGATCGTCCATGTCAAACAGCTCCGCCGCCAGACTGCGGCACTGAAAATCCGTCTCCTCCGCCAGCCGCGTGGCGGGATAGCTGCCGCGTCCCGGCGAGCTCATAGCCGCTACGGCGTTGTACATGGCCCGGCGCACGCGCTCCGGCTTCTGCAGGGTCGTGGCCCCGGCATCCAGATAGATCATACTTCAACCTCGCTATATTCGCTCCCCTGCCGCCGAAAGACCCGCAGAGGCCCTATTCCCAAGCTGCGCAGCAGCGCTGCCGCCTCCGGTGCTCCGGACGCGGGCATGCGCAGCACATAGCCGCAGCCGCTGCCGGTCAGTCCTACCGGCGCACGACCCATGGCGGCGCGCATCCCGTTCTGCGCCAGCGCCTGCGTCATGCGCTGGGCGTGTGTGACGGAGCGGGCGGTCAGCAGATATTCTTCCATATCGCACCTCCTCACACGCCATTTTATGAGCTGGACGGTGCGGGTGTGAAAAGCGGGAGCATCCGAAAAGAATGCTCCCGCCTGTCCGTCTGTTATCCGGTTATCCCGCCGTCAGCAGCGCCACGGCGTGGCAGGCCATGCCCTCCCCCGCGCCGGTGAAGCCCAGATGCTCCTCCGTGGTGGCCTTCACCGACACCTGCGCCGCGTCGATGCCCATGGCTTCCGCCAGCCGCCGGCGCATCTCCGGGATGTAAGACGCCAGCTTGGGCGCCTGCGCTAGCACCGTGGCGTCCACGTTGCCGATAGCCCAGCCGTTTTCCGCCAGCCGCGCCGTCACCTGCGCCAAAAGAAGCAGGCTGTCCGCCCCCCGCCAGCGCTCATCGCTGTCGGGAAACATGCCGCCGATGTCGCCCAGCGCCGCCGCGCCCAGCAGGGCGTCCATCACCGCGTGGGCCAGCACGTCCGCATCCGAATGACCCAGCAGTCCACGCTCATAGGGAACTGTGACGCCGCCCAGGATCAGCGGACGGCCCTCCACCAGCCGATGCACGTCGTACCCGTGTCCGATCCGCAGCCCCGTCATTGTGCGTCCCCTCTCCGGCGCAGGAACGCTTCGGCCACGGACAGATCCTCCGGCGTGGTGATCTTGATATTTTCCCGCCATCCTGGTGTCAAGTAAACCTCCTTGCCAAGCCGCTCCACAGCAGAGCAATCATCTGTCAGCGCCGCGCCAGCGGCCAGTGCGGACTGCAGCGCCGCCTTCAGGATGTTGGCCTGAAAGACCTGCGGCGTCTGCACCGCGAACAGGGTGCTGCGATCCGGGGTGGACAGCACCAGCCCCGCCATATCCGCCACCTTTACCGTGTCCGTCACCGGCAGCGCCGGGGCCACGGCGTAGGTGCGCTGGCCAAGACGGATCATCTCGTCCACCTGCTCCGGCAAGATCAGGGGCCGCGCCCCGTCGTGGACGGCCAGATACTCCGTGTCCGGGCTGGCCTCCAGCGCCGCCAGCAGCACCGACTCGGCCCGGCTGGCGCCGCCCTCCACCACGCGGATGGGCTTGCGGATACCGGCGCGGCTCACCAGTGCCGCCACCTCCTCCAGCTTTTCCGGCCGGGCGGCCACCACGATCTCGTCCACCAGCACCGCCCGATCCAGCACGGACAGGGTCCGCGTCAGCACCGGTGCGCCGCACAGCTGGGCAAGCATCTTGTCCTCGCCGTCCATGCGGGTGGACTTCCCTGCCGCCGGCACGATGGCCGCGCAGTGAGGGTGTACCTTTTTCTTCACGCTTTTCCGCATCCGGTCAAACAACTTTCCCATGTCTTTCCGCTCCTGTCGCTCGGTTTTATTTTTATCAGTATACCGCATTTTTCCGGTTTTTACAAGCACTATTCCCGGCATTTATCTGTAAAGTAAACTTCCTTGCCATCTCAAGCCGCACAAAAGGAGGGCCGCACGGCGGCCCTCCTTTTGTCATCTTCTGTTGTGGGGATACCAGATCTTCTGCTGCTCCGCCGCGCGGATCAGCTCCTCCCGGAAATCGGGGTGGGCGATGGAGATCAGCTTCTCCGCCCGCTCCCAGACACTGAGACCCTTGAGACAGATGCAGCCGTACTCCGTCACCACATACATGGTGTTGACACGGGTATCCGTCACCACGGAGCCTGGCTGGAGCGTGGGACGGATGCGGGACTTCATGGAGCCGTCCTTGTCCTTGAACGTAGAGGACAGACAGATAAAGCTCTTGCCGCCCTTGGACAGGTACGCGCCCAGCACGAAGTCCTGCTGGCCGCCGGCGCCGCTGATCTGCTTGATGCCCGCCGTCTCGCCGTTGACCTGTCCGTACAGATCCACATCCACGGCGTTGTTAATGGAGATAAAGTTGTCGATGGCCGCGATGGTGCGGATGTCATTTGTGTAGCTGATGGGTGCGGACATACAGGCGGGGTTGTTGTCCAGATAGTCGTAGAGCTTCTGAGTGCCGGCGGCGAAGGCAAAGACCTGACGGCCCCGGTCGATGCTCTTGCGGGCGCAGGTGACCTTACCGGCCATGGCCAGATCCACATAGGCGTCCACATACATCTCCGTATGTACGCCCAGATCCTTCAGATCGGACTCGCAGAGCATAGCGCCCACGGTGTTAGGCATGCCGCCGATGCCCAGCTGGAGACATGCGCCGTCGGGTATCCGCTCCACAATGAGCTGGGCCACCGCCTTGTCCACCTCGGTGGCCGTACCGGAGGGCTGGATACCCATGGGGTCGTTGCGGCCCTCCACCACCATGTCCACCTCGCTGATGTGGATGCAGTTGTCGAAGCCGCCCAGACAGCGGGGCATGTTCTCGTTGACCTCCACGATGACCACCTTGGCCATCTCGCACACAGCCTTCACATGGGACGCGGACAGACCGAAGTTGAAATAGCCGTGCTTGTCCATGGGCGTCACCTGAAACATGGCCACGTCCGGCGGTGTGATATGGTCGTAGTAGTAGCGGGGCAGCTCGGAATAGCGCATGGGCTCGTGGAACCCGGCGCCGCTGGCGATATGATGGCGCTCCACGCTGCTCATGTGATGGGAATTGAAAATGATGTGGTGTACCGGATCCTCGATGTCGAAGATAGCCGGCTTCCACAGGCTGATGCCGCCGCGTACCTTCACATCCTCCAGCTCCGGGGCGCGGCGGGCCAGCGCCTCGTCCAGCACGCGGGGATGAATGGCGCAGAACCCGTAGTCCACCCAGTCGCCGGATTTGATGACCTTCACCGCTTCGTCGGCGGTGGTCAGCTTCTGGCGATACATCTCCTGATAATTGGCAAAAGGCATGGTAATGCTCCTCCTTTTTCTTGTTTCTCCCAATTGTTAATTTTAACACAAACGCGAAAGATGTACATTGGAGGATATACCAATTATTGCTTCTGCCGCTTGTGCAATTTTTAACATGCGGATGTGGTGTGTTGAACGCTTGATGCTGCGATCATTTCAGGCCCTCACCCGCGCAGTTTTCTATACACAAAAGCGGACACCCTCAGTGTCCGCTTTTGTATTGCTTACTTGCCGGGTCTTGCGGAGACGATGTTGCTGAAATCGCTGACCGCCGTGCCCTTCACCGCC
>URHT01000008.1 GCA_900547745.1 uncultured Eubacteriales bacterium | reverse complement strand
AATACCCCCGGCTTCGCCGGGGGATATTTATTTCTTTTTTCACCACATCTGCGCGGCGAGGATGCTCTTTTTATAGCTGGCCCGGAAGTAGAGATACTCCGCAATGCCGGTGATGGCCCACGAGAAGATGTACAGCAGGTACAGCGACGGCACCGTGTGGAAGTAGGCAAACACCGTGTAGATCCACACCACCCGGAACACGCAGGAGCCCATGATGACCATGACGGTGGGGGCGATGCTCTTTCCGATGCCCCGGGAGGCGGCGATGCTGGCGTCCATCAGCGCGCCGATGCCGTAGGAGAAGGCCATGATCCGCAGACGATCCATACCGGCATCAATGACCTCCGGCTTGTCGGCAAACAGGCCCAGGAACTGCCGCCCGAACAGCAGCATCAGGCCGCCGAATATCGCGCCGGTGAGGAAGGCGTACAGCATGCTGATGAAGTAGCTTTTCAGGATGCGCTCCTTGCGGCCCGCGCCCCAGTTGCGGCTGACGAAGCTGGCGCAGGCGGTGTAGAACGCCGCCATCATATTGAACACCAGCGTGTCGGCGTTGGCGGCAGCCGCCGCGCCGGAGACGGTGATCTCGTCGAAGGAGTTCAAGCCCGCCTGCACGAACAGGTTGGCCACGGCGAAGATGGCGTTCTGCAGGCCGGAGGGGATGCCGATCATCAGGATGCGCTTGGCTGCCGCCTTGTGGAGCCGCAGCTTCCGCATGTCCAGGCGGCAGGCGTCCTGCCGCCGCAGCAGGTGGACAAAGATCAGGACGGCGGACACCCACTGGGCGATGGCGCTGGCGATGGCCACGCCCTCGGCGGACATATTGCACCCGATGACGAACACCAGATTCAGAATGACGTTGAGCACGCCGGCCACGGACAGGTAGATCAGCGGACGCTTGGTGTCGCCCGTGGCGCTGAGGATGCCGTTGCCGCAGTTGTAGATGCCCATACCCGGCAGGCCCAGCGCGTAGATGCGCATATACAGCACCGCGCCGGGGAGGAACTCCTCCTTGGTGTTCAGCAGCCGCAGCATCGGCTCGGCAAAGAACAGGCAGATCAGGCACACCAGCAGTCCGGTGCCCAGACAGAGCAGCAGGGAGGTATGGGTGGTGCGCTCCACGCCCTCGTCATCGCCGATGCCCAGCCAGCGGGCCACGGCCACGTTGACGCCCGCGCCCATGCCGATGAGCAGCCCGGTAAACAGGGATACCAGCGTGGTGGTGGAGCCCACCGCGCCCAGCGCGATATAGGTGTTGTAGGCGTACTTGCCGGCGATAGCCACGTCGCTGAGGTTGAACAGCACCTCCAGCACCTGCGTCATCATCAGCGGCAGGCTGAACAGCAGGATATTTTTCCACAGGGAGCCGCTGGTCATTTCGACTTTCTTCATACTGTACCTCCTCACCTCCGGCGACCGGATCGATCATCTGTATATGCAATATAGCACAGCCTTCACAGGGCTGCAAGAGCAGAGTATAACACCACCCGCAGGGCAAAGCAAGCACATTTACCAACAGACTTTCCCTCGGAAAAACCGGGGCGGATTGTGCACAATGTATCCCTATACGGAAAAATCGGTGGATTTTTCGCCCTCGCATGTGCCGTATTTTGAAATTTTGCGCTGCCTGTTGCCCCGGCGCGCCGGATGTGGTATGCTGGACGCAGTAAACGAGAGGAGCCGCCTATGAAACTCATCCTGATTGACATCGACAATACGCTGCTGGACTTCGACGCCTACATCCGTCAGACCATGGAGGAGGGCTTCGCCCACTTCGGCCTGCGGCCCTACGAGCCATGGATGTACGACGTGTTCCACCGGGAGAACAACAAGCTGTGGCGGCAGATCGAGGAGGGCACCCTGACGTTCCCTGAGCTGGAGAAGATCCGCTGGAGCAACGTATTCGCCGCGCTGGACATGGACTTCGACGGCCCGACGTTCGAGCGGTACTTCCGCGCTGCCCTCCATGAGAGCGCCATCCCCGTGGCCGGCGCGCGGGAACTGCTGGACGCCCTGCGCGGCAGGTATACGCTGGCCGCCGCCAGCAACGGCCCCTACGAGCAGCAGTTGCACCGGCTGGCGCTGGCGGGCATGAAGGACTGCTTCGCCTATTTCTTCATCTCCCAGCGCATCGGTGCGTCCAAGCCGTCGCCGGTGTTCTTCGACGCCGCCTTCCGGGAGGTCAACGAAGGGCGCGGGACGCCTGTTTCCCCGGCGGATGCCGCCATCATCGGCGACTCCCTGACCTCCGATATGGCCGGTGGCCGAGGGTACGGGCTCAAGACCGTTTACTACCGCCGTCCCGGCGCGGCCCCTGCCGACGGCAGCGTGGACGTGACCGTGGAGGATCTCCGGGATATCCCCGCTCTGCTGTAAAAAAGAGATGCATGCCCCCGGCATGCATCTCTTTTTTTACGCTTTCGGCGTCAGCAGCGCCGTCCGGTGCCGCAGGTAATAGCCGTACCCGGCGATGTCCGCCAGCAGCCATCCGATGGGGATGGCCGCCCAGATGCCAGCCTCACCCACCGGCCCCGCCAGCGCGTAGGCCAGCGCTACACGGGTGCCCAGCGAGATGACCGTCAGCACCACGCTCATGCCGGGGCGCTGCACCGCGCGGTAGAACCCGTACAGCAGGAACAGGCAGCCGATCCCGGCGTAGAACGCCCCCTCGATGCGGAGGTAGAGGACACCGGCGGCGATGACCTCTGTTTCGCCCGCCTGCACAAAAAGCCCCATCAACGGCCGGGCGAACAACACCACCAGCGCCGCCACGGCGCAGGAGAACGCGGCGCTCACCGCCGTGGCCCGCCGCAGCCCCTGCCGCAGCCGCTCCGGCTGACCGGCGCCGTAGTTCTGGGCCGCGAAGGTGGAGAAGGCGTTGCCGAACTCCTGCACCGGCAGATAGGCGAAGGCGTCGATCTTCACGGCGGCGGCAAACGCCGCCATCACCACCGGCCCGAAGCTGTCCACCAGCCGCTGCACCAGCAGGATACCGAAGTTCATGGCCGACTGCTGCACGCAGGTGAGAAGCGACAGATCCAGCAGCTCCCGGAGGATACGCCGGTCAAACCGGAAGTCCGTCCGCCGGGGCAGCAGCTCCCGGCAGCGCCGCAGGGCGTATACCGTCAGGCCCAGTCCGGCGGCGTACTGGGCGATGACGGTGGCCGCCGCCGCACCGGCGACGCCCCACCGGCACACCAGCACGAACAGCAGGTCGAGCCCCACGTTCAGCAGCGCCGCGCCGCCCAGGAACCACAGGGGCGCGGCGGAGTTGCCCGCCGCCCGCAGCAGGCAGGCGAAGAAGTTGTACAGGAACGTGGCCGCCAGTCCCACGAAGATGATGCGCAGATACCCGGCCATGTCGCCCCGCAGCGTCTCCGGCACCTGCAAAAACCGCAGAATGGGGGCGAGCAGGGCGTACACCAGAGCCGTCAGCACCGCCGTCACCGCGCCGATAAGGCACAGTGCCAGCGCAGCGGCGCGGCGCAGCGCCGCCATGTCCCCTCGTCCGATACAGATAGCGAACAGCGCCCCCGCGCCCATGGCAAGACCCAGAAACACGGAGGTCAGGAACGTCGTCAGCGTGAACGCGGAGCCTACCGCCGCCAGTGCGTCCCGTCCCAGCGCCCGCCCCACGATAAGGGTGTCCGCCACATTATATAATTGCTGCAGCAGGCTTCCCGCCATCATGGGCAGCGCGAAAAGCAGCAGACTGCGGGTGATGCCGCCCCCGGTCATATCCCGATACATAAAAACTCCCTGTACAAAGGAACGAGAGCCGAAGGCTCCCGTTCCTCATTTCATGTGTCCGCTCAATAGCCGAAGATCATGGAGCGCTTGATGTCTGCCAGACAGTGTGCGCCGCACATGGCCATGGTGTCGGCCAGCTCGGCCTTCAGCTTGTCCACATAGACCTGCACGCCCTCGGCGCCGCCGCCGTAGACCATGTTCACGAAGGGACGGCCGATGAGCACGGCGTCCGCGCCCAGTGCCAACGCCTTGAACACATCCATGCCGGTGCGGATGCCGCCGTCCACCAGAATGGTCATCCGACCGCCCACCGCGTCGGCGATGGCGGGCAGCACCTCCGCCGTGGCGGGGCACTGATCCAGCACGCGGCCGCCGTGGTTGCTGACCACGATGCCGCTGGCCCCGGCCTCCAGCGCCTTCTTCGCGCCGGCCACCGTCATGATGCCCTTGAGGATAAAGGGCTTCTCCGCCCTCTCTGCGATCTGGCGCAGCTCCTCCACCGTCTTGCTGCCGGCGGGGGGCGTCAGGTTCTTCAGGAACGGCAGGCCCGCCGCGTCGATGTCCATGGCGACGGCGATGGGGTCGGCGGCCTTCACCAGCGCCAGCTTTTCCTCCACCAACGCCATGTTCCAGGGCTTCACCGTGGGTACGCCGCAGCCGTGGTTTTTCTTCAGCGCCTCCGCGGCCGCCTCGATAACGGCGGGGTTGGTGCCGTCGCCGGTGAAGGCGGCGATGCCTGCATCGGCGCAGGCGGACACCAGAATGTCGTTGTAGGTCAGATCGTCATACTTGTCGCCGTAGTGCAGCTGCATGGCGCCCACCGGCGCGGCGAACACCGGCAGCACCACCTTTTTGCCAAAGAAGTCGTAGGACGTGTCCACAGGCTTGTTCTCGCAGATGGTGTCCATGTTGACGCACAGCTCCTGCCACTTCTGGTAGTTGCGGATGAAGCCGGTGCCGATGCCCTTGGCGCCGGGGCCGGGCACGGTGTTCTTGCAGGCCAGTCCGTTGCAGGTGGGACAGGACTTGCAGTACGGGCCCATGCAGGTGCGGGCGTTGTTGAGAATTTCCTGATATGTCATGATGTACCTCCGTTTGCAGACAGTACCGCCATTCTACTACAGCGGCGGGAAAAAGCAACACTGCTTTTCTGCGTTATTCGTGGTGAAAGCTGGTGACAATGGGCTTTTCCTTTTCCGGCAGGCCGTACTGCGCCTTCCCCAGCTGGATGGCCTTCATCAGGAACGCCATGTTCCGGCCCAGCGTCCGCATGGTCTGCAGGCCCTCCTTGTCCTGCCGCACCTCCTCCGGCGTATTGCCGTATACCATATTCCAGTACTGGCTGCTGGCAATGGGCATGCCCGCGATGGTGAAGTACTTGTTCAGCACGTCGAAGCTGGCGGTGTTGCCGCCCCGGCGGCAGGACACCACCGATGCGCCCACCTTCATGGTCAGACTCCGGGTGCCGGTGCTGTAAAACAGACGATCCATGAACGCCACCGCGCCGCCGGCGGGGGAGGCGTAGTACACCGGCGCGCCGATGACCAGCGCGTCGGCCTCCAGCAGCTTGGGCGCCGTCTCGTTCACCACATCGTCGAACACGCATTTGCCTGTCTGGCGGCACTTGCCGCAGGCGATGCAGCCGTGGGTGGTGCGGGCCCCGGCCTGCACGATCCCCGTTTCGATGCCCTCGGCCTCCAGCGTCCGGGCTAGCTCCTCCAGCGCCGTGTAGGTGCAGCCCCTTTCGTGGGGACTTCCGTTGATGAGCAATGCTTTCATAGCCAGACCTCCTTGGGTGATTTTGTGGCAATTATAGCACACTTTCCGCAAAAAGCAACACCGCAGGGGACTGACATCCCCCGCGGTGTTGCTTTTTCTTTACGCCTCCTGCGGCGCGTACTTCTCCAGAATGCCCCGCAGCGCCGATAGGGAGCTGGTGTGGCACCGCTCGATGATGGTGCCGCTGCCCTTCAGCTCGCTGAGTGCGCCCTGCACCAGCTTGTGGGACATGGTGTTGGTGAAGAAGATCATCAGATCCGGCCGGCCCAGCTTGTTCTTCAGCCCGCCCGCCGGCTTCGTCAGTACCTTGGCCTGACACCGGTACGCGCCGCACAGCTCCTTATAGCGGCGCTCCATGCACTCATTTCCACCCAATATGACAACGCTCATACACGCCGCCTCCTTCAATTGAATTGGTTAGATATATCTAACTGACGCTATCATATCAGATGCGCGGCGGATTTGCAAGAGATTTTTTACATTTTCTTCCGCTGCCGTCCCTTGCAATTTCCGCGCCGCTGCCCTATAATGTCCAAAAACGCAGGCCCGGACGGGCCGAAAGGGGGCAGCGGTATGCGTATCGTTGTAAAAGTGGGCACCTCCACGCTGGCTCATGCCACAGGACGTCTGAACATCCGCCGCATGGAGCACCTGTGCAAGGTGCTCAGCGATCTGAAAAACGCGGGACACCAAATTATATTGGTATCCTCCGGCGCCATTGGCATGGGCGTGGGGAAGCTGGGACTGCCGGGCCGTCCGGCGGATATGCCCAGCAAGCAGGCGGCCGCCGCCGTGGGCCAGTGCGAGCTGATGTATACCTATGACAAGCTGTTCACGGAGTACAGCCACACCGTGGCCCAGCTGCTGCTCACCGGCGAGGACATCAAAAACGAGCAGCGCAGCCGCAACGTCCGCAACACGCTGACCCGCCTGCTGGAGCTGGGGGCGCTGCCGGTCATCAACGAGAACGATGCCGTGGCCACCGACGAGATCGGCGTGGAGAACACCATCGGCGAGAACGACACCCTGTCGGCCATCGTGGCCGCCGCCATCGGCGCGGACGTGCTGGTGCTGCTGTCGGACATCGACGGGCTGTACGACAAGGATCCCCGCCATCACCCGGACGCCCGGCTCATCCCCACGGTGGAGCGGGTGGATGATGACCTCTACACGCTGGCGGAGGACAGCAGCACCGGCCTCGGCACCGGCGGCATGGTCACGAAGCTGCGGGCCGCCGACATCGCCACCGCCGCCGGCTGTGAAATGGTCATCGCCAACGGCGCCGCGCCGGAGGTGCTGTACGACATCGCCGAGGGCAAGCCCGCCGGCACCAGATTTCTCACAGGGAGGGCCGTGAAATGACCACCATTGAGCTTCTGCAAAAGACAAAAGCCGCGTGGCCCGCGCTGAGCGCCGCCCCCGCAGAGGAGAAGAACCGCCTCCTGCTGGCCATGGCGGACGCACTGGAGTCCCACATCCCCGCCATCCTCGCCGCCAACGGGCGGGACATGGCCGGCGCGGAGGGGCACATCTCCGCTGTCATGCTGGATCGCCTGCGGCTGGACGAGGGCCGCGTCCGCGCCATGGCCGATGGCGTCCGCGCCGCCGCCGCCCTGCCGGATCACACCGGCCGCACACTGGCGCAGTTCACCCGTCCCAACGGCATGACCATCACCAAGGTGCAGGTGCCGCTGGGGCTGGTGGCCATCATCTATGAGAGCCGCCCCAATGTTACCTCCGACGCGGCGGCACTGGCCATCAAGAGCGGCAACGTCTGCATGCTCCGCAGCGGACGGGAGGCCTACCGCTCCTGCCGCGCCGTTGTGGACGCGCTGAAGGACGGCATCACCGCCGCCGGCGGCGACCCGGACATCGTCAACATCGTGGAGGATACCAGCCGCCAGAGTGCCAACGACATCATGCAGGCCCGCGGTTTGGTGGATCTGCTGATCCCCCGGGGCGGCGCGGGGCTCATCCGCGCCTGCGTGGAGAACGCCGCCGTCCCCTGCATCGAAACGGGCACCGGCATCTGCCACGTCTATGTGGACGCCGCCGCCGATCTGGAAAAGGCGGTGCGCATCATCACCAACGCCAAGACCAGCCGCCCCTCCGTCTGCAACGCCGAGGAGGTCTGCCTTGTCCACGCCGCTGCGGCGGCCCGCTTCCTGCCCATGCTGCGCCGCGCGCTGGTGGATGACCGCGTCGCCGCCGGCCTTCCGCCGGTGGAGCTGCGCCTTGACCCCCGTGCCGCCGCCGTCATCGACGGCACCCCCGCGTCGGACACCGACTTTGACACCGAGTTCCTGGACTACATTCTGGCCGTGGCCGTGGTGGACAGTCTGGACGACGCCATTGCCCACATCGCCGCCCACTCCACCCACCACAGCGACTGCATCGTGACGGAGGACGCCGCCGCAGCGGCCGGCTTTACCCGTCAGGTGGACAGCGCCGCCGTGTACGTCAACGTCTCCACCCGCTTCACCGACGGCGGGGAGTTCGGCCTCGGCTGCGAAATGGGCATCTCCACCCAGAAGCTCCACGCCCGGGGCCCCATGGGACTGGACGAGCTCAGCACCTACAAGTACGTCGTCACCGGCGACGGGCAGATACGCTGAACAGAAGGCAAGGCCGCCTGACACAAGAAAACACACGGTTTTGCCTGTGTCTATCCGGCTGAAATCGACCGAAAAAACGCCCACATGCGTCAGCATGCGGGTGTTTTTGCAGCCAATTTCAACTCGAATTTACTTTGGCAAAACTGCTTCGCACCGAAAAAGAGCGCGTTTTGTGCAGAGCCGAGACACGCCGCCGCAGGCATACTGGATGTCTGTCAAGGCGGCGCAACGACGGGGCTGTGCGAAACACGCCTTTTGCGGCGTATGTTTTCTTATGCCAGGCGGCCATGGCTTGGCCGGGAGCCTTCTGCGTCCTTATGCGTTTTCATGGTGCGGCGTCCGCTGCTCCATGGGGATGTAGTGCCCCTGAATGGTGACGGCGCGGTACGCCGGACGCATGATGCGGTGACACGTCACCAGCTCCTCCATGCGGTTGGCGCACCAGCCTGCGATACGGGCGGAGGCGAACAGCGGCGTGAACACGTCCTGCGGGATGCCCAGCATGGTGTACACCAGACCGGAGTACATATCCACGTTGGCGCACATGGGGGTGCTGTCCCGGCGGCGCTCCTGCACCAGCGGGATGCCCAGCTCCTCCACCTTCTGCAGCAGGGTGAAGTCCTCGGCGTAGCCCTTGATCTCCGCCATGTGCTGGGCGTACTTCTTCAGCAGCACCGCGCGGGGGTCGGACATGGTGTATACCGCGTGGCCCAGCCCGTACAGCTTGCCGGAGCGGTCACCCGCCTCCCTGTCCAGCAGCTTCACCAGATAGTCCCGGATCGACCCGTCGTCGCGGGGGTCGACATTCTCCTTGACATAGCGGAACATCTCCATGACCTTGGCGTTGGCGCCGCCGTGGAGCGGGCCCTTCAGGGAGCCAACGGCCCCGGCGATGGCGCTGTAGGTGTCCGTCCCGCTGGAGGACATGGCGCGGCAGACAAAGGTGGAGTTGTTGCCGCCGCCGTGCTCCGCGTGTACCATCAGCATCATATCCAGCAGGTGGGCCTCCTCCTCCGTATAGCTGGTGTCCGGCCGGATCATCCGCAGGAAGTTCTCCGCCGTGGACAGCTCGGGGACAGGGAAGTGGATGTGCAGCGAATCCCCCTGGAAATAGTGGCGCTTCACCGCGTAGGCATTGGCCACGATGGAGGGGAAGCACCCGATAAGCTTCACCGACTGGAGCAGCAGGTTCTCGATGGACGTGTTGTCCGGATCGGGGTCGTAGGAGTACAGGCTCAGCACGCTGCGGGCCAGCTCGTTCATCATATTGCCGCTGGGGTGCCGCATGATCATGCCCTCGGTAAAGCCCTCCGGCAGCTTCCGGGCCTGACTCATGATGCTGTTGAACCGCCCCAGCTCCTCCTGCGTGGGCAGATAGCCCATCAGCAGCAGGTATGCCACCTCCTCAAAGCCGAAGGTGCCGGCCCTGCGGTGAGCCTCCACGATGTCGTTGAGCTCGATACCCCGGTAGTACAGCCGTCCGGGGATAGGCACCCGCTGGCCGTCCTGCAGCAAATAGCCCTGCACGCTGCCCACCTTGGTGACGCCCACCAGCACACCGGTGCCGTCGCTGTTGCGCAGACCCTTCTTGACCTCGCCGTGGTAGAACTCGTCGCCGATGGCGTATTCCTCCTGAATGCGGCGGCTCAGCGGCCCCGTGTAGCGCTCCAGAATACCGGTATCCTTTTCGACCATGATGTCTTCCTTTCCCCCGCAGCGTCTGCGGGACGTTCCTTTCATTGGCCCGATTATAGCGCGGCGCCCTGCATTTTGCAAGATAAAAATTTGTAAAATTCATAAATGACGGATAAATTTCTTGTAGATAGGGGAAAACAGGCGAAGCGGCAGGACGAAATGCAATAATTATTTTTTTAACTTTCATTTTTGGGGCTTGCCAACCGCGAATAATCTGTTATACTGTTACCCATAAAAAATGACCCTGTAAAATTTCTCCCAAAAGGAGCGTGACCATATGATCCAGCTGCATCACGGCGGCGTCACCCTGCGGGGCGGCGTTCCTACCCCGGCCAAGTCCGCCGACCCGGCGGGCCGCGAAAAGACCATGGCCTACCGGATCCTCCGCCGCCACGACAGACCGGCGGGGGACGGCCTGCTGCACCTGACCTTCGACAGCCTGATCTCCCACGACATCACCTATGTGGGCGTCATCCAGACCGCCAAGGCCAGCGGTATGACGGAGTTTCCCGTACCGTATGTGCTGACCAACTGCCACAATAGCCTGTGCGCCGTGGGCGGCACCATCAACGAGGACGACCATGTGTTCGGCCTGTCCGCCGCCATCAAGTACGGCGGAGACTATGTTCCCGCTAATCAGGCGGTGATCCACCAGTACGCGCGGGAGATGATGAGCGGCTGCGGCCGCATGATCTTAGGCTCCGACAGCCACACACGCTACGGTGCGCTGGGCACCATGGGCGTGGGGGAGGGCGGCCCGGAGATCGTTAAGCAGCTGCTGCGGAACACCTACGACATCGCCGCGCCGGAGGTCATTCTGGTGTGGCTCACCGGCCAGCCGCCCCGGGGCGTTGGCCCTCACGACGTAGCCATCGCCCTGTGCGGCGCGGTGTATAAAAACGGTTTCGTGAAGAATAAGGTGCTGGAATTCGCCGGGCCCGCCGTGTCCCGCCTGCCCATGGACTACCGCATCGGCGTCGATGTGATGACAACGGAGACGGCCTGCCTCAGCTCCATCTGGGAGACGGACGGCGCCGTGGCGGACTATCTGGCCCTCCATGGCCGTCCGGAGACGTTTACCGCCCTGCGTCCGCAGGACGGCGCGTATTACGATGGCATGATCACCATCGACCTTGACCGCATGGAGCCCATGGCCGCGCTGCCGTTCCACCCCTCCGAGGCGGTGACGCTCCGCGAGCTGCTCCACGACCCCGGCGACCACCTGCGGGAGGTGGAGAAGCGCGCCGCTGCCCAGTTCGGCGGCAAGGCGGGCCTGCACCTGACGGATAAGCTGGCAGATGGTAAGCTGGTGGTGGATCAGGGCATCATCGCGGGCTGCGCCGGCGGCATGTACGACAACATCGCCGAAGCTGCCGCCATTCTGAGCGGCCACGATACCGGCAGCGGCTACTTCTCCCTGTCGGTGTACCCGCCCTCTGTCCCCGTGAATCTGGAGCTGATGGAAAACGGCGTCCAGCAGTCGCTGCTGGCCTCCGGCGCACTGTTCAAGCCCTGCTTCTGCGGCCCCTGCTTCGGCGCGGGGGACGTACCTGCCAACAACGGACTGTCCATCCGCCACACCACCCGCAACTTCCCCAACCGGGAGGGCTCCAAGCCTGCCGACGGCCAGCTGGCCGGCGTCATCCTCATGGACGCCCGCTCCATTGCCGCCACCGCGCGGAACCACGGTATTCTAACCTCTGCCGCCGATGTGGACTACACGCCGCCCGCACCGGTACAGCGCCGGTTCGATCGTGCGGTGTACGACCGCCGGGTCTACTTCGGCTTCGGCAGGGCGCAGCCGGACGCACCCTTGAAATACGGCCCCAATATTGCCGAGTGGCCCGCTATCCCCGCCCTGTCCGACGATCTTCTCATGCAGGTGGCCTCCGTCCTGCGGGACGAGGTCACGACCACCGATGAGCTGATCCCCTCCGGCGAGACATCCTCCTACCGCTCCAACCCCTTGAAGCTGGCGGAGTTTGCCCTGTCCCGCCGTGACACGGACTATGTGCCGCGGGCCAAGGCTACGCAGGCGATGGAGACAGCCCGCGCCGCCGGTACGGCAATGCCGGCGCTGCAAGCGGTGCTGGCGGCGCTGCACCTGCCGGAGAGCGCCCTGTCCCGTATGCACATCGGCTCTGTGATCTTCGCCAACAAGCCCGGCGACGGCTCCGCCCGGGAGCAGGCCGCCTCCTGCCAGCGGGTACTGGGGGGCTGCGCCAATATCTGCTACGACTTCGCCACCAAGCGCTACCGCTCCAACTGCGTCAACTGGGGGATGCTGCCCTTTACGCTGGCGGACGGCGCACCCTTCGACGCCGCCCCTGGAGATTTCATCTTCGTCCCCACTGTCCGGGAGAAGGTAGCGCGAGGCGACGAGGAATTCCCCGCCGTCCTCGTCCATGACGGACAGGCGCAGGCGCTGACACTGTACCTGAAGAACACCAACGCGGAGGAGCGGGAGCTGCTGCTCACCGGCTGCCTGATGAACCACTACGCCGCGCAGAACCGGAGGTAACGATGGAAAAGATCAAAATGCCCGTCCCCATCGCCGAGCTGGACGGCGATGAGATGACTCACATCCTGTGGGGAATGATCAAGGACCAGCTGATAAAGCCCTTCGTGGAGCTGAACACCGAGTACTACGACCTGTCCCTGCCCAACCGGGACAGGACGGAGGACGCCGTGACCCGGCAGGCGGCGGAGGCTATCAAGCGCCTGCACATCGGCGTCAAATGCGCCACCATCACCCCCAACTACCAGCGGCAGGAGGAGTACGGCCTCAAGCAGCTGTGGAAGTCCCCCAACGCCACCATCCGCGCGGCGCTGGACGGTACGGTGTTCCGTGCCCCCATCCTCATCTCCCGTGTAAAGCCTGTGGTGACCTGCTGGAAAAAACCCGTCACCATCGCCCGCCACGCCTACGGCGACCTGTATAAGGCGGTGGAGTACCGCGTTCCCGGCCCCGGCAAGGCAGAGCTGGTGTTTACCGACGCGCACGGCACGGAGCTGAGCCGCCAGACGGTCTACGAATTCAACGGCCCCGGCGTTCTGCAGGCCATGCACAACCGGGACGACTCTATCCTGTCCTTTGCCCGCTGCTGCTTCGCCTACGCGCTGGATGTGAAGCAGGATGTCTGGTTCTCCTCCAAGGACACCATCTCCAAGGACTACGATCAGACGTTCAAGCTGCTGTTCCAGCGGGTGTTCGACGAGGAGTACCGCGCCGCCTTTGAGCAGGCGGATCTGCATTACCGCTACGCCCTCATCGACGATGTGGCCGCCAAGGTCATCCGCTCCTCCGGCGGTATCATCTGGGCCTGCAAGAACTACGACGGCGATGTGATGAGCGATCTCATTGCCGCCGCCTCCGGCTCACTGCCCATGATGACCAGCGTGCTGGTGTCGCCGGACGGCAATTTCGAGTACGAGGCCGCCCACGGCACCGTCACCGACCACTTCTACCGCTGGCGCAGGGGGGAAAAGGTGTCCACCAACCCGCTGGCGACTATGGCCGCATGGTCCGGCGCCCTGAAAAAGCGGGGCGAGCTGGACGGCAACGCCGCGCTGGTGCATTTTGCCGACTGCCTCTATCAGGCGGGGCTGGACGTATTCGAGGAGGGGTATCTCTCCGAGGATCTGGCGCCTCTCTGCGACCCGGCCGACCTGAAGGAGATGCCGGACAACGACCGGCTCATGGCCCTGATCCGCGGCCGTCTGGAGACGCTGCTGGCACAATAACGAAAGGACGGCGGGTTTTCCCGCCGTCCTTTTATGCTCGTTATGCCCGCTTCGTCCCCGCCACCTGATACATCCGCGCATTGGACACGCACACATCCACATCGCAGTAAGGCGCCAGCAGCGCCCGCAGCGCGTCCTCGTGCATCAGACCGTTGGACACCCGGTGGGCCGCGCCGCTGTGATGGCCGTCGATGGCCGCCCGGCTCATGCCGTGAGCCACGGACAGGCGCCCGCCGGGCTTCACCAGTCTGCCCAGCCGTGCGATGAGCCGCGCCGGGTCGGGGAAGTGGGGGAAGGCGTTGTACACCATCACCACATCAAAGGGCTGCGAAAACACGGCCTCCTCCACGTCGCCGCACAGCACCTGCACCCGCGGCTCACCGGCGAATTTCTCCGCCGCGATGCGGGCCATCTCCGGAGAGATGTCGATACCCGTGACGGACGCGCCCCGGGCCAGATAGTCGGGGAACAGCACCCCCGTGCCGCAGGCCACATCCAGCACCCGCATGCCGGAGCCGACCCCCGCGTTGTCCAGAATGGCTTCGATCACCGGCTCGTGCCGCACCATCCCGGCGTCCCACGCCGGTGCGCACCGGTCAAAAAACGCGATAACCTCCCGCTTGTCGATCATGCCCGCGCCCCCTCTCCGTTTTCTCTATCCTACACGGCGGCGCGCCGCCGCGCAACCCCCGCCGGGGGATAAAAAAGAGGCTGTACCCGCCGGATACAGCCTCTTTTTTATCCCTTATTTGAAGAACTCGAAGCGCGGCGCGTCCTTGGTGACGGTGCCCGTCTCGATCTCGATGCCGTCCCCGAAGTACCTGTGCAGCAGCGCCGCCAGTTCATCGGCGGCGGCCTGCACCTCGGCGGCGTTCACGTCGGAAAATCCGTCGATGGGGAACAGGATGGCCTTCGTCTCCTGGGTGATCTTGCCCCGCTCCGACTGCCGCCACGTCCAGCGGCGGGTGCGGATCTCGCTGCCGGAGGCGTACACCGCCTCGCCCACGTCCGGCGTCTCCTCCTCGGTGCTGCCGAAGGGGATGAACGTGTCGCCCTCCCTGGCCAGCCGCACGTCCAGACCCTCGGCAATGGTGTCCAGATCGTGGGCGCCCATGGGCAGCCGGTGCTTGATGGACACGGCGTTGCCCAGATCCACGGCGGCGTTGATGTGGGGGAAGCCCTTGCCCTTGGCGATGCGGGTCAGCAGCGCCTCGATGGAGCACAGGAACTTGTTGGGGTTGATGCCCAGCGCCGTGAACGCCGCGCGGTAGGGGAGGATGTCCTCCGTCTCCTTGGGCTTCTTCCCGGCGAAATACGTCTCGCAGGCGGTCACGTTCTCCGCCAGCATCTGCTCCAGCTCGGGGATGTCGCGGGTGTTGTCCAGACCCCGCACAGCCACCGCGCCGAAGCAGGCGTTGGGCAGCTTGTCAAAAAACTCCTTCGATACCTGATAGTACATGGTGTTGCCTCCTTTTCTTCGGCTTTTCCTTTCCGTTGCTGGCATTATAGACCTCTTTCCGCCGTTTGCCAAGGGTAAATTTCCCCGGAAATATGGAAAAATTCTCAGGTAATATTGAAAGCGCCGCCTCCCATCGTGAGAGACGGCGCCCGTATGCGTGTGGAATACGGTGCTTACACCACAGCGAAGAACTTCACAAGGAACAGCAGCGCGATGACGTAGGTCAGCGCGGACACGTCCTTGGCCCGGCCGGAGAACACCTTGATGACGGTGTAGGAGATCATGGCAAGGCCGATGCCGTGGCCGATGGAGCCGGAGATGGGCATGGCCAGCAGCATGATGAACACAGGCACCACCTGATCCAGATCGTCGAAGTCCACGTTCTTCAGCCCCTGCAGCATCAGGATACCCACATAGATCAGGGCGGAGGAGGTGGCGGCGGCGGGGATGATGGCGGCCACCGGCGCGATGAACATGCAGGCCAGGAACATGAACGCGGCGGTCAGGCTGGTCAGACCGGTGCGGCCGCCGGCCTCCACGCCGGAGGCGGACTCCACGAACGTGGTGACGGTGGACGTGCCGCAGCAGGCGCCGGCCACGGTGCCCACAGCGTCGGACAGCAGGGCTTCCTTCATGTTGGGCATGTTGCCGTCCTTGCCGGTCATGCCGGCGCGGGACGCGGTGCCCACCAGCGTACCGATGGTGTCGAACATGTCGATCATGCAGAACGTGATGATCAGGCTGACAGCGGTGAACCAGCCGATGTTGAAGAAGTCGGCAAAGTCAAACTTGAACAGGGTCGTCTCCGCCATGTCGCGGAACGGGGGCAGGAAGGACGCGCCCTCCAGCGAGGCGAAGGGGTTTACCTGCAGGAAGATAAAGCTGCCCGCCCAGTAGATGACGGACGCGGCCAGCATGCCGATGAGCACGGCGGCCTTCACACCCTTCTTGGCCAGCAGGATGATGATGAACAGACCGATGAACATGGTCACAACGGTCAGCACCATGGTGCTGTACTCCTTGCCCATGTGGCCCTTGATGACGCTGGGGGTCATGGCGCCGAAGAAGTCGCGCAGTACGTAGAACGGACTGGTGTAGCCGTTGCCCTCGGCGTAGATGCCCACGTTGGAGCCCAGCCCGATGTTCATCAGCATCAGGCCGATGGCGGGGCCGATGCCCAGCCGCACGCCCAGAGGGATGGCGGTGACGATCTTGTCCCGGATGTTGAACACGCTCAGCAGCAGGAACACGATGCCCTCCACCAGAATGATGCACAGCACCGCCTGAAAGGCGCTGGTGTAGTCGGTCTGCAGCATGGCGGCCACGTTGCCGGCGATAACGGCGAAGAAGCTGTTCAGACCCATGCCGGGGGCCATGACGAAGGGCTTATTGGCCAGAAAGGCCATGACCGCCGTGCCGATGGCGCTGGCGATGCAGGTGGCCAGAAACACGCCGTTCCAGAGGGGGGTGCCCACGGCGAAGCTGGTCAGCAGATTGGGGTTCAGGGCGATGATGTACGCCATGGTCATGAAGGTGGTCAGACCGGCCAGAATTTCCGTCTTGACGGTGGTGCCGTTCTCCTTCAGGTGGAAAATGCGCTCCATTGTGATAGACTCTCCTTTTTGCGAATTCTCTTTTACTCTCGTGCGGCGTTGTTCTGCGCCGCATCCAACGCCCCTTATCTTAACGCATTTTAACGCGGACCGCAAGACTTTTTGTCAGCCAAACTAACAAATTTTCAGCTCACGCCGATACGCGGCGGCAAGCGCCCTGCACGGCATGCGCGGGCATAAGCGGCATAACCGACCCAGACCGGACGTACAGGGCGCAAGACGTACAAAGCGCAAAAGGAAAAGACACGCTTTGGCGTGTCTTTTCCTTATGGCAAAGAACCGTGATATCCGCAGAAGCTTTCTGAAGCGCACAGTATCTGACCCCTGTGCCCCTGCCCGGCGATGAGCGGGGAACTTCACTCACTCTAAAAAGGATCGAAGATCCTGATAGCAGAGCAAGGGCTTTTTCCGGTCATAGTCCCATGTGTGGGCGGAATCCCCTCCGCAGAGATCCCGTTCCGTGCACGCCCTGCATTGGGCACAGTCGGCTGTCCGGTCGCGCCGGAATGCTTCAAAACGATGCAGCCATACATCCATCAGATCATCTGAACGGATATTGCCCTGCACGAGCTCCGGCTTGTCTGCAATATCCAGACAGGCACAAATGTTGCCGCTGCATCTTATGCTTGCGGTGAGGATCCCGGCGCCGCAGAGGAAATAGTGATCCCGAACCATGCGCTCATAGTGCGTACCCAGATAGTGGGAGCAGCCGAAGGCGACCTCCATCCTGCAGTCCCGGTCAAACCGCCTGTCCCGTATGAAAGAGAGCAGATGCGCAAATTGGTCTGGCTCCAGCAGAAGGCCGCTCGATTCACAGGCGCGTCCTATGGGCTCTATATTGATGGGACGCCAGTTGGTGATACCGATGTCACAAAGAAAGGCGTACAGCGGTTCCAGTTCATGGAAGTTCTCCCTGTGGAATACGGTCGTTACCTGCGGATCGATCCCGGCGTTCTGGAGAGCCTGCAGCCCGCGTATGGCCCGCCGCCATGCGCCGTTTTGCCGCCTGAACGAATCATGAGCGCGCTCCATTCCATCCAGACTGACAGACACGGTGCACAGTCCTGCCTGTTTGAGCCTCCGGGCGGCGGCGTCATCGATCAGAGTGGCGTTCGTCGTCATGCCCCAATCAAAGCCCATTGACGAAACGCGGTCCGCGATCTCAAAAAAAGCCGGATGCAGCATCGGCTCGCCGCCCGTCAGACAGATCATGGGCTTCTCGCGCAGGGCGGAGCGAAGCGCGGCTTTGATGTCATCAACTGCCAGATATGAACCCTCGGCAGAGCAATTGCTGCCGCAGTGCATACATTTCAGATTGCACCTGTCCGTGATCTCAAAAAACAGCCAGCGAAGGTGCGGAGACTTTCTCAGCTGATCTCTGTGCTGCGCCAGCCGTTCAAGCTGGGAACGCTTTAGATCCAGCACATGCCTCATGGTTTCCTGATTCAATTCCAAAAGAAGCCTTCCTTGTTTTCTTCATACGGTGCACTGTCTCCGCATTTGGGACAGAAACGCTCTTCGTCGATCATTTTATGGGTTTCCCAAGCATACCCGCAATTGTTGCATTTGTGCAATCTCTCCATGGGAGGCGGGCCATAGATGCAGGCAAATGTCTCTTCTATATACTCCGGCTTTCCCATGGGCGCCCCGCAAAACCGACAGTACTTGTCCCCTTCGATGTAGCTCTGATGGCAGTTCCCGCAGACCTTCCGCGTTGCTACGGACATAGTATTCGACCTCCATTCGATAAAACTCAGTTTACTGTATTTACCGCCATAAGTATACTACATTTCGCAAAAAACGCAACTGGAATTTCGCAAAAATCCCAACTGCATCTTGTAGGTGACCAAATATTGAACCACGATTGAGAGAATAAAAAATAGGTGAGTCCTATAAGGACTCACCTATTGGTCGGAGTGGGGGGACTTGAACCCCCGGCCTCTTGGTCCCGAACCAAGCGCGCTACCAGCTGCGCTACACCCCGTCAGCCGTTCTATTATAGGCGCTATCGCGTCCGCTGTCAAGGGAAATTTCCCTCGGTTTCCTCCTATTTTCGGCGTCTATTGCCAGGAAGGCGCGCATACACTGTGCCGAATAGGAGGTGTATCCCCATGCCGCAGCGCTCTCAGACCCGCCGCGCCGCTTACCGCGCCCGCGTCCGCGCCGCTGTACATCGCCGCGGCGGCTCGGCCCCGCCGCCGCGCCGCGCCGCGCCCAAGTCCGCCGCCCCGAAGCCCGTCTCGCCCCGGGATCGCCGCCGTATGCTCCAGCTGCTGTTCAGCGGCATAATACTGGTGGTGGCCATCGCCGTCAAGCTTCTGATGCCCGACATGCTGGATCGCTGCCGCACCCGCCTGCTGGATCTGCTGGGTGCGGACACCGACTTCGTGGAGGTATTCTCCGCCGCAGGCCGCGCCTTTTCGGAGGAGGGCGCCATCGGCGGCGCACTGAACGACGCCTACACCGCCGTGTTCGGGCCTGCCGTCCCGTCGGAGGCCCCTGCGCAGACGGCGGCGGTGTACACCCCGGATGCGCAGCCCGCCAACACCGACCTGCTCCAGCAGGTGCTGGGCTTTGCCTACGGCGCCCCGGTGCAGGGGCAATTCTCCTCCGGCTTCGGCCTGCGCACCGACCCGCTGGCGGGCGGCAGCCGCTTCCACTATGGGCTGGACATCGCTGCGGAGGAGGGCGCGGTGGTGTCCAGCTTCGCTGATGGAGTGGTGACAGCGGTGGGGGAGAGCAGCGAGCTGGGCCGGTATGTCACTGTGTCCCATCCCAACGGCTATTCCACGCTGTACGCCCACTGTACTCGCATCACCGCCTCCTCCGGCCAGCAGGTCGCGTGCGGAGACCCCATCGCGGAGGTGGGGGAGACGGGCCGCGCCACCGGCCCCCACCTCCACTTTGAGCTGCACCACGGCAGCACCTACCTCAACCCCGTCTACTATGTGCCGTTCCAATAAGCTCACCGTCCGCGTCCGGCCCTCCGCACTGCTGGTACCGGCGCTTTTTCTGCTGCTTACCGATACCCCGGCGCTGCTGGCGGCACTGCTGCTGGCCGCTTTGCTCCACGAGCTGGCGCATTACGCCATGCTGCGGCTTTTCGGCATCCGTGCCGCCTGCTTCACCCTTACCGGCCTCGGCGCCTCGCTGTACGTTCCGGAGCTGCACCGTCTATCCTACGGCGCGGAGCTGCTCAGTGCCGCCGCCGGGCCGCTGATGAACCTGCTGCTGTGGGTGCTGCTGAGCCTGACCGCACGGGACGAGCTGAGCCTGTTCGCCGGCGCGCAGATGGTGCTGGGCGTACTGAACCTGCTGCCCGTCCGGCCAATGGACGGCGGGCGCATCCTCTGGCTGCTCACCGCCTACCTGACGGAGCCGTATACCGCCGACCGCGCCGCCGCCGCCGTAGGGCTGGCCGTGTCCTCGGGACTGTTCCTGCTGTGCCTCTGGCTGGTGCTGACCACCGGCAGCGGCCTGTTTTTGCTGTTGGGCGCCCTGTGGCTGACGTACCGCAGCCTGCCGCCGGAACTTTTTTTGGCCCGCCGCCTTGCCAAACCGTCGAAAAGCAGGTAAAATAAGCTGTTGCTGAAATACACCGCAAGGAGAATGACCGTGGATAAACGATTGGAACGCATCCTGCCCCGCGTGCAGAAGCCCGCACGCTATGTAGGCGGCGAATATAACGCCGTGCTGAAGGACAAGGCGCAGGTGGATACCCGCATCGCCTTCTGCTTTCCGGACACCTACGAGATCGGCATGTCCAATCTGGGCATGCGCATCCTGTACGGCGTCATGAACGGGATGGACGGCGTCTGGTGCGAGCGGGTGTTTGCCCCGTGGGGCGACATGGAGGAGGAGCTGCGCCGGGCGGATATGCCGCTTTTCGCGCTGGAATCCGGCGACCCCATCACCGACTTCGACATCGTGGCCTTTTCCGTGGGCTACGAGATGGCGTTTCCCGCCATCCTGAATATGCTGGATCTGGCCGGCATCCCCCTTCACGCCTCGGAGCGAACCGGCCTTTCGCCGCTGGTCATCGCCGGCGGCACCGCCATGTACAACGCCGAGCCGCTGGCCGACTTCATCGACCTCGTCAGTCTGGGCGAGGGCGAGGATCTGACCGTGGAGCTGGTGGAGCTGTACCGTACCGCCCGCCGAGAGGGGTGGAGCAAGCAGCAGCTGCTCCGTGCCGCCGCCCAACTGGACGGCGTTTACGTTCCCAGCCTGTACGATGTGACGTACCACGACGATGGTACCGTGGCGGCCATCACACCGCTGGACGGCGCGCCCGCCAGGGTGACAAAGCGCATCGTCCGCGATATGGACAAATCCTATTTCCCGGTCAAGACCATCGTTCCCAGCACGGAGATCGTGCAGGACCGCGTGACGCTGGAGCTGTTCCGCGGCTGTATCCGGGGCTGCCGGTTCTGTCAGGCGGGCTATGTCTACCGCCCGGTGCGCAGCCGCAGCCGCGACCTGTGCGCCGATTACTGCATCCGCTCCTGCGACGACACCGGCTATCAGGAGGTGACGCTGTCCAGCCTGTCCACCAGCGATTACCCGCCGCTGACCGGTCTGTGCGATGAGCTGGAGCCGTTCTGCGACCAGCGCCACGTCAGCCTGTCCCTGCCGTCCCTGCGGGCGGACAACTTCTCCATGGAGCTGATGCAGCGTCTGGCCAAGGGCCGCAAGACCGGCCTGACCTTCGCGCCGGAGGCGGGAACACAGCGCCTGCGGGATGTCATCAATAAGAATGTGACGCTGGATGACCTGCTGCAAAGCTGCCGTACCGCCTTTGCCGGCGGATACAGCGCCGTGAAGCTGTACTTCATGCTGGGTCTGCCCACGGAGACGGACGAGGACGTGCTGGGCATTGCCGACGTGGCCGCCCGGGTCATGCACGCATGGCGGGAGAGCGCCCAGAACAAGCAGCGGGGCGTCCGCATCACCGTGTCCACCAGCTGGTTCGTGCCCAAGCCCCACACCGCCTTCCAGTGGGAGCCTCAGATCTCCAAGCAGGAGTACGAGCGCCGCGTGGCGCTGCTGCGGGAGGCCATCAAGACCAGAACCGTCACCTATAACTGGCACGACTCCGACACCAGCTTTCTGGAGGCCGTGCTGGCGCGCGGCGACCGCCGTCTCGGAAAAGTGTTGGAAACAGCGTGGCGTAAAGGCGCAAAGCTTGACGCCTGGGAGGAGTATTTCTCACTGGATCGTTGGCTGGAGGCCTTCGATGAATGCGGCCTCGACCCCTATTTTTACGCCAACCGCACCCGCTCGGAGGACGAGCTGATGCCGTGGAGCATGATCTCCTCCGGCGTTACGGAGCAGTACCTGCTGCGGGAGCGCCATCGGGCCTACGAGTCCGTCACCACGCCGGACTGCCGCACCCACTGCAACGGCTGCGGCGCCAATCTGCTGGTAGGAGGAAAATGCGATGTCTAAGCTGCGGCTGCTGTTTATCAAGGAGGCGCAGGCCTCCTATATATCCCATCTCGACCTGCTGCGCACGTTCCAGCGGGCCTTTCCGCGGACGGAATTGGACATCAAGCACTCGCAGGGCTACCATCCCCATCCCATTATCTCCATCGTCCTGCCCCTGCCGGTGGGGCAGTCCAGCGACTGCGAGCTGCTGGATTTCGAGGTGACGCAGGATACCGACGGCAGCGGCATCGCGGAGAAGCTGAACACCGGCATGCCCAGCGGCCTGCGGGTGCTGGACTGCTATCCCGCCGTCCGTCCCGTCCGGGAGCTGACGTATCTCCGGGCCGACCTGACGCTGGAGTATGACAACGGCGTACCGGAAAACGCCGCCGCCCGCCTGACAGAGCTGCTGCGCCGCCCGGCGCTGGTGATCCAGAAGCGCACCAAGCGCAAGGAGCTGGCGGATGTTGATATCGCGCCCATGATAAAGGATTTTTCCTTTACGGATGGAGAGGGCGTTGTCACCGGCACGGTGACGGTGTTGGCCCAGAATCCCGGCCTGAATCCGCAGCTGTTGGAAAAGGCAGTGGAGCGGTATATGCCCGATTTGTCCCCGGATTTCCTCCGCATCCGCCGCCGCGCCGTGCTGGACGCCGAGGGACGGGATTTCCGGTAAAAACCCGCCGCTTGCCGCGGCCGGGAGAGGGAACAAGCAAAAATCGCGGAAAGTCAAGATAAAAATCGCGGAAAATGTAAAGAAAGCTCTTGCTTTTCGGGGATTTCTGTGTTATCCTATCATGGCGTAAAAAGGGTAGTCCTCTGTCGCCGGTGTTCCGAAAAGTGCGGAAACCATACAAATAGCGGCATGAACACCTATATTATTAGGAGGAAAAATCCATGGATCTCATCAAGGCTCTGAACGAGAAGCAGCTGAAGGAAGTGCCTCAGGTACTGGTGGGCGATACCGTCCGCGTACATGTGAAGGTCAAGGAAGGCGCCCGTGAGCGTATCCAGGTCTTCGAGGGCACTGTCATCGCCAAGAAGCACGGCGGTATCGAGGAGACCATCACTGTCCGCCGCCTGTCCTACGGTGTCGGCGTGGAGAAGGTGTTCCCCGTTCACTCTCCGTCCATCGAGAAGATCGAGACGGTGCGTCACGGCTATGTCCGCCGCGCCAAGCTGTACTACCTGCGTGACCGCGTCGGTAAGGCAGCCAAGATCCGCGAGAAGCTGTAAGCGATCACCGAGATCAGAAAAGCGCCCACATTCGTGGGCGCTTTTTGCGGCCTTTTTGCGGAGCTTCCCCCTTTGCAACGGGCGCGAGATGTGCTATACTAAAATGTATGTATCCTGCAAAAAATCCTGTCATAAAACAGGAAATAAATAGGAAATAAAAACTTCATCATGCAATTATGGTGAAAAATAAATTCTGCCGGAGGAGGTGTGCGCCGTGCAGATCGAAGGACTCAGCTGGTTTCCCGGCCACATGACAAAAACAAAACGGATGATCGCCGCCGAGATCGGCCATATGGATGCCGTCTGCGAGATCGTGGACGCCCGCATCCCCCAGTCCAGCCGCAATCCGGACGTGGACGAGCTGACGGCGGGGAAGCCCCGGATGATCGTACTGAACCGGGTGGATCAGGCCGACCCCGCCGAGACAAAGAAATGGGCGGCGGCCTTCCGGGCGCAGGGCTATGCGGTGCTGGAGGCCAACGCCAAGGGCGGCGCGGGTACGGAGAGATTTGCCGCCGCCGTCCGGGAGCTGCTGCGGGACAAGCTGGCTGCCTACGCCGAAAAGGGGCAGGTGGGCCGCACCGTCCGGGTGATGGTGCTGGGCATCCCCAACGTGGGGAAATCCACGTTCATCAACAAGGTGGCCAAGCGCAAGACCGCCAAGGCCGAGGATCGCCCCGGCGTCACCCGCGCCAAGCAGTGGGTGCCGGTGGACGCTACGCTGGAGCTGCTGGACACCCCCGGTATCCTGTGGCCAAAGTTCGACGATACGGATGTTGGCAAGCGATTGGCCTTTACAGGCGCCATCAAGGACGATGTGCTGGACATCGAGGAGCTGGCCTGCTATCTGATGGAGTATCTGGCCGCCCACTATGCCGATGTGCTGCGGGAGCGGTATAAGATCGACGTGGAGGAGGGCGACAGCGGCTACGACCTGCTGGAAAAGGCGGGGCGGAAGCGGGGCTTCCTGATGCGGGGGGCGCAGGTGGACACCGAGCGTATGGCCCGCATCCTGCTGGATGAGTTCCGGGGCGGTAAGCTGGGACGCTTTACACTGGAGACGGTGGAGGAGTGCGGAAAATGAGAGAGACGGCAGAGCTTTGGGTATATGAGCGCGAGGCGCGGGAGCAGGGGTTCACGGCGGTGTGCGGCGTGGACGAGGCTGGGGCCGGGCCGCTGATGGGCCCGGTGTACGCCGCGGCGGTGATCCTACCGGAGGACTGCGGCCTGCCGGAGCTGAACGACTCCAAAAAGCTGACGGAGAAGAAGCGGGAGAAGCTGTTTCCCCTTATTAAAGAACGGGCTATCGCGTGGTCCGTTGCACGGGTGGAGGCATCGGAGATCGACGAAACGGACATCCTCAGCGCGCGGATGAAGGCCATGCAGCTGGCCATAGACGGCCTTGCCGTGACGCCGGATCTGGCACTGCTCGACGGCAACCGGGACTGCGGCCGCAGCGCCGCCGTTACTACGGCGCACCGCTGCATCGTGGGTGGGGACGGCAAGTCCGCGTCCATCGCGGCAGCGTCCGTTCTGGCCAAGGTCAGCCGCGACCGCTACGTAACGGAGGTGCTGGACAAGGCGTATCCCCAGTACCAGTTCGCCAGACACAAGGGCTACGGCACCAGACTGCACTATGAGATGCTGGACGCCTACGGCCCCTGCCCGGAGCACCGGCGCAGCTTTTTGAAGAAGTGGGAGGAAAAGCGGTGAGCGGCGGGCCGGTGAAAAAGGACGGTATGACCGGCGGGGCCGGTACGGAGAAAAAGCCCGTCGCGCTTTCCAAGGGCGGACGGGACGAGGGCCGCTGGGGCGAGGCGCTGGCGGCGGAGTACCTGCGGCAGCGGGGCTACCGGCTGGCGGCCCACAGCTACCAGTGTCGGTTCGGGGAGATCGACCTCATCGCGTGGGACGGGGATATCCTGTGCTTCGTGGAGGTCAAGACCCGCACCAACACGGATATGGGACTGCCCCGGGAGTATGTGACCCCGGCCAAGCAGAAGCGGCTGAAGAAAACGGCGCTGTACTACCTGAGCCAGAAGCAGCTGGACTGCCCTGCCCGGTTCGATGTGGCGGAGGTGTATGCGGACAGCCCTTACAGCCGGGAGAACGCCCGCATAGAATATCTGGAAAACGCCTTTGAATAGGGGAGTGACAGCATGGCGATACCATATTTTGACGCACACTGCGACACCATCTGGCGCTGCATGATGACAGAGCCGGTGGAGGGCTATGGCGAGACGGAGGAGGAGCAGCGGGACTACTTCCAGAGCGGCGGCAGCCTGCGGAAAAACGGCGGGCACGTCGATCTGGAGCGAAGCCGGGGCTTTGCCCGGCGGGGCCAGTTCTTCGCCCTGTACGACGATGTGAAGGCACTGCCGGACGGCACGGCGTGGAGACGGTGCAGGGAGATGCACGACTGGTTCCTGCGGCAGCTGGCGGAGAACGGCGACATGGCCGCGCTGTGCCGCACCGGCGCGGAGGCGGACGCGGCGGCGCAGGACGGAAAAGTTGCAGCGTTCCTCAGCGTGGAGGGCGCAGACCTGCTGGATTGTAAAGTGGAAAACCTGTACACAGCGGCGGACTGGGGAGTGCGCTTCATCAACCCGGTGTGGAACAATGCCAACGCCCTCAGCGGCAGTTGCGCCGACGATCCCGACCGGGGCCTGTCGCCCAAGGGGCGGGACTTCATCCGGGAGATGGGGCGTCTGGGTGTGTACGCCGATGTGTCCCACCTGTCCGACCCCGGCTTCTGGGAGCTGTTCCGCATGACGGAGCGGCCCATTGTGGCGTCCCACTCCAACGCGCGGGCGCTGTGTCCCCACCGGCGGAATCTGACGGACGATATGTTTCGCGCCATTCGGGATACCGGCGGCGTGGTGGGCATCAACCTGTACCGGGACTTCGTGGGCGGTGCGTCCATGGACGCGCTGGTGGCGCATATCGAGCATTTCCTGGCACTGGACGGGGAGAAGACCCTGTGCATCGGCGGCGATCTGGACGGCTGCGAGGCGCTGGCGGCGGGGCTGCGGGGCGTGGAGGACGTGCCGCTGCTGTACCGGGCGCTGGAGAAGCGGGGGTACGGCCAGCTCCTGCTGGAGGACATATTCTGGAACAACCTGCGCAGGCTGCTGTGAGACGGCGGCCGGAGAAAGGAGGGACGCCATGGCGCTGTACGCCATCGGAGATCTGCACCTGTCGCTGAACAGCGACAAGCCCATGGACATCTTCGGCGAGAAGTGGCAGGGCTATGTGGACAAGATCAGAGCGGGGTTCGCGCCGCTGCACGACGATGATGTCACCGTGCTGTGCGGCGACCTGAGCTGGGGCATGAGTCTGGAGGAGTCACTGGCGGACTTCCGGTTCATCCACGCCCTGCCGGGGAAGAAGATCCTGATGAAGGGCAACCACGACTACTGGTGGAATACCGCGTCCAAGATGCAGCGTTTTTTTGACCAGCACGGGCTGGATTCCTTTGAGATCCTGCATAACAACTGCCTGTTCTACGGGGATAAGGCTTTGTGCGGCACGCGGGGCTGGTTCTATGAGCTGGATCATGAGGGCACCCACAACGGCAAGATGCTGGCCCGGGAGGTCGGACGGCTGGAGACATCCCTGCAGGCGGCGGGGGAGCGGGAGAAGCTGTGCTTCCTGCACTATCCGCCGCTGTATCAGGGGTACGAGTGTCCGGAGATCCTGCGGCTGCTGCAGCGGTACGGGGTGAAGCGGTGCTTTTACGGCCATCTCCACGGCGCCAGCCACAAGCGAGCGCTGGAGGGGATGCACAACGGCACCGAGTTTTCGCTGGTAGCCGGGGACTGGCTGGACTTCGTCCCTAAAAAAATTTGCGAATAAGAGAAAAAACAGTGGAAATTCCCGTTGTGTTCTGTTATCATACTATATTGCATTGGTGTTGCCATGAAAACGGCCCGATGCGGAACGGAGGAATAAACAAATGACTGTGAAAAGCTGCGAGAAACTGGAGAAGAGCAGAGTCGCTCTGACCATCGAGACGAGCGCCGAGGAGTTCGAGGCCGCCGTCAACAAGGCGTATCTGAAGATGCGCGGTAAGATCAACGTACCCGGCTTCCGTGTCGGCAAGGCCCCCCGCAAGATCATCGAGAAGATGTACGGCGCAGAGGTCTTCTATGAGGAGGCTGTGAATATCATCCTGCCCGATGCCTACGAGGCCGCTGTGAAGGAACAGGGTCTGGAGACGGTGGGCTATCCCCAGGTGGAGCTGGAGTCCTGCACCAAGGACGGCGTGGTGTTCAAGTGCACCGTGGCCGTGTATCCCGAGGTGAAGCTGGGCCAGTACAAGGGGCTGGAGGCCCCCAAGGCGGAGGTCAAGGTGGCCGCTGCCGACGTCAACGCACGTCTGAAGGAGATGGCTGACCGCAACAGCCGTCTGGTGTCCGTGGAGCGCGCCGTCAAGAAGGGCGATACCGCCGACATCGACTTCGAGGGCTTCGACAACGGCGTGGCCTTCGACGGCGGCAAGGGCGAGAATTTCGATCTGGAGATCGGCTCCGGCAGCTTCGTGCCCGGCTTCGAGGAGCAGCTTATCGGCATGAAGGCCGGCGAGGAGAAGGACATCGACATCACCTTCCCGGAGAACTACACCCCCGAGCTGGCCGGCAAGCCCGTGGTGTTCCACGTCAAGGTCAACGAGGTGAAGGTCAAGGAAGTGCCCGCCATCGACGACGAGTTCGCCAAGGACGTGTCCGAGTTCGATACGCTGAAGGATCTGAAGGCCGACATCAAGAAGAAGATGACCGCCGAGCGCACCGAGGCCGCCCAGCGCGCCTTCGAGGATGTGCTGATGGCCAAGGTGGCCGAGGGCGTGGAGGCCGACATCCCCCAGGAGATGGTGGAGCTGCAGGCCGAGCGCATGATGGAGCAGTTCAAGCAGCAGCTGGCGTCTCAGGGCATCCCCTTCGACCAGTATCTGAAGATGACCGGCACCACCGAGGCCGATTTCCGCCAGCAGGCTGAGGGCCCCGCCTCCGAGCAGGTGAAGATGGATCTGGCCGTGGAGGCCATTATCAAGGCCGAGGGTCTGGAGGCCTCCGACGAGGACGTGGAGAACGAGATGAAGTCCGTGGCCGAGAAGTACGGCATGGATCTGGACACCGTGAAGAAGTACCTGCGTCCTGAGGACGTGAAGGAGCAGGTCGTCCGCGAGAAGGTCATGAAGCTGGTGGCCGACAACGCCGTGGCCGTGGCCCCCGCCGAGGAGAAGGCCGAGCTGGAGGCCGAGGGCGAGATCGTGGAGAAGAAGCCCGCCAAGAAGGCCGCCGCCAAGAAGGCCGAGGGCGAAAAGACCGAGGGCGAAAAGGCCGAGAAGAAGCCGGCTGCCAAGAAAACCGCCAAGAAAGACGCGGAATAAGAGAGAGTGCTTTTGAAAATCATATGCGGGTGGGTATAATCTGGTAGCTATCTTTTGCAGGAGGTTTATTTTATGAGCTTGGTTCCCTATGTTGTGGAGCAGACCAATCGAGGCGAGCGGTCTTACGACATCTTCTCCCGTCTGCTCAACGACCGTATCGTATTCCTGGGCGAAGAAGTGAACGATACCACCGCCAGCCTGGTCGTGGCGCAGCTGCTGTATCTGGAGGCGCAGGATCCCGATAAGGACATCCAGATGTACATCAACAGCCCCGGCGGCAGCGTGACCGCGGGCATGGCTATCTACGACACCATGCAGTATATCAAGTGCGACGTGTCCACTATCTGCATCGGCATGGCCGCCAGTATGGGCGCGTTCCTGCTGTCCTCCGGCACAAAGGGCAAGCGCATCGCGCTGCCCAACGCCGAGATCATGATACACCAGCCCTCCGCCGGTACGCAGGGCAAGGTGACGGACATGGAGATCGACGTGGAGCACTTCCTGAAGATCAAGCAGCGTCTGAACAAGATTCTGTCCGAGAACACCGGCAAGCCGGTGGAGCAGGTGAAGACGGACTCCGAGCGGGATCACTGGATGATCGCCGAGGAGGCCCGGGAATACGGCCTGGTGGATAAGGTTATTTACAAGAGGTAAAAGCATGGCGGAAGAAAAAAAGTCCCTGCGCTGCTCGTTCTGCGGCAAGTCGGAGGGACAGGTACACCGGATGATCCAGGGTCCCGGTGTGCGCATCTGCGACGAGTGCGTGCAGCTGTGCATGTCCATTCTGGACGATGGGTACAGCGCGGCGATGGACGAGGGCTTCGACAGTGTGGAGGATCTCCCCACGCCCCAGCAGATCAAAGAGGTGCTGGATCAGTACGTCATCGGGCAGGAGGGGGCCAAGATCGCCCTGTCCGTGTCCGTGTACAACCACTATAAGCGCATCTATTTCGGCGGACACGAGGAAGTGGAGCTGCAGAAGAGCAACATCCTGATGATCGGGCCGACCGGCTCGGGCAAGACGCTGTTCGCCCAGACGCTGGCGCGGGTGCTGAAGGTGCCCTTCGCCATCGCCGACGCCACCACCCTGACCGAGGCCGGTTATGTGGGCGACGATGTGGAGAACATCCTGCTGCGGCTTTTGCAGGCGGCGGATTTTGATGTGGAGCTGGCCGAGCGGGGTATCATCTATGTAGATGAGATCGACAAGATCGCCCGCAAGAGCGAGAACACCTCCATCACCCGTGACGTGTCCGGCGAGGGCGTGCAGCAGGCGCTGCTGAAAATTCTGGAGGGTACTGTGGCCAACGTACCGCCGCAGGGCGGGCGGAAGCACCCCCACCAGGAGTTTATCCAGATCGACACCACCAATATTCTGTTTATCTGCGGCGGCGCCTTCGATGGTCTGGAGAAGATCGTGGAGAAGCGCGTGGGCAAGCAGGGCATCGGCTTTGAGAACGCGGTGCAGAGCAAGGCCGACAAGGCCAGCACCAGCGAGCTGCTGAAGCAGGTGCAGCCCCACGACCTGCTGAAGTTCGGTATCATCCCTGAGCTGGTGGGCCGTCTGCCGGTGATCTCGCCGCTGGAGGCGCTGACCCGGGAGGATCTGGTGCGCATCCTGACGGAGCCGAAGAACGCGCTGGTCAAGCAGTACAAGGCGCTGCTGGCCTACGACGGCGTGGAGCTGGTGTTTGAACGGCAGGCGCTGGAGGCGGTGGCCGACAAGGCCATCGAGCGGAATATCGGCGCCCGCGGACTGCGGGCGGTGATGGAGGGCATGCTGACAAGGGTGATGTACGACATCCCCTCCGACCCCACCATCACAAGGGTCACCATCACGGCGGACTGCGTCAACGGCGGCGCGGAGCCGCTGGTGGAGCGCGACCCGGATAAGGTGACGCGCAAGGCAAAACTCAAGACCGGGACGGCGGAAAAGCAAACCGCACCGGCCTCTTGACGATCCGGAAAAGAGGAGAGGCGTCAGCGCTTCTCCTCTTTCTTCTCTCCGAGAGAAAGGAGTACATATGGAACGTATCACCATGAACATACCCGTGCTGGCCCTGCGGGGGCTGACGGCCTTCCCCCATCAGACGCTGTCCTTCGACGTGGAGCGGGAGATATCCATCTATGCGCTGGACAACGCCATGGAGAACGACCGGCGGCTGTTCCTCGTGACCCAGCGGGAGATCAGTACCGCTGAGCCCGGCGAGGAGGATCTGTACAAGATCGGCACGGTTTGTCATATTCTGCAGATCATCAAAACCTCGGACAGCAGCGTTCGAGTCATCGTGGAGGGTGAGGAGCGCGCACGGCTGCATCGGATGTGGCAGGGCAAGCCCTTTTTGCAGGCCAACGTGGAGATTCTGGAGGAGGAGTTTCCCGGCAAGATCACGGCGCGGGTGGAGGCCATGCTGCGCCGCACCTACGCCCTGTTCGGCGCGTATAAGGAGCTGGCACCCCAGCTCAGCGATGATTTCATCGCGGCGGTGCTGGACTGCCGGGACACGGGACGGCTGGCCGACCTCATCGCCCAGAACATTACCCTGCGCCATCAGGATCGCCAGCGGGTGCTGGAGGAGCTGCGTCCCAACCGGAGGCTCCAGATCGTCAACGACATTCTGACCCATGAGGTGGACGTGCTGTCGCTGGAGATGCAGATGGAGCAGAAGGTGCGCCAGCGGGTGGCGCAGGTGCAGAAGGACATGATCCTGCGGGAGCAGGTGAAGGTCCTACAGCATGAGCTGGGCGACGACGGCGACGAGGAGCTGGCCGCGTATATGGAGAAGATCCAGCGGGCCAGACTGCCGGAGGAGGTACATAAGCGTCTGACAAAGGAGGTGGAGCGGCTGGCGAAGCAGCCCTTCGGCAGCGCGGAGGCCTCCGTTATCCGCAACTATCTGGATGTGTGTCTGGAGATGCCGTGGAACAAGTATACACGAGAGCGGGCGGATGTGGAGCAGGCGCGAAGGTTGCTGGATCGTGACCACTACGGTCTGGAAACGGTGAAGGAGCGTATTCTGGAGTTCATCGCCGTCCGGCAGCTGAACCCCGATGCCAAGGGGAAAATCCTATGCTTGGTAGGCCCTCCCGGCGTGGGTAAGACCTCCGTGGCCATCTCCGTGGCCAAGGCCATGAACCGGAAGCTGGCGCGGCTCAGCCTGGGCGGCGTCCGGGACGAGGCAGACATCCGGGGTCACCGCAAGACCTACATCGGCGCGATGCCGGGACGCATCATCGAGGCCATCAGCCGCGCCGGAGCCATGAACCCGCTGCTGGTGCTGGACGAGATCGACAAGCTGGGCAATGACATGCGGGGCGACCCGGCATCGGCCCTGCTGGAGGTGCTGGACAGCGAGCAGAACACCTCGTTTCGCGACCATTTTCTGGAGGTGCCGGTGGATCTGAGCCGGGTGATGTTCATTACCACGGCCAACACCACGTCCACCATCCCCCGGCCGCTGCTGGATCGGATGGAGATCATCGAGCTGAGCAGCTACACCGACGAGGAGAAGCTGCAGATCGCCAAGACCCACCTGCTGTCCAAGCAGATGAAGGAGCACGGACTGAAGAAGAACCAGCTGCGCGTCAGCGACGACGCCATCCGGGCGGTGGTGAGCGACTACACAAGGGAGTCCGGTGTCCGGACGCTGGAGCGGCTGCTGGGCAAGCTGTGCCGGAAAGCCGCCACGCGTCTGGTAGAAACGGATGTAAAGCGAGTTGACATTACACCGAGAGATCTGCGGGAGCTGCTGGGTGTGCCCCGGTATCAGGACAATTCCCGCAGCAGGCAGGATCAGGTGGGCGTGGTCAACGGCCTTGCATGGACGGAGGTGGGCGGCGAGCTGCTGGAGGTGGAGGCCGGAGTCATGGACGGCTCCGGCAAGCTGGAGCTGACAGGCAATCTGGGTACGGTGATGCAGGAATCCGTGAAGGCGGCCTACACCTGCCTGCGCAGCCGGGCGGCGGAGCTGGGCATCCCCAAGGATTTCTATAAGAACAAGGATATCCACGTTCACTTTCCGGAGGGCGCGGTGCCCAAGGACGGGCCGTCGGCGGGTATCGCCATCGCCACGGCTATGCTGTCGGCGCTGACGGGCCGGCCGGTGCGCCACGACGTGGCTATGACCGGCGAGGTCACGCTGCGGGGCAGGGTACTGCCTATCGGCGGACTGAAGGAGAAGACTATGGCTGCCAAGCGCAACGGCATTCGCACGGTCATCATTCCCAAGGAGAACGAAAAGGATCTGGAGGAGATCGACCAGACCGTCCGGGCGGCGCTGCGGTTCGTGACGGCGGAGACGGTGGATGCCGTGTTCGCCCACGCGCTGGCGCTGCCGAAGAAGGAGGCGGCGGTGGAGCATCTCACCGCCATGGCGGGACTGGAACGACAGGAGGTGCGCTGTGGCGATCAACTTTAACAAGGCGGAATTCGTGCTGTCGGCTGTAAAGGCAAATGCCTTTATCCGTGACGGAAAACCACAGGTCACGTTTGCCGGTCGCAGCAATGTGGGGAAGTCCTCCGTGATCAACCGGCTGCTGGGGCGGAAGAATTTTGCCCGCGTGGGCGCCACCCCCGGCAAGACCAATCAGATCAACTATTTCGACATCGACGGGAAAATTTACTTCACCGACCTGCCGGGGTACGGCTACGCCAAGGTGTCCAAGGAGGAGCGCGACCGGTGGGGACAGCTGATGGAGAGCTATTTCGCCGAGTCCGACCTCATTACGCTGGGTGTGCTGATCGTGGACGCGCGGCACAAGCCTACCGCCGACGATGTGACCATGTGCGACTGGTTCAAGGGGACCGGCTGCCCGGTGATCGTGGCGGCCAATAAGCTGGACAAGCTGAAAAAGAGCGAGATCGAGCCGAATCTGGCCCGCATCCGGGAGACACTGGCGTTGGGCGAGGGGGCGCTGCTCATCCCATTCTCCGCGGAGAAGGGGACGGGCAAGACGGAGCTGCTGGCGGCGATCAGCGACGGCTGCGGCCGGTGAAAAAATGCGGAAAAAAGCAGGCGGTCTGCCCTTGGCAGACCGCCTGCTTTTTCGGTTATTGGAGTTCCTGCTCCAGCGCGTCAAACGCCGGGGTGGAGAAAAACTCGCCGAGGGTGATGCCCAGCCCGTCGCAGAGCATTTTGATGGTCAGCAGCTTCGGGTTCCGGCTCTTGCCGTAGAGGATGTTCTTGATGCTGGACGGCGGCAGGGCGCTGACGGTGGCAAGGCGGTTGATGGTCATGTCGCGCTCCTCGCAGAGGTGCAGGATGCGATCCCGGACAGCGTCGGTGGTGTTCATAGCGGCCTCCTGTGTTTTTTCTCAGGATAGCCGAAAAGGATTGCTTTTATAGGCTATGCATGCTACTATTAGGCTATGCATAGTCTATTTGCAAAGGGGGGGGAGAGAATGTGGCGGACTACCAGAAAATGTATGCCACAGTGTGTGCCGCGGCAAGCGAAGCGGTGGACGAATTGGAAAACATTCCGCTGGCGATGCAATGCCGGGACAGATTGAAGGCGGCACTTTTGAAGGCGGAGGATATCTATATTGAGACAACGATCCATGTGACGGATACGGAGGAAACATAAAAGGAAGCCTTGGGCCGGTGGCCCAAGGCTTCCTTTTATGTAATTATGGGCCTTATTCCGCTTTTTTCTTCTCGGGGAACTGGATCTGGGCCAGAACGACGGCGGCGAACATGATGACGCAGCCGATATACTCCCGGACGCTCATCTGCTGCTTGAGGATGATCGCGCCGGCAATGACGGCGAACACGCTCTCCAGACTGAGCAGGATGGTGACCACAGTGGGGTTGGAGCCCTTCTGGGCCAGAATTTGCAGGGTGTAGCCCACACCGCAGGAGAAGATGCCCACATACAGCAGGGGCAGGGCGCAGCTGAGAATGGCGGTCATGTCCACTTTTTCAAAGATAAGCATACAGACGGTGGAGATGATACCGGCGAACAGGAATTGCAGACAACTGAGCTTCACGCCGTCACAGAAGGCGGTGAAATGGTCGATGACCAGAATATGGACGGCGAAGCACAGGGCGCACACCAACAGCAGCAGGTCGCCGGGAGCCAGAGAAAAGTCGCCCTTGATGCACAGCAGATACAGTGCGATCACGGACAGGATCACCGCGATCCAGGTGGGCAGGCTTACCTTGCGCTTGAAGAACAGGCCGAACACAGGCACCAGCACCACATACAGCGCCGTGATAAAGCCGGCCTTACCGGCGTCAGTACCGGCCACCAGGCCAGCCTGCTGGAAGTTGGAGGCAATGGCCAGCGCCGCACCGCAGCACAGGCCGCCGATCCACAGATTCTTGTTGGCGGCCTTCTTTTCCTCGGCGGTGAGGACGGGCTTGTCCTTCTTTACTCCATCGCTGATGAGAATGACCACCAGCAGTGCCAGCACGGCGACGAAATAACGGGTAGCGTTGAAGGTAAAGGCGCCAATGGCGTCGGCGCACATATCCTGCGCCACGAAGGCGGTACCCCAGATGAATGCAGCCAGAATGGGGAAGACCACCTGACGCATCTGATTGTGTTTCATAGGTCGAAGTTTCCTTTCTGCTTTTTACATTTTACTTCTCGTGATCGGGGCCGGTGTGCCAGCGGAACTTCTGCTCCTCGCCCCGCAGCAGGCGGCGGATATTCCCCCGGTGGCACCAGACCACCAGTCCCGCGATAACAGCGGCCAGCACCGTGTACAGGCCGCTGTGTCCGCAGAAGAGCCATGTGGAGACGGGCATGCTGACAGCGGCGGCGAGGGAGCCGAGAGAGACGTATTTCGTCAGGAGCCACAGCAGGACGAACAGACCCCACGAAATCAGCGCCACGCGCCAGTCCAGCAGCCATACCAGCGTACCGCCGGACAGGATGCCCTTGCCACCCTTAAAGCCGAAGAACACGGGGAACATGTGGCCCAGCTCGCAGCCCAGTCCGCCCAGCAGGACGCCCAGCTGCCAGTCGCCCGCCAGATAGCGAAGGATAACACCGCCGATGAGACAGGCTGCCGCGGTCTTGCCCATGTCCAGCAGAATGACGCCCAGCGCGTATTTGGCACCGTAGGTACGGTAGAAATTGGTGAGGCCCGCGTTGCCGCTGCCGTGCTGCCGCACATCGTCCCGGATGACGAAGTGGCTGACCATGACGGAGCCGTTGAGACAGCCCAGAAAATAGCCCAGCAGCAGGACAATGAACAGGAAAAACACCGAGGCCCATACGAGGTAGGTCACCCGTCATCCTCTCCCTTCTGGCGAATGGTAATGGTGATGGGCGTGCCCTCCAGACCGAACACGCCGCGGATCTGATTCTCCAGATACCGCTGGTAGGAGAAGTGGAACAGCTTTTTGTCGTTGCAGAAGATCACGAAGTGGGGGGGCTTGACGCCCACCTGCGTCATGTAGTAGATCTTCAGGCGGCGGCCCTTGTCTGTGGGGGGCTGCACCCTGGTCTGAGCGTCGGCCAGCACACTGTTGAGCATACCGGTGGTGATGCGCACGGCGGCCTGATCGTTGACGTAGTTGATCAGCTCAAACAGGCGGTTCACCCGCTGGCCCGTCAGGGCGGAGATGAACAGAATGGGGGCGTAGGGCATGTAGCTCAGGTCCCGGCGGATATCCTCCCGCATGCGATCCATGGTCTTGCCGTCCTTCTCAATGAGATCCCACTTGTTCACCACGATGATGCACGCTTTACCCGCGTCGTGGGCCAGACCCGCCACCTTGGTGTCCTGCTCCGTGACGCCGTCCTGCGCGTCGATGAGGATGAGGCACACGTCGCTGCGCTCAATGGCCATGGTGGCGCGGAGGACACTGTACCTTTCGATACTGTCGTCCACCTTGGACTTTTTCCGCATGCCGGCGGTGTCAATGAAGTTGTACTTGCCGTAGGAATTCTCAAAATAGCTGTCGATGGCGTCGCGGGTGGTGCCGGCCACGTTGCTGACGATGACCCGCTGCTCGCCCAGAATTTTATTGGTCAGGCTGGACTTGCCCACGTTGGGCTTGCCGATGATGGCCACCTGCACCACATCGGAGTCCTCCTCCTCGCCGTCGTCCGGCGGCAGGTACTGGAAGCAGGCGTCCAGCAGGTCGCCGGTGCCGTGGCCGTGGACGGCGGAGATGGCGATGGGGTCGCCCAGACCCAGATTGTAGAACTCGTAGAAATCCGGGTCGATGGCGCCGGTGGAGTCCATCTTATTCACCGCCAGCACGATGGGCTTGCGGCTGCGCTGGAGCATACCGGCCACCTCCTGATCGGAGGCGGTGAGACCGGTCTTGATGTCCGTGACAAAGATGATGACGTCCGCGTTGTCAATGGCGATCTGGGCCTGCTCACGCATGAAGGCGAGAATTTGATTGTCGGTGTTGGGCTCAATGCCGCCGGTGTCCACCAGACGGAACTTCCGGCCCGCCCACTCGCTTTCGCCGTAGATGCGGTCGCGGGTGACGCCGGGGGTGTCCTCCACGATGGACAGACGCTTCCCGATAAGCTTGTTGAACAGCATGGACTTGCCCACGTTGGGGCGGCCCACAATGGCGATCAAAGGCTTTGCCATAAGTTTATACCTCCTTTTCCAGCATGGCGTCCAGCAGGTCGCCGCCGTCGATCCCTACGATCTGTACGGGGCAGCCCAGCTCGTCCGCCAGACGCACCACGGTGTAGTCATCCAGAAATACCGTTTCGCCGTGGCGCAGCATATGCAGCGGCAGCAGGACACGCCCCAGGAACGGCACCCTTTGCAGCTGCGCTGACAGGTCCTGACCTGTCAGCAGACCGGCCACATCGATGGTGTGGCCGAAGAAATCGTTTTCTACCGCGATGACCTGCCCCTTCAGGTGGGGGAAGTATGCCTTGGCCTGTTCCAGCAGTCCCCGCAGGAACGGTGCGGCGGCGGTTCCGGTGGCGATGGTGAAGGGGGACGGCGCGGCGTCCGGCTCCTCCAGACGCATGGCGGACAGGAAGTCCTGCTCCAGTGAGCGGAGCATGCCCACGCCGTTTTCCAGCTGGCGGTAGCCCTCGTAGTAGTCCTCCTGCGGCAGGGGCAGCCCCGCCCGGAGATACAGCTCGTCGGCACAGAAGAAGCGCCGGGTGCCGAAGCGCCGCAGATTCTCCTGCCCAAACTCCTCGGCGATGGCGATGATGTCCTGCGCATCCGCAGCGCTGACGGGGCGCAGCTTGGCCAGACCCTGCCGGTACTTGGTGATACCCACCGGTACAAGGGAGCAGCTGGAGAACTGCCACTCTGTCAGGTCGCGGAGGGTGCGGCGCAGCTGGTCGCCATCGTTCCAGCCGGGGCAGATGACGATCTGGCCGTTCATGACGATGCCCGCCTTGCAGAATGCCTGAATGTAGTCCAGCGACCGCTCGGCATTCTTATTGCCCAGCATAGTGCAGTGCAGCTGGGGGTCAGTGGTGTGAACGGAGACGTTAATGGGGCTGATGTGCAGGTCGATGATGCGCTGGGCCTCCCGCTCCGTCAGGTTCGTCAGGGTGATGTAGTTGCCCAGCAGAAAGCTGAGCCGCGCATCGTCATCCTTGAAGTACAGGGTGGAGCGCATCCCCGGCGGCATCTGATCTACGAAACAGAAGATGCAGTGGTTGGCGCAGGAGCGCATCTCATCCATCAGGTAGGTGTCGAAGTTCAGGCCCAGATCCTGCCCCTCCGCCTTGCGGATGGTGACGGCGCGCACGGCGCCTGCTGCCGTTTTCAGCTCCACGCGGGACAGGGGGTCGTAGCCGTAGAACCGGTAGTCCAGTACGTCCACGATGGGGTGGCCGTTGATGGTCAAAAGCTGTTCGCCCACCTGTATACCGGCTTTTTCCGCAGGACTGTGCCGGTCAATGGCGGTGATGATGGTGCTCATGGCTGCATCCTCTCTCGTAAAACGGCATACTGCCGCATAATAACCATTCTATTATAGCCGCTTTTGCGGCGGGACGCAAGTTATTTATCAGTATAGCAGGGGAAAGAACATTTGTAAAACGTATGATTTTTATGCTTCTCATGCGAAAAACTGGGGGAGAGGGGACGCTTGACTTTTCCGGCGGCGGAAATCATACATTTGCACATTTCTGAGATCGTACCCTTTGCATTTGTAAACGAAGCTAAGGCGACGATGCCCGATATAGACCGTTGGGTCAGGGAAGAAATCGGAGAGAACGAAGAATTCATTATAATTGGCGTATAACAAAAAAGAGCTATCTGACTTCCTTGGAAATCAGATAGCTCTTTTCTTGTGAATAATGAAATTCTGTTGCCAAATCGTTGCCACGAGGGATTTCAAGGCTCAAAAAGTCCAGTGTTTACGGGCTTTTTTCAAGCTGTGAAATCATTCCCACTCCACGGTGGCGGGGGGCTTGGAGGTGATGTCGTAGCAGATGCGGTTAATATGCTTGACCTCGCCCACGATGCGGCCGGAGACCTTGTCCAGCAGTTCATAGGGCAGGCGCGACCATGTAGCGGTCATAAAGTCCTGCGACTGCACCGCCCGCAGCGCCAGCGTATAGTCGTAGGTACGCTCATCGCCCATAACGCCCACGCTGCGCAGGTCGGTGAGCACGGCGAAGAACTGACTGGTGGTGCGGTCAAGGCCCGCCAGCTTCATCTCCTCCCGGAAGATGGCGTCGGCATCCCGCAGGATGGACAGCTTTTCCTCGGTGATCTCGCCGATGACGCGGATGGCAAGACCGGGGCCGGGGAAGGGCTGACGCCATACCAGCTCATCGGGCAGGCCCAGCTCGGTGCCCAGCTGGCGCACCTCGTCCTTGAACAGGCGGCGCAGCGGCTCCACGATCTCCTTGAAGTCCACGCAGTCAGGCAGACCGCCCACGTTGTGGTGGCTCTTGATGACAGCGGACTCGCCGCCCAGACCGGATTCCACCACGTCGGGGTAGATGGTGCCCTGGGCCAGGAAGTCCACGGCGCCGATCTTTTTGGCCTCCTCCTCAAAGACGCGGATGAACTCCTCGCCGATGATCTTGCGCTTGCGCTCGGGGTCGGTGACGCCGGCCAGCTTCCCGAGGAAGCGAGGCCCGGCGTTGACGCGGCGGACATCCACATGGAACTGATGCTTCATGACCTGCTCCACCTGATCGCCCTCGTCCTTGCGCAGCAGGCCGTGATCCACGAAGATGCAGGTCAGCTGGTTGCCCACGGCCCGCTGGAGCAGGGCGGCGGCCACGGAGCTGTCCACACCGCCGGAGAGAGCCAGCAGCACGCGGCCACTGCCGATCTGACGGCGGCACTCGGCCACGGCGTCCTCCAGATAGGAGGCCATGGACCACTCGGGACGGAAGCCGCAGATGCGGTACAGGAAGTTCTGCAGGATCTCCTTGCCGTACTGGGTGTGCAGTACCTCGGGGTGGAACTGTACACCGTACAGGTTCTTTTCGGCGCAGCAGACGGCGGCATGCAGGCAGCCGTCGGTATGGGCGATGGCCGCGAAGCCGGGGGCCAGCTGCTCCACCTCTACGCCGTGACTCATCCAGCACACGGATGTCTCAGGTACGCCCTCGAACAGAGGGGAGGCGTCATGGGTCAGCTGGATCTTGCCGTACTCCCGGGTCTCCGCCTTCCGGCACTGACCACCCAGCAGGTGCATCATCAGCTGCTGGCCGTAGCAGATGCCCAGCACGGGGACGCCCAGTTCAAACAGGGCCTTGTCCACCATGGGAGCATTGGGCTCGAACACGGTGGCGGGGCCGCCGGTGAAGATCAGCGCGTCGGGAGCGAAAGCGCGCACCTCGTCCATGGAGATGCGGTAGGACTTGATCTCGCAGTAGACGCCGCACTCGCGGACGCGGCGGGCTACCAGCAGGTTATACTGGCCCCCGAAATCCAGCACAAGGACTTTCTTCATGTCAGGTACCCTCCCGGAAGCGGATGTGGTGCTCATCGGCCTCGTCGATAATGGCCAGAGAGTGGATGGGGTAGCCCTCCCGGCGGAGACTGTCGCCGCCGTCCTGGAAGCCCTTCTCCACGGCGACACCGATGCCCGCCAGCGTGGCGCCGGCCTTGTTCACGATGTCGATGAGGCCGCGCATGGCGTAGCCCTTGGCCATGAAGTCGTCGATGATGAGTACCCGGTCACTGGAATGGATCCAGTCCTGCGACACCAGCAGCGTCACTTTCTTTTTATAGGTATAGGAAAAAATATCGCTCTGGTACAGGCCGCCCTCGATATTGTCGCTCTTGGCCTTCTTGGCGAAGACCATGGGGACACCATATCTCTCGGCGCAGATCGTGGCCAGAGCGATACCGCTGGCCTCGGCGGTCAGCACCATCGTGATATTCTTTACATCAAAATACTTGGCAAATTCGTCCGCAATAGCGCCCATCAGAGCCGTATCCACCCGGTGATTGAGAAAACCGTCCACCTTGATGATGTTCCCGGGGAGAACACGCCCCTCCCGCTGGATGCGATCCTTCAGCTGCTGCATGATCACCACTTCCTCTCAAAAAGTATCAGTACTATACTGCCCGATTTTTCGGGGAAAAGCAACAGGGAAAAATGCAGAATATCCCGGTGCTTTTTGCCCATTTTTGTGGGTTTTACCGGAGGAAAAGCCGGGCTTATTTCTTCGATAAGCTCTGCTTGACGAAAGCGGCGAAGCGCTCCGCCGCGGCGGTCTGGGGTACGTCCCGCAGCATGCACATATCCACGGAGCGGGGCGGGATCTGGAACGAGGTCTTGAGCTGGCGCAGACGGCCGCTCTCCAGATCGCGCGTGACGAACTCCTCCGTGACGCCGGCTACGCCGAAGCCAATGGCCGCCAGATCCACCAGCAGGCTGCGGGCGCCCAGCTCGATCTCCGGGTTCAGCTTCAGGCCGTTCTGGAGGAAGAAGCGCTCCAGATACAGGCGGCTGGAGGCCTTGCGCTCCAGCAGGATCAGGGGGAAGGCGGACATCTCCTCCAGCGAGTAGACGTGGTCGAAGTCGCAGGGATACCCGGCGCCGGCCACGAAGATGGAATGAGTGGGGAAGCAGGGATACGTCTCCAGCGAGGTCAGATCGGTGGGGGTGCTGGCAAAGGCAATGTCCACCTTGCCGGAGCGCAGCAGGCCCAGCACCTTGTGGCTGCGGCCGGAGATAATCTGGATATGGATGGCGGGATGCTCCCGGTGGAAGCTGTCCAGATAGGGCAGCAGAAACTGGCTGGTAACGGTGTCGCTGGCGCCGATAATGAGCTGGCCCATCTGCAGCTCGCGGGTCTGGGACAGCTTGGCCTCGCCCGTCTCCAGCAGGCCCATGGCGCTGCGGACGTACTCGTAGAGCATCCGGCCCTCCGCTGTCAGCGTCACGCCCCGGGAGTTCCGGGAGAACAGACGGGTCTGCAGGTCGTTTTCCAGCTGTTTGATGGACTGGCTTACCGCCGACTGGGAGATATACAGCGCCTGCGCCGCAGCGGTGATGTTGCCCACCTCGGCCACTTCCTTGAACACTCGATACGATTCCAGCTTGACAGACATACCACGGCCTCCTATTAGAAAAACATGATACAATGCAATGTGCTATCTGCTATGATTATACCAAGAAACAGGGAGAATGCAAGGGCAAATTTACGTTGCCGCCCGCGGTTTGCTGCTTGCATAAGCGGTATGGATGTGGTAAAATAAAACGGTTGGAACAAAGAAAAGGGAGAACGTGCATGAGAAAGCTGAAAGAGATCTGGCTGGGTCTGGACATCATCAACCGCATCATCCTGATATCGGGTATTCTGGCGTGCATCTGGTTCGTGGTCAAGGGACACGGACTGTACGGCGCGGCGCTGGTGGTGCTGATGGGTATGCTGATGGTCAGCCGGAAGAATAACCGGGAGAAGCGGCTGAGCCGCCTGTATGGCGGGTTCCATTTCCACATGCCGGACGGCGAGATCGTACCCGTCTCCTTCGATCAGGTGAAGTCGGAGTATGTCCACGGCCAGCAGAGCAAGTACGCCGGACGCAAGGTGACGCTGCGCTTCCCGTGGTGGCATCTGGATCTGGATGGCCACGGCGATACCGGCTTTGGCCTGCTGATCCACTTCGACGGAAACGATGAGGCCATGGCGGAGGCCAAGACCCTGCGCCCCGGCGACTTCGTGTCCGTCACCGGCGAGATCGTGCCCGCCGGCAAGGCGTATTTCTACATCGGCAACGTCACCGAGCTGCGCCGCTCATCGGAAAAGGAAGGTTTCCCCGGCGGGGAATCATAATATTGTGGCAAATGACAAAGGAGTGTTTACTATGAGTTTCATGATCGAGACTTCCGCCCGTCACATCCATCTGACGCAGGAGACGGTGGAGAAGCTGTTCGGCAAGGGCTATGAGCTGACCATCCGCAAGCCCCTGTCCTATCCCGGCCAGTACGCCTGCAACGAGCGCCTGACCATCGTGGGCCCCAAGAAGGAGATGGCCAACGTGTCTATCCTCGGGCCCGTCCGCAAGGCCGATCAGGTGGAGGTCTCCGCCACCGACGCCCGCACACTGGGTATCGACGCGCCTGTCCGTGAGAGCGGCGATGTCAAGGGCTCCGGCGCCTGTAAGCTGATCGGGCCTGCCGGCGAGGTGGAGCTGAGCGAGGGCGTCATCGTGGCCAAGCGCCACCTGCACATCCTGGAGAAGGACGCCGCCGAGCTGGGCGTCAAGGATAAGGACATCATCCGCGTGGCCTGCGGCGGCGAGGGCCGCAAGCTGATCTTCGACGATGTGGTCGTCCGCGTCAACAAGGACGGCGCCACCACCATGCACATCGACACCGATGAGGCACAGGCGGCGGGCAACCCCACCAGCGGCGAGATCTTCCGGTAAAACAGACTGAAAAAGCGTCCCGGCCGCCAGGCCGGGGCGCTTTCTGCGTACAGGCGCTTTTCGCGGGAAAGGCCCGCTCCCGAGGGGAGCGGGCCTTTTGTATATGCGTCAGATCTTCATGCAGACATCCCATGCGCCCCAGATGACGTTGCGCAGGTTGCCCCACTTTTCGCAGGTACCCACACGGTGTACCTTCTTATCGTCCGGCGCGATGGGGGCCGGGACGAAGCCGATGCCGTTGACCACGCTGTCGCAGTCGATGCGCTGGGTCTGGCCGTCCTTGCCCTTGACCATGACGTAGCCGTCGCCGATCTCGGTAATGGTGGCGTTCAGGTAGATGGGCACCTTCTTGAACGCCAGCATCTCACGGAGGAAGGAGGCGTTGGCCAGACAGGTGCCGGGAGTGGCGATCAGGTCGTTGGCGTACTCCACGATGATGGGGTGACGGCCCTGCAGCACCATCTCATACGCGGCCTCGCAGGAGGACTGGCCGCCGCCGAAGAACACGATGCGGTCGCCGGCATCCACCTGATTGAGCAGAAGCTGGGTGAAGTTGATGGTCTTGTTGAAGCCCTTCACCGGCAGGGTCTTGGGGGCGGAGCCGGTGCAGACGATGATCTCGTCGAACTCCCGGCGCAGGGTGGCGGGAGCGTTGATCTCCATGTGGAAGCGGACTTCGATATCGTTCTTCTTCAGCTCCCGCTCGTACCAGCGCAGCAGGGCCTTGTCGGCCTCCTTGAAGCTCATGGCGGAGGCGGTGATGTACAGGCCGCCCAGCTCGCCGGACTTCTCGAAGATGACGGGGGTGTGGCCCCGCTGCTTCAGCACCAGCGCACACTCCATGCCGCCGATGCCGCCGCCGATGATGGCCACCTTCTTGGGCTTCCTTGTGGGCACGATCTTGTACTTGTTGTGCTGCATGGTGGAGGGGGTCAGCGCGCAGCGGGCCAGATGCAGGGAGTCGTCCATGGGCTGCATGTTGGGCGTACCCTCGGACTTGTTGAAGCTGAAGCAGGCGTTATGACAGTTGATGCAGGGCTTGATGTCCTCCACCCGATCCTCCAGGATCTTGTTGACCCATTCGGGATCCACCAGATTCTGGCGGGCGATACCCACGGCGTCCAGACGGCCGGCAGCGATCTCCTCGGCGGCCTTGGCGGGATCCATCTTACCGGCGCAGACCACGGGCTTGGTGGTGAAGTTCTTGATATGCTCCACCTCCGGCAGATTGCAGTTCTCCGGCATATAGACCGGCGGATGCGCCCAGTACCATGCGTCGTAGGTGCCGTTGTCGCAGTCGAACATGTCGTAGCCCGCGTCCTCCAGGTACTTGATGGCGCGCTCGGACTCGGCCATGTCGCGGCCGAACTCGGTGAACTCCTCACCGGGGACGGCGCCCTGTCCGAAGCCCTTGGTCTTGGACACCACGGAGTAGCGCAGCGCCACAGGGAAGTCCTTGCCGCACACGGCCTTGATGGCCTGCACGATCTCCACGGCGAAGCGGTAGCGGTTCTCGAAGGAGCCGCCGTATTCATCGGTGCGGTAGTTCATGTTGGCCAGCGTGAACTGATCCAACAGATAGCCCTCGTGTACCGCGTGGATCTCCACGCCGTCCACACCGGCATCCTGCAGCAGCTTGGCGGTCTTGGCAAAGGCGTCCACCATCTCGTGGATCTCCTCCACGGTCAGGGGGCGGGACTTGCACTCCGGATACCAGCGGTTGGGCGTGGCGGAGGCAGAGGCGGTGATGTAGTCCACGTTCAGGAACGGCTTGCCCACGGCGCCGAAGGGCTTGTTCTGCAGCATCTTGACCATGATGTCATTGATGGCCATGGAGCGGCCCATGCCGGCGGACAGCTGGACGAACAGCTTGGAGCCGGTCTTGTGGAACTCCGGCAGCCACTCCGCCAGATCCTTGAACATCTTTTTGTTCTGATAGAGCCAGCGGCCGCCCATGGTGTCGCGGACGCACTGCATGCCCGGCAGCACAAGACCCACGTTGTTCTGGGCGCGGTTCAGGATGTGGTAGGCGGCCTCCTTGTCGAAGTGACAGGGCTCCAGCCAGCCGAACAGGGATGTGCCGCCCATGGAGGGCTGCACGATGCGGTTCTTGATCTCCACGTTGCCGATCTTCCAGGGGGTAAACAGCGCGCTGTATTTCTCGTTCATTCGGTGTTCCTCCTCATATTTTCAGCATACTGCCGGTTTTTTCCCTGCTATTATACAGGAGTTTTGGAGAAACTACAACAACGAAAACGGGAAAACTGTCGGTTTTCCGGCAAAAATGCCGAATCCACCGAAAAAATATTTTTCCGGCGCGGGCAGGGAAGCACCTGTCGAAAGGACAGGATATTGCCACTGTACATCTTGCTTTTTCGTGGAAAACTGCTATAATGAAACCAAATATGTGCCGAGCAGGCACAAGGAAGGGGAAGATCAAGTTGAAAAAGAGACTGCTATCCACTCTATTAGCGGCGGTGATGGTGCTGACCATGCTGCCGCTGGCACTGGTGGACACGGCATGGGCGGCGGAGACGCAGGATACACAGCGCAAGGCGGTTACAGAGCGTGCACAGGCGTATATAGCTGCGTGTAATAACTTCAGCGCACAGAATGGACAGTCTATTCCGTACTGGACTATCAGCGATGCGGAGTTTGAAGGCTATGTACAAACGAAAACGCGGGATAAAGCCGCAGAAACAAGTAAATTGAAAAAGCAGGTCGATGCGGGAGACTTCATGTCTGCACTGACCACAAAAACCTGCACGGGCAGTAATGGCTCACATCAATGGAGCAAAGAAAAATACACCTGTAGGTCTCACTACTTTTCCGGCTTGGATAATCGCGACGGGGGTTATAGCCAATGTCAGGGCTTCGCGAACTACATGGCATACGTTTTGTTTGGCGAAGCGGGAACAAGCGAAAGTAATTTCACAAAAATGACCCAGGTAGGCTATGGATTTGACTTTCAGCCGGGAGACGTCCTTAGGGTTCTAGATGGTGATAAAAATGGTCACTCCATGGTCGTATATGCGGGAAGCGGGTCAAGCGCGAAAGTCATCGAATGCAACTGGGGGCATAGCAGCAGAGGCTACTGCAACGTCAGATGGGACTTGACAGTTGCACAGAAGCAAAAACAATTTCCTACAGTAGAAACTGTTTGGCGGCCAAATGCATCTTTAGCGGTAACATCCGGCGGCACCGATTCGGGCGGCGGCACGACCGGGGACGTGATCGGCAGCGGCAACTGCGGCGCCAATGGCGCCAACGTGACGTGGAAACTGACCAGCGACGGTACGCTGACCATCAGCGGCAAGGGGAAGATGGCGGACTATGAATGGAACGCACCGTGGTATGATGTCGGTTCACAGGTGAAGAAAGCCGTCATTGAGGACGGTGTGACCAGCATTGGAAGCTATGCCTTCTGTTGGTGCGAAAACTTGACCAGCGTGACGATCCCCAATAGTGTGACCAGCATCGGTAGCGATGCATTCTACTGCTGCGATGCACTGACCGGCGTGACGATTCCTGACAGCGTGACAACCATCGGTGAGTGGGCGTTTGGCTCCTGCGAGGCGCTGACCAGCGTGACGATTCCCGGCAGTGTGACCAGCATTGAGGACGAGACGTTCCGGAACTGCCGCGAACTGGCCAGTGTGACCATTCCGGACAGTGTGACAAGCATAGGGGGTGGTGCATTTGGTGGTTGTACAAGCCTGACAAGTGTGACGATTCCAAACAGTGTGATAAGCATCGGTGATTGGGCATTTCGCGGCTGTGACAGTCTGACAGGTGTGATAATTCCGAACAGCGTGGTGTATCTCGGCCATTCGGCATTCTACAGCTGCGACAGCCTGAGCAGTGTGACGATTCCGAATAGTGTGACCAGCATCGGCTGGAATGCGTTCGCGAGCTGCTCGTCGCTGACCAGTGTGACAATTCCGGATAGCGTACACACGATCGGCAACTCTGCATTCGAGTATTGCTCGTTGCTGACAAGTGTGAGGATACCGACCAGCGTGACCAGCATAGGTGATAGTGCATTCGGCAGCAGTGGCCTGACGAGTGTGACGATTCCGGACAGTGTGACAAGCATTGGTGGTAGTGCATTTGGTGGTTGCACCAGCCTGACAAGTGTGACGATTCCGAACAGTGTGACAAGCATTGGCGGTGGGGCATTTGGTGGTTGTACAAGCCTGACAAGTGTGACCATTCCAAACAGTGTGATAAGCATTGGCGGTTGGGCATTTGGTGGTTGTACCAGTCTGAAAAGTGTGACAATTCCGGACAGCGTGACCATCGTTCCCGACGGCATATTCGAGGGATGCAATAGCCTGACAAGTGTGACAATTCCGGGCAGTGCGACCGAAATTGGCGACTATGCGTTTTCCGGCTGCGCCAGCCTGAAGAACGTGACAATTCCGGACAATGTGACTAGTATAGGCGCTGGCATCTTCAAGAACTGCTGGAACCTGATATCTGTAACCATACCGAATAGCGTGACAGATATCGGTGAAGCCGCATTCTATAATTGCATGGATCTGAAGTCTGTGACTATCCCAGATAACGTGAACAGTATTGGCAAGTCGGCGTTTGATGGTTGTTCCAGTTTGACGTCTATAACCATTCCAGATCGGATGACTATCATTGATGATATGACGTTTGCTCATTGCACCAGTTTGAAGGATGTGAAGATTCCAAAGAGCATAACTTACATCGGTGATTCGGCCTTTTATATTTGTGCCAGCCTCACTGATATCTATTACGATGGCGCAGCAGAGGACTGGACGAAAATTGCTATCGAAGATGGCAACGCGGACTTGACGAATGCTACGCTCCATTGTGCGGCTCTTGCTGAGGTTCCCGCTGCGCCTACTGTCAAGATCGGCAACTCTGCGTCCAGCGGCAAACCCATGCTGACGTGGAACGCGGTGGAGGGCGCAACGTCCTACCGCATCTACCGTTCCACATCCAGAGGCTCCGGGTACAGCCTGCTGGGCACCACCACGGCCACCAGCTATACCAACACGGGGGCCAAGGCGGGCACAACGTACTACTATCGCGTAAAAGCCTGCAACGACGCCGGGCTGAGCCCGTACAGCAACATTGTCAGCGGGCAGAGCAAATCTGTGGCGCCCAAGCTGTCCGCGCCGGTGGTGAAGATCGGCCATTCCGCGTCCAGCGGTAAGCCCATGCTGACGTGGAACGCCGTGTCCAGTGCGACCTCCTACAAGGTGTACCGCGCCACCAGCCAGAACGGGACGTACAGCCTGCTGGGCACGGTGACGGCTACGTCCTACACCAACACCGGCGCGAAGGCCGGTACGACCTACTACTACAAGGTCAAGGCCGTCAACAGCGCGGGCGAGAGCGCGTACAGCAACATCGTCAGCGGACGGGCCACGGTGACAACGCTGACGCTGGGCCATTCTTCCACCAGCGGCAAGCCCCAGCTGACGTGGAAAGCGGTCAGCGGCGCGGCGTCCTACAAGGTCTACCGCGCCACGGCCAAGAACGGCGCGTACAGCGTTATCAACACCACCAAGGCTCTGACCTACACCAATGTCGGCGCGGCGCTGGGCACCACCTACTACTACAAGGTGGAGGCCCTCAACGCCTCCGGTAAATCCATGGGCTTCAGCGCGGTTGTCGAGGGCAAGGTCGCCCCCGTGCTGGCGGTGGGCTATTCCTCCGTCAGCGGCAAGCCTCAGCTGACATGGAAGGCTGTTCCGGGTGCTACCGAGTATCAGGTGTACCGCTCCACCCAGCAGAACAGCGGGTACAGCAAGATCAATACCACCACCGCGACCAGCTACGTCAACACCGGCGCGAAAGCGGGTACGACGTACTACTACAGGATCGTGGCGGTGAAGGGCACAGCGGTCAGCGACTTCAGCAACATCGTCTCCGCAAGACCCGGCAAGTAAACACCGTATAACAGCTATCCCCCGGCGAAGCCGGGGGATAGCTGTTTGTGTGGGAGCCTTGCCGGAAACGTCTGTTGTGCGGGACGCGGCCTGCTCTCAAAGTTTTGGCTTGCAAAATGGGGAGAAAACTGCTACAATTGTCACAGAATATGGCTCATATAGTCCCGCGGTAACGGTGCGGGACGTTTCTACGGCGCCGCCGACGGCGCTACTATGGGTGTTCTGACAGCGGTCAGAACGCCTTTTATTTTTGCACGGGAGGCATGACGCATGACACAGGTATTACGGGGCAATATCGTCCACGCGCCGAAAATGGGGGAGCTGTCCATTCTGGAGCGGGGCTACATGGTGCTGGAGGATGGCGTGATCCGGGGCATCTACCCGGTGCTGCCGGAGGAGCTGGCGCAGGCGGAGCTGCGGGACTACGGCGACCGGCTGCTGATGCAGTCCTTTGCCGACATGCACCTCCACGCGCCCCAGTATCCCATGCTGGGTATGGGCATGGATCTGCAGCTGCTGGACTGGCTGAACACCTACACGTTCCCCACGGAGGCCCGGTTCGCCGACACGGACTACGCCCGCCGGGTGTACCGGCGGCTGGCCACCGACCTCATCACCAGCGGCACCACGCGGGTGTGCATGTTCTCCTCGCTCCACACGGAGGCCACATGGATCCTGATGGACGAGCTGGAGCGGGCCGGCGTCACCGGCTATGTGGGCAAGGTGAACATGGATCGCAACGGCCTGCCCGGCGTCCTGCAGGAGACGACGGAGGAGTCCATACGGGAGACGGTGCGGTGGCTGGACGGCTGCCATTTTGAGCATGTCAAGCCCATCCTGACGCCCCGCTTCACCCCCAGCTGCACCGACGAGCTGATGACGGCGCTGGGACGGCTGGCGCAGGAGCGGGGGCTGTACGTCCAGTCTCATCTGTCGGAGAACACCCGCGAGATCGAGTGGGTGCGGGAGCTGCACCCGGACTGCAAGCAGTACTGGGAGACATACGACAAGTACGGCCTGTGGAAGGATCATACGGTGATGGCCCACTGCGTCCACTCCGATGCGCGGGAGCGCAGGGCCATCCGGGACGCCGGCGTGGTGGTGGCCCACTGCGCCGACAGCAACGTGAACATCTGCTCAGGCCTGTGTCCCGTGCGGCAGATGGTCAACGAGGGGCTGTGGGTCACGCTGGGCAGCGACATCGCCGGTGGCGCGCAGCTGCCCATGTACAAGGTCATCACCATGACCATCCGCACCTCCAAGGCACGGCGGGTCACGGACGGGTGGCACCCGGACTTCCTGACGGTGCCGGAGGGGTACTATCTGGGCACCACCGCGGGACACAGGTATTTCGGCGCCGGAGACGGCTTTGCGGCAGGGGACAGGCTCCACGCGGTGGTCATTGACGACGGCGACTTCCCGGAGGCCAGCCATCCGTTGTCGGTGCGGGAGCGGTTCGAGAGGGCCGTCTACATGACCCATCGGCACAACATCGTGTCCGTGTGGTCGGATGGCCGCGAGGTGGTGCGGCGGTAAAAGCTCACAAAAAGAGAGACGGCGAAAGGCCGTCTCTCTTTTTGTGCAATTCAGGACTGGCGGACGATGATGACGCTCTCCATCAGGTCAATCCTCTGGATGCTGCCGGTGACGGCGGTGGGGATGCCCATGATATCCGTGAAGATCAGTTGGCCGTCCTTCTCCGTGACGGCGGCCACGTTTTTGCACAGCACCTGCTGCGCGGTATTATAGACGGTGGACAGGCACATGCTCATTCCCCCTTCAGGATGCGGAGGGCCTCCTCCAGCTTCTCATTGCCCAGCGTGAAGTCCACCACGGCGTCGTGGAGCAGCTGCTGCGCCTCGCCGTCCACGCTGTGGGCCAGCTCATGCAGCTCCTCGGCGTGATGGCGATTGTGGCCCAGCATATATGTCAGCAGCGCCAGTGTCTCCTCCGGCGAGTGGGCATCGTGGGTGTGAGGGTGTTCGTGGTCGTGGCAATGGCCGTGGTCGTGGTCGTGTTCGTGCTGGCACATAGGCGCACCTCCTGTTCAAAGCTGGCCTTATCTTACCACGGGGCAGAGGAGAAGTCAATTCACTTCCGGCTTTTGCAGATTTAACGGACAGATAGCAGGAAAATGTCCAATATCTATGCAAATTGAACAAATTGATTGACAAAAAAAGCGCAATTATGTATAATTTTTCAAGAGACGTGCGCATTTTCCGTTGATTTTTAGGAGGATGAGAAATGAGGGATCTGAAACACCTGATCTACTTTGAGAACCTGCTGCAGGAGGCAAACAACGACCTTGTCAAGCAGGGCCGCGACGACGGCAGGCTGGCGCTGGGCTACACCTGCTACTTCATGCCGGAGGTGCTGCTGGATCTGCCGGGCTGCTTCTCCGTGCGGCTCCGTGCGCCCCGCTGCACCTCGCCGGACATGGCGACGTACTACATGTCCGCCCGCACCTGTCACTACGGCCGCAGTCTGCTGGAGCGGGCGCTGGAGGGCGGCTTCAACTTTCTGGACGCCCAGCTGGCCACGGAGACGTGTACCGTGACCTGCCGGTTCCAGGAGCATCTGCAGCGGATGCCCGGCATCATCAACAACGAACGGTTCAAGTGCGAGTTCGCGGACGTGCCGTTCAAGAAGACCGTCAACAGCATCGACCACTATGAGGGGCAGCTGCAGGCCCACGTGCTGGACTTTCTCCGGGACAACTACGGCGTGGATACCTCCGACGAGGCGCTGCGCAAGACCATCGAGGAGCACAACGAGCTGTGCCGCATCGTGCAGGCCATCGGGGCATACCGCAAGCTGGAGCAGCCCACCATCACCGGCTACGAGTTCCACGTCATCAATCTGGTGACGACATCCTGTCCCAAGTATCTCATCATCGACAAGCTGCGCGATACGCTGGAGGAGCTGAAGACCCGCGAGCCTGACGCCAAGCCCCAGTACCGCTGCAAGGTGCTGCTGGCCGGCAGCGAGAACGACGACCCGGACTTCACCAAGCTTATCGAAAGCTGCGGCGCGCTGGTGGTGGCCGACCGTTACTGCTACGGCGCCATGGAGTCCCGCCAGCCTATCGAGATCAGGGAGGGGGAGACGCCCCTGCGGGCCATCGCCCGGCACTATCTGCTGACCAGCCAGTGTACCCGTTTCATGGAGCAGAACGAGATGCGCCGCCGCAAGCAGTACATCGCCGATTTGGCCAAGGAGTACAAGGCCGACGGCATCATCGTGGCGTCCAACAAGTTCTGCGAATACTGGAGCTATGAGCGCGTCATCGACACCATCGTGCTCCAGCGCGACTTCGGGTTCCCCGTCTGTTCCATCGAGAAGGAGTACATCAACTCCGCCAGCGGCCAGCTGCGTACCCGGTTCCAGGCGTTCATCGAGAGCGTGGAGATCAAGAAGATCCAGGAGGGCGTTAAGAGATGAAGAGGATCAACTTCAAGAGCGTGGCGGAAAAGCTGAAGACCACGGACTATAAGAAGCTGGCCAGAGATTTCTGGTACGGCAAGCCCCACGGCGAGCGCCGTCTGGGCGACCTGTACTGCGACAAGACCGGCCTTTACAAGCACCGCGAGTGGCGCGGCGTGAAGGATACGTTCTACTACTTCCATAAGGTGTGGATGTACAACTACGCCATGCTGGTGTACGATGTCATGCGCTATGGCGGCATCTGGACGTTTGCCAAGGGCTGCTGGCGCTATCGCTGGATGGGGCAGACCTATCTGCCGGTGCTGCACTGGTTCGACCGCGGCATGGAGGGCCTCCGGGGCGAGGCGCTGAGGGCCTGCCCCCAGCACTACCGGGCTATGACCAACGCCACCATTTTCCAGTTCATGCAGATGTTCCGCAACGACCTGAACGCCAACAAGGGCAGCAAGAAGGTGCAGGCGCGGCACGACAAGACCATCGCCCACGATGAGACGGTGTGGGGCGGTATCTTCTACCCGTTCAGCAAGGAGGTGGAGAATGTCCCCCTCCAGATGATCCCCTACTTCGTCACCTGCCACGTCAACAACCACACGGTACTCAACTACATCGACGCGGTGCAGTCTCTGGGCCTGCCTGGCGATCCCTGCCCCATGTGTCAGGCGGAGGCCGGCCTGTTCGTGCTGGACGATGTGCCCGATTACTACAAGGCGGTCATCACGTCCAACGAGGCCTGTGATGGCTCCGTGGCCACGTCCATCATTCAGGACTGGCTCATCGACAAGCCGCTGTTCGCCATGCCCCAGCCCATGCAGTTCGACGATCCGCTGGTGCAGAAGCACTGCATGAAGGAGATCGAGGAGGCGTGGAGATTCATCGAGGAGCAGACCGGCGTGCCCTTCGACTACCGGCAGCTGTGCAGAAAGCTGGAGAGCCAGAACGAGCTGCAGCGCTTCGAGTGGGAAAAGTGGGACGTGGCGGCCAACACCAACTATTATCCCATCAACGGCGTGTCCCAAGCGCTGTACCGCATCTATCAGGCGCAGTACGGCGACCTGCCCATCTGGCACGAGACGGACAAGAAGGTGCGCAAGATCATGGAGAAGTGCGTGGAGCAGCGCATCAACAACTTCCCCCTGACCCGTCACCGCGTCATCGCGTGGAGCTGCGCGCCGCTGTACTACTCCAACTGGTGTACATGGGCGTATAACTGCTGGGGCCTGAACACCATCATGAACATGGACTCCCTGATGTTCGACATGACCCTGCGCACCGACAATTACGAGAACACGCTGGAGGACATGGCGCGCTACCACGAGTGGGCGCCCATGCGGCGAATGGCCGTGGGCGGCATGCACCATATCTTCGAGCTGTGGGAGAATATGGAGCGGTTCCACTGCGACATGGTCATGATGTACGACCAGCTGCTGTGCAAGGGCATGCAGGGCGTCCACGGCCTGTTCGAGGACGAGTTCCGCGCACGGAACATCCACGCCATCTGGATGCCCCACGCGCTGCCCGACAAGCGCAACGTCTCCCGCGCGGAGATCCGCAGCATCATCAACGACTACATGACCACCGTTATGCATGAGGAGCCGCTGGATCCGTCTCTGCTGGAGTTCGACGATTCCATGAGCTGGTAAAAGGAGGAGCGAAAAAATGCGCAAGGTGCTGAAAATACTGAAAAAGATCATCCTCATCGGAATAGGCGTATACGCCGCGCTGTTCGCTGTGTTCTTCTTCGATCTGGACGGCAAGGCCCTGTTCTACGGCGTGGAGCCGTTCCTGTGCCGCCATTACGACCGCATGGAGCGCCGCGATCCGCTGAAGAAGAAGTACGATATGGACAAGCCCCATTACGAGTACAACAAATAATTGCGAGGGAGAGAGAAAACCATGAAATATTACGGCGGCTGCGATGTGGGCTCCACCTACACGAAGGCAGTTA
>URHT01000007.1 GCA_900547745.1 uncultured Eubacteriales bacterium | reverse complement strand
TCAGGTTCTAGTGTCCACTCCGGACGTGCGGGTTCAAGTCCCGCCTCGCGCACCAAAAGAAAAGAGACATCCGAGAGGATGTCTCTTTTCTTTTGGTGCGGTACTTTTGCTTCGCAAAAGTGGTCGCCTGCGGGCGGGTGACTGAACGCGAGGGGGGGAACCCGTCAAAGGTTCCCCCCCTCACACGCCCCCTCCTTGCGGTATGCAGGCGTGCAGACAACAAAACCTGTGGGCAACCACATCAAAAAATCCTCGAAAGTGCTGACCCCTATCTTGACCCTTTATGTTTTTGTCAACCACGAATGGAGCCGCCGTGATTTGGCGGCTCTTTCCGTTTTTGGTGGTGACGAGGCGATATTCACCCTTTCCGCGCCGTTCTTTTTGCAGCGGCTTGTTTACAACGATCGCACCGCGTTCGAGGGCAACGCAAAGCAAACAGCGCGGGGGCGGTGCTATTGACCGTCCGCGGCGCTGTTCGTCCGCTGGCTGACGGAGGCGGAGCGCAACCTCGACTTCGTGGCGCAGACCGGCTACATGCCGGTGCGCAGCGGCGCCTTTGACGCCATCTCGGATTACGGCAATTTCCCGGCGCCCGCAGCGGCTTATGAGAGTCTCTATGCCGCGCTCAAGACCATGCGCGAGGACTATACCCCCGTGTCCGAGCCGCGCTTCGAGGGCTACTACGGCAGGGTCAGCGTCCTCTATGACGGCCTGCGCCGGCTCCAGCAGGAGCTGCCCAAGCGCGCCGCAGCCGGCGAGGACATTGACGCACTGGCGGAGGAGACTTGGGCGTTGTTCTGCTCCATTCGCTGAAAAAATCGACTACATCGGAAGGGGGGCGAAGGAATATGCCCGGCTTTCTGCTCTCAAAACTGAAACAGGCGCAGCCCTCCATGCGCCGCCGGCTGTTTCTATACATGGGCGCATTGGCGCTTCTGCTGCTGGCGGTGCTGTTTGTCGCCCTGCTTCTGCTTGGGCAGCTCAAAAGCCCACGGGCTGAAACGGAAAAGGCCCTGACCTTCCAGATGGGGGCCTTTCGCTCGGATATGACCTCCCTGTGGCGGAATGTCTCTGTCATGGGCGTCCATCTTTCGGAGGATATGACAGACCTCATTGAGGAGCAGACCTCGGACTTTTCCTCTCTCAACGGAGACGTAGCCGCCGTGGGCGCCTTGCAGGAGACCATGCTGGAGCCGCTGTGCCAGTATGCGCGGCAGACGGATTGCTCCGGCGCGTTTATCCTGCTCAATGTCTCGCTCAGCTCTGATCCCACCGTGGATTCCCACGCCGGACTGTATGTGCAGCGCGGCAACGCCGAGCACACCACCGGTGACCTGCTGCTCTATCGCGGCATGGCGGACATCGGGCGGCGGCATAAGGTGATGCCCCACCGGAAGTGGGCGCAGGAATTTGACCTGTCGAGCTCCCCCGGCTTTGCGGAGCATCTGGAAAAAGCGGCCGCGCCCATAGAGCGCAGCTGCCGCACCACGGAGTTCATCACCCTGCCGGGTACCACAGAGCAGGCGGTATTGCTGACCGTCCCCCTGATCGGCGCGGATGGCACGGTGTACGGTCTGTGCGGCTTTTCCGTCAATCAGACCTACTTCTCGGCGCACCACGCCCAGCCGGCCGGCATTGGCAGCCTTGCCTGTGTTCTGTCGGACGCCGCGGCGGGGCTGGATGTTCAAAGAGGGCTTCTGACCTATCCCACGGACGACTTCTGTTTTGTGCCGGATGAGCTGCTGGAAAAAAAGAGCCTGCACGGTGGGCTTACCGCCTTCGTAGGGACGGAGCTTTCCTTTGTCGGCATTTCGGAGCCGTTTACAGTGGCTGCCGGGGATGAGGCGCCTCACGATCTGACGGTGCTGATCTCAAAAGCCGCCTATGACCGCGCCATGCTGAAAAGCGGGATAGAGATCGCCGCCCTGCTGACGCTGCTGGTGCTTTTTGCCGTGGGCTGCTGCCTGTTCTATACCCGCCGCTATCTCAGACCCATACTGGAGGACATCGATCATGTCACCGTGGCGGGCGGCGAGAAGGGAAAGCCCATCTTTGAGGAGCTGCTGCCCATCTCCGAGAAGATGCAATCCCATGAGGAGGCTGTGACCGTTCTGAAAGCGGAACGGCAGGACGCACAGGACAGAGCCGAGCAGCTTTTAGGCGAAAAGCTGGGACTTCAGGAGCAGATGGAGGGTATGCAGGGGCAGCTGGACGATTCTCTTGCGGAGATCCGTCGCTTGGCTCACCTCGGAAAGAAGGAGCTTGATCCGGCTGACTATGAAAATTTCTTAAAGGGCTACGCCAAGCTGAGCGCCAAGGAGCTGGAAATATGCGAGGCTCTCGTCAGCGGCCTGAGTACCCGCCAATGTGCGGAGCAGCCCGGCTGTGCCGCCAGCACCGTAGATACATACCGCAAGAGGGTCTATGAAAAGACCGGCATCCACAAGATACGGCAGCTGCAGCTCTGCGTTGCGCTCATGCGGATGGAGCAGCAGGAGGCGGAAGCACAGAAAGGATCATGACGGCAATGGCGGCGGCGCATCTCTCCACGAGACGATGCGCCGCCGCATGCTTTCTGGTATGACGCCGCTTTTCGATGGAGGGCGTCCGTGAAAATTTTTGATGGCATCGTCTGTGCCCCTATGATACAATGGAGCGGACAAAAGCGTGAGGACGGTGACGGCCATGTATTTTACATACGGCGCAGCGGAGCTGAACTATCTGCGGAAGAAGGACAAGCGGCTCGGCGGGGTCATTGACCGCGTGGGGCCCATCCGCCGGGAGGTGGATCCCGACCTGTTTTCGTCTGTCGCCCACCACATCATCGGCCAGCAGATCTCCACCAAGGCGCAGGCCACCATCTGGCAGCGGATGCGGGACGCGCTGGGACAGGTCAACGCCGAGACTGTTCTGGCGGCGGGTGTCCCCCGGCTGCAGGCGCTGGGCATGACCTTCCGCAAGGCGGAGTACATCACGGACTTTGCCGGGAAGCTCCACACCGGGGCCTTCGATCTGGACGCGGTGGCGCACATGTCCGACGAGGACGCGATACAGGCGCTCAGCGGCCTGAAGGGCATCGGCGTCTGGACGGCGGAGATGATCCTGCTGTTCTGCCTGCAGCGCCCGGATGTCTTCAGCTATGACGATCTTGCCATCCGGCGGGGCCTGCGGATGCTCTACCGTCACCGGGACATCGACCGGCAGCGGTTTGAGCGGTATCGCCGCCGCTTCAGCCCGTATGGCAGCGTGGCCAGTCTGTACCTGTGGGCGGTGTCCGGCGGGGCGATCCCGGAGCTTCGGGACCCGAAAAAATAAGCAAAGCGTCACCGGCTCGAACAGCTCCCCCGACGCGATGGTGATGTCCGCGATCTCCCGGGCGATGTCCGCGCGGGGGAGATGGCGACGCCCGCGTCGGCCTCGGACAGGGCGGGGGAGTCATTCGTGCTTTACGCCATGGGCAGGCGTACGGTGAAGGTGCTGCCTGTGCCGGGGGTGCTGGATACCTCCGCCGTGCCGCCGTGGAGGCGGGCGATCTGCCGCACCATGAACAGGCCCAGTCCCGTGCCCTCGCTGCCGGAGCGGGCGGGATCCACCTGATAGAACCGCTGCCAGATGTGCTCCTGCAGCGCCGGCGGGATACCGATGCCGTCGTCGGCCACGGACAGCACCGCCGTATCGCCCTCCCGTCCCACGGTGACGGCGGTATGGCCGCCGTCCCGGCCGTAGCGGAAGGCGTTGGAGATGAGGTTGTTCAGCAGCCGGGTCATCAGCGTCACGTCCAGCGGCAGCGTCACCGGCTCCGGCGCGCCGCAGGTCAGGGTGATGCCCCGGGGAGCCAGCTGGGCCTGCGCCGTGCAGACGGACTGCGCCAGCTCGCTGAGGTCGGCGCACTCCTTCTCCAGCTTCTGGGTGCCCTGCTCCAGCCGGGTGATGTGCAGCAGCTGGGTGATGAGCCGTGACATCTGCCGGGCCTGCCCGTGGATGACCTCCACCCCGGCGCGGTAGTCCTTCACCGTGGGCTGACCCTGCTCCAGTGTGTCGCACTCCGTCAGGATCACGGCCACCGGCGTGCGCAGCTCGTGGCTGGCGTCGGAGGTGAACTGAGCCTCGGCGTGGAACGAGCGCTCCAGCCGGTCGAACATGTCGTCAAAGGCCCCGGCCAGCCGGTTGATCTCGCTGCGGCCTCGGGGCAGGCCGATGCGGCGGGACAGATCCTCGCCGCCGGAGATGCTGGCCGCCGCGGCGATGACCTTCTCCATCGGCTTGAAGGAGAGACTGGAGATGAGCCAGCCGCCGGCCACGCTCAGCAGCACCAGCGCCGGCAGCACAGACCACGCCAGCGGCACAATGACCTCCATGACGCTGCCCTTGGCGTTGGCGGAGATGGTGCCCCGTACCCAAAGGGCGCCGCCGTTCATAGCCAGCGGCAGGTCGTAGACATAGTACGCGCCGTCGCTGCCCTGCGCCGTGCGGATGGGGCCCGCCGTCAGCGGCAGCACCTCCGTGACGGCGGGGGCGGCGGAGCCGGCCACCAGCCGGCCGTCCGCGTCGAAAATTTCCGTGTATACGCCGTGCCCGAAGAACTCCACATCGCTGAAGTCATAGGCCCCGTGGTCGTACTCCACATCGTCGGCGTTGCGCTGCACCATGCGCACCACCTCCGCCGCCGGCGGGCGCGTTACCTGGTTGCGGTTCATCAGCATGACGAACACCAGCATCAGGGCGGTGATGACGATCATCAGCAGGGAGAACCAGATGGTCATGCGCCATTTGATGGAGATATGTCTCATACCGGCTCGTCCTCCTTCAGTACCCAGCCCATGCCCCGTACGGTGTGGAGCAGACGGGGGCGGCCGTCGCTGTCCAGCTTCCTCCGCAGATAGCTGATGTATACGTCCACCACGTTGGTGCCGCCGGCGTAGTCGTAGCTCCACAGACTGTTTTCGATCTGTGTCCGGGACAGCACCACCCCCTGATTACGGATGAGGTACTCCAGCAGGGCATACTCCCGGGCTGACAGCTTCAGCGGCGTGCCGCCCCGCACGGCGGTGCGGGCGGCGGTGTCCACCGTCAGGTCGGCCAGCGTATAGATGCTGGTGCGGCCGCTGCCCTTGCTGCGGGTCAGTACCCGGAGCCGGGCCAGCAGCTCCTCCAGCGCGAAGGGCTTTATCAGATAGTCGTCGGCCCCGGCGTCCAGCCCGGCCACCCGGTCGGACACGGTGTCCCGGGCCGTCAGCAGCAGCACCGGCACGGCGCCGCCCCTGGCGCGGAGGGTGCGCAGGACGGTGAGCCCGTCCACCTTGGGCATCATGATGTCCAGCACCACGGCATCGTAGTCCGCGCCGTCCAGATAGAGCAGGGCCTCCCCGCCGTCCGATACGGCGTCCACCGACCAGCCGGCGGCGGTGAGGGCCTTCGTCAGGGAGCGGTTGAGCTGGGGCTGATCCTCGGCGATCAGGATACGCATAGGCAATACCTCCGTGACGGCAGAATGAGAACGCACCCGCCCGCCTGCGGCGGACGGGTGCGTGGGGGCGTACCGTCGATGGTATCAGTATAGCAGATGGAGGAAATTCTGGCAAGTGTCAGGCGGTGAGCAGCGGCAGGTCGGCGGCCTCCACACCCTCGTACTTGCGGGTCAGATAGTCCTCGATATAGGCGGCCTCGGCCACGGTGCGCAGGTTGTCGTAGCACTCCAGCTGCTGCTCGTAGGCGGCGGTGACGGCCAGCGTCTCGCCGGTATGGATCAGGCGCAGCACCACGCCGTTGTCCAGAGTGCGGGTGCTCTCCAGCGCGTAGTTGGCGGGAGCGGCCTTCTTGATGAGCCGGATGTTTTTCATATCGGTTACCTCCTGTGAAGTGTTGTTGTGTTGTTCGGTATGGCTGTATCATACGGCCCGATTATTAGAAGAACATTAGAAAATTCAAAATATTTTTTTGAACACGACTGTTTTTTGCGGCGGATGTCTTTTCAAAGCGGGCATCCGGTGGTAAAATAGTGCGCAGCAGAAAGACATGAAAGGAGCGTTTCCCATGAAAAAGAGTGTTCTGCGGGAGTATGCCCGTCTCATCGCCCGTACCGGCGTCAACGTGCAGCCGGGGCAGGAGGTGTTCATCGCCGCCGAGCTGGATCAGCCGGAGTTCGTGAAGATGCTGGTGGAGGAGTGCTACAAGTGCAAGGCCAAGAAGGTGGTAGTGGACTGGAGCTACCAGCCCCTGCAGAAGCTGCACTACCGCTACCGCACCCTGACCACCCTGTCCAGACTGGACAACTATGAGGAGGCCCGCTGGCAGCACTATGTGGACACCATCCCCTGCCGCATCTACCTGCTCAGCGAGGATCCCGACGGCCTTAACGGCATCAATCAGGAGAAGATGGCCAAGAGCCGCCAGCGCCAGTATCCCGTCATTAAGAAGTACCGCGACCAAATCGAAAACAAGTACCAGTGGTGCATCGCCGCCGTACCCGGCGAAGCGTGGGCCAGGAAGCTGTTCCCCGGCCTGCGGAAGTCCCAGGCGGTGGAGAAGCTGTGGGAGGCCATCCTGTCCGCCAGCCGTGCGCTGGAGGGCGACCCCGTGGCCAACTGGGAGTCCCATAACCGGGACATGCAGGAGCGCTGCGCCTATCTCAACGGCCTGCACATCCGGGAGCTGCGCTACAAGAGCGCCAACGGCACCGATTTTCAGGTGGGCATGATCCCCGAGGCCCAGTTCTGCGGCGGCAGCGAAAAGAGCCTGCGGGGCATCGTCTTTAACCCCAATATCCCCACGGAGGAGTGCTTCATCTCCCCCATGCGGGGCAAGGCCGAGGGCATCGTCTACGCCACCAAGCCCCTGAGCTATCAGGGCCAGCTCATCGAGGACTTCTGGATCCGGTTCCACGAGGGCAAGGCCGTGGAGTGGCACGCCGAGAAGAACAACGAGCTGCTGACCAAGCTCATCACCATGGACGAGGGCAGCGCCTATCTGGGCGAGTGCGCGCTGGTGCCCTACGATTCTCCCATCTGCCGGTCCGGCCTGCTGTTCTACAACACGCTGTTCGACGAGAACGCGGCCTGCCATCTGGCACTGGGCATGGGCTTTGCCGACACCATCCGGGACTTCGAGCACAAGACGCTGGAGGAGTGCCGCGCACTGGGCGTCAATGACTCCATGGTCCACGAGGACTTCATGATCGGCTCCGCCGACATGAGCATCGACGCCGTGTGCGGGGACGGCAGGACGGTGGCCGTCTTCCGCGACGGAAACTGGGCATTCTGAAAAACCTGAAAAACGGCGTGCGCCGGAGGGCGCACGCCGTTTTTTTTTGCACCTCCGGGACTGCGGCGGCATAGAATACAGGGAGACGGTGCATAGAAAGGATGGTCATATATGGCAAGCAACGATCCCATGCGGAAAGACCCGGAGCAGTGGTTTCTGGACGCCCACCCGGAGCGGGGGACACTGCGGGTGCAGGTGTCCACGGGCCGGGGGCTGTTCCCGGTGGAGGGAGCACGGGTGGAGATCTACCGGAACTTCGGCCCGGAGCGGACGGTGTTCTACGAGGGCGTCACCGATGCCTCCGGCATCGTGGAGGACATCCGCCTGCCGGCGCTGCCCGCCGGATGGTCGCAGTCGGCGGAGACGGCGGGCATCAGCGGCACTGTGTATCAGGCGGCGGTGCGGCACCCCCGGTACAGCACGGTGGAGGGCCGTCCGGTGACGGTGTTTCCACGGATCGAGACGATCCTGGCGGTGTCGCTGGAGTCAGCCTGACGGAAGGGGGGAGGAGCCATGCCGTTTCCCGTGGTACCGGAGTACATCACCGTACACCTCGGCCCGCCCAACGAGCCGGCGGAGAACGTGACGGTGTCCTTTACGTCCTACATCAAAAATGTGGCCAGCAGCGAGATCTATCCCACATGGCCGGAAAACGCCCTGCGGGCCAACATTCTGGCCCAGATCTCCGTGGCGCTGAACCGGGTCTACACCGAATACTACCGCAGCCGGGGCTACGACTTCGACATCACCAGCTCCACCCGCTACGACCAGGCCTTCGTGCCGGGGCGCAGCACCTTTGAGAACATCGACCGGCTGGTGGACGACATCTTCAACGACTACATCGTGCGGCAGGGCAATGTGGAGCCGCTGTACGCCCAGTTCTGCGACGGTGTGCGTACCCAGTGCGCGGGGCTGTCCCAGTGGGGCAGCGTGGATCTGGCGGAGCAGGGACTGACGCCCTACGAGATCCTGCAGCACTACTTCGGCGACAACATCAACATCGTGTTCAACGCGCCGGTGGGAGACGGTACGCCCTCCTACCCCGGGCGGCCCCTGTCCCGGGGCTCCGTGGGGGAGGATGTGCGCACCATCCAGCAGCAGCTCAACCGCATCCGCCGGAACTACCCGGCCATCCCCCGCATCAGCGAGGTGTCCAACGTGTTCGGCGCGGAGACGGAGGCCGCCGTCCGGGCGTTCCAGAGCATCTTTAATCTGGCATCGGACGGCATTGTGGGCAAAGCCACATGGTATAAGATCAAGATGATCTTCAACGGCGTCAAGAGCCTGTCGGAGATCACCAGCGAGGGGCTGACCATCTCCGAGGCCCAGCGGGTGTACCCGGAGGTGCTGCGGCTGGGGGACATGGGGCTGAACGTGGAGACGGTGCGGTTCTATCTGGCGTTTCTGGGGTACTTCCTGCCCCAGCTGCCGCCCATCCCCATCACGGACACCTTCGATCAGGCCATGCTGGACGCGGTGTACGCCTTCCAGAGCACCTACGGCCTGACGGTGGACGGCGTGGTGGGGCGCAACACATGGAACGCCCTGCAGAACGTGTACGAGCAGACGCTGTACACCCTGCCCGCCGACTATCAGGAGTTCGCCCGGGAGGTGTATCCGGGGCGGTTTCTGGTGCTGGGGGACACGGGGCCGGAGGTGACGCTGCTGCAGACCCGGCTGAACCAGATGGCCGCGCAGGACAGCGCCATTCCCGCCGTCATGGTGGACGGCGTGTTCGGACAGGAGACGGCGCGGGCCGTCCGGGCCGTCCAGCGCTCGCTGGGGTACAGCGCCACCGGCGCGGTGGGGCCGGTGCTGTGGGCGTATATCATCACGCAGGGGCAGGGCTACGGCGTGTTCTGAGACGGAAAAGCGTCCGTCCCGCGGGAAACGCGGGGCGGGCGCTTTTTTGTCTGGCGGAAAACCGTTTTTTTACAGGATATGATTGTGCGGCGCGGAAAGATATGGTATGCTTCTCCTATGGGCACAGAAAGAGTACCGGTATTTTCATAAACACAGAAAAGGAGAAGGACTATGGGACTTATCAAGGCAGCAATGGGCGCCGCAGGAGGCGTGTTGGCGGATCAGTGGAAGGAATTCTTTTACTGCGACGCGATTCCTGAAAACGTGCTGGCGGTCAAGGGCCGGAAAAAGACGGGCAAGCGCTCCAGCAACACCAAGGGCGACGACAACGTGATCAGCAACGGCAGCGTCATCGCGGTGGCGGACGGCCAGTGTATGCTGATCGTGGATCAGGGGAAGATCGTGGATATGTGCGCGGTGGCCGGTGAGTATACATACGATATGTCCTCGGAGCCGTCCATCTTTACCGGCGAGCTGGGCGAGGGCATCAAGAACGTATTCAACAACATGGCCAACCGCTTCACCTTCGGCGGCGAGGCGCCCAAGGACCAGCGCATCTACTACTTCAACACCAAGGAACTGATCGGCAACAAGTACGGCACGCCGTCCCCGGTGCCCTTCCGGGTGGTGGATCAGCGGGCCGGCATCGACATCGACGTGGGCATCCGCTGCTTCGGCGAATACAGCTACCACATCAGCAACCCCATGCTGTTCTACACCAACGTGTGCGGCAACGTCAGCGAGGAATACACCCGCGACCGGCTGGACAGCCAGCTCAAGACCGAGCTGCTGACCGCCCTCCAGCCCGCTTTCGCCAAAATCGGCGAGAACGGCATCCGTTACTCCCAGCTGCCGGGCCATACGCTGGAGCTGGCGGACGCGCTGAACGAGGTGCTGAGCAAGAAGTGGCGTGACCTGCGTGGCATCGAGATCGTGTCCTTCGGCGTGTCCAGCGTGACGGCGGACGAGGAAGACGAGAAGATGCTCAAGGAGCTGCAGCGGAACGCGGCGTTCATGGATCCCACCCGCGCGGCGGCGCATCTGGTGGGCAGCCAGGGCGACGCCATGAAGATGGCGGCCAACAACCAGGGCGGCGCGGCCATGGCGTTCATGGGCATGAACATGGCGGGGCAGGCAGGCGGCATGAACGCCGGAAACCTGTTTGCCATGGGACAGCAGCAGGCGGCACAGCAGCCCGCAGCGCCTGCCGCACCCGCCGGATGGACGTGCGCCTGCGGTCATGCCGGGAATACCGGCAAGTTCTGCGCGGAGTGCGGCCAGCCCAAGCCCGCGCCCGCCGGCGAGTGGAAATGTGCCTGCGGCGCGGTAAACACCGGCAAGTTCTGTGCCGAGTGCGGCCAGCCTAAGCCCGCTTCCGACGAGTGGACGTGTGCGTGCGGAACGGTGAACAAGGGCAAGTTCTGCGCCAACTGCGGCACGCCTCGCCCCTGACGGCAGGCGCACCGTATACGAGAGACGGGAGGAGAGAATATGGCATCCCAAGTGACCAACTATAAATGCCCGGCCTGCACCGGCCCGCTGCACTTTGTGGGCGCGTCCGGCAAGCTGGAGTGCGACTTCTGCGGCGGAAAGTACGACGTGGCGGATATCGAGAGGCTGTACGCCGGCAAGGAAGCCGCCGCCGTGGAGGCCTCCGAAAAGGCGGAAGCCAAGGCAGAGGCCAACCGCCAAAAGATGGCGGATATGGAGGCTCAGGGCTGGGACACCTCCGGCCTGACCAGCGACTGGGGCGCGGAGGCCGACGGCATGAAGGCCTACAGCTGCCCCTCCTGCGGCGCGGAGCTGATCTGCGACGCCAGCACTGCCGCCACCTCCTGTCCCTACTGCGGCAACCCCACGGTGGTGCCGGGGCAGTTCAGCGGCACCCTGAAGCCGGACTTCGTCATTCCCTTCAAGCTCAGTAAGGAGGACGCGGTGGCCGCCCTGAAAAACCACTACAAGGGCAAGCCCCTGCTGCCCAAGGCGTTCACCAACGGCAACCACATCGAGAAGCTCCAGGGCGTGTACGTCCCCTTCTGGATGTTCGACGGCCGGGCCGAGGGTGTCGTAGACTACGAGGGCTGCATCATCCACGAGTACGAGACGGGGGACACCGAGGTCACGGAGACGGAGCACTACGATGTCCGCCGGGGCGGCAGCATCGCCTTTGAAAAAGTCCCTGTGGATGCCTCCAGCAAGATGCCGGACGACCACATGGATTCCATCGAGCCGTATGACTACGATGACCTGAAGCCGTTTTCCACCGCGTACCTGCCGGGCTTTCTGGCCGACCGGTATGATGTCAGCGTGGCCGACAGCCGCGACCGTGCCGACAGCCGGTGCGCCGCCTCGCTGGAGATGGCCCTGCGCCGCACGGCGGAGCAGTACGACACCTGCACGCCCCTGCGGCAGGACATCCGCCTGCGGCGCGGCAAGGTACACTACGCGCTGCTGCCGGTGTGGATGCTGCATACCAAGTGGAACGGGAAGGACTTCCTGTTCGCTATGAACGGCCAGACCGGCAAGCTGGTGGGCGACCTGCCCACGGATATGGGCAAGTTCTGGGCCATCTTCGGCGCCATCGCCGCGCCTGTGACCGCCATCACCGCAGCCATCATGCTGCTGGCGTAAGGAGGGACGGACAGATGAAAAAGAGAATTTGCACCTGCCTGCTGGCGCTGCTGGCGGCGCTGCTGCTGACCGCGCCCGCCATGGCGGAGCAGACGCCCGGCGACACCTTTATCTACGACACGGAGGGCATGCTGACCGACAGCCAGTGGGCGGCGCTGGAGGAGGAAGCCGACCGCATCTCGTGGCAGTACGACTGCGCGGTGTACATCGTCACCATCCGCGACTACGAGGAGTACGCCGGCGACGTTTACGAAGCCGCGTACACCATCTACAACGGGCAGGACTTCGGCATCGGCGGAGAGCGCAGCGGCGTCCTGCTGCTGATGAGCACATGGGACAGAAGCTACGCGCTGTACGTCCGGGACGGCTACGCCAAGAGCATGGTGGGCAATTACGCCCAGACGGTGCTGGAGGACAGCTTCTTAGGGTACTTCGGCGACGATGACTGGTACGGCGGGTTCAACGCCTACCTGACCACCTGCGAGGAGATGTTCCAGCAGGCGGCGGACGGCCATCCGGTGACGAAGCCGCTGGGCAAGGTGATCCTGCCGGCGCTGGCGGTGGGCTGCGGCGTGGCGCTGATGGCCTGCCTGCTGCTGAAGGCCAAGATGAAGTCCGTCCGTCAGGGGGCGGAGGCGGATGTGTACGTCACCGCCGAGGGCCTTGACCTGACGGTGCGTTCGGACGTTTACACCCACACCACGGAGGTGCGGCGCAGGAAGTCCAATAAGGACGGCGCCGAATCCGGCGGCGGCGGCTCCGGCCGCAGCGGCCACTATTGAGAACAAAAAGAGTACGGCATCCCGTTGGGGATGCCGTACTTTTATAGGACATATTACAGGAAGAATTTCCGGTGCAGGCTGCGGCGCAGGGGCTTGCAGATGGCGATGACCAGCAGCATGGCGCCCAGCACCGTACACACCGCCAGCGGGTAGAACGACCACAGAAACGTGTCGTGAAGCTGGAATGTCACGTTCAGCAGCCACTCCACCAGCACGGCGAAGCCGCCGCTGAGCAGCAGCGCCCCGGCGCAGACGTACAGCGCCCCGGCGGGCACATACCGCAGCAGCGCCACCATGGCCGTTACCAGCGCCATGGCCGCGCCCGTCACCGGCAGCGCGAACGTCAGGAACCAGTGGCCGTGGGTGGCGAAGTTGATATAGAAAAGATACAGCCCCAGCATGATGAAGTCCACCGGCACGAAGATCACCGGATTGGGCCGCTTGAACCACAGGGGCAGCACCACCGTGACATACAGCAGCAGCAGACCGCCCACCACATAGCCCGACCAGACGATGCCGCCGCTCAGCCGCCAGTCGCACAGCACGGACACCACCGCCGGCAGCAAAAACAGCACCGTCAGCACGAACAGGACGCCGACGCGGCTCACCTCCTCCGCCCGGGGACGGTGGTCGGGGGGATAGGGCGTCTCGCCCTGCCCGCAGGGCAGATCGGGGTGGAACACCCGCGTGCCGCACAGGGGACAGACCTTTTCGCTGTCGGCCAGCTCCACGCCGCATTTGATACAGTACATACTTACGCTCCTTTCCCGCGTCAGCGCTGGTTGCTCTCCACCTTGACGTGGAGCCCCAGCTGCCGCAGCACGCGGTAGAAATGCATTTCCAGCTCCGGCTCCCGGATGCTGCGGATGCAGTTGATATACATGGTGCCGTTCCATGTCACCACGCCGCAGTCGTGGGGGGCGGCGGCCTGTACGCCGATGATGAAGTCCATGCGGCGGACATAGGATGCCATGGCCTCCGGCAGCTGTACATTGCCCAGATTGGACAGGCACAGGCAGGACTTGCATTCGCCCACGGCGTCAAACACCGCCTTCATGGCGATGTTCTTGATGAACAGCGGCATCACCCGCAGCACCGGCGAACGCTCGCTGGCCACATTGGCGGCGAACTTGGCCCGCATGGTGCGGCGGTTGTTCTCCAGTCCCATCCGGTGGTGTACCTCGTCGCACAGCTCCTCAAAGCTGCACTCACCCATGCGGGGATCCAGCTCCGGCGTGATGTAGGACGCGAAATTCCGCAGGGTCTTGCTGGGGAACAGGTTCCGCAGGTTCACCGGCAGCAGCACCTTTACCGGCTTGCGCCGCCGCGGGTCGCGGACCTTCTCCGCCTGCAGGTCGAGGATGGCCTGCATCATGGCGGCGCACAGCAGCTCCGTCACGGAGATGCCCCGCCCCTTGGCGCAGGCGCGCACCGCGTCGGCGGACAGCATCATGGTGATGAGATTGTTGTAGCCGTCCCGCTCCGGCGTCCCGCTGAGGTGGTAGGCCGTGGCCTCCTTGCGGCTGGCCTTCACGTCTCCGGCGTAGCGGAGGAAGCTGTCCTCCAGCTCCTCCGGGTCAGGCTCCTCCAGACGGCCCAGCACGCCCCGCTCCGCGGGGACGGCGATGCCGTACCGCTGGGTCAGGTACTCCGCCACCAGCGTCTTGAGGAAGATAAGGCCGCCGGTGCCGTCGGTCAGGGCATGGAAGAACTCCACGGCGATGCGTTCGCGGTACACCAGCACCCGAAAGGCGCAGCGCCGCACCTCCTGAAAGGGCGCATGGGCCAGCGGGCAGCTTTTTTCCTCCTGAATGGGGGGCGTCTGGGGTATCTCCTCCAGATAGTACCAGAACACGCCCCGGCGCAGCCGCACGGCGATGGAGGGGAAGCGGCGCACCGTCACGTCCAGCGCGCTGCGCAGCACGGCGGCGTCCACCGGCTCCGTCAGCGTGGCGGACAGACGGAAGAAGTTGTTCCAGTTGCGGCGCTTGGCGGCGGGGTATATCTTGGCGGCATTGTCCAGCCGCATCCACCGCAGGCTCCGGGCGGGGGAGAGGTTGCGTGTCAGGAAGTGGTCGATGGCCTGAAAATCCTCGGCCATGTTCTCCTCCAGACAGTACAGGACGTAGGCGTGCCACCGCTCCGGCGCGATGTGCAGGCGGCTGCGGCAGCCGCACTGCAGCAGCTTCTCGTGGAGCAGCCGGGCGTCGTCCAGCATCACCTCGTCGCCGCCCACGAACAGCAGAGACGGCGGCAGTCCCGTCAGGTCGCCGAACAGCGGCGAGCACAGTGGGTCGGTGGGATCGTCGGTGTAGCACTTGGCGTAAAACTCCAGCAGGGCCTTGGTCATGGAGGGGTCGATGTCCTTGTGCGCCTCGTAGGACGCGCCGGAGCCGGTGAGGTCTGTCCACGGCGAGATGCCGATCAGGCCGCAGGGCAGGTCCATGCCCAGCTCCTTCAGCTTCAGGCACAGGGCATAGATCAGTCCGCCGCCGGCGCTTTCACCGCACAGCAGGATCTGCCGGGGGGCGTAGCCCTTCTTCAGCAGGTAGCGGTAGGCCTCCAGCGCATCCTCCAGCGCGGCGGGGAAGCGATTCTCCGGCGCCAGCCGGTAGGCGGCGCAGAATACCTTGACGCCGCACTCCGACGCCAGCGTGGCGGCAAAGCCCTTGGCGTACTCCAGACTGCCGCAGGTGTAGCCGCCGCCGTGGAGGTACAGGATGACGCCGGTGCGCCGCTGGTCCTTGGGCATGACCCACGCGCCCTGAAAGCGCTCAAAGGGGTGATCCTTCACCAGCACCTCCCGCTTGTGGAGGGCGGTCATCAGCTCGCCCAGCTTGTCCTGTCCCTTGCGGGTCACCTCCAGCGAGCAGTTGGCCACAAAGGGCTTGAAAAAATTCAGTTGTGAGCGGACTAATTTTGCCGACAGTTCCATAGGCCGCATTCCTTTCATACATTGCTAAACTTCAACAATCTATTATACCAAACCCGTCAAGTCCTGTAAACACGCAAAACAGGCGGGAACGCACAGCGTTCCCGCCTGTTTTGTTTTTTTCGTGGCCTATTCACCGTAGTGGACGTGGAGCAGCTCGTGGCACCGCGCTTCGCCGTACTTGTCCAGCAGGGTGGTGACGATGGGGTTCTTCTCCGCCCGCTTGAACAAGGCGGAGGCGTCCGTGTCGTACAGACCCTGCTTGCGCTTGCGCTTCACGGCGGTAAGGCCGTAGGGCTGTCCCGCGCCGCCCACGCAGCCGCCCTGGCAGGTCATGACCTCCACCAGATGGTAGAACCGCTTGCCGGCCTCAATGTCGGCGATCAGCTCCTTGGCGTGGATGAGGCCGTTGACAATGGCGATGTGCAGCTCCTGCCCGCCGATGGTCAGGCTTACCTCTCGGATAGCGCCGTCGCCCCGCAAATCGGTGACGGACACGGCCCGGAGGGCATTTTTGCTCTTATCGGGTACGCAGTAGCGCACCACCGCCTCCGCCACACCGCCGGTAACGCCGTAGATGGCCGCCGCGCCGGAGCCGAGACCGAAGGGCAGGTCGGGGGATTCCAGCTCCATCTCGTTGAGCTGGATACCGGCCTCCCGGATCATATCGGTCAGCTCCCGGGTTGTCAGCACCAGATCCACATCGGGCCGCCCGTCGTGGCAGAACTCAGGCCGCGCCGCCTCCATCTTCTTGGCGGTGCAGGGCATGATGGCGATCTGATAGGTGGTGCGGCCGTCGGCAGCGTCCTTGGCGGCGTATTTGTCGCGGATAACGGCGGCAAACATCTCCATGGGGGACTTGCAGGTGGAAATGTTCCGCAGATACTTGGGGTCGTTCAGCTCCAGATACTTGACCCAGGCAGGACAGCAGCTGGTGAACATGGGAAACGGGCCGCCCGCCTTGAGGCGCTGAAGGAACTCCTCCGCCTCGGAGATGGTGGTCATGTCCGCGCCGAAGTTGGTGTCGTATACCTCGTCCGCACCCATGATCTTCAGGGCAGGGACCAGCTTGTCGATGATGTTGACACCGGCGGGGATGCCGAAATCCTCGCCCAGCGCCACCCGGACAGCGGGAGCGATCTGTACCACCACCCGCTTCTGGGGGTCGTGGAGGGCGCGCCACGCCGTGCCGATCTGGTCGTTGACGGTGATAGCGCCGGTGGTGCAGACGGCGGCGCACTGGCCGCAGCCCACGCACTTCGTCTCCTCCAGCTTCCGGTCGAAGGCAGGCATGACCTGCAGCTCGCTGCCCCGGAAGGCGAAGTTCAGGATGCCCTGTCCCTGCAGCTCCTCGCACACGCGGACACAGTCACCGCAGAGGATGCACTTGTTGGGATCGCGGAACACCGCATAGCTGGTGTGATCCTTTTCATACTGGGGACGGGTGTTGGGGAAGCGGATGTGCCGCACGCCGAAGCGCTGCGCCAGCTCCTGCAGGCGGCAGTTGCCGCTCTTATTGCAGGTGGTGCAGGAGCAGTCATGGGCCGCCAGCAGCAGCTCCAGGATCATCCGCCGGTGCTTCAGCAGCTTGGCGGTGTTGGTGCGGATCTCCATGCCGTCCCGAGGCTCCATGGAGCAGGAGGCGTCCAGCTTGCCGGTCTTTACGTCCTCCACCATGCACATACGGCAGGCGCCGTGGACAGACAGCTCGGAATAGTAGCAGAAGGTGGGGATGTCGATACCGGCCTTGCGGATCACCGCCAGCACGTTTTTCTCCCCGTCGAACGGCACCCGCTGGCCGTCCACGATCATAATACCCTTGGCCATGGCTCACTCCTCCTCAATGGCGTCGATGGCGCCGAACGGGCAGGCGCCCCAGCAGGCGCCGCAGTGGATGCACTTCTCGTTGTCAATGGTGTACGGCATACGCGGCTGGCCGCTGATGGCCTCCATGGGGCAGTTCCGTGCGCACTTGCCGCAGCCCTTGCACAGGTCGGCCTTGATCTCCAGACGGCGCTTACGGCCGTTGCAGATGGGACAGTGCTTATCCACCACATGGCGCAGGTAATCCTGCCGGAAATTCTTCAGCGTGCTCATCACCGGCTTGCAGGCCGTCTGGCCAAGGCCGCACAGCGCCGTGTCGGTAATGGTGTCGGACAGCGCCTCCAGCAGCTCCAGATCCTCCATGCTGCCCTCGTTGGCGATGATGCGCTCCAGCGTCTCCAGCATCCGCTTGGTACCCTCCCGGCAGGGGGTGCACTTGCCGCAGCTCTCGTTGCGGGTGAAGTTCATGAAGAACCGCGCCACCTCCACCATGCAGGTGTCCTCGTCCATGACCACCAGACCGCCGGAGCCGATGATGGCCCCCAGCTTCTTCAGGGAGTCGAAGTCCATGGGTACGTCCAGATGCGCCTCGGTGAGACAGCCGCCGGAGGGGCCGCCGATCTGCACCGCCTTGAATTTCTTGCCGTCGGGGATGCCGCCGCCGATGTCGAAGATGACCTCTCGCAGGGTGGTGCCCATGGGGACCTCCACAAGGCCGGTGTTCACCACGTTGCCGGTGAGGGCGAAGGTCTTGGTGCCGGAGCTGGCGTCGGTGCCGATGCCCCTGTACCATCCGGCGCCCTGCCGGATGATGCCGGGCACGTTGGCAAACGTCTCCACGTTGTTCAGCACCGTGGGCTTGCCCCACAGACCCTGATCCACCGTGCGGGGCGGCTTGACGCGGGGCATACCCCGCTTGCCCTCGATGGAGGCGGTCAGAGCGCTGCCCTCGCCGCAGACGAAGGCGCCGGCGCCCCGGTTGATGTGCATATGGAAGCAGAAGCCGCTGCCCATGATGTCGTCGCCCAGCAGACCGACCTCCGTAGCCTTTTCAATGGCGGTCTGGAGCCGCTTCACCGCCAGCGGATACTCGGCGCGGACGTAGATGTAGCCCTCGGCAGCGCCGGTGGCCACACCGGCGATCATCATACCCTCCAGAATGGAGTGAGGGTTGCCCTCCATGATGGAGCGGTCCATGAACGCGCCGGGGTCGCCCTCGTCGCCGTTGCAGACCACGTACTTCACGTCGGACACGTTGCGCCGCACGCTCTCCCACTTGCGTCCGGCGGGGAAGCCGCCGCCGCCCCGGCCCCGCAGGCCGGAGTCGGAGATCTCCTTGCAGATAGCCTCCGGCGTCATGGTGAACAGCGCTTTTTCAAAGGCGGTGTAGCCGCCCTTGGCGATGTACTCGTCCAGATCCTCGGCGTCGCTGGTGCCGCAGCCCGCCAGCACCACCCGGTGCTGCTTCTTGTAGAACGGGATGTCCTCCTGCCGGGGGTAGGAGACACCGTCCCGCTGATAGGTCAGGCGCTCGATGATCTCGCCGCGCAGCACCGTTTTCTCCACGATCTCGCAGCAGTCCTCCGGCTTGACATGGATGTACATGACGCCCAGCGGCTCGATATGCACCAGCGGCCCCATCTCGCAGAAGCCGTGGCAGCCGCTCATTTTGATGTGCAGGCTCTTTTCCTCGCCGCTGTGCTCCGTCAGACCCACATAGACCTGCAGGCCCCGGCGGGCGCACTCCTCCTTCAGCGTCTCGCAGACCTTCAGGGAGCCGCCGGCGATGCAGCCGGTACCGGCGCAGACCAGCACATTTACGGCATTGCCGCTGCGGCGCAGGGCCTCCTCCGCCGTCTCGCGCATGACGCGGAAGCCGTCTCTTGTCAGGACGCTCATTGTGCCGCCTCCTCTCCACGGAGCCGCTCCAGCTCCGCCAGCGCCGTCTCCGGCGTCATCTTGGCATATACCTCGCCGTCGATGGTCATGGCGGGGGCCAGACCGCAGGCGCCCAGACACGCCACCGTTTCCAGCGTGAAAACGCCGTCGGCGGATGTCTTTTTCTTGCCCTCCAGCTTCAGATACTCATGGATAGCGTCGTAGATGGGGCCGGATTTCCGGACGTGACAGGCCGTGCCGTCACAGACCTTGATGATGTGCTTCCCCTTGGGCTCCAGCGAGAAGTTCTCATAGAACGTGGCCACGCTGTACACCCGTGAAACGCTGATGGACAGCATGTCCGCCACCAGCGTCATGTTCGCCTCGCTGAGATAGTTCTCCGCGGCCTGGATATCCTGCAAAATGGCAATGAGCTGCGCGCTGTCGCAGCCATGTGCCCGCACGATCCCGGCCGTCCTCTCCTGCTCGGGTCTCATACTTTTTCCTCCTCGATTCGTCAGTCCTCTCCACGGATGTGTCAGGCAGTGTTAATTTTTTGACACTCCTTATGTACTCTACCATATCCTGCCAGCGCTTTCAACCAAAAAAGATAATTTATTCTCACCGTGCGAATTTTCTCCGCTTTGCACACAAAACCTGCGCAAACTTTGACAAAACAGACACTTGACAGCCCTACTGCCGAAAATCACAGCCCCACACGGAAAACCGCCCGGAGAATGCATACGAGGCCGAAGCCGGGGAATCCCCGGAGGGCGACCCTTGCGGTAAATCACGAGAGCAATACTGCCTGCGGTGATCTCACCGGAGATACCGCGTATGCCCCGGCCATGCGTCTTGCCGCGGCGCAGAAACAGCGAAAAGGGACGCCCTGCGCGGTGCGTCCCTTTTGCGTGCCTGTATACTTTTCAGGCCATGTAGCCCCGGATCTCCATGATGGCCGCCACGATGCAGAACAGGCCGAAGGCCACGATCATCGTGCCCGCCAGCTTCTTTTTCTCCTTCAGCTGGAACATCATCACGCCCACCAGCACCATGCTCAGCGCCAGCAGGAACATGCTCAGCCCGGGTATGTACAGAATGTTGATCTTCCGCAGCACCCACAGCAGCATGGACAGCACCAGCAGCACAATGGCGATGTTCTTCTTCGTACTCATCGACATATCTCTCAACCTCCCCCGGCGGCGCGGCCGCCTGCTGACAGTGTACCGTATTCCGGGCGGAAATACAAGGCTTTTCGTTACTGCGCCCGGAGAATTTTGCCCTTCAGGATGGCGGCCACGGTCTTGGCGTCCGTCAGCGTACCGTCCATGCACTGACGCACCGCCTCGTCAAAGGGTACGCGCAGCGGCTCCAGAAACTCGTCCTCGTCCGGATGGGTCGCCCCGAAGTGCAGCTCCTCCGCCATGTAGAGGTACAGCGTCTCGCCATAGCAGCCCGGCGAGGCGATGAGGGTGCCCAGCTCCGTCCACCTGCCGGCTGTGGCGCCTACCTCCTCCTGCAGCTCGCGCCGGGCTGTGAGGAACGGCTCCTCCCCCGGCTCCCGCTTGCCCGCCGGGATCTCCGTCAGCACACGGCCGAAGGCGTAGCGGTACTGACGCACCAGCAGCACACGGCCCTCGTCGTCGATGGCCAGAACGGCCACGCCGCCGGGATGCTCCACCACCTCGCGGGTGCCCTCCTTCCCGTTGGGCAGGCGTACCGTGTCCTGCCGCACACGGATGATGCGGCCCCGGAACACCTCCCGGCTGTCCAGTGTCTTTTCCGTCAGATCCATATCGCGTGCTCCTTTCGCGGTTTTTTCGCAGTATACCACATCCGGCGGCAAAATACCAGCCCCTGTCCCCTCTTGCGTCCTGCGGGAAAATGTGCTATACTATCGGACACGTACACCGGAGAGGAGGGATCACCATGGAAAAGTCCGGCATCAAGATCGCCGCGCAGAACCGCAAGGCGTTCCACGACTATTTCGTGGAGGATCGCTTTGAGGCCGGTGTGGAGCTGTTCGGCACGGAGGTCAAGTCCATCCGTGCCGGCGCCCTGAACCTGAAGGACTCCTACTGCGTGGCGCGGGACGGCGAGATCTACGCCTACAGTCTGCACATCTCCCCCTACGAGCAGGGGAACATCTTCAACCGCGACCCGGATCGCCCCAAGCGCCTGCTGATGCATAAGCGGGAGATACGGAAGCTCCACGACCTGCAGAAGCAGGACGGCTACGCGCTGGTGCCCCTGTCGGTCTACTTCAAGAATTCCCGCGTCAAGGTGGAGGTGGGCCTGTGCAAGGGCAAAAAGACCTACGACAAGCGGGACGCCGTGGCCAAGCGGGACGCCAAGCGGGAGATGGAGCGCGCCATGCGGGAGAAGAACCGCGGCTGACACACGAAGTACAACAGAAAAGAGGAAAACTGTTATGGCTAATAACCCCATCGTCACCATCGAGATGCAGGACGGCGGCGTCATCACCTGCGAGCTGTATCCCGACATCGCGCCCCAAAGCGTGTACAACTTCATCGCGCTGGCCAACGCCGGCTTTTATGACGGGCTGATCTTCCACCGCGTCATCCCCGGCTTTATGATCCAGGGCGGCTGCCCCGACGGCAACGGCATGGGCGGTCCCGGCTACTGCATCAAGGGCGAGTTCGCCGCCAACGGCGTCGCCAACGATCTGCGCCACACCCGGGGCGTGCTGAGCATGGCCCGTGCGCAGGCTATGGACTCCGCCGGCAGCCAGTTCTTCATCATGCACAAGGACGCGCCCCATCTGGATGGGCAGTACGCCGCCTTCGGCTGCGTGATGGACGGCATGGACGTGGTCGACCGCATCGCCAACCAGCCCCGGAACATGATGACCAACAAGCCCAAGAAAGAGCAGGTCATGGCTAAGGTCACGGTGGATACCCACGGCAAGACGTATCCGGAGCCGGAGAAGCTGGCCGATCCGTTCCACAGATAAACAACATTGCACAGCGTTTGCACCGGCGGGGAGCATCCCCTCCCCGCCGTCCCATACGGGGCTGTACCGGTTTCGACGGGGGTGTGGAGGCTGGATAAGCGGGCGGCGGCGCCTGACCGCCATAAAACGGGCAAATTAAACTTAACTGACAACACTAACACTGTTGCCGTCGCTGCTTAAGCAGTGACCGTCTGAACCGGAGCGGCCACCGGCCGGGGAAGGCGTCGTTTAGGTGGCGTCCGTGAGGCGGGTAAGAGTTGCCCCGCCCACGCATCATGACTCTACTGAACCGCAAAGTCTGTCCGGTGTCTTTGCGGGGAGGGAATGCTGAAACCTGACTGCGCCCGGAGAAAGTCCTGTCAAAGTGCTTTCGGACAGGGGTTCGACTCCCCTCAGCTCCACCATATGAATGAAACCCGCTTTTCGAACATTTTTATCGAAAAGCGGGTTTCTTCACGTCTTGAAAGCCTTGAGAGATCGGGGCTTTTTCTTTTTGCCGCGTTCCTTTATTTGCTCCAAAACTCTCAAAATTCGAAACTAATATTTTTATGTAAGGTCGTTATTTGAACACAGCTTTTTCATAAACCGGCCCAATAAGCTTCCTCGAATGCCGTTGGTGTTTTGTATTTCAAGGTCCGATGAGGCCGAAGCTCATTGTAAAATTGGATATACTGCTCCACGCTTTTGCGGTAGCTTTGTTCTGAGGTGTACTCTCTGCGGTACGCCTCCTCTTTTTTGAAGGAAGCAAAAAATGCTTCAGCCACTGCGTTGTCATGCGGCCGCGCCGTAGCGGAAAAAGACTGCTTTACATTGCAGTGCTGCAAGAGTTCTGTGAATGCGGCCGAGGTGTACTGTTTTCCGCGGTCACTGTGAAAAGTGAGACCGCTGGGATCGCCGCGTTCCCGAAAAGCGGACCGGAAGGTGCTGGTGACCAGGTTCGTGCTTGCGTTGCGGGATACCCGATAGCCGACGACCTTGCGGGAGAAAAGATCCAGGATGACACAAAAGTAGACCCAGTAGTCGTTGATTTTAAAATATGTGATGTCACTGACCCAGATTTGGTTGGGGCGGTCTGCGGTGAACTGTTGATTCAACAGGTTTTGCTTTTTATACTGCTGATGCTTTTTGTATTGCTTCTTGGCATCAGGGCGGATGCTGTGCAGGTCCAGTTCCTGCATGATCGCCGCAATGCGTTTGGTGCTGACCCGGACACCGCTCTCAGCCAGAGTGATGCGGATCTTTTCAGCACCAAATCGCTGAGCGCTGTCATCAAAGGCCTGCTGCACGAGCCGCATAAGCTGCGCCTGCTCCTGATCACGCCTGCTGTGGTCCGCCCGGCGAAAGATATAGTTGTAAAAAGTGCCTCTGGCAACTTCCAGCGCTTCGCAGAGCTCATAGACGCTGTAAGTGTTATCTGGTTGGCGATAGATGCTTTCTAAAGCTGACAGGCTTTTTTGTAAAGGCACATCTGCAATGTAACCAGAATGTTTAATGATCTCCATTTCGTGCTCTAATTTTACCAGCCGCCTTGAAAGCTCATCAAATTCTTTTGGTGTATAGGTGCGATTTGCTGTTTTGATGGAGCAATACTCTTTCCGCCAGTGATAAATCGTGCTTTGCGCAATGTGCAATTCCTGACTGAGCAATTGGATGGATTCACCGTTTCGGTAGCGTTGGATGACTTCGGTTTTGAACTTGGTGGGATACTCTTTTGGCATAGTCTAATCTCCCTGATCATGATGAGATTATTGTAACTTCTTACATGGAGCATGAAAAGCCTGTCATCGAATTACACCAGCCACCTATTTTCAAAACATAACTATAGCACAGATTGCCTTTTGATAAATGCTATGATAAAATACAATTGAAAGCATAGAGAGATTGTTGCGTAAAGGGAGGGGAGAATATGCCGTATGATTTGACAGAGCCATTGGTAATTGGTATTAGTTCGAGAGCACTTTTTAATCTTGAGGAAGAAAATAGAATTTATGAGAACGAGGGGTTGGCAGCGTACGAAGAATACCAAGTTAAACACGAAAGCGATATTCTCCAAAAGGGTTCTGCATTTCAGCTTGTAAAAGCATTTCTGCAGCTCAACAAATTACAGGAAAAACGATTAGTTGAAGTTATCGTTATGTCTCGCAACAGCCCAAACACAAGTTTGCGTATTTTTAATTCCATCCAAGATTACGAACTTGATATTACACGGGCGGCACTTACTGGTGGATCTGAGATTGCTCCTTATTTGAGGGCATTTAAAACAGATTTGTTTCTTTCAGCTTTTGAGCCAGATGTGAAGCAAGCAATAGATAGTGATGTTGCAGCAGGAAAAATTCTGACCGGGACTTCACATTTTGATCCGAGAGCAAAAATAGACCAAATACGTATTGCATTTGATGGAGATGCGGTCCTATTTGCATCTGAATCGGAGCGAATATATCAGCACGAGGGAATGCAGGCTTTTATGGAAAACGAAAGGGCTAAGGCGGATATCCCTCTGCAAAAAGGACCGTTCGCAAACTTTCTCTTGACCATAGCGCATATTCAAGAGCTATTTCAGGATAAGGGCAATTCCCCCATTAGGACTGCGCTGGTTACTTCACGAAATGCCCCAGCACATGAACGGGCAATCAAAACCCTGCGAAAATGGAATGTCCATATTGATGAGGCGTTTTTCCTTGGGGGAGTAAGTAAGCGGGATGTGCTTTCTGCTTTTGGTGCACATATCTTTTTTGATGATCAGCATGTTCATGCTGATCCTGCGTCTGAAGTTGTTCCTTCTGCTGTAGTTCCATATCGGGAAGGAGATAATCCGCAGAAATAAAAAATCTATAGTGTTGAGTTATGACAAAGAGAAAGAAAACCCGTAACCATTGTGGTTGCGGGTTTTTCTTGTATTTGCAATGGTTTGCGGATTTCTGCTGAACATAAAATATGTTCGACTTGTAGCATATTTTTCGCTCTTACAACGTAAATTGTTGATATTTTTCGACACGAATTTCGACACGGATTTCAATATGGGGTGTCAACGTTTGTCTTCTGTCTTTGCTTGTGGTGGCGGTAGCTTTTCGGCTGTCCGATAGAATTTTGCCATCTTGTTTTCTGCTTTCAGTCTGTCCCTTTGGGCGAGGTGAAGGTAAATGTCGTGTACGGTGGAACTGTCAGACCAGCCGCCCATACTCATGACCTCGATCTCCGACAGGCGCAGGTGGTAGCCAAGAGATGCGAACGAATGCCGCAGACAATGCTCCGTGATATTTGGAAGTCCCTGCTGCTCTGCAATAGTGCGTATGTGCCGGTTGATGGTGCTGTTGGCTTGCGTTACGATGTAGCCGTCTTTTGACTGCGCCTCAAGCAGTTCTCTAAGCCGGGGTATCATGATGGGGACAGTGCGTGCGGACTGCCGCGTTTTATTGCGTTGCTTGAACACCTCTTTGTTGTGTTCGTCCCGAACGACTGCGCCGGATACAAAGATGCTGCCTTTTTTCATGTCAAAATTGTCTGGGAAACGCAATGCCCTGATTTCTGACATTCGCAAGCTGTGTAGGCCGAGAAGCATTGCCATTTCGCAGGTGTCGCCCTACGCCAGCGACTACGGCACCGCCCTCCTTGACCCGGCCACAGGACAGCTCGAGATGCTGCGGCAGGAGCGCTATCAGGCGTCGTTCACCGGCGGGGACGGCCTGTGCCTGCTGTCCTTTGACACCGAGCGCATGGGCTACACCGCTCTCAGCAATGATCTTCGCCAGTGGACGCTGTACAGCTGCGACCCGGCGGACGTCTGCTTCGTGGACGCCTACGCCTGCGTGGACGCACGGGAGGATCGCGCCCGCATCATGGAGTATTTCATGGTGCATGAGGACGCGGCGCAGCTGCTGATCGAGTCCCCCGTCATCCGGCGGAAGCTGCGGCTCATGTGCGGCGCCGTGCGGGACAATTTCGATACCACCGGCTGGGGGCAGGTACGCTGGGAGTCCCTGCTCTGACCGCCGCATATACGAAAAAGGCGTGCCGCCCGAGGGGCGGCACGCCTTTTATGCGTCGCTTATTCCGCAATATGCCGCTGCCAGCGCCATGCGTCGCGGCACATATCCTCCACGGATTTCTCCGCCCGCCAGTGCAGCAGCCGGGCGGCCTTCTCCGTCCCGGCGTAGCACGCCGCCACGTCGCCGGGGCGGCGTGGTGCGATCTCGTAGGGGATGGTCACGCCGTTGGCGCGCTGGAAGGCCTGTACCAGCTCCAGCACGCTGGTGCCCCGCCCGGTGCCCAGATTGAACACCTCCGTGCCGGTGTGGGCGGCGGCGTAGTCCAGCGCCGCCACATGGCCCCGGGCCAGATCCATCACATGGATGTAGTCCCGGACGCCGGTGCCGTCCACGGTGGGGTAGTCGTCGCCGAAGACGCTGAGCTTCTCCCGGATGCCCGCCGCCACCTGCGTGATGTAGGGCATCAGGTTGTTGGGTACGCCGTTGGGCCGCTCGCCGATCAGACCGCTCTCGTGGGCGCCGATGGGGTTGAAGTACCGCAGCAGCACCACGGACAGCGTCTCGTCCGCCGCGGCCGCCGAGCGCAGGATCTCCTCGATAAAGTATTTCGTCCAGCCGTAGGGATTGGTGCAGCCGCCCACCGGCATGTCCTCCGTCAGCGGCACGGGGTTGTTCCCGCCGTACACCGTGGCCGAGGAGCTGAACACGATGCGGCGGCAGCCGTGCTCCGCCATGACCTCCAGCAGCGTCAGCGTGGTGTCCAGATTGTTGCGGTAGTACATCACCGGCTTGGCCACGGATTCGCCCACCGCCTTGTAGCCCGCGAAGTGGATGACGGCGTCGATGGGCTGCGCGTCGAACACACGGCGCAGCGCCGCCTTGTCCGCGATGTCCGCCTCGCACACCGTGACGTGTCTGCCGGTGATCGCCTCCACCCGGCGCGGCGTTTCCGGGCTGCTGTTGTAGAAATTATCCGCGATCACCACGTCATAGCCCGCCTCCAGACAGGCCACCGCCGTGTGTGAGCCGATAAAACCGGCGCCGCCGGTCAACAGGATTGTCATAAAAATTCCCCCTTTTCATCGCTTTTTCATCATACCGCGCCCCGCCCTCTCTGTCAAGAAAAAGGGGGGCGCGGACTATCATGCGGCAATGTATGCGAAAGTGCCAGATTTTGTAAAAAATGGGCTTGCTTTTTGTAAAATACGTGATATCGTATGGATGGTCAGGCGGCATTTGTGCAAAATGCCGGCGTTGTATCAAAAAAGTCAGCAATTGACAAAAAGGGGAATGTGAAATGAAAAAACGACTGCTCACACTGGTTCTGGCGCTGGTCGCTGTGCTGTCTCTGGTACAGACTGCCGCCGCCGCGTCCTACCCGTCCGCGTTTCTGGACATTGACGACTGGAAAAAGACGTACTACACCTCCTCCACCAGCCATAAGGAGATTTTCCACTTTACATATTTCCCGGCGTATAAAAATGAAAAGCTCCATGTAAAGATCCTGAACCCCAGCGGCTAGGTGGACGGAACGGCTGACTTTAACATATCCAACAGCTACACCACGGTCAAGTATTATTCGGTCACATGGGATACCTCCAATAAGACCCCCGGCACCTACAAGATCGTGCTGTCCTACGAGTTCTATTCCATGTACAGATGGAACGAAGCGCCGACACAGCGCACCTATTCCATCACCGTGAAATCGCTGAGCGCAAAGCCCAGCCCCAAGAGCTGCAGCCACCGCTGGAGTACCGGCGACGAGACCGCCAAGGCGACCTGTACGCAGAACGGCGTGAAGGAGTACTTCTGCTACGACTGCTACACCACCAAGACGGAGGAGACGCCGCTCCACCACACCTTTAATTACAGCGGCACATGCTCGGTGTGCGGCGTCAGCGAGCTGTCCGCACCGGTCATGAACACCCCCAGCAACAACTCTACCACGGGCCGTATCAAGCTGTCCTGGGATTTCGTCAGCGGTGCCAGCTACTATAACGTCTACCGTGCTGACAGTGAAAAGGGTACCTATAACCTGCTGGCCAAGGGTACCAAGGTGTCCGACACGGTGTTCACGGACGGCACCAGCGGCAAGGCCGGCAACACCTATTGGTATAAGGTCAGCGCCGTGGATGTCAACGGCGCGGAGCTTTCCAACAAGAGCGGCGCCGTGTCCCGCGTGTCCAAGTGCCAGCGGCCCACCGGCCTGAAGGCCGCCGCCAATGACGACGGCTCCGTGACGCTGACGTGGGACAAGCCCGCCATCGCCGGCAGTGTCAGCGGCTACCGCGTCTACATGTGGAATGACGGCGCTTTCGAGTGGATCGGCGGCGGACTGAAAACCGCCGGCACCACCGTTACCGTCCCCGCGCAGTACATCACCGCCGGCAAGGCCACAAACTACTCCGTTCGCGGTTATAATAACAAGAGCGTGGTGGATTCCATGTCCGCCTATTCTGCGGTAGCCACCGTGGCCACCGCGTCGAACATCCCTGGGCCTGTGGGCCTTACGGCGGACAACAACCTGACCACCGGCCGTGTGCGCCTGCACTGGGATGCGCTGGACGGCGCCGACAGCTATAATGTCTACCGTGCGGATTCGCAGAACGGCAGGTATGTGCTCAAGGGCGCGGATGTGACCGCCACCACCTATACCGACGGTGCCAGCGGCAGAGCCGGCAGCACCTACTGGTACAAGATCACCGCCAATATCGACGGCGTGGAGTCCGACAAGAGCGACGCCGTATCCCGCGTGTCCAAGTGCCAGCGGCCCACCGGTCTGGAGGCCGTTGCCAATGATGACGGCACGGTGACGCTGACATGGGATGCGCCGCTGGTCGCCGGCAGCGTCAGCTACTACCGCGTCTACATGTGGAACAACGGCGGATTCGAGTGGATCGGCGGCAGCCTCAAGACGGCCGGCACCACCATCACCATCCCCGCCGAGTATATCACACCGGGCAAGCTGACCAACTACTCCGTCCGCGGCTACAACACAAAGAATGTTTTGGAGACGATGTCCATCTACGCGCTTCCCGCCGCGGTAACGGTGGAGTAACAGCCCTGAATAAGCCTGACGAACGCCCCGCACTGGCACAGTGCGGGGCGTTCCCGCATCCCGGCCGCCCTATCAGGAAGCGCCGCCTGTGCTGCGCGGAAAATTGTTACTATTTTGCACTTGCAAATGCGAAAAAATATAGTATCATAATACCACGCGCCGCACTCTGCTGGACGGAGGCGGCAGCAGGAGGTAAAATATGAATAACGAGATCATGAAGTGCGAGTCCCCTCGCACGAAACTGTCCGTGCAGGACATGGTGCAGCTGTCGGTGCTCATCGCCATCATGCTGCTTCTGGAGCTGACAGGTCTTGGCATGATCAAGACCGCCGGTCTGGAGATCACCATCATGCTGGTGCCGGTCATCGTGGGCGCCATCGTTATGGGCCCTGCCGCCGGTGCGCTGCTGGGCGGTGTGTTCGGCCTCATCAGCTTCTGGGAGTGCTTCGGCAAAAGCTCTTTCGGCGTGGTGCTGCTGGGTATCAACCCCATCTACACGTTTCTGGTCTGCGTCCCCACCCGTATTCTGGCGGGCTGGCTCTGCGGTCTGGCATTCAAGGCCCTCAGCAAGGTGGATAAGAGCCGCCTGTGGTCTTTCGGCGCCGCCGGCCTGTGCGGCGCGCTGTGCAACACCGTGTTCTTCATGACCACCCTGTGCCTGTGCTTCTACCACACGGAGTTCATCCAGAACATCGTGCAGGCCCTCGGCAGCGCCAACCCGTTCCTGTTCGTCATCGCCTTTGTGGGCGTCAACGGCCTGATCGAAGCCATCGTCTGCTTCTTCACCGGCGCCGTCATCGCCAAGGCCGTGGTGTTCAGCCGCGGCAAGCTGGCCGCCCGCAGGACGGCGGTGCAGAACGGAAAGTAAGGGGGATAACGTCATGATCCTTGCGCTGGACATCGGGAACACCCACATCGTCATGGGCTGCATGGAGGGCCGGGACATCCGGTACCTCTGCCGCATGGCCACCAACCGGCTCACCACCGGCGCGGAATACGCCGTGACCATCAGCCGCCTGCTGGAGTTCGCCCACATCGCGCCCGACGCCTTTGACGGCGCCATCATCTCCTCCGTTGTGCCGCAGGTGACCCGCTCCCTGTCGGAGGCGGTGAAGATGCTCTCCGGCATCGAGCCCATGGTGGTGGGGCCGGACATCCGCTCCGATCTGACGGTGCGTCTGGACGATCCCGCCACACTGGGCAGCGACCTGCTGGTGGCGGCGGTGGGCGCGCTGGATATCTACCAGCCGCCGCTGATCCTCGTCGACATGGGCACCGCCACCACCGTCACGGTGGTGGACGCGGACGGCGCGTTCCGGGGCGGTGCCATCATCCCCGGCGTCCAGCTCTCCCTGTCCGCGCTGGCATCCCACACGTCGCTGCTGCCCAGCATCTCGCTGGACGCCCCCCCCAGAGCCATCGGCACCAACACGGTGGACTGCATGAAAAGCGGCAGTATTCTGGGCACGGCCCTGCTGCTGGACGGCATGATCGACCGCATGGAGTCCGAGCTGGGGCAGCAGGCCACCGTGGTGGCCACCGGCGGGCTGGCCCGCTGTATCGTCCCCATCTGTACCCACGAGATCCTGCTCAACGAGGATCTGCTGCTGTACGGTCTGGCCGTGCTTTACGAGAAGAACAAGTAAAAAAAGCAGTCCCCGCGCCTGCGGCGCGGGGACTGCTTTTTTTGTTTCAGGGGGGCGTTACCACTCCAGATTCTTCTCCGTTTCCTTGCTGAACACATGGGCCACGTTGCCGCCGAAGATCATGTTGACCTCGCTGCCCATGGGGAAGTGGGCGGCATTGCCGTTGGTGGGGACGATGACCACTACGTCGTGGCCGTTGGTGGAGATGTGCAGATGCACGGACGAGCCCATCAGCTCACTGACGTCCACCTTGCCCTTGACGCCCTCAGCGCACAGCATGATATGGTCGGGGCGGACGCCCAGCACGATATCCTGCTCCTCCACGTTCTTCGCGCTCAGACGCGCCTGCTTGTCGTCTGCCAGCTCCACGGTGATGCCGTCGATGGCCACGGCGTACCTGCCGTCCTGCTTTACCAGCCGTGCGTCGAACAGATTCATCTGCGGCGTACCGATAAAGCCGGCCACGAACAGGTTGGCGGGATGGTCGAACACCTCCTGCGGCGTGCCGATCTGCTGGATGAAGCCGTCCTTCATGATGACGATGCGGTCGCCCAGCGTCATGGCCTCGGTCTGGTCGTGAGTGACGTAGATAAACGTGGTGTCGATGCGCTGGCGCAGCTTGATGATCTCGGCGCGCATCTGGTTGCGCAGCTTGGCGTCCAGATTGGACAGCGGCTCGTCCATCAGGAACACGGCGGGGTCGCGGACGATGGCGCGGCCGATGGCCACACGCTGGCGCTGGCCGCCGGACAGCGCCTTGGGCTTGCGGTCGAGGTATTGGGTGATGTCCAGGATCTCAGCGGCCTCCCGTACCTTCCGGTCGATCTCGTCCTTGGGGACCTTCTTCAGCTTCAGGGAGAACGCCATGTTCTCATACACGGTCATGTGGGGATACAGGGCGTAGTTCTGAAACACCATGGCGATGTCCCGATCCTTTGGCTCCACGTCGTTCATCAGCTTGTCGCCGATCCACAGCTCACCGGAGGTGATGTCCTCCAGCCCGGCGATCATCCGCAGGGTGGTGGACTTGCCGCAGCCGGAGGGGCCCACCAGCACGATGAACTCCTTGTCCGCGATCTCCAGATTGAACTGCTGCACCGCCACGACGCCCTCGTCGGTGATCTGGAGATTGTTCTTCTTCTCCGCAGGCTCCTCGCCCTTCTTGACCTTTTTCTTCTTCTCGGTGTTGGGATAGACCTTCTTCAGATCCTTCAGAACCACCTTTGCCATAACTACCTGACTGTAGCTGCCCTGCCTCCGCAGACGACAGCCTCACGCGGGGCGGAAAGTCCCTCGCGCCTTACGACAGGTCTCCACACTGCCGCACCGCCAGCCACAGCGGCCCATTCCTCCTTTTCATTTGCCGGTGCGGCGCAAGAAGTGGAGTGCGGCGCACCGGTGGGAATACGGTTAGTATAGCTGAAAACGTTTCCGAGCGCAAGAGGTTTTTGTGTAAAATGCAAGAAAATATGGCAAAAATATGGCGTCCGCCATCGGCGGACGCCATATTTATATCTTTACAAGTCCACCACCGTGGGCGTGTGGCCGGTATAGGGCAGCAGCCTGTCCAGCACGTCGGCGGTCTTCAGCTTCAGCGTACTGGTACAGATGCAGGGGTGGCAGGAGAAGTACGGCGCGTCATAGACCTCCCGGTCGATGAGCGGCTGCACCCGGTGCTCTGTGTCGTTGGCAAGACCCAGAATGGTGGCGGAGCCGGGGGTGCAGTGCAGCAGCTCCCACAGCAGCTCCTCCGGCGCGAAGCTCAGCCGGGAGGAGTTGATCTGGGCGCTGAGATCCTTGGTGCGGAACGGCTTGTCCGGCATCATGCACAGCAGGTAGAAGCTGGTTTTCTGCCGGTTGCACAGAAACAGGTTCTTGCACACGCTGACGTTCAGCGCCCGGCCCACCTCGGCGCACAGCTCCATATTGAAGGCGGCGTCGTGGCTCACCCGGTCGTAGTCGATGCCCAGCCGCTCCAGCAGGCCGAAGGCTGCGGCCTCCTGCGCCGGCAGCTCGCCGGCCGGCCGGGTGTTGCGGTAAACAGGGGAGAGGGTCATTCCGCGTCACCCCGCTTCAGCAGCATTTCCCCGGCGCGGTAGATGTCCCCCGCGCCCACGGTCAGCAGCATATCCCCCGGCTGGGCCAGCTTGGCCAGCTCCTCCGTCACCTGCTCCAGCGTGGAGCAGTACACGGCGCCGGGAATGCGGGCCGCCAGATCCCGGGAGGAGATGCCCAGCTCGTTTTTCTCCCGTGCGGCGTAGATCTCCGCCAAGATCACCTTGTCGGGGCGGCGAAGCACCCGGACGAAATCGTCGAACAGCGCGGCGGTGCGGGTGTAGGTGTGGGGCTGGAATGCGCAGATCAGCCGCTTGTGGGGCAGGGGCTGCACCGCGTTGAGCAGGGCCTCCAGCTCGTCGGGATGGTGGGCGTAGTCGTCGTACACCTCCGCCCCGTGATAGACGCCCTTGTGCTCGAACCGCCGTCCCGCGCCGGTGAAGGACGCAAGCCCCGCCTCCACGGCGCTGCCGTCCACCCCCAGCAGATAGGCGGCGGCGGCCGCCGCCAGCGCGTTGGATACATTGTGCTTACCGGGAACGTGCAGCGCCACATGGGCGTAGCGCTGCCCCCGGATGATGATGTCGAACTCGCCGTACCCGTCGAAGAACGCCACGTTGTCGGCATAGCAGTCGGTGTCGCGGTCTTTGACGCTGTAGGTGAACATGGGACGATCCAGCCCCTCTACGGCGGCGCGAGCGCCCTCATCGTCCCAATTGACCACGACCTTGCCGGTACCGGCAGGCACCAGCTCCGCAAAACGGTGGAAGGAGTGTTCAATATCGGCCAGATCCTTGAAGAAGTCCAGATGGTCGGCGTGTACGTTGAGGATCACCGCCACCGTGGGGAAGAAGTTCAGGAACGAGTTGCAGTATTCGCAGCTCTCCAGAATGATGGTGTCCCCCTGTCCCACCCGGTAGCCGGCGTGCAGCAGCGGCAGGGTGCCGCCGATCATAACGGTGGGGTCCTTCTGCGCCGCCATAAAGATGTGGGCGGCCATGGACGTGGTGGTGGTCTTGCCGTGGGTGCCGGACACACACAGGGCGTTGCGGTAGCCCCGCATGATGCCGCCCCACGCCTGCGCCCGCTCGTATACGGGGATGCCCCGCGCGATGGCCCCGGCGATCTCCGGGTTGCCGTCGTGGATGGCGGCGGTGCGGATCACCGCGTCGCAGCTTTTCAGATTCTCGGCGGAGTGGCCGATGGCTACCTCAATGCCCACGGAGCGCAGGTGCCGCACCGTATCGCTGTCCGTCATGTCGGAGCCCTGCACCACAAGGCCCATGCCCTGCAGCACCTCGGCCAGCGCGCACATGGACACGCCGCCGATGCCGGCCAGATGGACGCGCCGGCCGGGCTGTAACAGTGTGCGGATATCCGCAGCGGGATGCATCATAGAAAAGACCTCCAAACGGCGCGCAGCGCCGGAATAAGATATACCAAAATTGACAATTCTGTAAACTGATGGTAACATCTAATTATAGTACACCCAAACAGGAAGTGCAACCGGCTTTTTTGCCGGTTTTTGGGCGTTACGGGGCGAAAGGAGGCGGTCAATATGTTCCCTGCGCAGGTCAGCGCCGTCCTGACCCGGCTGGAGCAGGCGGGCTTCCCGGCCTACGCGGTGGGCGGCTGCGTCCGCGACACCCTGCTGGGCCGGACGCCGGAGGACTGGGATGTGACCACCGCCGCCCGTCCGGAGCAGACCGCCGCGCTGTTCGCCGGACACAGCATCCCCACGGGCCTGCGTCACGGCACCGTCACCGTCCGGCAGGACGGCCTTTCCGTGGAGGTCACCACCTTCCGCGCCGACGGGCCGTATTCCGACCACCGCCGCCCCGACGCCGTGTATTTTTCCGATTCGCTGGCGGAGGATCTCTGCCGCCGCGACCTGACGGTAAACGCCATGGCCATGGATGTCCGGGGCGCGCTCACCGACCTGTACGGCGGGCAGGACGACCTGCGCCGGGGCGTCCTGCGCTGCGTGGGCGACCCGGACAGGCGCTTCGGCGAGGACGCCCTGCGCATCATGCGGACGCTGCGCTTTTCATCGGTGCTGGGCTTTACCGTGGAGGAGCGCACCGCCGCCGCGCTGCACCGCTGCGCCCCGCTGCTGCGGGACATCGCCGCCGAGCGCCTGCTGTCGGAGACGGACCGTCTGCTGTGCGGCGCTCATGTGCTGCCGGTGCTGCTGGCGTACCCCGACGTGCTGGGCGTGTTCTTACCGGAGCTGCTGCCCTGCGTGGGGCTTGACCAGCGGAACCGCCACCATCTGTACGACGTGTGGGAGCACACCGCCCGCTCTGTGGCGGCCATCCCGCCGGAGCCGGTGCTGCGCTGGGCCATGCTGCTTCACGACGTGGGCAAGCCCGCCTGCTTCACCGTGGACGACCAGGGCGTGGGACATTTTTACGGCCACCCCAAGGTGTCGGCATCGCTGGCGGAGGATATCTGCCGCCGCCTGCGGATGGACAAGCGCACCGCCCATGAGATCGTGACGCTGGTGCAGTGGCACGACCGGGACATTCCCCGGACGGAAAGGGCCATCGCCCGGGCCGTCCACCAGCTGGGGGAGGACACGTTCCGCCGCCTGCTGGCGATAAAGCGGGCGGACAATCTGGCCCAGCACCCGGCCTATCGCGGCCGCCTGACGGAGCTCGACAGAGCGGAGGCGATACTGGACGCCCTGCTGGCAAAGCAGGCGTGCTTCTCCCTGCGGGATCTGGCGGTGGACGGACGGGACATGCTGGCGCTGGGCTTGCGCGGCCCCGCCGTCGGCCACACGCTGGACGCGCTGCTGGCGCAGGTGCTGGACGGAGCCCTGCCCAACGACCGTGCCGCCCTGCTTGCCGCCGCCCGAAAGACCATACCGTAAAAAAAACAGTCCCCCACCGGGGGACTGTTTTTTATGCGTTCTCCCGCACCCATGCGCGGGCGAATTCCGCGAACTGCCGGGCGGCAGGCCCGGCCTCCACGCTGCCGGCGGCCAGCGCGATGGTGCGGTAGGCCGGCGGATCCAGCGGCCGCAGCTCCACGCCCTCATTGTTGCCCCGCAGCAGCAGGGACGGCATGATGCTGACGCCCAGCCCCTGCCGCACCATGGCGATCACGGCGTAGTCGTCCTTGGTGCGGAACCGGATGTCCGGCTTGGCGCCCACGGCGTCCAGCGCCCGCCTTACGTCGTGGTTGGACGTCTCCAGCAGGGAGATGATAGGCTCCCGCGCGATCTCCGCCGCCGGACACACCGGCAGGGCGCACAGCCGGTGCCCCTTGGGCAGCACGGCCACCAGCTCGTCCCGGTACAGCGGCACGCACCGGCTGTCCCCCTCCGCCGGCAGCGCCGCGAAGGCCAGATCCACGCTGCCGTCCGCCAGCCACCGGTCCACGTCGTGGTAGTCGCCGTTGAACAGCTCGAACTCCACCTGCGGGTGCTCCTGCTGGAACTGCATCATCATGGCCGGCAGCCAGTGGGTGGCCACGCTGGTGAACGTGCCCACCCGCACCTTGCCCGCCACCAGCGTGTGCAGCTCCTCCGCCGTCTGGTACAGCAGCCGCTCCTCCGCCACGATGGCCCGGATGTGGGGCATGATGCGCTCGCCCTCCGGCGTCAGCCGCGCCCCGGTGCGGGTGCGCTTGAGAAGGGGCAGACCCAGCTCCGCCTCCACGGCGGCCACGATGTGGCTCACGCCGGACTGGGTCAGGCCCAGCTCCTCCGCCGCTCTGGTCAGCGACGCCTTTTCCACCACTTTTTCGACGACAGCATACTTTTTTGTGTCCATTTTGTGAATTTACCCCTTGCATTTTTATGCACATGGTGCTATGATACGCCCATGCATTCAAAATCTTTATGAGACACATTATAAATCTTCATGTGTCGATTGTCAAGGAGGAATTTCCCATGGATGGAGCGAATTTGCAGCATCTGCTGGCCATGGCGCTGTATATGCTGGCGGTGATCGTTATCGGCATCGTGTTTGCCCGCCGCGCCAATAAGGACGCGGAGGCGTATTTTCTGGGCGGCCGCAGCCTTGGGCCGTGGGTCACGGCCTTCAGCGCCGAGGCGTCGGACATGTCCGGCTATCTGCTGATGGGCCTGCCGGGCCTTGCCTACTGGACGGGCCTTGCCGACGCGGGCTGGACGTGCATCGGCCTTGCGCTGGGTACCTACCTGAACTTCCTCATCACCTCCCGCCGTCTGCGGCGGTACAGCATCGCCGTGAACGCCTTCACCGTGCCGGACTTCTTCTCCAAGCGGTATCACGAGGGCAGGCATAAGACCCTGATGGTGCTGTCCTCCCTCATTATCATCATCTTCTTCTCCGTCTACGCGGCCCAGTGCCTCAGCACCTGCGGCAAGCTGTTCGCCAACCTGTTCGGCCTGTCCTACCAGAGCATGATGATCGTGGCGGCGGCCTTCGTGCTGCTGTATACGTTTCTGGGCGGCTTCCTGGCGGAGAGCGCCTCCGACTTCATGCAGGCTGTGGTGATGGTCACGGTGCTGGTGCTGATCCTTATCATGTCCGTGGGCGCTGCCGGCGGCCTGTCCGCCGCCATTCAGAACGCCGAGAGCATCGACGGCTTCTTCTCCCTCGTCCGGTCCGCCACCCCCTCCACCACGGAGGTAGACGTGTTCGGCGCCGCCCGTCCCTACGGTGTGCTGTCCATCGTGTCCTGCCTTGCGTGGGGCCTCGGCTACTTCGGCATGCCTCAGGTGCTGCTGCGGTTCATGGGCATCCGCTCTGAAAAGGAGCTGAAGCTCTCCCGCCGCGTGGCCATCGTCTGGGTGGTCATTTCCATGGCGGCCGCCGTGTTCATCGGCATCGTGGGCCGCAGCATCGTGGGACTGGACTACCTGTCCAACAGCGACGCCGAGAACATCTTCGTGGACGCGGCCATCCTGTTCCTGCCCCCGGTGCTGGCGGGCTTCGCCTGCGCCGGCGTGCTGGCGGCGGCCATCTCGTCCTCCGACTCCTACCTGCTCATCACGGCCAGCGCCGTCAGCCAGAACATCTACCGCGGCATCGTGAAGAAGGACGCCACGGAGAAGCAGGTCATGTGGTGCTCCCGCATCACCCTGATGCTCATTACGCTGGTGGCCATGGCCATCGCGTGGAACTCCAATTCCACCATCTTCGGCATCACCGCCTTTGCGTGGGCGGGCTTCGGTGCGGCCTTCGGCCCGCTGATGCTGTTCTCCCTGTTCTGGAAGGGCACCACCCGCGCCGGCGCCATCGCCGGTATGGTGGCCGGCGGCGCCATGGTGTTCTTCTGGCGCGGCGTGCTGAAGCCGCTGGGCGGTGTGTTCGGCCTGTATGAGCTGCTGCCCGCCTTCCTGTTCAGCGCGCTGGTCATCGTGGTGGTGTCCCTGCTGACGAAGAAGCCCAACGCCGACATGGACAGCGAGTTCGACCGCATCAAGGCCGGTCAGGTGTAAGACTGCCCTCTTTGAACGACCCTCCGCGCCGGTGCGCGGAGGGTCGTTTTTTCATTTTGCGGGATCTCTTTTCCCGCCCGGACTTGACACGCGCCCCGCGCTGTGGTAGGGTAGAGCATCTGCTGTCCGGCGCAGCCGGACAGAGGAGGGAGTACCGAATATGCAGCTTCTTATCACGATCCTTGTGACGTTTTTCGCCGGTATGGGCGCGGGCCTGGGCACCGGCTTCGCCGGCATGAGCGCCGCGGCGGTCATCAGCCCCATGCTCATCACGTTTCTGGACATGGAGCCCTACATGGCGGTGGGCATCGCTCTGTCCTCGGATGTGCTGGCCAGCGCCGTCTCGGCCTATACCTACCATAAAAATAAGAATCTGGACGTGAAAAACGGCCTCATTATGATGGTCAGCGTACTGGCGTTCACGGTGGTGGGCAGCTATATCGCCCGTCTGGTGCCCTCCCGCACCATGGGCAATTTCTCCGTGTTCATGACGTTCCTGCTGGGTATCAAGTTCATCGTCCGCCCGGTGATGACCACCAAGGAGGCCATGCTGGGCGTGTCGGCGAAAAAGCGGGTGTGCCAGTCGCTGGTCTGCGGTGCGCTCATCGGCTTCATCTGCGGCTTCATCGGCGCGGGCGGCGGCATGATGATGCTGCTGATCCTCACCAGTGTGCTGGGCTACGAGCTGAAAACGGCGGTGGGTACCAGCGTGTTCATCATGACATTCACCGCGCTCACCGGCGCGGTATCCCACTTCGCCATCGGCGGCGCGCCGGACTGGACGGTCTGGGCGCTGTGCGTGGTGTTCACGCTGGTCTGGGCGCGTATTGCCGCCGTGTTCGCCAACAAGGCGCAGCCCAGGACGCTGAACCGCGCCACCGGCGTGGTGCTGGTGGTGCTGGGCGCCGTCATTCTGGGCGTGGGCCTGTTCCGGTAAGCAGAACCCCCAAAAACACCCCCCTCTCCGCGCCGCGCAGAGCGGGGGGTTTCTGCCTGTCAAAGAACCTGCCCGGTCACAGGTATCGGAGGGAAGGATAGTGTGAAAGGGAACCGTCAGGGTTCCCTTTCGCGTTCGATCACCCGCCGCAGCGACCAAGATCGCAAAATAAAACCCGTTTTTTTATTTTGCGATTTTGCCCCCCTCCGCGCCACGGCGCGGAGGGGGCTTCTCATGTTACCGGCTGCCCTCCTTGAGCCGGAAGCTGCTGCGGTAGAACTCCAGCAGGCCCTCCCGCTGCATCCGCCCCAGCTCCCGGGACAGGGCGCTGCGGTTGACGCCCAGCATCTCCGCCATCTCCTGCCGGGAGTAGGGCAGCCGGAAGTAGTCGCTGCCTGTCTCCTCCCGCCGGTCGCGGAGGAACAGCAGAATGCGCCGCCGCAGCTGCGGCTCCGTCAGATAGACCACCCGCTGCCGCAGCTGCCAGAACTTGCTGGCCGTCTCCGCCAGCAGGTTCCGCCGCAGCGCGATGTGGCAGGCGCAGCCCCGCCCGCAGTCGGACAGAATGCCCTCCAGCGGCAGGAACAGCACCTCCGCCCCCTCGGCGGAGGCCACCAGCGACAGGGGGCTGGCCTGTCCCGCCGCCATCAGCAGGTCGCCGAACACGCCGCCCTTTTCCTGCCGGACGGTCAGCACCGCCCCGCCGTCCTCACCGTACTGCACCGCGTCCACGCAGCCGGACAGCACGATGCCCGCCATGGGCACCGCGTCCCCGGCGTGCCACAGAAACTCGCCCCGTCCGTACCGCCGCACCGGACAGTGGAGACAGTCCAGCAGCCGCCGTATGTCCCCGTCCTCCATGCCGTGGAACAGCGCCGTGCGCCGCAGCAGCCCCGTATCGATGTCCATGCCGGTACCTCCTTTTCCGTTGCCATGGCAACGGAATTCTCTGTAAGACATGATATCATAGAGAAAAACAAAAAGGAAGTGCTTTCAATGAAAAATAAAACCCTCTGGATCGCCGAAACGGCGGTGATGATCGCCCTGCTGGTGGCGCTGCAGTGGGCCAGCAAGCCGCTGGGCCAGTTCGTCACCGGCTCCTGCGTCAATCTGGTACTGGGCGTGTCCACGCTGGTGGGCGGCGCATGGTGCGGCGCGGTGGTGGCCATCGCCAGCCCGTTCTGCGCGTTTCTGGTGGGCGTAGGCCCCGCCAAGCTGGTGATCGTGCCCTTCATCGCCGTGGGCAATCTGGTGCTGGTGCTGCTGCTCCATTTCATCGCCGGCGGCAAGCCGCTGGGTCTGCGGAGCTATCTGGCCGTGGCCGCAGCCGCCGTGTGCAAGTTCGCGGTGCTGTTCCTGCTGGTGACGAAGGTGGCCATCCCCTCCCTACAGCTGCCGGAGGCGGCAGCGGCCACCATGTCCGCGTCCTTCTCCTGGCCGCAGCTGGTGACGGCGGCCATCGGCGGCCTTATTGCCGTGACCATCTCCCCGGTGATCCGCAAGGCGCTGAAGCGCTGACCCACATACGCAAAAGGCATCCCGCGCCCGGCGCGGGATGTCTTTTTGCGTCTTATCAGTGTCCGCTGGGCATCTTCCATCCGAAGTGGTCGGTGTGCAGCAGCGTATGGGCCTTGTGGCCCAGCGGCTGGCGCAGATACTCCTTGTACAGTGCCTGCACGTCGGCGTTCTCATGGGAGAACCGGATATCTGCCGTCCGGTCGAGACGCCACAGCACGCCGCCGCGCCGCGCCGCCATCTCCACGCCGTCGTGGATGGGCTGACCGCCGCCTCCGGCGCAGCCGCCGGGACACGCCATGACCTCCACGAAGTCGTAGTCCACCTCACCGGCATCAATGGCGTTCATCAGCTTCCGGGTAGCGCCCAGACTGCTGACCACCGCCACCCGCACGTTGCCTGCGCCGGGGATGGTGAACACCGCTTCCTTCCAGCTGTCCAGCCCCCGGACGGAGTGGAAGGCGTCGGGATTGGGGTTTTTGCCCGTCACCATGTAGTAGGCGCTGCGCAGCGCCGCGTCCATGACGCCGCCGGTAGCGCCGAATACCACGGCCGCGCCGGTACCGGTGCCCAGCGGGCTGTCGAAGGGCGTCTCCGGCAGGACGGCGGGGTTGATCTGCTCGCCCCGGAACATCCGGACGATCTCCCGTGTGGTCAGCACCACATCCACGTCCCGGTCGCCCTCGGCGTCCTTCATGGTGGGCAGCGCCGCCTCCGCCTTCTTGGCGGTGCAGGGCATGATGGATACCACAAACAGCTTCTTGGGATCCACGTTCAGCTGATCGGCGAAGTAGCTCTTGACCACCGCGCCGAACATCTGCTGAGGGCTCTTGGCGGTGGACAGATTGCCGATGTAGGCGGGGAACTGGCTCTTGACGAACCGCACCCAGCCGGGACAGCAGCTGGTGAACATGGGCCAGTGGTACTTGTTCCGGTGGGTAAAGCGCTCCAGGAACTCGCTGCCCTCCTCCATGATGGTCAGATCAGCGGCGAAATTGGTGTCGAACACATAGTCGAAGCCCATGGTCTTCAGCGCCGTGACCATCCGTTCCGCCGAGGCGTACTTGGGATCGAGGTGGAAATACTCCGCCCACGCCGCCCGGACGGCGGGCGCCATCTGTACCACGGTGATGCGCTGGGGATCTGCCAGCGCGTCGAAGACCTTGCCGGTGTCGTCGTGCTCCTGCAGACCGCCCACGGGACAGTGGGTGATGCACTGGCCGCAGAACGTGCAGTCGCTCTCGCCCAGCGTGCGGGTACGGGCCACGCCCACGGTGGTGTGGGAGCCGGTGCCCATCAGATCCCAGATGCCCATAGTCTGCACCTTGTCGCAGATCTGGATGCAGCGCATGCACTTGACGCAGCGGTTCTCAATGCGCACCACGGGATTGGAGAAATCCGGGGGCGCGTTCCGCAGGTCGTCGATGTAGTGCTCGCCCAGCAGGTTATAGTCGTTGGTGAGCTGCTGGAGCTTGCAGTTGCCGCTGCGGGTACACTTGGTACACTTGGTGTCGTGCTGGCTCAGCAGCAGCCGCAGGTTCACCCGCCGCGCCTCCCGGACGCGGGGGGAGTTGGTGTGTACGGCCATACCCTCGTCCACCACATTGTCGCAGGCGGGGACGAGCCGGGGCTGACCCTCCACCTCCACCATGCAGATGCGGCACGCGCCGATCTCGTTGATGTCCTTCAGATAGCACAGAGTGGGGATGTCGATATGTATGGAGCGGGCCGCCTCCAGAATGGTGGTGTCCTCCGGCACTGTAACGGTGCGCCCATCAATGGTCAGCGTTACCATTTGACGTTCCTCCCTCCCCTGAAAATACCGTAGCCGAAGTGGTCGCAGCGCAGGCAGCGGGACGCCTCGGTGCGGGCGCCCTCCTCCGTCAGGCCGCATTCGATGTCCTCAAAGTCGCACCGGCGCTGACAGGCCTCCCGCTCGGTGGTGTTGATGCGTCCGTGGGGGCCGCGGTTATTCAGCCGCGGCGACGGGATGTCCACATCCACCTCGATCTCGTGCTGGAAGCCCAGGTGCGTGTCGATGTTGGCCGCCGCCACCTTACCGGCGGCGATGGCGCGGATGGCCGTGGCCGGGCCGGTGACGCAGTCGCCGCCGGCGAACAGGTTGTCCATATCGCCTACCTGCCCGGACAGGCCCGCCACGAACACGCCCCGCTTGATGGGCACGCCCGCCTGCTCGAAGCCCTGGATCTCGATGCCCTGTCCGATGGCCGCCACGATGATGTCCGCCGGGATGCGTACCTCCGGCAGATCGGCCTTGTTGGGCCGGGGCCGCCCGGACTTGTCGGCCTCACCGATGATCTGGGGCTGTACCCACAGGGCGGCGGCGCAGCCGTTCTCATCAGCCTCAATGCGGACGGGCGCCATCAGCGTCTTGATCTCCGCGCCCTCAGCCAGCGCGCCGGTGATCTCGTCGGGCAGCGCCGTCATGTCCTCCACGCGGCGGCGGTAGACGCATGTCACCTTGTCCGCCCCCAGCCGGATGGAGCTGCGGGTCACGTCCATGGCCACGTTGCCGCCGCCGATGACCACCACCTGCTTGCCGGTGAAGTCGGGCATCACGTCGTCGCCGATGGAGCGCAGCATCTCCACGGCGGACATCACATTCCTGCTGTCCTCGCCGGGGATCCCCACCTTTTTGTCCTGATGGGCGCCGATGGCGATATACAGACAGTCGTAATCCTTTTGCAGCTCCTCCACCCAGACGTCGGTGCCGACGGTGGTGTTGGTATGGGTTTCAATGCCCAGCGACAGGATGGACGCGATCTCCGCGTCCAGCAGGTGCCGGGGGAACCGGTAGCTGGGGATGCCGTAGCGCAGCATACCGCCCAGCTTGTCCCGCTCCTCGAACACCGTGACCTTGTGGCCCATCAGCGCCAGATAGTAGGCGCAGCTCAGGCCGCTGGGGCCGCCGCCGATGATGGCCACCCTTTTGCCGGTGGACGGCGCGCAGACGGGCTGGGGCACGTCCCCGGCGTGATCCACGGCATAGCGCTTCAGACCCCGGATATTGATGGCGTCGTCGATCATGTTCCGGCGGCACCGGGCCTCGCAGGGGTGCTCGCAGATGTAGGCGCAGGCGGTGGGGAAGGGATTGTCCTTACGGATCAGGCGCACGGCGTCGGCGTAGCGTCCCTCGCCCACCAGTGCCATGTAGCCCGGCACGTCCACGCCGGCGGGACACAGCGCCACACAGGGGACCGGCAGCTGCAGACCGGCCAGACACCGGTGGTGCAGGATGTGCTCCTCGTAGTCGTCCCGGAAACCGTCCAGACCGTCCAGCACCAGCCGCGCCGCGTCCCGTCCGATGGCGCAGTCGGCGGTGTTCACAACGGTGCGGGCCGTCTTTTCAATGATGTCGATGGTGCTCAGGTCGGCGGAGCCGTCCAGCACCGTTTCGATGAGCTTGCTCAGCTGCCCCAGACCGATGCGGCAGGGCACGCACTTGCCGCAGGACTGGGCGTGGCACAGCGTCAGAAACGCCAGCGACATGTCCACGGGACACAGGCCCGGAGGACTGGCGGCGATGCGGCGCTCCACGTCGCGGTAGAGGTTATCCACCACCGTCTGTGCGCGGCTGGGACTCTTGATATCAAGTCTGCTCAAGGCAGAACCCTCCTTTCGTCTGCGCTGCGCGGACAACCGTCCGGTGGGCGCAGAACAGAGCTTAAGTTGAGATAAGAATGCCACAAAAAACGAAAAAAGTCAATCAAAACAAAAAAGTTGTATAAGTGAGGAAAAATTCTCTAAAACTGCCGCTTATGGCATGAAAAAATTTTAACATACTCCTGCGGCACGGCAAGAAAAATAGTATTCTCACGAAACTGTTTACTCCGGGGAGTATTTTTCGGCCGCGCCGCCGCTTTCCGCACCCGCGGCCCTTGCGCTTGACAGTACCGTCTGCGGGATATATAATCCACCTGTGTACATTGCACGACAGCATCTATTGCACGACAGCATCTATTGCACGACAGCATCTATTGCACGACAGAGGGCATCCCCGCCGGCTGCGCGGCCAGACAGGGGGTGCCTGCTTTTGCCGCAGAGCCTGCGGCATCACTGAGGTACTGCTATGAACTTTCGACTGATCGCAAATACCACCAGCTATGTGCTGTGGGTGGAGGCCGGCTTCCTGCTGCTGCCGCTGGCGGCGTCGGTGCTGTACGGCGAGGCGTGGCTGCCGTTTTTCGGCACGGCGGTGCTGTGCATCCTGCTGGGCACGGCGCTGCATCTGGTGCCGGTAAAAAAGGCGCAGATGCACAGCCGCGACGGCTTTATGGCCGTGGCGCTGGGCTGGATCGTCCTGTCCCTCACCGGTGCGCTGCCCTATGCGTTCACCGGCGCGCTGACCCACTATGTGGACGCGGTGTTTGAAACGGTGTCCGGCCTGACCACCACCGGCTCCACGGTGTTTCCGGAGGTGGAGCATCTGCCCCGCAGCGTTCTGCTGTGGCGCTCCCTGACCCAGTGGATGGGCGGCATGGGCGTGCTGGTGCTGTTTCTGGCGCTGATGCCCAAGCTGGGGGACGGCGCGGTGTACCTGATGCGGGCGGAGAGCCCCGGGCCCATCAAGTCCAAGCTGGTGCCCAAGGTGGGCAGCACCGCCAAGATCCTCTACGCCATCTATGTGGCGCTGACCGTGCTGGAGATGGTGTGCCTGCGTCTGGCGGGGGCGACGTGGTTCTCCGCCGTCAACCACGCCTTTACCACCATGGCCACCGGCGGCTTTTCCATCTACAACACGTCGCTGTCAGGCGCAAGCCCGGCGGTGATGTGGATCGTGACGGCGTTCTCGTTTCTGGCCGGCGTCAACTTCTCCCTGCCGTTTCTGGCCGTCACCGGACGCCTCCGCGCCGCCCTGCGCAGCGAGGAGCTGCGGGTCTACCTGTCCATCGTGGTGGGCGTCACGCTGCTGATCTGCCTGTGCCTGCGGGTGCAGGCCGGTGTGCCGCTGGGCGAATCCGTCACGGACGCGGCGTTCCAGACCGTGACCATCATCACCACCACCGGCTTTGCCACGGTGGACTTCGCCCTGTGGCCCACGTTCTGCCGTATGGCCCTGCTGGTGCTGATGTTCACCGGCGGCTGCGCCGGCTCCACCTCCGGCGGCATAAAGCTGTCCCGGGTGCTGATCCTGTGGAAGTCGCTGGTGCGTGAGCTGAAGCGGATGGTGCATCCCAACCACGTCAGCGTCATCAAGGTGGACGGCCAGCCGGTGGAGGAGCGGGTGGTATCGTCCACGGGAGCCTACATCATGGCCTATATGGCGGTGCTGCTGGCCGGTGCGCTGGTGGTCAGCTGGGACAACTTCGGCTTTCAGGAGTCCTTCGCCGCGTCCCTGACCTGCATCAGCAACGTGGGCCCCGGTCTGGGCATTCTGGGGCCGATGGAAAACTTTTCCATTCTGTCGCCCCTGAGCAAGATCGCCCTGTCGCTGGAGATGCTGACGGGCCGTCTGGAGCTGATGCCCATGCTTGCGCTGCTGACCCGCGGCGCGTGGCGCGACAGGTAAAAAACCAGATATCAACAGAATCTTATAAAATTAACGTAAAAATAAATTCATGGTGTGCCGAACCTGCTATTGACCTGAAGCATATCATGAATTTATTTTTACAGGTTCCGGGAAATTCCCGAAAAAATTCCGGCGTAATTTTGTTGCAAATGCAACATGATTTTCGCGGCTGGCGGCGGTATACTGACGCTGTCAAACAGAACAGGAGGGATCACATGATCCGAAAGATCATTCACATCGACGAGGAAAAGTGCAATGGCTGCGGCCGCTGCGTCCACGCCTGCCACGAGGGGGCCATTGACCTGGTGAACGGCAAGGCAAAGCTGATGCGGGAGCATTACTGCGACGGGCTGGGCGACTGCCTGCCGTCCTGTCCCACCGGCGCCATCACCTTTGAGGAGCGGGAGGCCCCGGCCTACGACGAGGCGGCGGTAAAGGCGGCGCAGGCCGCCAGAGCCGCGTCCGGTGCGGCGGCGCATACCGGCGGCTGTCCCGGCAGCCGTATCCGCCAGATGGCTGCCAAGACCCCGGCGGCAGCGGGGGAGCCCGTGCCCGGCCAGCTCACCAACTGGCCGGTGCAGATCAAGCTGGCGCCGGTGAACGGCCCCGCCTTCGCGGGCCGCGACCTGCTGATCGCCGCCGACTGCACCGCCTACACCTACGGCGATTTCCACCGCCGGTTCCTGACGGGGCGGACGCTGCTCATCGGCTGTCCCAAGCTGGATATGGCGGATTACAGCGAGAAGCTCACCGCCATACTCCGGGAGAACGACATCCGCTCCGTGACGCTGCTGCGGATGGAGGTGCCCTGCTGCGGCGGGCTGGAGTACGCGGTGAAAACGGCGCTGGCCGCCTGCGGGAGGGACATTCCCCTGACGGTGCAGGTGGTCAATATCGACGGTACGTTGGCGGAGTAAAAAACGCAGAACAGGACGCAGATCACAGTCTGCGTCCTGTTTTTGCATGGTATGTTATACAAGGTGTCCGTCAGGGATTGGCGGCGCAGTAGGCCTCATAGCGGCTCTGAAGCCAGTCCTGCAGCTGCCGGACGCCGTCCTCGTCCCACGGGAAGTCCTGCTCCTCAACGTCCCGTGCCAGCTCGTAGCACAGCTGGGAGTAGACGGCGGCGTGGAGCAGCCCCGCGTCCTTGTCGGTCTTGAAGCGGTAGCGGAACTCCCCGATGGAGCCGGTGTAGACAAAGGCCCGCTTGAACCAGCGGGGCGTGAATTCGGCAAACTGAGGGTGCATGGAGACTCATCCTTTCCGGGAAAATAGAGGGGCGGCGGGTGGCCGTCCATTTCTATCATACCACAAAAGGTGCGGTTTGTCCAAGAAGTTTTCGCAAATGCTTGTTGCAAACAGACCGAACGTATGGTACAATGTCCGCAAGGCGGCCATTGTACGGAGCACGCCGTTTTTCCCGCCCGGCGGGGCCGGGCAGCCGAAAAAACAACAGATGCTACCATGGCGCTTCGCGCCGTGATACAATATGAGATACGGGGACGCGGGCCTGCGGGCCGCGCCGCCAGACGGGAAAGAGGTAGAGGTCTTATGAACAATGCAGTCAAGCGTATCGGCGTACTGACCAGCGGCGGCGACGCGCCGGGTATGAACGCCTGCATCCGCGCGGTAGTGCGCAGCTCGCTGGCCCGGGGCATCGAGTGCGTGGGCATTCGCCGGGGCTATGCCGGACTCATCGCCGGCGACTTTATGGAGATGGACAACTCCAGCGTCAGCCGCATCATCAACCGGGGCGGCACTATCCTGTACAGCGCGCGGTGCGATGAGTTCCGCACCAGAGAGGGCCAGCAGAAGGCGGCCAACACCTGCAAGCTGCTGGGGCTGGACGGTCTGGTGGCCATCGGCGGCGACGGTACGTTCCGGGGCGCGCAGGATCTGTCCAAGTTCGGCATCTCTGTGGTTGGCATCCCCGGCACCATCGACAACGACATCGTCTGCACCGATTACACCATCGGCTTTGATACCGCCGCCAACACGGCGGTGGAATGCATCGACCGGCTGCGGGACACCATGCAGTCCCACGAGCGCTGCTCCGTGGTGGAGGTCATGGGCCACCGGGCCGGGTATCTGGCGCTGTATGTGGGCGTGGCCGTGGGCGCTACGGCGGTGCTGGTGCCGGAGCGGGCATACGACTTCGACCTGCATGTGGCCGAGAAGATCCGCCGGGCGCGGCTCAGCGGCAAGACCAACTTTATGATCGTGGTGGCCGAGGGCGCGGCCAGCGGCATCGCCGTGGGTGAGGAGATCCGGGAGAAGCTGGGGCTTGATCCCCGCGTCACCATTCTGGGCCACATCCAGCGGGGCGGCAACGCCAGCGCCAAGGATCGCGTCATGGCCACCCGCATGGGCTACGAGGCAGTGCAGCTGCTGGCAGAAGGGCAGACCAACCGTATCATCTGCGCCAGCGGCGAGCAGATCGTCAATGTGGACATCGACGAGGGCCTTGCCATGAAGAAGACCCTGAATCCGGAGGAGCTGGAGGTCATGACCGTCATGACCGGGCGGTAAAAAGAGCAAAAAAATTCCCCGACAGGTGTCGGGGAATTTTTTTGCTCTTTATGCATCGTACAGGCCGAGGATGACGATGCCGGCCACCACCAGCGCGATCATGGCGTAGTGCCGCCAGCTCAGCTTCTCCTTGAGGAACAGGCGGCTCCACAGCACGGAGGCCACGCAATAGGCGGAGATGATGGGGGCGGCCAGCGCCACATGGGCCGTGTCTGCCAGCGCGTAGATGTAGGCGAACTGGCCCGCCGTCTCGCAGATAGCGCCCACGTACTTGGGGCCCTCCCGCTTGGGGACGAGCTTGCTCTTTTTAATGAGCACCACATAGATAAAGCACACGATAGCGGCCAGCAGGAACGTCAGCTCATAGGCGCAGTTGGCGCTGTCCTCGTTCAGCGTCTCCAGCACGCGGCTGTCGGCAAAGGTGCCCAGCGCGTCCAGCAGGCAGTAGATCACCGGCAGCGCCAGCGCCAGCACCGACTTGGCGTAGCGATGGTTGCTGGCCTCCTGCCGGGCGGCCCGCAGGTCGTCGTCCTCCCGCGCCTCCACGATGCCAAGGCCGATGACGCCCACGCAGACCAGCGCCGTGGCCACCAGCTGAGCGGGTACCAGATCGCCCAGACCGCCGGTGACCAGCGCCAGAACGGCCACCAGCGCACCGGAGGAGTTGCAGATGGGGGAGGAGATGGACAACTCGATGTACCGCAGGCCGATGTAGCCGATGGTCATAGAGCTGATGTACAGCAGGGACACCGGCAGGTAAGTGAGAAGGATGCTGCCGTTGATCTCCGTGCCGTTGATGAAAATTTCGTAGGCCGCGTGGAGACCCATCACAAGGCCCACGGCCATGACCATCTTGAGATGGCTGTACTTATCGTCCGCATCCTGACAGCCGATCTTGCTGAACAGGTCGGAGCCGCTCCAGCAGATCAGCGCGATGAGGGAAAACCAAAACCACATAATATTCTCCTTTAAGTTTACATAATATTATCTCCGGGAGAATGCTGCGGGTGGCGGACGCCGTCGAAAAGGGTGGTTAGGGAGGAGCATAGTTACCTCTGCAAGTTTACATAATTATAGCGAGATGAGGCCGGCCTCCAGCATTTTCTGAAGGCTCATCAGGATACCGAGCTTGGCGTGATACCACGTCAGGCCGCCCTGAAAGTACACAGCGTAGGGCGGGCGGATGGGGCCGTCGGCGGAAAGCTCGATGGAGCTGCCCTGCACGAAGGCACCGGCGGCCATGATGACTTCGCTGTCATAGCCGGGCATGGCCCACGGCTCCGGCGTCACATAGCTGTCCACCGGCGCGGCGGCCTGGATGCCCTTGCAGAAGGCCACCATACCCTCGCGGCTGCCCAGCTCCACGGCCTGAATGATGTCGTGGCGGGTCTCGTCGGCGGCGGGTACTACGCGGAAGCCCAGCTTTTCATAGCAGGCGGCGGCGAACACCGCGCCCTTCACGGCGGAGGCTGTGACGGTGGGGGAGAGGAAGAAGCCCTGATACAGCTGGGTCAGCAGGCCCAGATTGGCGCCGACCTCCCGGCCCAAGCCGGGGGCGGACAAACGGCGGGCACAGCGGTCGATGAGGTCCTGCCGGCCGCAGACATAGCCGCCGGTGGGGGCCAGACCGCCGCCGGGATTCTTGATGAGGCTGCCTACGATCATGTCCGCGCCCACGTTGGACGGCTCCCGCAGCTCGGTAAACTCGCCGTAGCAGTTGTCCACCATGCAGATGACATCCGGCTTGCACTGCTTACAGAAGGCGATCAGCTCACCGATTTGATCCACGGAGAAGCTGGGGCGGGTGGCGTAGCCCTTGGAGCGCTGGATGGTGATGAGCTTGGTCTTTTCATGGATGGCGGCCCGAATACCGTCATAGTCAAAGCTGCCGTCGGGCAGCAGATCCACCTGCCGGTAGGAAACGCCGTACTCCTGGAGAGAGCCGGCGGAGGGGCGGATGCCGATGACCTCCTCCAGCGTGTCGTAGGGCCCGCCCACGGGGCTGAGCAGCTCGTCGCCGGGCAGCAGATTGGCGCCCAGCGCCAGCGCCAGCGCGTGGGTGCCGCAGGTGATCTGGGGGCGCACCAGCGCCGCTTCGGTGCCGAAGCAGTCGGCGTAGACGCGCTCCAGATTGTCGCGGCCCTCGTCGTCGTAGCCGTAGCCGGAGGAGAGGTTGAAGTGATTGGCGGCCAGCCGGTTCTTCTGCATGGCGGCGATGACCTTCAGCTGATTGGCCTCGGCAATGGCGTCGATGGACGCGAAGCGGTCTTTCAGGCCGGCGAGAACGCCCTCGCCGAAGGTGAGCACGGCGTCGCTGACGCCGAGGGTTTTGTACTGTTCCAGCATAGTCGATACCTCACTCGGGAAATTTGACGCCGTTCAGGCGCATGATGAGCCGGATGGGATAGTCCCGATCCAGATAGTGCCGCGCGTACCAGTCGTAGGTGGCGGCGGGCAGGTGTACCAGCTCCGGGGCCTCGCAGCGCAGGGCCTCGAAGGTCTTCTGGTCGCCGCTGAGCAGGGCGGCCACCACGTCCAGCCGGCCCTCCTGCGCCAGACGCAGCAGCGCGGCATCCATGACGGCGGCGCAGATCTGCTCGTCCTCACCGGCGTAGTCCTGCCGGTGGGCCAGCCAGTAGAGGAACTCCTCCGGGTCCAGATCCAGCTTGGTGGTGATCTGGCTCAGCTTAAAGAACTCGGCGCGATCCATACGCTTGAGCACGTCGATGAGGTACTGCACCAGTCCATCGTCCATGGCGATGCAGTCCAGAAACACCTCGAAGGCGTGCTTGCCGGCGTCGGGGTCAGGCTCGGAGGGCGCGGCGTCCGCCTGCGGGGCGGGGGGCGCATCCGGGACGGGCGCACACTCGGTGAACAGCTCCTCCGGCAGGGCGTCGCCGTCCTGGGCGGCGCAGGCGCGGACAAAGGCGGCCATGCCCATGGCCTGCAGCTGCTGTCCCAGCGCCTGTATGCGGGTGCTCTCGTCACCGTCCTCCGGCAGGGTGATACCCTCCGGCGCGGGGCGCTTGCCCTCCCACACCTCGGTCATATATTGGAGATAATAGTCAAAAAGGGTCATCGTATCCCTCGCTTTCCAACATGGTATCTTACCATACAGAGGTTGCCAATGCAAGAAATATCGGGTATGATGGGAGAAGAAAGGGGGCGGAGCCGTTGTACTGGGTCTATGTGCTGGTGTGCCGGGACGGCAGTCTGTATACCGGGATGACCAACGACCTGCGCCGCCGCATGGCGCTACACATGACGGGAAAGGGCGCAAAGTACACCCGTGCCCATCCGCCTCAGGCGCTGGCGGGGCTGTGGTGCTGCGGCGGCAAGACGGCGGCGGCCCGGCTGGAATACGCCGTCAAGACCCTGCCGCGAGCGCGGAAGCTGGCGCTGCTGGCCGCGCCGGAGCAGGTAGGGGAGGTGTTCCCGGCGCTGGCCGGGTACGACTGCGCGCCGGTGCGGGACGCGGCGCTGGAGCAGCTGCTGGAGGGGAAATACGATGATTGACATAAAACTGTACGCCGCGCCCATGGAGGGGCTGACCACCTACATCTGGCGCAGGGCGCAGCGGGATATCTTCGGCGGGGCGGACAAATACTTTACGCCGTTTCTGTCCCCCAACGGGAATCTGGCGTTCCAGCGGAAGGAGCTGGACGAGGTGACGCAGGGGGAGGGGGACGTCGTGCCCCAGCTGCTGACCAACCGGGGGGATCACTTCGTGTGGGCGGCGCGGGAGCTGTACGCCATGGGGTACCGGGAGGTGAACTTCAACCTGGGGTGCCCCTCCGGCACCGTCACCGCCAAGCACAAGGGGGCGGGGCTGCTGGCCTATCCGGAGGAGCTGGAGCGGTGTCTGGAGGAGATATTTTCCGCGCTGCCGGACATGCGGGTGTCCGTCAAGACACGCATCGGGAAGAACGACCCGGCGGAGTGGCCGCAGCTTCTGGCTATCTATGAGAAGTACCCCCTGTCGGAGCTGATCGTCCACCCGAGGGTGCAGAAGGAGTTCTACCGGGGCGCGGTACACCGGGACGCCTTTGAAGCGGCGCTGGCGGTGCGGCGGGACGCGCCGGTGTATAACGGCGACCTGTTCACGGCGGCGGAGGCGGAGGAGCTCTGCCGCCGGTACCCGCAGGTGCGGGCGGTGATGCTGGGCCGGGGACTTGCGGCCGATCCGGCACTATGCCGGCGGCTGCGGGGCGGGAGCGCCGCCTCACGGCAGGAGCTGACGGCGTTCCATGACCGGCTGCTGGAGGACTACCGGCAGCGGCTGTCCGGGGACACGCCGGTGCTGCACCGGATGCGGGAGCTGTGGAGCTGGCTGGGCGGCAGCTTCGACGGCGCGGAGCGGGAGCGGAAGGCCATCCGCAAGGCCCGGACGCTGGAGGAGTACCTGCCGGCGGCGCGGGGACTGCTGGCGCAATGCCCCCTGCGGGAGAACGCGGCGGTGGAGAAATAAAAAATATCCCGCAGCGCCGCTGCGGGATATTTTTTATGCGGTTCGGTAAGCGATGGGGTTCAGGAGGCGCGCTTGTCCAGAATATACACGGTCACGTTGCGCCGGCCCCAGCTGCGGCAGTCCCCGTAGGTGGGGAACCACAGATCCACGATGTTGCCCTTGATGGCGCCGCCGCAGTCCAACGCCGTGCCCATGCCGTAGACGCGGCTGCCGTTGGTGGTCTGGATGAACATTTTGGTGTAGTAGGGGATGACCTTGGGGTCCACGGCGATGGTGCCGACGCCCACACTGGCGCCCACAGCCGTCGTCCACGCGGCGCCGCCGTCGCCGCCGCTGTAATAGGCGGTGGAGCTGCAGGTCATGACCCTGGAGTAGGTCATGGTGTCGCCGGACTTGAAGTAGAGGAGGCCGCCCTCGCCGTCCGCGTTGGGCACCACGCGCTCAATGGTGTCGTCGCGGGCCACCTCGTAGACACGGGTGCCGTAGCGGACCAGCTCGGCGTGGGAGGTGTCGTGGCTGGCGCCTACATAGCGGGTGGATACCACCTCGCCCCGCACCATGGTGTCCTCATACGTCTCGATGATGTGGCCGGAGACGCCCTTGCGGATCACCGTCTCCGTGCCCTTGTCCATCAGGGGATCGGGGGTGCGCTCCACGGCGTAGTCCGTCTCCACCGTTACAAAGTGCTGATAGGTCAGAGAGCTGCTGATGCGCAGGGACAGCTCGTCGCCGGTGAGATCCAGCTCCACCATCTCGTCGCTGCCCAGCCGGATGCCGCAGCGATCCAGAAAGACCGGCAGGCGCTCGCCCCGGGCTTCGGCGGTGACGGTATGGCCGTTGTGGTGTACCGTGACGGTGCGGCCGGACTGGAGGATATACTGCATGGCGTGGCTGCCGCCCAAGCTGCGGCGCATGGAGAGGTAGTCACGATCCAGCTCCGCCGTGTCCTGCGACACCACCTGCGGCCCGGAGTCGGTGACGAGGACGCAGATGGCGTCCAGCGCGGGGGCGGCGGGGGTCAGGGACACGCCCACGAAGATGGCCGCCGTCAGGGTGGTCATGGCCGTCAGGCGCACCAGCCAGTTGTCCCGCAGCGCCGCGGAAAAGCCCACCAGCGCCGGCGCGTGGAGAAACGCGCGCCAGCCCTGAACAAAGCGGGAGCGGAGGAAGTCGTGATACATCTGTTTCTGGTCTGTGACCACCGCGTCCCATGTCCATGCCACCCAGTAGCCCACGGCGCGGACGCCGCGGCGCACAAGGCGCGCAAGACAGTAAGGGGCGTCGTGGATGGCTTGGCACACGGAAGCGGGGGTCAGCTTGGGGCGGCGGTGTACGGGGGCGACGCGCCGGCCTGCAGTTTCGATTCGTTCCATAGTACCTCGCAGTATGGCCGCCCGGCCCGGTTCTTAAACAGGGCGGCGGCAGTTTTTGAAATAATTTGTAACTTTTGTTACCAATAAGCAATACTCGTGGAGTATAGCACCATCCGGTTTTTTTGTCAAGTTTTCCCTTTCTTTTTGGGAAAATACCCCACTTTTGGCGTTGCAGGGCGGGGAATGGCGTGTTACAATAGGAAAAAAGGGGGTGCGGACATGGAGCAGCTGCGGGAATTGCTGGGCGTCGGACGGGGCGTGACGGCGGTGATGGGCAGCGGCGGCAAGACCAGCCTGCTGTACCAGCTGGCAGAGGAGCTGCGGCCCTGCGGCACGGTGCTGCTGGCCACCACCACCCACATCATGCGGCCGCCCCAGTATCCCTTTGCCGGGACGGCGGAGGAGCTGGCGGCGGCGCTGGCGGCACACGGCGCGGCCTGCGCCGGCAGCTATACGCCGGAGGGAAAGCTGACGGCCCCGGCCTTCGCGGGCTGGCAGCAGGCGGCGGACTTCGTGCTGGTGGAGGCGGACGGCTCCAAGCGCCTGCCCGCCAAGGCCCACGAGACGTGGGAGCCGGTGCTGCCGCCGGAGCGGACGCGCACCGTCTGCGTGCTGGGGGCCTCCGCCTTCGGGCAGCCTATCCGGCAGGCGGCGCACCGTCCCGCCATCTATGCCCGGCTGGCGGGGGCGCCGTGGTCGGCGTCCATCACGCCGGAGATGGCGGCGCGGGTCATCTGCGCCGAGGGACTGTGTGATATAATTTATGTCAACCAAGTAGATGATGCGGAGCTGTCGCCGCCGTGGGCGGAGACATTTGCCAAGGCATCCAACGTACCCGTTGTCATCGGGTCGTTACAGGCGCGGCGGTGGCGGCGGCTGGCGTGAAAGTGCAGCAAAAAAGCATGGCGCGGTATCACCGCACCATGCTTTTGTTGTATATCGAAAACCACTCGCTGGGCGAGTGGTTCAAAAAAGGCTGCTGCCGAT